>CALXWJ010000049.1 GCA_944392335.1 uncultured Clostridia bacterium
GTGAGCAACTTTGTCATGGGTGCATCCGACTTGAAATCTCTTTTTATTAAATTTTCTCTTTCCTGAGTTTCCGTCGTTGCCTTTGTTATGCCATGTGGCTTTCGGTATTTATGAATATATCCCCCAGCTTTCATTGCTCTGTACACTGTCCTTACGCTGACATGAATCCCTCTCTGTGCCAATGCTGTGTGCATACGGCGCGACCCATAGTTATCATTATCCGGATACTCTTTAAGAATTTTTCGGATTTCGACCAGAAGAAGCTGCTGCTTTGTAGGCTTATCCTTATTCTTTAACCAGCGATAGTATCCCGACTCGCTGATATTAAGAGCCTTACACATTCTGTTAACAGGATATTTGCAGCGATAATTGAACACGAACACATGACGTTCGCTGCCCCTTACTTCTTCCGGTCTTTTGCGAAAAAACCGAGCGCATCTTTCAATATCTCATTGGCTCTGCGCAATTCAGCATTTTCCTGCTCAAGTTCCTTCATTCGCCTGCTCACTTCCGTACTATCTGATACGCTGTTCGATTTAGCTCTTTTTCGCAGCTTGCGCCAGTCAGCAAGCGTGTAGTAAGACAGCCCAAGCTGCTCCGCGGCTCTTTTTATCCCTATTTCATCAGAAAGCATCAAGGCTTCCTCTTTAAATTCCTTGTTGTATTTTACCATGCTTTAACACCCTTTCGTCTCTTTTTATTATATCAGATTTTTGAGTGTTTGTCGACTCTATTTAAATTATATCACTCCAATTAGAAAAAACAAGTGGCCGTGCAGGATTTCTGTCACAGCCACTTATTTACGTATATTCTTTATGCAAGGTATTATTTTCGTTTTAAATCCGGATAAAGCTGTATCATATTCCCACCGTCAACAACGAGCTCCGCTCCGGTTGTATTCCGCGCGTGGGCCGCAAAATACCACACAGCATCCGCAATATCACTGCCGCAGGCAACGTCGCCTAAAGGCGTAAATCTTGACGGCACATTTTTATAATATTCAGGATCCTTCTCCCACCGGTCGGTCCTTATCATGCCCGGAAGCACCGCGTTCACCCTTATATTATATTTCCCGAAATCAAGCGCCATTGCCCGCATCATCCCCAACTGACCGCCTTTTGACGCTGAGTACGCGATCCTGTTTGGGATCGCCCTGTACGCCGTATTCGAATTTATGAAAATAATATTCCCGCCGCCGTTTTTTATCATACGCCTCGCGGCATACTCCGAAAGACAATAATTCCACACCACATTTGTGTTTATGACGCGCATAAAATCGGTGAGCGGGTTTTTAAGCGCCGTGATCCCAAGTCCCTGATCCGCCGCATTCAAAACAAGAGTATCAATAAATATCCCTTTTTCGTCAAGGTCGGAAAATAACTCCGCAACAGCCTTTTCATCCACTGTTCTGTCATCCAGAAGTGAATCAAGGCTGTAGCCTTTAATGTCGGCGTCCGGGAATTTATCTTTATATCCTTTCAGAGCTTCTTTAACCTTTGCATCGCTTCTGCCCGTAAAAACGACATTCCAGCCTTCAGAAGCAAATTTTTCCACAATCGCGACGCCTGTGTTTATGCAGGCGCCTGTTATAAGCACTGTTTTCATTTACATATCCTTTCCATATCCAAAATCCGCCGGTCTTTCGCGCCTGCTCTTATTTTATCTTGTCAAATACCCTTACAAAATCAACAATAAAAGCGTCGTCCACAAATTCTCCCTTGACTATATTCGGTTTGGAATAGCGATAGCCCTGAACCTCTGTGGTCAGTAAAATAAACTGCGGTACCTTCGATACATTTTCGCTGCAACGCGATACTTCTTTGCCATCGCAATAAAAAACATATCCTTCAGGCTGCCAATCCATTCCAAAATAATGCCAGCCGTCCGCCGCTTCATCCAGCTTATAGCGAACCCTGCCTTCATTTTTTAATTGTTTTCCATAACCTCCCATAATATTACCTGTCGTGGCTTCACCAACATGGAAATATTCCATAATATCAGATTCAATCCCGCACCATTCAGGCTCAAATCTCGTACCTATTGAAGGTGACTGAATCCAAAACGCGCTCCACATCGTCTCCGGATCCTTTTGGAATTTGCAGCGGCATTCATAATATCCAAACCGATGGACAAATTTAGGCTGCTGCAGAATTCCCAGCGGCCATATTTCATCCTGTCCCCAGGGATTATCCGTGCCGCTTTTCGGTATGTCAAATGAGTTTGACCCTGTCTGCAATTGCGGCGAAACATAACAGCCGTTTCTTTCAGTCCTATGTAATTCAATATGGCTGTGTCCGTCCAGAACAATTCCTTGATCGGTATATGCGTCAAAAGGCTTACCCCAAAAATTGAGCCTGAAATCCCATTTTGTCCTGTCAAGCTCCGTACCGTCAAATTCATCCGCCCAAACCAGCTCCCACTCGCCCTCCGGCAAATAGCTCGGCTCATGCCCCGACACTTCAAATTTTTTCATAATTTATCTCCCTTCCGCCGCGTAATGCGGTATAAATTTAGAAATAAAATCCTGTTTTCGCAGGCCGTATATCCGTCAAAGCACCTGTATAATGCCTCAGCGTATGCGGCTGATACGGATGCTTCAAGCACTCCTCTTCATTTATTTCAATACCCAATCCCGGCTTATCCGGGATTTTTATAAAGCCGTCCCTGTATTCAAGAAATTCCGTTGTTATATCTTTTCGATATTCCACATCGGAATACATGATCTCAAGTATTGAAAAATTGGGGCAGCTTGCCGCCAGCTGCAATGTTGCCGCATTCGCGACAGGCCCCGATGGATTGTGAGGCGCAAAAGGAATATAGCGGCATTCCGCTTCAGCCGCGATCTTCTTTAACTCCATAATCCCTCCCGCATGGGAAATATCGGGCTGAATATAGTCAGCTGCCATCAAATCAAACAATTTCGTATAATCCCATCTTGTATAAAGTCTTTCCCCGCAAGCTATGGCAACGGGGGATTTATCCCTTACAGCCTTTAGGGCGTCAAGATTATCAGGCGGAACAGGCTCTTCAAAAAACATCGGTTTAAACTGTTCCAGCTCTTTTGCTATCTTTACAGCAGTCGGAATATTAAATCTTCCGTGCCCCTCTATCAATAAATCAACAGAATTTCCTACGGCGCTTCTCACCTGCCAAATACATTCCAAAGCGGTATTTAAAGCCTTATTTGATATTTCAAGATATGATTTACCAAAAGGATCCCATTTCATTGCAGTAATACCCTTTTGTACGGCAATTTTTGCTTTTTCCGCAAATTCTTCAGGTGTTTTTGCACCCGCGAACCACCCGTTGACATAAATCCTTACCTCTTCATTCACCTTTCCGCCCATCAAACGGTAAACCGGAACGCCAAGGCTTTTTCCGAGTATATCCCACAGCGCCGTCTCTACCGCGGACAATGCTGACATAAGTACGGCTCCGCCTCTCCAATACGCGTCCCTATATATCAAATGCCAATGCTTTTCAATATCCCGCGGATCCTTTCCCACAAGATATTCCTTTATGTGTTCAACAGCTCCCAGCAGTGCTTTTTCCTTATATTCAAGAGTTGCCTCACCTACACCGTCAATTCCTTCATCGGTATAAACCTTAACAAATACCCAATTTGTTCTGAAACAGTCAACAACAAATGTTTTTATATCTCTTACCTTCATTTTTTTCTCCTGTTATCTTATAAAATCTCCGAAAGTCAAAATCAGCGGATAATCTGTAAACGGTAATGAGCTTAATATGATTTTCCCATTTTCTCCCCGTTCGATCGACTCCTCACAGACGTCATATATTTCACCCGTCACACTATTGATAAGCTGTATATCCCCCGGCATCCCGTATGCTTCTAAAGTGACGGTTGATGAATAGGATTGTTTGGTAATATCGGCTGCTTTCCAATATACAAAAGCATATGAATTGTTTTCTCTTTTAAAGGATGCATAAATTGTTTTATTTGTGTCGGTCATTCTATAAGGATAGTCATCATTATATGCATAGAATAATCCTATTTTTTCAGCATTCTGATATGCAAATCCGATGGGGGCGTTAACTCTTTCATAATCTCCCTCAAATATCGAGCAGACTGTCTGCAAAGCCTTGTAGCTTGGTTTTGGTGTATATACACCTGTTGGTTTGTTATCCTTCATTTCCTCTCTCATAACTCCAAAAAATCCATACATGCTCTCGGTTATTTCGGTATTGCTTCCCGTAAGGTTTTCATACATATCGACTGTTGAAAAATATGATGTAAAATACGCGCCGCTGATAATATCCATAATCATTCTGCGCGCGACAAACTTTGCCTGATTTGCTTCATTCCAGTTTGCGTCTTTCACTGCGCCTTTTCCGTCGGGACGGGACTGCGCGCCGGTTTCCCCCTGTATAATTTTAATACCGGGCTTGTAAAGGTCTGCAACCGCTTTACAGCTGCTGACATACTCCTCCACTCCTTCTTCAAAAGAGCCCACTTCATAATTATGATATGTAAACGCGTCCATGTATTTATAACAACCTACAGCAAGCATATCGTTTAAATATCCGACACTTTGTGAGCACGACGCTCCCCCGAATACCATTATATCGGGATCACATTCCTTGATCACCTTTCCCGTTTCCAAAACAAATTCTCCGTATTCCTTTGCATTTACACCATGCTTCCAGCAATGAAGTCCGTCAGGCTCATTCCACACCTCATAATGCTTTATACGCCCTTCATAATGCTTTACGACAGCACAAACATAATTTTGCCACGCCTTTTTTTCTCTTTGGGAAAATATCGGAGGGACTCCGATTGCACCGGAATAATTTTTTGCGGACTCGGTATAGAGCGGGTTCCCGTAGCAAAGACACATCCATGGTATTGTTCCCTGTTTTATGAGATTATCAACAATATCATCAAGCCACGAAAAATCATAAACACCTTCTTGTTTTTCTGTTCTCATCCAGCCTGATTGAATCCTTACCCATTTGACCCCCAAATTACCGATAGCGTCATAACACTTTGCCGGGTCATATAAATTTCGATCCAGCTTTTCAAGACCGATCCCGATTTTTGACTTTTTTATTTCTCTTGAATGCTTCGGTTTTACATGACCTTTTACTTTAAAATCGTATACCATGACAATCTCCTTTCAGCTTAATATAAAATTATTTTTCATTAATATTGATTTCTTTGTAAAAATCCGGTATAACCGCAACGGGGCAGTCAAATACAGCCGGATTAATATCATCAAACAATCCCCAATGCAACGGGACCGCTTTTTTAGCGCCAATGCGTCTTGCAAACCGCGCGGCGTCCTCCGCGTTCATATTATTTCCCACACCGTTTATCGGTAAAAATACAACGTCTATATCTTCTTTGATATCATCAAATATCCTCTCATTATAAAGCGTATCTCCCGTAACATAAAATTTTTGCGCACCGTCATCAATTATTACTCCCACAGCTGAAAGATCGGAATGCTCTGCCTTAACAGCTTTGAATAATATCCCGTTTTGAGTCCACTGCGTACCCCTGTTGAACATAACATAATTGTGACGTCCACCGAATTTTCTGACCTCCCGCCATGGCTCATAAGGCGCAAGAACGGTTATCTTTTTTTCACTGTTCAATAATTTTTTTAGAGTCTCGGGGTCCATGTGATCCATATGGTTATGTGTTATGATTATCACATCGGGAGCCTCTGAAAATAACTCTTCCTTAACCGGCACACGCCTGTTATTGTTTGGATTTATCTCAAAACAGCTGTTTGACAGATACGGATCAACCATAATTTTAAATCCATCCTTTTTAATAAGCAGCCCTAACTGCCCTATCCATGTTACATTCATTTTTATCTCCCCTTTACCGCGAAAAATATTTTATTTAAATGAATATTCGGTACCTATAAAATATATTGATTTTAATGATACCGCGTCATTAAATACGCGGATTTGATTAACTCATCCGTTAATTTTTTTTCTTTCTCAGGAGTACAAGCCTCTTTAAAAATACTGATTCCCAGGCTTCCGAGCAATCTGCCTTTATCAAAAACCGCGGTTGCATAGCTTGAGTTTGTTCCGTTTGAGGTTTTTTTGGAGAGAACCTTTTTTGATTTTATGTCTTTAACATATTCCATAAATTCACGCCTTGTATTTATTCCGTCAGGATAACCGTTTTTGGCAATTATTTTTTCCCTTTCCTGGTCTGTACAGTAAGCAACCAATATTTTTCCCGATGGGTATTCATAAATATTGTTTTTTTCAAGCATTGTATAATCAACCTTTAAAGCTTTATTGTCTGAAAAGCATGCATAATTTATTCTCGAACCGTTGTGCAGGACATAAAATGATACCAGTGAATCGGTCCTTTCGGCAAGCTCCCTCATTTCGCAGTTAATGAACATAAACATTGACTGTACTGAATAAAAATGATTCACCACCGCTATCTGAGCGCATCTTTTTCCCGCTGTATAAAGCGATTTTTTATTCTGTTCAACATATCCGCATTCCTTCATTGTTCTTAAAATATTATGTAAGGTGCTCGGCTTTATCCCCGACCTATCCGACAATTCGCCAAGACTCATACCATTTTTTTCTATATCCCCCAGGGTAAGGATATCCAGCACATCTAATGCTTTTTTCACCGAGTTTACATATCTTGTGGGCATATGACATTTTCCTCTCTTTAAATCCATTAACAGCATTGCCTGTATAGATTATATTTTTATATATTTTAAAAGTCAATATATTTGTCAAACTATTTTACCGATATTCATCAATGATGAATATCGGTAAAAAAATCAGTTTTTTTCAAACACACAAAGCCATATACACTCTGTTGTTTTAGATACCCTGTGACGAACACGCGCCGGAATATACAATGTTTCACCGCATACAAGATCAATTTTCCTGTCTTCGTACTCAAGCTCTGCCTCACCCTTTAGAAGAACAAGCCATTCATTTTCATCCTGATCGTACCAATCACTTACATTGTATTTTGAAACAATTTTTTCTATTCGCACATTCTTGCCGCTATGTAATATCCGCGTGATCTCATCATTAATCTTCTCATTAGGATAATCAAAAATATTCATAAGCCTTCCTCCAAAATTACAAATTCAACTCTGCCCGCCGGCACAATTCAATATGGGCTTGTTCCGTCATTCAACAAGGATAAGAGAGAAACAGGCGATTTGTAATCGCCCTACGTTGCCGCGCTGTAATCAGTGGGAGCTTGTACTCTCACTGATCATAAATATGAAACCGGCCGCCGATTACAGCGTGGGACAACATGTGTGCAGTTATATTTTTTCAAAAAAATCAAGGTGCTGTTGCATTTTGAATTGCACAGGGCTGCCCGATTTTAGACGCAGAGCGGACGAAGCGAAGGCTTGCTTGCATTACCTTGCCCGAAGGCGTACTCCGCGCACGCCGGGCGGTCCGTTTCGTTCGTAACCACAGGCGGTCTGCGCCAAAAGCGGCAGTCCCTTGATTTTTATACATTTTCAATCTGCCAGTCAATTGGCTCGTCACCTATTGATTCCAGTATTTCATTAGCTTTTTTAAAGTGACCGCACCCGAAAAACCCTCTTGAAGCCGACAAGGGACTGGGATGTGCAGCCGTCAGCACATAATGGGCGGGATTTGTTATAATCGCTGTTTTCTCTTTCGCGTTATTTCCCCAAAGAAGAAAAATAACGGGTTTTTCTCTTTTATTTAAAAGTTCGATTATTTTATCCGTAAAAATTTCCCATCCTCTGTTTCTATGCGAATTAGCAACCCCTTCTCGTACCGTTAAAGATGAATTTAACAGCAAGACGCCTTGTCTTGCCCATTTTTCAAGGTATCCATTATTAGGAATGTACAAACCCAATTCATTATTAAGCTCTTTATACATATTTTGCAATGACGGCGGGATCGCGACGCCTACTTTGACAGAAAAGGCAAGTCCATGCGCCTGATTCACTTCATGGTATGGATCCTGTCCTAAAATCACAACCTTGGTATTCCCATATGACGTCCATTTCAGCGCATTGAATATATCATACATATCAGGATAAACAGTATGATTTTGATATTCATATTTAAGAAAACCTCTTAAAACTATGTAATATTCCTTTGAAAATTCATCTTTTAATAATTCATCCCAATCATTTCCGATATTTACCATGAAAATTCACTTCCTCATTTATTAAATAAATCTGCGGATTTTGACGTCCGCAGATTTATTTATTAATAATATACATAATCAGCAAATTTTATGATTACTGATCCTCAATCTCATAACCATCAATAGTAATGTTAATATCTCTGTATATGGGCATACCTGTTCCCGCCGGAATAAGTTTTCCTATAATAACATTTTCCTTTAGACCGAGCAGCGGATCAACCTTACCCTTGATCGCGGCTTCCGTAAGAACCTTTGTCGTTTCCTGGAATGACGCGGCTGATAAGAATGAATCTGTAGCAAGGGATGCTTTTGTAATACCGAGTAATACGGGAGATGATGTCGCGTGTACTCCCCCGCCGTTTTCATCAAGCTTCCTGTTTGCATCTTCAAGTTCAAATTTATCAACAAGCGAGCCTATCAGCAGGTCGGTATCTCCCGACGTTTCAACTCTGACTTTTCTTAACATTTGTCTTGTTATGATCTCAACATGCTTGTCGTTGATATCAACACCCTGCATACGATAGGTTTTCTGTACCTCACGTGTAATATAATCCTGTACAGCCTGAGAACCGTTGATCCTTAATATATCGTTAGGATATATTGAACCATGAGTAAGAGGCTGGCCTTTTTCGATCATATCACCATCTGCAACCATTATAGTTGAATCATAAGGTATCATATAAGTTTTAGATTCACCGGCCTCATCATTTGAGATGGTTATTTCACGCTTACGTGCATTTGAAATATTGACAGAAGCCCTTCCTTCAATTTCGGAAATTATCGCGAGGCCTTTAGGACGTCTTGCTTCAAACAATTCCTCAACACGGGGAAGACCCTGTGTAACGTCTGCACCGCCCGCGACACCGCCGGCATGGAAGGTTCTCATTGTGAGCTGGGTACCCGGTTCACCGATTGACTGCGCGGCAATTATACCGACAGTTTCTCCTATGTTTACAAGCTCTCCGGTAGCAAGATTTCGTCCGTAACATTTAGCACATACTCCGACTCTTGCCTTACATGTCAATACACTTCTTATATGAACCTTTTCAATGCCGGCCGCAATGATATTATCAGCCGTTTTTTCATCAATCATACTGTTCATATCGGCTTTTGCTATTATTTTGCCGGTTTTTGGATCAACAATGTCTGTCATAAGAACTCGTCCTATAATACGGTCTCTTAACGGTTCAATTATTTCATTTCCGTCAGTAACAGCCGATACCCAGTGACCTTCAACATCGCCGCAGTCATTTTCCCTTACAATAACATCCTGCGATACATCAACAAGACGACGTGTCAAATAACCTGAGTCGGCAGTTCTCAACGCTGTATCCGTATTACCCTTACGCGCGCCGTGAGATGAAATAAAGTATTCCAAAACATTAAGGCCTTCACGGAAATTCGCACGGATAGGGATCTCGACCGCGCGGCCCTGTGTGTCGGCCATGAGGCCACGCATACCCGCTAGCTGTCTTATCTGATTCACGCTACCACGGGCTCCGGAGTCCGCCATCATAAATATAGGATTGAATTTGTCCAGATGCTGCATCATGTCCTCTGTGACTTTATCGGTCGTAGCACCCCAGACTTTGATTACTTCGTTATATCTCTCTTCATCCGTCAATAAACCGCGTCTGAATTTCTTTACTATTTCATCGATCTGTGTCTGGGCGTCTGCCAATAATTTTTCTTTATTATCAGATATTTCTATATCTGATACAGAAACCGTTATCGCGCCTTTTGTTGAATATTTGTAGCCCGTAGCTTTAATTAAATCAAGTACTTCGGCTGTTTTCGTTGTACCGTGGACACGAATACATCTGTCTATGATATTGCCGAGCTGTTTTTTCTTTACTATTTCATTGATTTCAAGATCACATACGGTGTCAGGATTTCTTCTGTCCACAAACCCAAGGTTCTGCGGAATGTTATCGTTGAAAATAATCCTTCCGACTGTTGCGTCAATAACTCTTTCATAATGCTCTCCCCTGATATCCTTTGACATGCATACGCGAATCGGGGTATGCAGACCAAGCATATCGTTTGCATATGCAAGCAATGCCTCATCCGGGCTTAAATATGTGTGAGGTCTCCAATTTTCACTGTCCGTTCCCGGATAGTATTTTCCGCCCATTTCATCATCTTTGATTATCGTCAGATAATAACAGCCCAAAATCATATCCTGTGTAGGAACGGTTACAGGAGCGCCATCCTGAGGCTTTAACAAATTATTCGCGGATAACATCAAAAATCTTGCTTCTGCCTGGGCCTCCGGCGACAACGGTACGTGAACGGCCATTTGGTCACCGTCAAAGTCAGCATTATATGCAGTACAAACCAACGGATGCAGCTTCAACGCTCTTCCTTCAACAAGCTTCGGTTCAAATGCCTGAATACCAAGCCTGTGAAGGGTAGGCGCGCGGTTCAAAAGTACCGGGTGTTCCTTGATGACATCTTCAAGCACCTCCCAAACCTCGGGCTTTACCCTTTCGACCATCCTTTTCGCGCTTTTTATATTAGGCGCAAGCCCACGCGAAACCAGCTCCTTCATTACAAAGGGCTTAAACAGCTCTATTGCCATCTCTTTAGGCAATCCGCACTGATATATCTTCATTTCAGGGCCGACAACTATAACCGAACGTCCCGAGTAATCAACACGCTTACCCAGCAAATTTTGACGGAAACGTCCCTGCTTTCCCTTTAACAGATCAGATAAAGATTTCAGCGCCCTGTTTCCCGGCCCGGTTACCGTTCTTCCCCGGCGTCCGTTATTTATCAAAGCGTCGACCGCCTCTTGCAGCATTCTCTTTTCATTTCTGATGATAAGATCCGGAGCGCCGAGCTCCAATAATCTTTTCAATCTGTTATTTCTGTTTATAACACGTCTGTACAGATCGTTCAGATCACTTGTCGCGAATCTTCCTCCGTCCAGCTGTACCATAGGCCTTAATTCCGGCGGAATAACGGGAACAACCGTCATAATCATCCATTCGGGGCGGTTTCCCGACAATCTGAATGCTTCAATAATTTCCAAACGCTTAATAATTCTTGCCTTTTTTTGTCCCGTGGATTCTTCCAATTCTGTTTTTAATTCCTTCGACAAAGCCTCAAGATCTATTTTCTTAAGCAATTCCAGTATTGCTTCGGCGCCCATTCCGGCGCTGAACTTGTCTCCGTATTTTTCATATGCCTCACGATATTCCTTTTCTGTCAAAATTTGATTCGCGAGCAAATTGGTGCTGCCTACATCTGTAACAATATATGAAGCAAAATAAAGAACCTTTTCAAGATGTCTCGGTGAAATATCAAGCATAAGACCCATAGCCGAAGGCACACCCTTAAAATACCAGATATGCGATACAGGCGTCGCCAATTCGATATGGCCCATTCTCTCACGTCTTACCTTTGACTTTGTTATTTCAACACCGCAGCGTTCACAAACTATTCCTTTATGTCTTATTTTCTTATATTTTCCGCAGTGGCACTCCCAGTCTTTTGTGGGCCCGAAAATTTTCTCGCAGAATAATCCGTCTCTTTCCGGCTTCAGGGTACGGTAATTAATGGTTTCAGGTTTTTTTACTTCACCATATGACCAGCCTCTGATCGTTTCCGGTGAGGCTAAACCAATTTTTATTGCTTCAAAGCTATTTTTAGAATTCACTATTTAACCCTCCATTTTACATATCATCTTCAGAAAAAGAATCATCATTGTCATCATATAAATTATCAAGTACATCAACCAATGATAAATCACTGTCATCCTCGTCTGAATATGAATCATCATTCCAAGAGCCGTCATCATCATCATAGTCTGCTTCATCGATATCGTCAATGTCCATATCGTCAACATCATCAATTATCATATCATCGCTCAACTCGTTTTCATCCGCGACAATATCCAATCCCATACTCTCAGCCGGTCTTTCATCATCGTCATCATCATTCGTGTTAATATCCACTTCCTCACCGTTTGCGTCCAAAATCTTAATATCAAGAGCAAGGGACTGTAATTCCTTAACCAAAACCTTAAACGATTCAGGTATACTTGAATTCGGAATATTCTCACCCTTTACAATCGCTTCATATGTTTTGACACGTCCGACAACATCATCGGATTTAACAGTCAGTATTTCCTGCAAGGTATAAGCCGCGCCGTAGCCTTCCAAAGCCCAAACCTCCATTTCACCGAAACGCTGTCCGCCGAACTGTGCTTTACCTCCCAAAGGCTGCTGTGTAACCAAAGAGTAAGGACCGGTTGAACGCGCGTGTATCTTATCATCAACAAGGTGGTCAAGTTTCAGGTAATACATTATACCAACCGTAACGGTGTTATCAAACTTTTCACCGGTTCTTCCGTCATATACCACCGATTTGAAGGATTTATCAAGCCCTGCCAGCTCAAATGCTTTTAACAGATCGTCATCCCTCGCGCCGTCGAATACCGGGGTAGCCACTTTCAGGAATTTACCTTCAGGAAGCTTTTCCTTGGCGTCAAGTATGATCTTTTTATATTCCTCATCAACCCGCATTGCTTCAAGCTCCTGCCTCGTTTTTAAACTCAAAGTCCTGTACGCGTATCCCAAATGCATTTCAAGTACCTGTCCTATATTCATACGTGAAGGGACGCCAAGAGGGTTAAGGACTATCTGAAGGGGGGTACCGTCTTCAAGGAAAGGCATATCCTCCTGAGGAAGGACTCTTGATACAACACCCTTGTTTCCGTGACGTCCGGCCATTTTATCTCCCACAGATATTTTACGTTTTTGTGCTATATAGCATCTTACTACCTGATTGACGCCGGCAGGGATTTCATCACCGTTTTCTCTTGTGAATATCTTGACGTCTACTATGATTCCGTTTTCACCGTGAGGGACTCTCAAGGATGTGTCTCTTACTTCCCTTGCTTTTTCACCGAAAATTGCACGTAAAAGTCTTTCCTCCGCGGTAAGCTCGGTTTCTCCCTTAGGTGTAACCTTTCCTACCAGTATATCTCCCGCGTGGACCTCGGCGCCTATTCTTATTATACCGGTATCATCGAGGTCTTTTAAAGCGTCCTCCGAAACGTTCGGGATGTCTCTTGTTATTTCTTCAGGCCCCAGTTTTGTATCACGCGATTCACACTCATATTCTTCTATATGGATTGATGTAAATACGTCGTGTTTAACCAATTCCTCACTGATCAAAACAGCATCCTCGTAATTATATCCTTCCCATGTCATAAATCCGATCAGAATATTTTTACCCAGAGCCAGCTCGCCGTTATCCATCGCGGGCCCGTCGGCAATAATATCCCCTTTGGAGACTTTTTCACCAATTTCCACAATAGGATGTTGATTTATACAGGTAGACTGATTTGAACGGGTAAATTTGATAAGCTTATGCTTATGTTTTATTCCTGTCTGCAGACCTTTTATAACGATTTCATCTGCCGTAACCTTCTCAACAATTCCGTCTTCTCTTGCAAGTACCGCCGAGCCTGAATCTTTTGCTACTTTATATTCCATACCCGTTCCCACAATAGGAGAGTCGGTTGTTAAAAGAGGCACCGCCTGACACTGCATGTTTGATCCCATCAACGCGCGGTTCGCGTCGTCATTTTCCAAAAACGGGATACATGCCGTAACGGCAGATACAAGCTGTCTCGGTGACACGTCCATAAAATCTATTCTGTTCCCCGGGACTTCAAGAATTTCATCACGGTAACGCGCCGATACCCTTTTATCCAGGAAATGCCCTTCTTCATCCAGCGGCTCATTTGCCTGCGCGATGATATATTCATCTTCGACGTCAGCCGTCATATATACTATTTCATCGGTTACTATACCTTTTTCCTTGTCCACTTTTCTGTACGGAGCCTCGATAAATCCGTATTCATTTATTCTCGCAAAGGTAGCAAGCGAGGTAATAAGACCGATATTCGGGCCTTCAGGCGTTTCAATCGGGCACATACGTCCGTAGTGAGAATAGTGTACGTCACGCACTTCATATCCCGCTCTTTCCCTGGACAAGCCTCCGGGGCCCAGCGCGGAAATTCTTCTTTTATGACGAAGTTCTGCCAATGGATTAGGCTGATCCATAAACTGCGACAATTGTGAAGAACCGAAAAATTCATTTATTGTCGCAATAATAGGTCTTATATTAATAAGAGTTTGAGGAGTGATTATTTCAGATTCCTGAATAGTCATTCTTTCACGTACAGTTCTTTCCATTCTTGCAAGACCAATTCTAAACTGATTTTGCAGTAATTCTCCTACACAGCGCAGTCTTCTGTTACCCAAATGGTCAATATCATCAATATATCCTATATCATATGCAAGATTCAATATATAGTTTATTGATGCAAAAATATCGTCCTTTGTAATATGTTTGGGACTCAATTCATCTATTCTGTATAATATCTGTTCTTTTCTTTCCTCATCGCTTTCGTAATTTTCCAATATTTCTTCAAGAACAGGATAATAAACCTTTTCATAAGGCACATCGGAAACATCAAAGGATACATATTCCTTTAATGGTACCATATTGTTTGAAAACACTTTTACAGGTTTGTCCTCAGTTTGAATCATAACAAGATTTACACCGTTATTTTCAAATGCAAGTGCCATATCATATGTTATGCCATCACCGGCTTTTGCCAACACTTCTCCTGTAATACTGCTGACAACATCTTCAGCAACTGTTTTTCCAACAATTCTCTGTGTAAAGCTAAGTTTTTTATTAAATTTATATCTTCCGACCTTTGCCAAATCATAACGCTTAGGATCAAAAAACATATTGGTAATCAATGATTCCGCACTTTCTACGTTCAATGGTTCACCCGGTCTTAAACGCTTATATATTTCAAGAAGTGCATCTTCACGCGTTGCAGTCGCATCTTTTTCAAAAGTTGCTTTAAATCTCGGATCTTCACCGAAAAATTCTTCTATCTGAGCATTTGTTTCCAGGCCAAGTGCACGAATAAGAACTGTTACCGGTATTTTTCTTGTTCTGTCAATATGCACAGAAAAAACATCCATCGAGTCGGTCTCATATTCAAGCCAAGCACCGCGATATGGAATAACCTGTGAATTATATAATTTTTTACCTGTCTTATCTCTTTCAAATCCGTAGTAAATTCCAGGAGAACGAACCAACTGACTTACAATTACACGTTCGGCACCGTTTATAATAAAGGTACCCTGTTCCGTCATCAGCGGGAAATCCCCCATAAATATTTCCTGTTCTTTTATTTCTCCCGTCTCCGAATTGATTAGCCGCACACCCACTCTCAGCGGCGCCGCGTATTTCGCGTCTCTTTCCTTACATTCCTCAACAGAATATTTTGGATTATAATCCAATGTAGGCTCAAAAAATTCCAATTCCAAATGGCCCGCATGGTCTTTGATCGGAGAAATATCATGAAATACTTCATTCAATCCTTCGGTTAAAAACCAATTGTATGAATTTTTCTGTACCTCAATAAGATTCGGCATTTCCAAAACCTCATTGATTTTCGAATAGCTGAGCCGAGTATTTTTTCCTACTTGCACCTCATGCAACATTCATTGATCACCTCATCTGATTTTTAAGTATACAACACTTTTTACCTGCGTAAATATAAATTATTTTGCTATTGATTTTTAAATATTTTTGTGCTATAATATTTACTGATAATGACAATAGAGGATAAAAAGCCCATATTAATACTATTGTATAATACCACATGATAACATATTTCTTTTTTTATGTCAAGAGGTTTTTGGAATTTTTTTTTATTTTTTATCGTATAGCTTGCGCCGTATCCTATTTTATGATATAATTTAAGGTATGATCGCATCAAAAGATTTAAAAATTACTGCAAATTATATATGAAAGGAAGCAATACAAAGATATGCCTAAATTTGCTATAAACCAAAAATATGTGCCCGTTCCGGTCTATTTTATTGATACATATTTAAAAGACACAAGCGGTTTGTTTTTAAAAGTATACCTTTATGCTCTGAAGCTTGCCGTAAGCGGTTCTCAAATGGATACCGCCCAAATCGCCGAAAATCTGAACGTTCTTGAAAGCGATGTTCTTCAAGCCATAAAATATTGGGAAAAAGAAGGCATGATACTCGAGGACAGCGGAATTGTTGAATTCCTTGATTCCCCGATAAATGACGGGCATGAAAAAGCACAATCCGTTTTACCGGCCGGCCCCTCCGATGATAACGGGCGGAAACACTATGACAGCATACAAATCGCGAAATTAATCTCAGAGGATCAAAGCCTTTCCGAGCTGGTTTTATTGGCACAGGAATTGCTCGGAAAACCCCTGTCCTCCTCCGATCTTGAAACGATATACTGGATGTATGACGAGCTTTCTTTTTCAACGGAAGCTATTTTGCTTATATTTGATTATTGTATTTCAAAGGAAAAAAGAAATTTAAAATATATTGAAAAGGTTGCCATAGCATGGCATCAAAAAAATATTATTACGACCGATCAAATAATGAAATACATATCGGATGAAGAGCATAAAAACACAGCCCTCTATCAAATCCAAAAGATACTCGGTATTTCCGACAGGAATCTGTCGGCCGCCGAAACACAATATATAAAAAAATGGCTTAATAAATATAACATGAGCGAAGATATGATATCACTTGCTTATGAATTCTGCCTTCTCAATACAACAAAGCTGTCTTTTCCGTATATGGATAAAATAATGGAAAGATGGGACAAGCAAAACATCCGCACAAAAGAAGCCGCTATGGAGGATAACAGGCAATACAAATCCAAAGCCTCCGCGGGCTTTAACGCTTTTGATGACAACTTTAATCACGATGCTTTGGAACAGCTCACGCGAAACAATAATACATTTTAACAAAAGAAAGGAATCTTGATCATGTCAATAACAGAAAAAAAAGGCTTTATATGCGATATGGACGGAGTTATATATCACGGCAACAAAATCCTCCCGGGTGTTAAAGAATTTGTAAGCTGGCTTCAAGCCGAAAACAAGAGTTTTTTGTTCCTTACAAATTCAAGCGAACGTTCTCCCAGAGAATTAAGACAAAAACTTTTAAGAATGGGTTTGGATGTGGGGGAAGAACACTTCTACACAAGCGCGCTTGCAACAGCCGCCTTTATCAAGAGCCAAAATCCTACTGCCACGGCGTATATAATCGGTGAGGCAGGTCTTATAAACGCGTTGTATGAATCAGGTATCACCATGAATGATGTAAATCCCGATTATGTTATAATAGGAGAAACAAAAAACTACAATTACGCAAATATTGAAAAAGCCGTAGGGCTTATATTTGCAGGCGCGAAGCTGATAGGTACGAACCCTGATATGACAGGCCCTTCGGAAAAAGGTATCGTCCCCGCCTGCCGCGCATTGGTTTCTCCGGTGGAATTGACTACAGGCTGCTCTGCCTACTATCTCGGCAAACCCAATCCTCTTATGATGAAAACAGGTCTTAAAATGCTCGGAGTAAGCATTGATGACGCCATAATAGTCGGAGACCGAATGGATACCGATATCATTTCCGGGATAGAATCGGAAATAGAAACAGCTCTTGTACTGTCCGGAGTAACAACAATTGATATTATGAGAAAATATCCGTACCGTCCGAAATATATTTTTGAAGGCGTGGGCGAAATTGTAAAAAACAATCCTGTTATCTTTTGATTAAAATATGATCAAACGCTTCATAATATATTTTACGGCCTTTTATTTATTTGGCCGCATATCTTACTGAAACGTCTTATTGTTTAAATTACCATATTGACTTTTATAGAGCCTTATGTTAAACTATTTGTCAGAAAAATCAAGGCTATAAATCAGATCAGGAAAAATATTACCCGGCTATTATCCTATAAGGTGGTGTGAGCGTTGACAAACCGCGAAAGAGTAATTGCTTCAATCAATTTTAAAAAAACCGATTATATACCCCATAATGTAGATTTTACAGAACAGATCTATGAAAAAATAACAGAGGAATTCGGCAGCGACTATTTAAGCCGGATAGATAACCATATTACGGTAACTGATCTGTCAAAGCCTCAGATCAAAATAAAAGACGGTTATTTCCGCGATGAATTCGGTGTTGTCTGGAATAAGACGGGAGCCGATAAGGATATCGGCATTCCCGACAAATATCTGATAAAAACGGAATCCGACTTGGATAATTATGTATTTCCTCCTGTTGATGAAAAATTTATAAGATCACAGTGTGAAAAACTGACGGCTTCGGATGACGATAATTTCAGAATGGTTAATATAGGATTTTCGTTGTATGAAAGAGTCTGGACTCTCATGGGAATTGAAGATACGCTCTGCAACATGCTCATTGAGCCGGAAATGATGCACGGATTTTTTAAAAGGGTATGCCAGCGTAATTTGGAAATATTGGACATTGCTTTGGAGTATGATTTTGACGGGGTATTGTTCGGCGATGACTGGGGTCAGCAAAAGCATCTCATCATGGGCAGGAATACTTGGTGTGAATTTATAAAACCCAACCTGAAACTAATGTACGAAAAAGTTAAGTCAAAAAATAAATATGTCGCTCAGCACAGCTGCGGTGATATACGTGAAATAATGGACGACTTGATCGAGCTCGGCTTGAATGTGTATCAGACGTATCAGCCTGAAATTTACGGGCTTGACTACGCGAAAAATCTTCAAGGAAAAATCGCGATATGGGGCGGTATTTCAACACAGCATGATCTGCCGTATAAAACTCCCGGGGAAATTAAAGAAATAACGAAAAACACAATAAACCATTTTAAAGAAACAGGCGGGCTTATCGCGTCTCCCACACATTCGGTTCCCGCCGATGTACCGTTGGAAAACATAAAGGCAATGATAGATGTATTTTTGGATTCCCACAATGCATAAAAATCAAAACCTTTTGAAAAAATTTTGTATAGCTGAAAATATACAGATAACAAAGAATTCTGTAAAATGCTTCTGAAAAAGGAATATTGTCAAAATATCATAAAGGCTTAAAAGAAAGGAGCGTATTGATATATTTAAAACCAAATATATCATACAAGGATGTAAATGGATTTAATTTTAAAAAATGCAGAGGTTTATGCAGATAATAATTTCAGAAAAAAAGACATATATATAACAGATGGTACCATAGAATTTAATGCTCCTTCAAAAACCGTATCAAACGGTTTAGTTTTCGATTTTTCTGATTGTATTATCATTCCCGGACTCACAGATGTTCATGTTCATTTGAGAGAGCCGGGTTTTTCGTATAAAGAAACAATAAAGTCCGGAACTCGTGCGGCAGCTGCGGGCGGATATACAAGTGTATTTTCCATGCCCAATTTAAATCCCGTCCCTGATAATATGGAAAATCTGAAGATACAGCAAAATATAATAGATAAAGACGCGGTTATAAATGTATTCCCCTATGCATCTATTACTGTAGGAGAAAAAGGTGAAACACTTTCCGACATGGAGTCGCTTTCTAAGGAAGTTCTTGCCTTTTCCGATGACGGCAGAGGCGTTCAGTCGGAGGAAATTATGAAAAATGCCATGTTAACCGCAAAAAAGTTTAATAAAATAATTGCCGCACACTGCGAGGATAATTCACTGTTGAATAACGGATATATCCATGACGGAAAATACGCGAAAGAACACGGTCACCGGGGTATAAGCTCGGCAAGTGAATATGCTCAGATCGAAAGAGATATTAAGCTCGCGAAACAAACGGGCTGTAAATATCATGTATGCCACATATCAACAAAGGAAAGTGTAGAATTAATCAGAAAAGCAAAAGCAGACGGCGTTGATATTACCTGCGAAACCGCACCCCACTATTTAATCCTCAGTGACAAGGATTTACAGGAGGACGGAAAATTCAAAATGAATCCCCCGTTAAGGGACGAATCGGACAGGCTTGCGCTTATTGAGGGAATAAAGGATGGTACGATCGATATGATTGCCACCGATCATGCTCCCCACAGCGCGGAGGAAAAATCAAAAGGGCTGGAAAAAAGCAATATGGGTATTGTAGGTATTGAAACAGCTTTTTCCGCCATGTACACACATTTTGTAAAAACAAATATCATAACCCTTGAAAAACTGATTGAATTGATGTGCATAAATCCTAACAAACGGTTCTGTGTTCCGTTTGAAAGCGATATTTTAAAAACCGCCAATCTTACCGTATTTGACTTGAATATCAAATATACAGTAAATCCATCAACATTTTTATCAATGGGACGAGCTACTCCTTTTGAGGGCGATACACTATACGGAAAATGCCTTTTAACAGTAGCCAACGGTAAAATCGCATATGAAAATTGTTCTGAAAGGAAAATTACAAATGAATAAATCTGTTTATATAATAAAAGAAAATATATTAATCGCCAAAAATACCTATAAAACAATTTTATCGGGAGACACCTCCTCCCTGACAAAACCCGGACAATTTATTAATATATTGCTTGACGGATTTTATCTTCGTCGTCCAATATCTGTTTGTGATTATGATGACAGTACCATTACAATAATATATAAAATTGTAGGAAAAGGGACTGAAAAAATGTCTTTACTGACACCCGGTGACAAGCTTGATATTCTTGTGGGACTGGGCAACGGTTTTTCCACCGAAAAATCCGCAGACAAGCCATTGGTGATAGGCGGCGGCGCGGGTATACCTCCCATGTATAATCTTGCGAAAAAACTGCTTCGGGAAGAAAAAGAACCTATCGTGATTTTAGGCTTTAACACAGAAGATGAAATTTTCTATAAAAAAGAATTTGAAAATCTCGGAGTAAAGGTTCTGGTTTGTACCGCGGACGGAAGTGTGGGAATAAAAGGCTTTGTCACCGACGCGATAAAACAGCTTACCGGTTACAACTACTTTTATACCTGCGGCCCTCAGCCTATGTTAAAAGCTGTATATGACATTACAGACGTTTCGGGAGAGCTCAGTTTTGAGGAAAGAATGGGCTGCGGCTTCGGCGCCTGCATGGGATGCAGCTGCAAAACAAAATACGGGGCAAAACGTATCTGCAAAGACGGTCCTGTTTTGGAAAAGGAGGAAATAATATGGTAGACATAAAAGTTAATTTGGGAGATTGGGAACTTTCAAATCCCATTATACCCGCAAGCGGTACTTTCGGTTACGGAAAAGAATTCGCGCAACTTTATGATATTAACATTCTCGGCAGTTTTTCTTTTAAAGGTACTACCAAAGAGGAACGTTTTGGAAATCCTACACCGAGAATTGCAGAATGTCCCATGGGGATGATAAATTCTGTCGGGCTTCAAAACCCCGGTATTGATAAAGTCATTTCAGAGGAACTTCCTCAAATGAAAAAAATATTTCATAAGCCTGTCATCGCAAACATAAGCGGTTTTTCAATTGATGAATATGTTTACTGCTGCGAAAAAATTGACAAGGAAAAACAGGTGGGAATTATTGAAGTAAATGTAAGCTGTCCCAATGTACATAACGGCGGGATGGCTTTCGGAACAGACCCGGCTTGTGCCGCGCAGGTCACAAAAGCCGTCAAGGCTGTTGCAAAAAAACCCGTATATATAAAGCTGTCACCAAACGTTACCGATATAGTTTCCATTGCAAAAGCCTGTGAAGCAGAAGGCGCGGACGGTTTAAGCCTTATTAATACAATGCTTGGTATGCGTATTGACTTAAAAACAAAAAAGCCTGTCATTGCAAATAAAATGGGCGGTTTTTCAGGAAGCGCGATTTTACCTGTTGCATTGAGAATGGTTTATCAGGTTTTTGAAGCTGTAAAAATACCTATTATCGGCATGGGCGGAGTAAGCTCTTGCGAGGACGTTATTGAAATGATGCTTGCAGGCGCTTCGGCAGTTCAGATAGGCGCCGCAAACCTTGTAAATCCATACGTCTGCAAGGAAATTATCGAACAGCTGCCGGCGGTATGTGAAAAATATAATATTAAAAATTTAAAAGAAATAACAGGAGGCGCTCACTGATGGGAAAAGATGTAATAATTGCTTGTGATTTTAATACTAAGGAGGAAACGCTGAATTTTCTGGACAAATTTACAGATGTAAAACCTTATGTTAAAATAGGTATGGAACTGTTTTATGCAGAAGGTCCTCAGATTGTAAAGGAAATAAAACAAAGGGGACATAAAATTTTTCTTGATTTAAAACTTTGCGATATTCCTAATACCGTTATGAAGGCAATGAATGTTTTATCACGATTGGACGTTGATATGTGCAACCTCCATGCATCCGGTACAATACCAATGATGGAAGCCGCAATAAAAGGTCTTACCCGTCCCGACGGAACAAGACCCTTGCTTATTGCCGTAACACAATTGACGTCTACTTCACAGGAGGTTATGACAAGAGATTTGCTTATTGACAAGCCCATAAACGAAGTAGTAATGCATTATGCCAAAAACGCGAAAACTGCCGGTCTTGACGGTGTGGTTTGTTCGCCTTTGGAAGCAGGCGATGTGAAAAATGTATGCGGGAAAGAATTTCTTACCGTTACTCCCGGAGTCCGTTTTGCCGACGGCGATACAGGCGACCAGGTAAGGGTAACAACACCTCAGAAAGCAAAAGAAATAGGTTCTGACTACATAGTTGTGGGAAGACCGATTACACAGGCAGCCGATCCTGTTGCCGCGTACAAAAGATGTGTTAGTGAATTTGTTGATTAATAATTGAAAGGGGACATTAAATATGGAAAAATTAATAGCAAAGGATTTATTATCAATAGGCGCGGTATTCTTCAGACCGTCAGAACCTTTTACATGGGCAAGCGGAATTAAAAGCCCTGTATACTGCGATAACAGGCTTACTCTGACAGCGCCGAAGGTAAGGGATGATGTGGAAAACGCATTGGCAGAGGTAATAAAAACAAATTACCCCGACTGCGAAGTCCTTATGGGTACAAGTACCGCCGGTATCGCGCACGCCGCAATCACCGCACATATATTAAACAAGCCTATGGGCTATGTACGCTCAAAGCCCAAAGATCACGGAAGGACAAACATGATTGAAGGAAAGCTCGAAAAAGGGCAAAAGGTTGTTGTTGTGGAAGACTTGATTTCAACAGGCGGAAGCGTTATTGAAGTTGTAGACGCGTTAAGAGACGCCGGAGCTATTGTACTCGGTATCGCGTCTATCTTTACATACGGAATGAAAAAAGGACTTGACAGGCTTGCAGCTGCAAATGTCAAAAATATAAGCCTTACAAATTTTGACGTTATAGCACAGGTTGCGGCAGACGAAGGTTATATCGCTCCTGAGGACATAAAAAAACTTATTGCTTTCAGAGATAACCCGGCTGACGAAAGCTGGATTAAATAATTTCGGCAGCCATACCAAATATACCTTACTTTTATCACACATGAAAACCAATTTTAAAGAAAGGAAAAAATTATGCGCAGTCTGATAGATATAAATGATCTTACAAAAGAAGAAATAGATGAATTATTAGATAAAGCAGAAGACATTATCGCGAATCCCGAAAAATACTCTCAAAAATGCAAAGGCAAAAAATTAGCCACATTATTTTTCGAACCGTCAACAAGGACAAGACTCAGCTTTGAGGCGGCAATGTATGAATTGGGCGGAAATGTTTTAGGTTTTTCAGAGTCGGCTTCAAGTTCTTCAGCAAAGGGCGAAAGCGTTGCCGATACCGCGGTTACCGTAAGCTGTTATGCAGATATTATCGCAATGCGCCATCCTAAAGAAGGCGCTCCGCTTGTAGCTTCCATGAAAGCCTCAATCCCTGTAATAAACGCAGGCGACGGCGGTCACAATCACCCCACACAGACTCTTACCGACCTGCTTACAATAAAACGCGAAAAGGGCAGGCTTAACAATTTCTGTATCGGCTTCTGCGGTGATCTGAAATTCGGCCGTACCGTCCACTCTCTTATCAACGCCCTTACAAGATATGAAAATATCAAAATATATCTGATTTCCCCGTCTGAACTTGTTATTCCCGAATACATCAAAGACGAAGTTCTTGACAGATACAACATTGAATACCACGAAACAACAGCTCTTGAATCGGTGATGCCGGAGCTTGATATACTCTATATGACCCGTGTTCAGCGTGAAAGATTTTTTAATGAAGCGGATTATATTCGTTTAAAGGACAGCTATGTGCTGACTCCGAATAAATTGACTTCCGCTAAAAAAGACCTTGCAATAATGCATCCTCTACCACGCGTCAATGAAATTTCAACAGCCATTGACGACGATCCGAGAGCTTGCTATTTTAAACAGGTATTAAACGGAAAATATATAAGAATGGCTCTTATTTTAAAACTTCTGGAGGTGGAATAAATGATAGTAAATCCAATAAGCAACGGTATTGTGCTTGATCATATTACCGCCGGAAATGCAATGAAGATATACAACTATTTAAAACTTGATGAGCTTGACTGTCAGGTTGCCATTATAAAAAACTGCCCCAGCAGTAAAATGGGAAAAAAAGACATTTTAAAAATAAACGAAATTATAGATCTTAATTTTGATATACTGGGATATCTTGACCCAGGTATTACTGTCAATTTTATTGAAGATGGAAAAATCATTAACAGACTTCATCTTGAATTACCCGCTCAGGTAAAGGATATAATAAAATGTAAAAATCCAAGATGTATAACCTCTGTTGAACAGGAATTACCGCATATTTTCAGACTGACAGACAAAGATAATTCGGTATACAGATGTATCTACTGCGATTCAAAGGCAAAATAATATATTGTTATATATACATTTTTAAGAAAGATAAAATATCAGAAATTTTATCTTTCTTTTTTACCCTTAAAAATATTTGCACCAATTATTGATTTATTTGCCGGAATGTGGTATTATATAGTAAATCTTATCCACCAATTTTGCACCGAAAGGTTTTGTTACAATGAATATACTACATTTAAAATACGCAATAGAAGTTGAAAAATATCATTCTATAAATAAAGCGGCGGAAATGCTGTTTATGAGCCAGCCAAATCTCAGCCGTGCCATGAAAGAATTGGAAGAGGATTTGGGGATTACCATTTTTAAAAGAACATCAAGAGGCATGACCCCTACCATTCAGGGTGAAGAGTTTTTAAATTACGCCAAAAAAATCCTCGCGCAAATTGATGAAGTTGAAAATATGTATAAGCACGGGAAAAATCAAAAACAAAAATTTTCCGTTTCTGTACCCAGGGCAACATATTTCTCTGAAGCATTCGCCCAATTTTCAAAAGGAATAGACCCAACGATCCCTGCCGAAATATTTTATAAAGAAACCAATTCGCTCCGAGCCGTAAACAACATACTGCAGGCAGACTATAAGCTGGGAATTATACGATACCGTACCGCGTTTGAGAATTATTTCAGCTCCATGCTAAAAGAAAAAGGGCTTGTATCCGAAGTCCTGGCACAATTTTCTTATGTTTTGCTGATGTCAAAAAATCATGTCCTTGCAGACAAAGAAGACATCAGACTCAACGACTTATCCGATTACATTGAAATCGCGCATGCCGATCCATATGTACCTTCCCTGCCCTTTATCGATATAAAAAAAGAAGAATTGGGCGAATACGTAGACAAGCGTATATTTGTGTTTGAACGCGCAAGCCAGTTTGATCTGCTTGAAAATGTACCGAACACCTTTATGTGGGTGTCCCCTCTATCCAAAAAAACTTTAGCTCGTTACGGTCTTATTCAAAAAAAGGTGAAACACAATACAAAGGTATATCAAGATGTTTTGATCCACAGAAAAAGCTACCGTCTGACCGAGCTTGATAAGCGTTTTATTGAAGAGGTAAGCAAAGCAAGGCAAAACTGCGAAAAATTATAACTGCCGTGTTAAACGCGGTTTTCACCCCATTTACCTATAACCCATATATATTTCTTATGATTCCGAACGCGATTAAAATTACTATCATCACTTTTATCACGATATCGTCAGTCTTGCTCAATACAACTTTATTATTTTTTATGTAACTTATATTAAACTTGATAAAATAAAAAGCAAATACAGGCAGCATAACAAACAAAAGCCGGTTATATAAAAAGGCCTCATGAAATCTTCCGTACAATAATGCCGTGATCATCCGCGTTAAACCGCAGGACGGGCATTTTAATCCGGTAATTTCAAAAAATATACACGGAACGGCAATATTTGTATAATTAAAGAATACCGCATAGCCTATTCCCGCGATTATAACCACGGCATATATTTTTGCAAGCCTTATTAAATTTTTTTCATACCTGTTTATTAACTTCATATTGCATAAGAGAAACCGAAACAATACTGAATCCGAATAAACCCAATAATAAATACAATATCCCTGATCCCGAATATGAACTGTTTACTCCGTTTCGCGTCTTTATAGTATCTATTCTTTCACCCATTTTATATTGCCAGAATAAAAAATAAATCCCGCAGGTCACAATAGACAATAAAACCACCATACCTCCGGATGTGTCTTCATTCGACGCCAGCTGATTGATATCATTATTAAGCACCGCTATCCAATACCAATAAAAAATGCCGCATGTCACAATACTTAAAATTATAAATAACGCTATATTTCTTTTTTCTATCATAACTACTCTCCTTTCATATTTTTAAATATATTATACATTAATTTTAATTATATGTCAATATATTTAAAAAAATCAGGTAAATCCGAAAGCCGCGGTTAAACAATAAGAAATGGCGGATATCGTATCTGTTAATTTGCCTTTCCATAAATTTAAATTTTTTTGGCAAAAATTATAATACATATAAATTTTATTTAAGCACAAACTAAAATCGTAATCAAGTTACTGATTACATTTCAAAAAGAAAACAAACGGGAATTAAAATCCCAAAAGTAAAATTAATGGAGGAAGTTATTATGTCAAAGAACAGTATTGTAGTACCTGAAGCAAAGAAAGCTATGGAAAACTTTAAGATGGAAGCCGCTAATGAAGTAGGCGTAAACTTAAAGCAAGGTTATAACGGAGATTTGACATCAAAGCAAGCCGGTTCTATAGGCGGTCAGATGGTTAAAAAGATGATCGAATCATACGAAAACAGCATTAAATAATTAACTCGGCAAATATATTTTATGCTGATTTTTATTTTAAATTACACTTTGATTTAATTATTAAATTATCTTAAAAATTGTAAAATTTTCGATGAATTTTCGAATAATTTTACCGGAGCTGTATAAACCGTAAAACTATTGTTTATACAGCTCCTTTTTCATGGGGGCTGTAAAAAACTCGACGTATAAAATGAGTGTGCGTATGGGGCGTCCAAAAAAATCGTTCAAAACGGGCGAAAACCGGTTTACAGCGGCGACCGCGACCGATGCTGTAAACCCTGCCAGACGGCGTATTGGCATACTCCGAGGATGATTTTCGTTCGCGGTTTGAGGGCATAAACGCGGAAAATCCGCCAAAAAGGTGGATTTTCCGCGTTTAAGGAGTATTTTAAATTTTTTTGACACGTTAAATGCAAGTAAAATCAAGCTTTTTGCCCGTGAACGCTTTGGGCGGTTTTTTTACACCCTTTTGATATACATCTGTGTGACGTCATTCTGATTGTGAAGGCGCCATAGCTTCATGATGAGAATTTTTTGGTTTTCTGCTTGCATTTTCTTTACTTGTAATTTCAATTTCAAATGTCTTTTCCAAATTATTCAAGGTTTTTATGTCATATCTTTTTAATCTCAGTATTTCATCGGTTGTATGATTTGTATATTCAGCCAATTTGATTATTATATCCATACCGGGAATGGATTTACCTTTCTCATATCTGGATAAGGATTCCTTTGAAATACCTAATTTCTTGGCAAGCTCAGCCTGCGACATATTTAGCTCTTTTCTTGCTCTTTTTATTCCTTCGGCGATATCATAACACATACTAAAACACCTCCGCTTCTTTTTCAATATTTAATATATAATTTATTTTTATATGTATTTATGTGATTATTATACATCATTATTTTTCGTTTGTCAATCTTTTTATAAAATAAATTATTCAATAAAGGCTTGCCCCGTCTTGGGCAAGGACAAGAGTGAAGCAATTGTACCCTCACTGATTACAAATATAGAACCCGCCGCCGGTTACGGCGTGGTGACAACATGCGCGGTTATATATTAAATAAACGTTAAAAAAAGTCCGGTATAAAGCTCTCGCCGGCCGCGCCGCCCTCTTGTATAAACACATTTGTCATACCGAGCTTTACCGCATAATTTACAAGAGTATCATAATATTTTTTGGAGAGCGGCCTGTCAATTTCGGGATATTTCCCCCTGATCTGCGGCATGGGGGTGTACTGACTCATTATACTGACATAAATATCATCCTTATATGTCCGGTAAAGATAGTCGAGGATTTTTTTTGAATCAAAAAGCAGTCCGGGAAGCATCAAATGACGGACAATCAAGCCTTTTTTCATAATACCGTCACCGTCAAACTCATTTTTCCCCACCTGCTCGTACATTTGCGCGACCGCCGCGCTGCAATATTTGAAATATTGGTCTGCCTTTGAATAGTACCGGGCATATTTATCATTGAAGTATTTCATATCCGGCATATAAATATCTATTTTTTTGTCAAGCATTTTCAATGCCTCAGAGCTTTCATATCCTCCGCAGTTATATACCACGGGGATTGTAAGCCCTTTCTTTTTTGCCTCTGTCAGCGCGTTTGAAATACCGATAATATAATGCGTGGGTGTTACAAGATTGATATTGTGTGCCCCCTGCTTCTGAAGATCGAGAAAAATGTCGCATAATTCCTCTTCGCTTACGTATACTCCGCTGTTCTGTGTGCTTATCTTGTAATTCTGACAGTATACGCAGCCAAGATTGCAGCCGGAAAAAAACACCGTTGCCGACCCTCTTGTGCCGGAAATGGGCGGTTCTTCCCAATGATGAAGGGCATATCTGCCTATTTTAATCCTTGCGTCCGCTCCGCAGTAACCTACTTGTCCCACGAGCCTGTTCACCCTGCACCTTCTCGGGCAAAGCATACATTGCTCCAACGAAAATCTATCCATTTAAATCTCCTGCCATGAATTTTTATTCTTATCATAAATTGTAACTTTTTATGTCAACCATTCATATTTTGTAGTATACTTTAAAAAAATTTGTAAATAGGATCGCAATGCGGGAAATCCGGGGTCAATACCGATAATTATTGAATTGTCAATGTCAATGCCATCATATACCATACGGATAATTTTTCCCGGCATTACCCATTGCTTTCATATTTTTCAACCGCTTATTCGGGAATATACTTTAAATCGGAGCAACGCTCCTGCTTTGCCTGCAAGGAGCAGATATCGCGTCAAATCGCAATCTGTGCAGAAAGCGTCTTCTCCTCGGAACCCGCCGCCGATAACGGCGGGAGACATCCGCACTAAAATTATAAAAGGAGGATCAATATGCCCGCATATATTTCTTTTACAAATAAAAGCCGGTTTCCGGTAATATCCGTTTACGGCAACGACAGGCTTATTGAAGAAAATATCTTGCTGAATACACCCACAAAAAATTATCGTGTTGACAGCGGAAGCGTTGAGTTTTCGATCAGGCAGAACGAAAAGCCTTTTCAATCACTGTGGGTATCGTTATACCCTAACGAAATGTATGAATTGATAGTAAAAAACTCAGGCTCCGGTCTGTATAAAAAATAATCTGATATCGAATGGGGCCCTAGAAAAATGCACCGACCGCATAAAGCGAATAGAATAAAGTAGCTAAGCCATTTTTACAGTTCACTCTGATCATGGTCAAGGCGGAAATTTTCATAAAATGAAAATTTCAGTATTAAATTCGCTTCATGCTACGAACAAAACGAACCCCTCGACGTACCCACGTACGCCTTCGGGCAGGGGGGCTGTGCCCCTTCGTTTCGTCCGTTCCGCACTATTTTTCTAAAGCCCCGCGGGGCTGCCGCAAGCTTTGATTTTGCGGCAGCCTCGTCCTCTCTTGTAAAAATAATCCTCTGACCCACCCGCTGCCTTTGATCTTATCACACACGGGCAGTTTTTTTTAATATCCGATATTCGCATCTGCATTTTTATTCTGCAATATGAAAATATAACCTGTTTTTTATCAGCGTCCCAAATAGGTAAAATGCATATAATCCTTATTATATGAATCTCCCCATGCATTTGCGCCCCATTCCCAGCCGTACTTTGCAAAGGTTTTTACAACGATGGAATCCTCGGCGATGGAATACGGGTCCTCATAGGGCTTCCAGTAGCTTCCCGTGATGGGTGTGCCGTCGGGCTTTACATAATAATTTTCATTGTAATTAATGTCTATACATGTACCGTAGCTGTGCTCCGACACACTGCCTCCGGCTGTTTTTCTCCAATTATAGCCTCCCACATCCTTTATCGGGAACCGCGACGGATCGTTAAAAATTTCTGTGAATATGCTTACAACATCGTCTGCCAGCGCTTTATTTACCGTCAAGGTTTTGGTTGATTCATATTTGGTCCCGTCCTCTCTCAGACAATGTACCGGCACCGTGACCTGAACCATATTGCTGCTTGCTTCGCTCTCCGATGCAAAATAATATCCTGACGGAAAAACCCTCTTTTCCTTTTCGGTGACTGCGGGTATCCTGCTGTCCTCCTGAGCGCTGCCGTTTTGCATAAACACATTTTCCGTTATATCTGTCTGTGTTATCGGTGATATTATACCGTTTTCCTGTTTTGCGGCATCCCGCGCCGGCGCGAATTCTATCGGCTCCGAGAATACCGATTTTTCATCATTTATTACCGCTTCGGCATAAACTGTATATTTTCCGTCAGTTCCCGGCAAAAGCGTGTACCCTTCAATAAAATCAGAGCCGTTTAATACATTGATCGTTACGGTTTCCATACCGCTTCTTTTTACTATTATATTATGGCTTTGGGCGCCGCCCGTTTTATCAAGCCTTATTGATATTGTGTTAATATCCGGGTCGGCGCTGCACTGTGTCACTTCGGGGAGCGTATAATAAACCATGCCGATATCAAAATTTTTAATGACCCTGTCGAGTATGCACACAGCCGATTCTCTCGTGGCATAGCCTTCGGGCGACGCGGTATTTTCGCTGACTCCGTTTATGATACCGAAATAATACATCGCCGACATATCCGCTATTGCCCATTTTGCGGTTTGTCCGCTGTCTGAAAAAGCCTTATTATAGTTTTCTATCTGATTTGTGAATTCTATGTAATCCAGTGATATCTCCTCCAAAAGCCTTGATACCATGACAGACATTTCCTGTCTTTGTATATAATCATCCGGCGCGAAGATATTTTCACCCCTGCCGCTTACGATCCCTGCCTTATACGCCTGCGCGACGCTTTTATCATTTGTGTCGGTAAATACATCCATTTCCTCATCGGTTACGGTGATATCCTTTTTTTGTCTGTAGACGGCCATGAGCATTTTACAGAATTCCTCACGGGTTATATTCCCCGTCATACCGTTTTTGATCATGGCAGAATTTATTACTCCCGCACCGCTCAAATTTATATAGCTATCCCGCGCCCAACCGCTGATCTCGGCGGCAAAGCAATTCTGTGATATCAGAAGCGCCGACAGCACAGCCAATATTTTCTTCATACGCCTTTGTCCTTTCCGAAAATTTTTTATTTGATAAAATTTCTGCAAAATAACAATTTTTTTTACTATATTCGAGCATATCATACATAAAAGGAAATGTCAACTACATTAATATTAAAATTTGAATAAATCTTTTACAAATTCATAAAATGTTAATAAAATTAATCAATGTTTTTTACTTTTTATTCATACGCTTGACAAATGTTAGTTGTATGATATAATTATAAAAAAACAAAAGATCAAAAAATATATAAAAGCTTTGGAGGGATTTATATGAAAAAGTATCCATATACAGAATCAACGGATTTGGTTGTTTATGTTGAAAAGCCAAAAAAGAAAAAATTAAGCGATACATGGAAGGTCGGATTGTGTTCGGCGCTTGCGGCAAGTGTCCTGACGGCGGGAGCTGTCGGAGGCGGCGCGGCGTTATATATTAAAAACCAGCCGGCGTCAAATCAGAATATTTCCCTAGCCTCAAATGATGTTACACAATTATCCACCAATTCATTATCACTCTTCAGCAGTGACATGACGATTCCGGAAATCGCGAATAAAGTAGGTCCGAGCTGTGTCGGCGTTATCAACAAAACAAAGGTGACTCCGCAGTCTTACTATAATCCTTTTACGGGAAAAACATATTATACAAGCGATCCGAACAGTGATGAGCTTGTTGAACAAGGCAGCGGTTCGGGAATTATTGTAAGCTCGGATGGTTACATCGTAACAAATCAGCATGTTATCGACGGTGCATCTGAAATTTCCGTTATCTTAAATACGGGTGATGAATATACCGCGACGCTGGTCGGCGCAGATGAAAAAACCGATCTCGCGGTCTTAAAGATAGATAAAGATGGTTTAACAGCCGCGGAGCTCGGCGATTCTGATAACGTTCAGGTAGGAGAGCTTGCAGTTGCCATAGGCAATCCCCTTGGACAGGAGCTGGCAGGCTCTGTTACGGCAGGAGTTATCAGCGCGGTTAACAGAACAATGACAGTCGACAACAAGGTTTATAACCTTATCCAAACAGACGCCGCTATTAATCCCGGCAACTCGGGCGGAGCTTTAGTTAACAGCAAGGGCCAGGTCATAGGTATCAATACCATCAAGCTTTCAAACACCGACGTTGAAGGTATTGGATTTGCAATCGCGATTTCCGAGGCAAAGCCTATCATCAATGACCTTATAAACAACGGTTATGTGTCGGGAAGACCTCTTGTGGGGATTAATATCATAGAAAACAGAAGCGGCTTGTATGTAGACAGTGTAACACCCGGAAGCGGCGCGGCAAACGCGGGTATTCAAGAGGGCGATCTGATCGTTAAGGCAGACGGTGAAGTTATCAATTCTTCAAGCAGATTAAATGAGATCAGAGACAGCAAAAAACCCGGCGATTATATAGTGCTTACTATTATCCGAAACGGCGAGATGCAGGATATAAGCGTACAGCTTACGGAGGATATTCCGTCTTCGGACAATTAAATATAGCTTTTAGGTTATTAACTCTTTTACGAAATATCTTTTCTTCATTATCTTAACCTCCAAAAAGGGCTGTAAAAAACAACCCTTACTGCACCAAAGTCCATCCTATGCGGGATGGGCTTTGGTGCTTTTTGCATTAATTCGCTGTTTTGGGGCTGTAAAAAAAGCCACAAAAAAGCTGCCGCAAACAGCATTTTATAAATGCCATTTACAGCAGTCTGTTATTTTTTATGTAATTATCTTATATTTTTATACATAGGTCCGTAAGCCTTACAAGCTCTGAAATCCTGTCCTTCCTTATCCATTCCGAAAGCATTCCAGCTTGACGGTCTGAATATCTTATCTTCAGGAACATTGTGCATGCATACAGGTATTCTCAGCATTGAACAAAGTGTGATGACATCTGCGCCGATGTGGCCGTAGCTTATTGCTCCGTGGTTTGCTCCCCAGTTATTCATCACATCATATGCGGTCTTAAACGCGCCTTCGCCTGTCGTTCTCGGTGAGAACCATGTGCAAGGCCATGTATAGTCTGTTCTCTTCCACAATATATCCGAAACCTCGTCAGGAAGACTTACCGTCCAACCCTCAGCGATCTGCATAACAGGGCCCAATCCTTTAACAATGTTGAGTCTTAACATGGTAGCGGGCATTTCGCTTCTTGTCAAAAATCTTGATGAGAAACCGCCTCCTCTGAAATATCCTTTATCGGCAGCATTCCATGTGGTTGCCTTTAAGCAAGCCTGCTGATCCTCTTCGGTCATTTCCCAGAAAGGCTTGATTACGCCGTTGCCGTTTGCATCTTTAACCTCACCGCAGGCATCAATACAAGCAGCGCCTGAATTGATCAAGTGAATAAAGCCGCCTGCTTCCTTTGCTTTTCCTTCCAATTCATAGCCTGTAGCCTTCTTAACAGCTTCAGGGCTCCAATATGTTCTTACGTCTGCAAATATCTGGGCAGTATTTGTAAGAAGCTTTCCGAACAGCATACATACACCGTTTAACGTATCATTTTCTGTAGCAAGAATATAAGGTTCTCTTGCGCCTTCCCAGTCAAATGAAGAATTTAACATTGATTCAGGGAAATCACAGTTAGGATAGAAGTCTGTCCATTGTCTTTGTCCCTGGAAACCGCCGGCAATAGCGTTATGTCCAACGCTTTCCTCTTCACAGCCCGCAGGAAGATTCTTATTCCCGTTATATAAATCTTTGATGATACACATCATCTTAACAACAAATTCCCATGACTCTTCTTTCTTTTCGTCGCTTTCCCTTACGAAATCAGGGTTCTTGTCAAAGCCTTCGGGGCAATTCTTCTTTGTCCATGCCAATGCTTTTTGGAATTCAGCTTCATCATAGATACCCTCTGTCATTCTTCTGATGATTTCTACCTCGTCAACAGATTCAACTCTCATACCAAGATATTCTTCAAAGAATTCAGGATTTATAATTGAACCTGCAATACCCATTGTGATAGAACCGATTTGCAGATATGATTTACCTCTCATTGTGGCAACCGCAACAGCTGCTTTTGCGAATCTTAAAATTTTATCCTGTACGTCTGCCGGAATTGATGTGTCGTCGGCATCGCAAACGTCATGTCCGTAGATACCGAATGCGGGCAATCCCTTTTGCGCGTGTGAAGCCAATACTGATGCAAGATAAACAGCACCCGGTCTTTCCGTACCGTTAAAGCCCCATACGCCCTTGATTGTCATAGGATCCATATCCATTGTTTCAGATCCGTAGCACCAGCAAGGTGTTACTGTAAGAGTTATATCAACTCCCGCTTTCTTAAATTTGTCTGCACAAGCCGCAGCTTCGGCAACACGTCCGATTGTTGTATCGGCAATAATTACCTTTACAGGTTCTCCGTTTGAATATCTCAGATTTGATGAAATAAGCTCAGCTGCTGCCTTTGCCATATTCATTGTCTGATCTTCAAGAGATTCTCTTACCTTTAAAGGTCCTCTTCTTCCGTCGATTGTAGGACGAATTCCTATTACAGGATAATCGCCTATTAATCTGCTTTTTGCCATAGTGTTTTCCTCCTTTATTTATATTATGTACAAATATTTTATTATACTTTTGTACATATTGTTTTGCTTGAAATAATATTTCAACAATTATAATTATATACTTGCTTTTTATATAATACTTGTGTTATAATGGATAAAAATATAATAATTTTCAGGTGTTTATTTATGAGCTACAATGAATTGAAGCAACATGGAACCGTTGATTTTCCCATAGAGTTATACTGTATTGATAAATCCCATCCAAAATATGAAATGGCGTCGCACTGGCATTCACAAATCGAAATAATAAAGATTATTGACGGCGAGCTTAATATACGTCTTAACAATCAGGAATATACCGCACGTAAAAATGATATTATATTTGTTAACAGCGAAACGGTACACGGTGCGGAACCTAAAAACTGTATATATTTCTGTCTTGTTTTTCATATGGAATTTCTTTCCATATCGGATAACAGCTGTAAATTCTTTATTGAGAGCCTTCTAAACCGCGAATATGTAATTAATGAATTCAACAAAGCCGCCGACACTCCCTTTCACCGTTCGGTTGATAAGATTTTTGACGCCATGACTCATAAATCCCCCGGATATAAATTTACCGTTATAGGCGCGCTTTATCAGATGCTGGGAACAATTATCGACTGCGGTCTGTATACCTCTGCCGAGAATCTTCCCTATATAACCGGTGATAAAAATGTACCAAAGCTTAAAAAGGTTCTTACATACATACGGAAAAATTACGATATGCAGATATCTCTTGACGATATGGCGGCTTCCGCCGGGATGAGCCCTAAATATTTTTGCTATTTCTTCCGTGATATGACAAAAAAAACGCCTGTGGAATACCTTAATTCCTACCGCATAGAAAAGGCGGCAAGAAAACTTTTGAATACCGACATGAGCGTTACCGACATTGCTTTTTCCTGCGGCTTTAACGATTTGAGCTACTTTATAAAAACCTTTAAACATTTAAAGGGCATTACCCCCGCAAAATTCCGTAAGCTATAGCGGCAGTTATTTGAGAAATAAATAAAAGGACGATGTGAAATTCACACCGTCTTTTCGTCTGTATAAAAACAATCCAATTTCCATTTGATCGGATTCGTATCAATATATTCCCATATTTTTTTATAATCGCTATCACCCCGTATGATATGATCATGATAAGATCGCTGCCATATTTTGCCCGGATATGTATTATGCATTTTCTTTGATACATTCATCTTTAAATATCCTACCGCCTTGTCCGTAACCGAACGGTAATGCCGGATTTCTTTATTTTCCTGATGTTTCTCATTTTCGGTTATTTCTATAATCATATGTATATGGTTCGGCATTATAACATATTTTGGAATTGTGATATAATATCTATCGGGTAATCTTTCGATAATTTGTTCCGCAATTTTTCCGTATTCATTTATTTTTATTTCGGTCGATTCGTTAATCGCCCCTGCGTGATTTTCCCAAAATACGCATTTTCGGTCATGGGTACAAATCGTAATAAAATACGCACCGTTTTGCGAATAATCGTACCCCTGTAACCTCGTTGGTTTTCGTTTCGGTAAATACATTTTAGTCACCTATATATTTCTCTTTTTTTGTTTGTTTACGGGCGATTCGTGAATCGCCCCTACGGATGGGTTTTTTATGTGTTTTGTGTTGTTTTTGCACATTTTTATTTGCATTCGGGCAATTCGCGCGTTGTCCGTATGTTTTTCGTCTATTTTTTGTTTATTTTCGGGCGATTCGTGAATCGCCCCTACGGTGGGTTTTTTATGCGTTTTGTTTTGTATATTTTTATTTGCTTTCGGACAATTTGTGAATTGACCCCACATATTATTTATCATTATAGCACAACGGTCATATTTTTTTGATGTTGACATTGATATTTTCATTGTATATTATAATGGCGCCGCCATTGTAGGGGCGATTCACGAATCGCCCGCGTATTTATACAATTCACAAACCGCCCGCGTTTACTAACCTTATTAACATCAAAATTCATAATTCAGTTTTGCGATCGCCTTTTTGACATATTCAAGGTCCTCCCTGTATGTCATTCCGATCCAGGTGTCCTTTGTGGTGAGCACCTTTATTTTGGCATTATCATTCTTTATAATATCATCGACAAAAACCGGCAGGATATACTCCTGCTTCATGGGATCCTCAAGATTTTTAAGGAATTTTGAAAACCCCTCCTCAAGCCTTTTAAAAATGTCGGGATAAAAGCCCCAAATATTCATCGAAACCTTTGTATCCATAGCAAGACCGGTATTTTTATCAAGATCATAATATTCGGTGATACCCGCAAGATAGCCGCCCTTAACATTGCAGACGCCTCTTGTTACCGTTCCGTTATCACTGAGCGTTTTACCCAATTCGTATGCCACCATGCACATTTCGTTTGAGCTGTTAAAGTGTTCCCTCATATGCGTATATGCATGTGCTCCGTAATAATCATCCGAATTGATCACCGCAAAAGGAGTTGTTATTTTATTTTTTGCCGCAAGCACCGCCTGTACCGTTCCCCACGGCTTTGTGCGTCCCTTCGGGAAAACACAGCCCTCGGGCAGATCATCTCCCTTTTGAAACGCGTAATCGACGTCCATCAGCTTTTCGGCCCTCTTCCCGATGAGCTCTCTGAAATCCTTTTCCATTTCGGGCTTTATTACAAAAACCGCTTTTGAAAAGCCCGCTTTTTTCGCGTCATACACCGAATAATCCAAAAGTATCTCCCCGTTTTTCCCCACAGGCTCTATCTGCTTCAGTCCGCCGAATCTGCTGCCCGCTCCCGCAGCCATTATAAGTAACGTTGTCTGCATGATTTATCCTCCTTTTATTCTCCTTGCTTGTTGATTGACGGCTTTTATTATAACAAATATTCGTTAAAAAGTCAAATATGTGCATGGATTTTTATGTGTTTTTCGGGCAATTCGTGAATTGCCAATACGATGTTATTTATTATCATTGCACAACGGTCGTTTTTTTGATGTTGTCGTTGGTGTTTTGGTTGTTTACGGTAATGATGGTGTATTGTTGTAGGGGCGATTCACGAATCGCCCGTTTTTTCATTTTTATTTTACATTCGGGCAATTCGTGAATTGCCAATACGATGTTATTTATTATCATTGCACAACGGTCGTTTTTTTATGTTTACGGTGATGTTTTCATTGTTTTGATTGTGATGACGCCTTCGCCCGCACGATATTTATTATCCATTAAAAAACCGCCGTTTTAGGCGGAATTACATTTTTCCTATTTATTCAATCACCCTTTTTCATTTCAATGACCGCTATCCCCGAAAATATCATAACACACCCTATCAAACCCATAATTGTTATCTTTTCATTTAAAAACACGGCTCCCGCCACGATCGAGGTAATTGGCTCAAAGGTGGATATGACCGCCGCGGACGCGGCTCCCTCCTTTTTGATCCCAAGCTGAAAAAGCGGTATCGCCACGATTGTACTCAAAAGCGATACGACCGCCGACAGCACCCATCCCTGCGGTGTGATAGTAAGATCAAGGGAATCTGTAAAAAGCGAAAATATCAAAACAGCTATCCCGGTAAAAACCGAAACATAAAAGGTGAGCTTCAGATAGTTCATCTTATCTATATTTGATTTATCCATATACAGGACGAAAAAAGCATAAAATATCCCCGACAAAAACGCCGCCGTGACCCCGTATGCGTTCAGTGAATCGGACGAGTCCATAAACATCAATATACCCAGACTCACAAGCGCAAGCGATATTATCTTAGCTATCGTCAGGCGTTCTTTAAAGAAAATAAAACAAGCGGCAAATACTATTATAGGATAAATATAATGAATGACCATTGACATCCCCACCGAAATGTGATCGTAGGAAATATATAAAGACAGCATCGCCGCCGCATTCCCGAAAACCGCTAATGCCAATATTTTGAAAAACTCCCGCATTGTGAGCTTTAACGGTATTTTTTTTATTAATATCATAATTGCAAGAACGGGCAGCGCCAAAAACGACCTTAACACTATAAGTGTTACCGCGTTACTCCCTCCCGCGTATACTCCCCTTGCAAACAATGGGATTATCCCGTATGCAAATGCAGAAACCAACAAATAAATCTTACCAATACTCATAATAAACCCCGTTTCCGAACCTGGTTCGTTTTTTTGTCCTTGACCGTTTATTTAAAGTATTGCCAATATTTATTTTATTAATTCAATTTGTATTTAATAAGGGATTGTACAGTTGTTATGTTACTTTCAGTGTTGAAAGTAACCAAAGACATTCAAGGGACGCTGTCCCCTGAAAACCCCTGCAAAAGGGGATCAGATTTCCCCTTTTGAAACCCCTAAAGCTATGCATAAGTTCAAGTTATAAAATCAAAGATTTTAACTTTCACTTAACTGCTC
>CALXWJ010000050.1 GCA_944392335.1 uncultured Clostridia bacterium
GAAGATAATTGTAGGATTTTATCTGAAAATGGGCAGAAATCATTGAATATGTTCAGAAAAATAGCCTTAGCATTTCATAAAAATTACAAAGAGCAAACAGGTCATAAGAAATCTATCAAAAAATATATGCTTTCCTGTTTGCTCAATAATGATAATCTTTTGGATGTAATCAAACTGTAATAATCAATGAAATTTCCGTGATTTATGGTATCCAAAAAAGTGCATTAAGTTGTAAAACTAATGCACTTTTATTGCGTAAATAATAATGTTTTAGATATCTGAAGAAAATATTGGATTATATCATTCGATCAATTTACCGGGCCTACGGGAGCGTTATTGCCGATCTTACTCATATCAATATTTTCAAATTCAGGTATAACGTTAAATACTTCACTGTCTTCCCTCAAAGTATAATTTCCGCCTGCATAATCAATAAATCCGGGATCCTTTGTAACAACATAGTTGTTATCACCTAAAATAAGCTCAGGAGCTCCCCTTGTGCTTGATTTATTTACTTCGCCGTTTGTAGTACTCAAGCCGAATTTAATATTGACAACAACATTTTTATCAAATATATTGGTTGCAACTGATTTATAATATTCATTTCTGAATGTTGCAAGTTCAGGATATTTTTCGGCAAATATCGGAATGGCCGCATATTTTTCCGCAAGCTCAACTCTTTCCTTTTCCGTAGGGTCATCCATGTTCCAGGTAGCGCCGGCAGAATATGTATCCCATCCGCGGAAGGTTGCGCTGCAGTCAACAAATATATTGCCTGTTAATGTATTCCTGTTACCCTGAGCTGTTACGGCAATAACATTATTTGCATCACTTGTACCTATATTTGCAAAAATATTATTGTAAATTTGCAATCCGTGACCGTAGTTATCAGTTCTGATACCTGATACATTTAACTGTTTTGTATATTCGCCGACAGGATATATACCCATATTATAGATATAGTTATTCCTTATAATATTACCTCTCCACTGCGGCATATATTCATTTCTTGTATATATTGCATCCATATCAAGACATTCTTTAACCGCATCATGAATTTTATTAAATTCTATGATGTGATCATTACCGTGGTAATTAAAGATACAGTGAGGTGCGTCATAGATATCATTATTTGCAACATGTATTGCAACTCCATGCATTGCGATAGCCGGAACATATGCTTTTTGCAGATAACCCACTCTGTGAATATTATTATTTATTATGGTGTTTCCGCTGGGAGTTAATGTTTCAAGATCTCCGCCTCTCAGATACAGTCCCGTACCGCCGATATTTTTAATATGGTTATTTTCTATATGCACATTGTCGCCTTTAAAGACCAAACCGCCGGAACCAAAATTGAATATATTACAATTATTGACCGTTATGGAATTTACGCCTTTTCCTTCATCGACAAAGCCATCCCATATATGTCCGGGGAAAACTTCAGCATCAGGATATCTGTCCGGATCGCCAAGATATACGGTGCTTGTATCGGTTCTCTTATCCCAGTTAAATGAAGGCCCTTCAAGATCCATATTCTGACTGATTAAAAATTCTTTATAAGTAGGTATTTTGTATCCTTCACTTGTACCGAGAATTGCATAACCTCTTCCGCCTTCAAGTGTCAGATTGCTTACTGTAACATATGACGTTCCATTAAAGTTAAATACAGGCTTTTCAAGCGTAGATAAACCGATTGTATAATCACCGGTTGAAAAATCGTCAGGCGGATAATAGTATAATATTCCTTCTTCCCTGTCTATATAATATTCGCCGACCATATCAATTTCCGGCATAATATTTTCACCAAAGAACCAGCCATTTGTATAATAGGTATTAATTCTTCCTGTTTCAATATATAATTTACTTGCAGCTGCATCTATTTTTGATACAGGATATGTATTATTTTCATAGTTGATCGAAATAGTACCTACGATATATACATCTTTTTCATTTTGCCATTTTGAAACTCTCGAATCAGTATATGTAAATGCCATGTTTGCTGAATCAACATTTGCAGACGGAACTGACATTGATCCTTCATTAGGATATCTTGCCAATGTCTGATTTTCATCATTTACAATTAGTTCTGCCTGGGCATAACGTCCTGTATTAAAATAATGATATCCTCTGCTACTCATTTCACCGTAATCAGTGATTCCATGTTCCTTAAGATCTACCATAAGCAGTTTATCTTGTGCTGCTGTATCATATAATCTGCTTTTTGCTTCTTCGCTTGCCGGTTCAAACCAGCTTTTTTCAATAGGCATTTCCCCTGAAATTGTTACACTTTCACCTGGATATGAAGTATAAGTTATCGGGCTTCCCTCTTTACCAGAGTCTGCTGTAGTAAATTCCAGACCATCATACATATAATATGTACCTTCTCTTAGATAAACCGTAACTCCGCCTTCAGGAAGTGAATTAGATGCAATCATTTCCCTTACCGCGTCTTTTGCTTTTGACAGAGTAGCAAAAGGTGAATCTATTGAACCGCTGCCGTTGTCATTACCATTGGTTGCCACATATATTGCAGCAGAAGCAAATTGTGTACCGGATCCGTTTACATCTTCAGAACCGGAAATTTCAGGAAGCTTTATTCCGCCGTTTCTGTCAATAAATCTTACCATTATTGCCGATGCCTGGGCCCTTGTTAAATTTTCATATGGTCTAAATGTGCCGTCTTCATAACATGTAATAATATTTTCACCAACAGCAACTATAACGTCTTCTTTATAATCTTCAGCTATTTCAGCATAATCATAAATTTTTGCCTTTGTCTCATATTCATCAGCTGTTGTAGTGTGTCCCAATGCATTAGACACTATCCTTGCCATTAACATTCTTGACAGGGGCAAATCATAATCATAAAAATCAGTTTCTTCAATCAATCCAAGTTCAATTGCTTTATTAATATATTCCGATGCCCAATATATGTCCCCGTTAGATAAATTGTATCCCATTGATACAACCATCATTTTCAAAAAACCGGCAACACTTATTTTTTCATCCGGTCTAAATGTACCGTCTTCATATCCGGATATGACCCCGTAACTGTCAAGACGAGTTATAATTGACTTTGACCAATGGTTAGCGATATCAGTATAACCTTCATCTCTTTTCGCCGTAAAAGCATTAGATTGTAAACATAAAGCAGCCGCAAGAATTACGGCAATCTTTTTTTTCATTATTTCATGCTCCCTTCCTGTTTTGTTTTTTTCCATTCATTAATTTGTCTTCCGATCTCTTCTATAACTTTGTCATCACCTGCTTTTATCAGCTTATCGACAAATTCGTTATAAAGGGATTCAGAGTCCTCTGCCGTACCTGAATTCAATATTGATGCGTATTCCTCAACAACTGCATCAATCTGTTTAAGTTCATCTTTTATAGGAGTTGTATCTAAGGTAAATCCCATCAGTTTTGACTCTACCGCATCATCATTTATTTTTTTAATAAAATCATTTTTTAATACCGGGCTTATGTCATCTCCATATATTTCATATGCATTAAAGGTATTTCCTATGACCCATTTGTACTGGCCGTAAGCCGTATACTTTGTAGGAACTCCTGTATAATTATACCCAAACGGAATAATGGAATTGTCAGTTACTTTCTTATAATGCACATCTTCTATTCCGTATACCAAAAGATTATATAATTCTTTACCTTTTTCGGTATTCATTAAATCGATTAGTTCGATTGCTTTTTCAGGATTTTCACAATTTGACGGAATTGCTACCGCAGTCGCTGCGGCAGCATACGGGATATAATGTGTATCACAAAACGGAATACTGACATAAGGCTCAATTCCCATTTCTTTTGCGGCGGCTATTTCTGATTCCGCAGGGAAATAACCTTTTCCTATTAAATAGCTTCCGCTGCTTTTTATTTCAACATTCCTTTGTTCCTCTGTACTGTCAGAATTTATAATATCCGGCTTTAAATATCCTTTTTTATACCAATCGGAATATACCTGTGTGAATAATTTATATTCCGGAGTTCTGTAATAATTTATCGGAGTATAATCATCTCCGAAATCCTCTATTTTATACGGATTTCTCACCCATTCATATCCCTTTTCCGCATTATTGGAAAATCCCATGATCCCGTATACCAAATCGCCGTTATCATTCAAGAGCTTTATATATTTTTCAATTTCATTCCAACACTCAATATCCATTTTATCGTGAGAAGCAAACAAAGCGGCTATTTCATCAATATCGATAACATCCTGATACTTCTGATACAGATCAAGCCTTATATCAAGACTCGGTACCCAAGAAACCATTTGCTGCATACACGGTATACTGTATAGTTTCCCGTCAACCATTTGTTTTTGCAGCATATTTTCAGGTATTTCCTTTTTAATATCAGGTGCATATTTATCAATTAAATCATCTAACGGCAAAAACATTCCTTTTTTTACTTCAGTTACATAATCCAAACTCCAACCGCACCAAACAATATCCATTTTCTCTTGAGATACGCTTTTAAGCTTCCATTTTTCGCTGTAATCAGCAGTTGAATAACATTCAAATTCCACAACAACACCCGGCATATATTTTTGTAATTCTTCATTAAATTTTTTCCAGACTTTTGCAGAATCTTTTTGTTCTTCCAATCCACCGGTTACCCATTTTAATACTATTTGATTATCCGCAGGATCTGCGGCCTGCGTATTATCAAAAACGCAGCCGCACATTCCGCAAATTAATGCCAACGACATTACACATATAGTTATCCTTTTACCTACCATATGCATTTCCTTTCCTTTATGTCTTGTCTTATTATCTGAAAATAAATGTTGCTTTAACTGACCACCAGAAAGAATTGATCAATAATGTATCTCCTTCACGAATATCAGCTGTTGTAGAATAATCAGCTTTTTTTGTTTCTGAATCATATTTGTAAACAGATCCGCCAATATTCATTGTCTGCCATACTTCATGATTATCTCTGTTTATATAATATACAATTGCACGTGATCCACTATCGCTTACAGACAAAACCTTACAAACCATGTTTCCGCTTTCTGCAATATGATCTCCATCAATTCTAACATCTCCGATATCATCAACATGGATAAGTACCATTACTTTATCCACATATCCATCGGTAACCGTATATTGTATAACATCACCACGCTTTAAATCATCAACCGTTAAATCATCATAATCAACACTATTTGTCCATACGCTCACATCAGGTTGAATAAACGATACATTATCTTTTAATGTAACACTTGTGCCACTTACAAAGTTGATTTGTGTACAAGGCTGGTCATCTTCATTTATTGTCTGTGTTACACTATCAATCATCTGTGGTGTCATATAATCTCCAGAATTTGCAGAATCACCTGACATCATGGCACCGATAATTCCACCATTACCGACGTCGTATATCTTAACATTTCCTTTTACGCCAACATCGGTTGAGGCAAGCTTCGTCACTATTTTATATCCCTCTTCATCGTCTTTATCAGTTGGTATAGTAAAGTATACCGTATGATCCGGTTCAAAATAAAATGGTCTGTGTTCGGCAAAGTTTTTATAAAATCTTATGCTTGTAGCAGTTGCATTTAAAACAAATTCGTCAGCATCTGCAACATAATATTTCTCTGCTGTTTTATCCTTTGCAGTTTTTAGTTTTGTTACTGTTCCTTCAGAATTCATATCATATATAATTATCTGTTCCGGATCAATAAGATCAGGGATAATTTCTCCCTTAACTTTTTCGTCATTTAAAGTAACCTTATCCTTTAAAGGCGCCCTTACCATTTCACCTGCTGAAGTAAACATCTTTACATATGATATTTCTTCTTCGGGATCAAACCATGTTCTTACAAGATATGCATATTTTTTACCTGTTGTCATTATAGAGTAATATGCAATTTCTCCATAGTTGTTCAATCTTACTGTATATGAATTAGTGTTTGTGGGATATGCAAAACCATATTCATATTCATTTGTTTCTTCATTAAAAGTTTTATTGTCTTCTATATAGTTAATTAAAGATTGAGAAAGCTTGTATTCTTCGCCTGAATCAAATTGAATAACAAAATCATCATCAGGACGTGAAATAGAAGTAACCATACCTTCAACACTGTTATTAACTATATACACATTCATAAGTTTTGTGCCTGTCGTATTTTTGCTTTCAAGAATATTCAATACACTATTTTTTGTAATAGACGTAAAATCTGTTTCTGATCCGTCCATATAAAATTTATATACTGTACTTTGATCAGAAAAATCCAATATTTTACTGCTAAATTGTGTTGTAACCTGCTTGTCGGTTGATATTACACCTTTAACAGGATATTCTGTAAATTCTTTAATCACAACAACTTCCGCACGGCCGTCATTGTTATTATCAATTAATTTTATATTACCTGAAATTGGATTTAAATTCTCATCTGTAATTAAAAGATCTTTTTTGCCGTTATAAATAAATACAGCATCACTGTTAATTTTAAAGTTAGTTGTTTTAGTACTGTCTGAATTTGCGTAGTATTCTATATTTTCTAAAGAAGCATCCTCAATATTGTCAGATTCAATAACTACATACTTGTTTCTGTATTCCTGGGCATATAAAACAGTATATTCTCCGTCATTTTCTCTGTAATATATTTCGGTATTCATTCCGATAAAATCAGATAAATCAACATCCCCGGTGTTAAAATCAACATTGCCGATATAAGCTTTATTTTCTCCGTATTCAATAGTTTCAGATTTAATGCTTGTATATTCATATCCTTCAACTATGCCGGTGTATTTGCCCATATCAAGATATTTTGACATTATTGTTGTTGTTTCATCTTTTTTCAGAACATAACCACCATTTGTAAGTTCCATGGATATAACATTTGCTTCAAGTGCATTTTTTATCATTATTGCAAGATTTCCGGTATCAATAACACTTGAATACCCTGTCTTTACACCTTTAAATAATCCTGCATCATTTGAAGCAGTTAGGTAACCCACAAAATAACCACCGTTTACTTCTGCAATTTCACGATAGCCTAACAATGAAACCAAAATTTTTGCAGCTTCCTGACATGTAAGTTCACTGTCAGGCTTAAAAGATGCGTCATCATGTCCGATCATAATTCCGTTATCATATAGATAATTAACAACCGGAGCACATTCGTGATCTACAGGCACATCAATATATACCTGTTTAGACGGAGCAGGTATTGTTTCTTCATCTACTCCCATCATTCTAACTACAATATCAGCAAATTCTGCTCTTGTAATACTGTTCTCTATCACATTACTGTCATATATGCCTATTCCATCAAGCATATTGGCTTCGCTCTGACCTACAGCCATTTCATCTGCAGCGTAAGCCATTGTGAAAGAACTAAAAATGATTGAAACTGCTATTATTAAATTAATAAATCTTTTCAAATGAGATGACCCCCTTACTTAAGCGTTAATCTTATCGAATAATCTCTTTAACATTACAACTGCCTGAGCTCTTGTTGCATTTTGTTTAGGAGCAAATTCGGTTTCCGTAATTCCGTTTATAAATCCTTCATTTGATGCTTCAACAATATAATCATATGCCCATGCACTGATACTCTCGATATCCGAGTAATATAACGCACCGCCGATTTCCAAAGTTTTGTTCATTTTAGAATTATATGCCGAAACAATAATTTTTGCAATTTCTTCTCTTGTAATATAATCATTTGGTCTGAACAATCCATCGTATCCGGATATATACCCTTCATTGCTTGCTGCCTGAACAAATCCTGAATACCAGTCTTCAGCCATAATATCATAGTATGTATTTGCATACTCTACCTCAGCAAGACCCATGGTCTTTACAATTAATTTTGTAAATTCAGCTCTGGTAATATTTGCCTCCGGATTAAACGTTTCATCATCAACACCGTTAACTATTCCATTATTCGCCATAAATTCAATATCATCCTTTGCCCAGTGATGTGACAAATCCTTAAATATCAAATTATATTCATACACTTTTTCATCATTATCAACCACTTCTGATGCATTTGGAATTGTAGTATTTCCACCGGATGATGGTGGAACAAATGATCCTCCACCGGAACCGCCCGTTCCGCCGGATCCGGAGCCACCGGAACCGCCTGTTCCCCCGGATCCGGAACCGGAAGTTTTTATGTCATCTATTCTGTCAAGTAATCTTTCCCTCAAAGGAATATCTAAAAAGTCTTCAGCTGCTTCTCTTGCCGCTGTTTTATCTGATGATTTTTTTGAATATTCAGCTGTCGTAATCTTTTCCATTACTGCTTTATATTCAGGTGTTATATCATAAACTCTTATATCATCAATATACCAGTCACCTGAAGCAGAAAATTTAATTTCTTCAGCCTCAATATCCTTTGAATATAAATATGATTCAACAATTCTTTCATATTCACCGTTGGGGTCTATGCTTGTAAGTTTTCCCGCAGTATCTGTTGATAGACTAACTGCAGAATCGGCTTTGACATATGCTTCAATAACATACATAGAATCTTTTTCAGCATTAATTGTAAACGCGAAATCACCGTCAGGTTTAAATGCGTATTCGCCATCGTGTACATTATCCTGAACTATTGTACCGTTTAATCCTTCAGCATTATTGTCTTCAAAATCTCCTACAGATGCAAAATTTACTGCTTTTAAAACATTTACTGTAATATTTTTTGAACTTACCGCATCATTTTTTTTGCAAGTTACATTTACTCTTGTTGAAGTGTCATACTTTCTATCACGGTAAATAACACCTTCATCGGAAATAATATCCGTATCTTCACTTTTCCATTCAAATGTTGTACCGTAATTTCCTTCGGTCTTAAAATAAAGATTTTCTTCTGTAGTTACACTATCTTCAATAAGTTTAAGATCTTCATTTGTACTTCTTTTATCTGACCAAAGTAGATTTATTGTCTTTTCAGCATAAATACTGCTGTTTGTAACAGACGAAGCCTTTACTGTCAATTCTCCTTTTATAGCTTCAGAATCAATTTTAATAATTCCGTTATCATCAATTGAAATTCCTGTAGTATTACCCGAAAGACTCCACTCAACTTCTTCCGATGTCATTACACTGTCTATCTGATCCTTAACTATTGCAGAACAAGTAATTGTTTTATTTGAGCTGTCAGGAATTGTAAATGTTTCGTCAGATACAGTTAAATCAACGGTTGTGGGAACTCTTGGTGTTATATCAATATTAAAATCCTTATAATTATCAGGATTCAAATCAGATGTTACACGTAATACCATAGTTCCGCCTGTGCTTTCAGGAGTAATTACAACAACTCCTTTACTTTCATCATAGGTTACTCCCTCAGGCGCAGAAATAACTGTAATTGAAGCAGGTCTTGACATCTTTTCACCATCAGATGCAATAACATATGGCGTATAAGGAAGTTCAAGACTATCTTCTCCCTCGCCCGGCAAAACAGCAGATTCAAAACCATCAAGACCAACACTTGTTTCTTTAACAAATGAAATATCAAAAGTTTCTGTTCGGCCTTCTGTTTCTATAAGTTGAAAAGTCTTTACAGCTTCAGTATTTGGCTGAACTTCAAGAGAAAGCTTTTCTCCGTCCCAGGATGAACTTATATTTGAATCCGGTTCCGTCATTTCAATACTTTGAATATCAGGAATGGTTCCGTTATAATTCGTTGCAGATATATTAACATCAAATATCTGACTATTTTCATTAGGAGATTCTATTCTGTATGTATCTGATTCAATATTTATTTTTTGACTATCGATTGCAACTATACCGTTATCTGTTTCTTCTAAAATATAATATCCGTTCTTTGATATAACAAGCAAGTAATTCTCACTGCCCTTTGTTATACCTCTGATTTCGGAATCGGGTTCTGTCATAGAATCAGGAAACTCAATTTTATTCCAAATTGTTCCGGTATCAGCTATTGATGAGTTTTCGGCATAATATAAAGAGCCGTTTACAGTACCTAAAACAGTATACTTTTCACCTATACCGCCACCAATTATTTTTTCCGTAAATTCGCCGCCGTCAATTTTGGGTGTAATATAAGTAAAGGTGCTTTTTTCATCAAGGAGCAAGTAGCGTGTTTGTCTGTTCACACTAACCCACCTGTCTATTTCCGGATTATAAAAAGTGTCTGAAATTGCTTCACCTCCTGTTTCCGGAACTGTTTGGATTACAGTTCTTTCCGGTGTTTCTACACGGAACATATAAGTTGTATATGATGCACCGTCCATACCATAAAATATATCCGAATTAGGTTTAATGGCAATGCTTTTAACATAATAGGAATTAATATCGGTTATTTTGATTTCTTCCGCAGGCTCATCATAATTATCGGCAACTTTTATATAATTTTTTGCACCGATAAGAAGCCTGTCTCCGTCAGTTGCTATGGATGTATATGTATTTGTTGATGCATTAAGAGCCGGTTTTTCCCAGTTTTCACCATCGGAAGAAATATATAACTCACTTCCGAGCTGTGCTGCAAATACATTCTGTGACTCCCACCAAACAAGCAGCTGTTTTGTTCTAGGATTAGCACCTGTTGCACCTTTTGAAACAGATAAAGTTTCTTTTAAATGAATACCATCTTCTGATACAAAAAGCTTTGCAGGATATGACGAGTTTCCTTCATCCTTTGCAAGAATAACATATTTATCAAGCGTCGGGCTGTATGCTGAATCAAAAAATGTATATGTACCCGTAAGTCCGTCTGCCTTAACTATGACACATAAGTTTAAAGTGATAAAGCAAGCAAGCAGTAATGAAAAAAATCTTTTCATTAATTAATCATTCCTTTCCCAAATTTATTGCAAAATTCTTCCTACTTCTCCGTTTGTACCCATTTTATCAAATTCAACTTTTTTGAAATTAGGATTTTGAGTGTAGATTTCGCTGTCATCTTTTAAACTGAAATTTTTATTTGCATAATCAACAAAGCCTATATCGGTCGTCGTCAATATATTGTTTTCAGCTTCAATCAGATTTTCACTTCCGCGGTAACCGTATTTATTTGGTTCCGCATTTACATTGCTGAGTTTTTTACTTATGTTAACTAAAACGTTATTGTTAAACTTGTTTGATTTTTCATAAGATGCCGGATACTTATCAAAGAAATCCAAAATTTCAGGATATTTAACAGAGTATACATCCTTATACTTCAGCCAATCATTATATGTTGTCTTTACAGTTGCATCCTCCATATCCCATGTTGATCCCGGGCTGTATGTATCAGGTCCGTCATAGGCTTCTGAAACATCTATAAACAGGTTGTTTTCTATTACATTTTCTATTCCCTCAGCACACACAGCTCTTACCTGATTTGAGTTGCTGAGTCCAATATTATAGAATACATTTTCAAGGACATTTAATCCGTTTCCTCTGTTATCCGTTCTTATTCCGGCAACATTCATTTGCTGTTCGGTAAATGTCTGCTGACCGAAATCATGGAAATAATTCTGTCTTATTGTTACCCCTCTTTCCCATGGATAAACATATACGTTCAAGTATATAGCATCCATATCATGGAATTCTTTAACAGTATCATATATTTCGTTATATTCAACGATATGTTCCGGACCGTAGATAATAATTGCAGTATGTGGTGTATCATGAATTTCATTATTTCTTACAACTGTTCCTACCGATTGATAACCCAATGTTATAGCTGTATTATAAGATCTTTCAAGCTGAGCAGGTTTTCTTATATGGTTATTTTCTATAACATTACCCGATGAAATAAGATTTGCATAATCTCCACCACTAACACTTACAGCGGTTGATCCTGTATCATGTATATAGTTAGATGAAATTAAACAATTTGTTCCGCTGAGATTAACTGCACTGCCTCCTACATCTGCAATTTCACAATTTTTAATTACAATATTATTTACATTACTTGCTGAAATTGCTGTTCCTCTTGTAGAATCAATCAATAAATTTGAAAATTCAACATTGGAAGTACCTGTCAAAGAAATAATATTATCCTGGAACATTGATAATTTTATATCACTGTTTTGTGAAAAACCTTCAATAGGATAGTAATACATCATTCCCGTTTCACGGTCTATATAGTATTCACCCGGCATATCGGTTTCTTCCAAAATATTTTCATATCTTATAAAATGTTTGGAGTAATAATCTTTTACCGCTCCCTCTTTTAAAGTTATTTTTCCCTTTTCTATTTTTTCAATTGGGAAATATCCGTAAAAATAGTTTTCACCAAGAACACCTGAGGTATAAATATCCTTACTGTAAGTCCACTTTGTAGGCTGATCGTAATCTATTGTAAATTCCGCGCCTTCCAGAACTCCGGTCTGGCTTCTTGCACCGCTTCTGATTATTTCTCCGGTTCCTACCCACTCTGCATTAGGCCAGCGCGAAAGCTGCATCCTCTCTTTATCAACATAGAGCTCACACTGAGGTTTAACACCTGCGGCAATAAGATATCCTCTTCTTGACAATTGTCCGTAATCCTCAATACCAAGTGCTTTAAGATCAACCTGTAAAACATTGTTCTTTGCCGCAGTGTATAATAAAGGAACATCATCCGATACAGGTTCAAATGCATCATACGGTATTGTTATTCCGCCGGTAAGACGAACATCTTCATTATTATATGCCATATATCTTACAGGGGCATCCTCTGTTCCGGAATCGTATGCGTCAAACGATAAGGTACTGTCGATATAATATGAACCTTCACGAATATATACTGTTATACCTTCTTCGGGATAAGTTCCGTTTACAACTGCCTGTCTAACCATTTCTTTAGCTTTTGCAATTGTTGCAAAAGGCTTGTCAAAGGAGCCGTCATTGCTGTCAGACCCTTGCGTTGAAACATAATAAATATTATCAGTATCAATATCAGGAGGCGTGTCTCCTTCCAAAGGTTTGATTTTCAGCATTCTTACTATTATAACCGAGCTTTCAGCTCTTGTAAGCGGTCTTGTATATCTAAAACTTCCGTCTTCATAGCCTTTCATCAGATTATTTGCATAAGCCGCCAAAACATATTCTTTAAAATAATTTGTAGTATCATAATAATCTGTAATTTCTCTTATCAATGTGTCCTGATCAGAAATACTCTTTCCTTCCAGATCCAAAGCCCTTACTATAATCATAGCTGCCTCGCCTCTGGTAATATTCCTTGTAAAGCTGTCAAACTCATCATCATAGATATATTCTTTTTCATAAGCTTCATTTATATAAGGCTCTGCCCAATATCCCGATGTGCTCTGCTGTTCAAAGCCCCTTGCCATGGTTACAAGCTTTATAAATTCATCAGCCTTTATGAATTCATCAGGTCTGAAATTACCGTTTTCATCCCCGTTAATAATACCCTTTTCATCCAAAAGATCAACAAATCTTTGGGACCAATGACCGTTCATATCATTGTATAAAGCAAAAACAGCCGATGACATTGTTTGAACCAACATTACAATTGCCAATAATAAAGCCGGTTTTTTCATATTAATGATAAAAGCTCCTTTCGTAAATTTATTAAAAAGCACAAAAATTTCATTCTTTCTCAATAAGAAAATCGTTCATTCTACAGTCATTTATTACCTTTTATACATTCGGCTAAAAGACACAAGATGGACGATTAACTTCATATTTTTATTTATCTTGTTCCAATAGCACTTAAATTAATATAATCAAATCCAGGAATTATGCTGTAAACAACAGAATCTTTGTTCAGTTCAAAATTTTTATTATCATAATCAATAAAACCAACATTTTCATTACATACATAATTACCGCTCGCATTAACTGTTTCCCTTGCAGCTCTATACCCTTGATTATCCATATTCTGCCATGAATATTCATTATCATTTACAGTGCTTAAAGGCAATTTGATATTTACTATCAAATTATCCGCAAATACATTTGTTTTTGATGAGGCGGGATGCTCATTCCAGAAATTCATGATTTCAGGGAATAATTTTGCATATATACTGTTTTGATATCTTGCAAGATTATTTCTTATTGAAATATTTATATTTGTTTCATTTCCGTTCTCATCCAATACCGAATCAAAATTATATGCAGCTTCACTGTTATATTTTGTACAGCCCATATATGTTTCGCTGCAGTCAATAAACATATTTTCGCAAATTATATTATGTGTTCCCTGTGCATGTATACAGGAAACGGCATTTGTTCTGTTTTGTCCTATATCATAGAATATATTATGCTCTATTATAAGACCATGACCGTTGTTATCTGTTCTTATTGCCGCAACATTCATTTGTTTTTCTTCAGGGAATATTTCATGTCCGATGTTATGAAATAAATTATATGAAATAATATTTCCTCTTTCCCATGGCATATTATAGTTATTTACATATATAGCATCCATATCATGAAATTCTTTTACAACATTATCTATTTCATTATGTGTAATTTCATTGTTTACACCGTAGAAAATTATTCCGGCATGAGGTGCGTCATGTATATGATTATTAACTACTTTAACACCGACACTCTGATATCCTATACTCACTCCTGACGTATACGCTCTGTCAAGCTGTGAAAAACGGTATATATCATTATTATACAGTACGTTCTGAGAAGAGACAATATCATTATAATCTCCTCCCGATACCACTATTCCATTCTTTCCCACATCATATACATTACAGTCACGAACTGTCGAAAACGTACAATCGGATATATCTATTCCGTTTCCACCAAATGAATGTACATTACAGTTTTTAATTGTTATAGCAGAACAATTGCCCTTAGTTACAATTGCTGAACTTCTTCCGCCCATAAACTCTATATTTTCTATACGGATATTTTCAGCATTTGTAATCTGTAATAAATTTTCATCTGTTTGAGATACCGTAATTTCAGAATTATCTGTACTTCCTTCGGGCATATATATATACATTATTCCCGTATCATAATCAATATAGTATTCACCCGGGCTGTCCAGTTCTTCTAAAATATTCTCAAATCTGAAAAAAGGTTTTGAATAATATGTATTTGAAACAGCACCCCTGCTTAAAGTTATCTGATTTCCGTCAACCGATTCTATGGGATAGTAATCGTAAAAGAAATTATTGTATAAAGCGCCTGCAATCCATGCTTTTTCAGGTTCGCTCCAAAGCTGCGGCCTTGTATATCCGGTATATTTAAACACACTGCCTTCATTTATCCCCGATGTGCTTCTGTCACCGCTTCTTATAACTTCACTGATGCCTCCGACAAATCCCTCATTAGGCCATCCCGCCAATTTCATACGAACACCGTCAACGCTGACCTCTGCCTGTGCCGTTTTATTGTCGGAAATCATTGTGCTTCTTACGGAAATTTCTCCAAGCTCATCAACACCGTTTTCAAACAGGTTTATTGCCTTTATATTATTCCTTGCTGACTCATCTATTATTTTTGATTTGATATTGTCGTCGGCGGATACAAGTGCCGAAGCACTTATATCTGTACCGCCGTTTATAATTACATTTTCATTCTCATACGCTTTAATTGTAAGCGGAAATAAATCATCGCCCGAATCCGCTCCTGTAAAGTTAATTGTTGAATCAACAGCATATGTCCCTTCACGTAAAACTATTGATACGGGAACATCATTACATTTTCCCGTTATTCTTGCGTTCCTTATGATGTCACGGGCTCTTTCAATAGTCTTGACAGGATAATCTATCGTCCCATCATATGCGTCATCACCGTCCGTTGACACATATACATTGAAATCACCCTTTATTAAAAAGACATTTTACTGTTACATAACGGAACCATACCGTTCAGGCTGTCCCAGATAAAGAGCTTTAATTTTGAATCAGGAGCTATATTCTCATTTGCCGTAACTTCCATTGTAAGTATTTTTGCAGCATTTTCTTCAACATAAATATCCTGCGCCTCAACCTGCTGAAGCTGTGTTCCGTCATTGCTGTATATTGCTGCAATCAATGTTACTTCATCAGAATAGTTAATGAAGTTTTCGTACTCAGCTGTAACTGTAAATGTCATTCCTGCTGAAATTGATTTCAATGATGTATATTCAGAAGCCTTACGGTATACCAAACCGTCTGCATCTACGATTAAAATATCACTTGTTGTACCGTCTGAAACTGTTACAAGATATTTTCCGTCTGCACCTGTAATGATATTTGTTACAGGCAATGTATTTGGAGTCGTTCCTCTGAAATTAACCTTATTAAATACAGTATCAGTTCCGAGGTTTGCAGTTGAAGCAAAATAAAGTGTACCGTCTGCATCAGCAACAAGATAAGTTGAACCGTTAGTTTTTATTGCAGCAAGAGTTTTTGAATCCGAATCCGGTGTTATACCGAAAGATTCTGCTGTAACTTTATCTGTAATATATATTTGTTGTGTATTAGATGAAATGCTTACAAATTTATCCAAAATATCATTGTAATGAGCAGATAACATTTTTTGACCATTCGAAATTTTGATTGCATTTGTAACTTCATCTTCCGAAAGTCCTGTTTTTGCCACATAATTCATTCCCCACGGATCAGCTAAAAATACATACGGCGTAGCGTCATCACTTAAAGCAATAACATTTAGATTATACTGAATATTATTCTTTGAGTGGAATATCTTTGTTGCCGCATTTTCAAGATCGGAATAACGTAAAATTACTCTTTGTGAAGAATATGATGCGGAATACAAATAATCTCCTACAACCGCAAGGTCACCGTTATTTCCGAAACCAAGTTTGTCATTATATACCCAGCTTATACCATCTTTTGAATACCATATTGCTCCGTTTAATGACTGTGTCGCATTTGAAATGACAAATGCTTGCTGTGCAGGCCACCAAACTGCGGCATTCTGACGTTCAGTAGGCATACCGCTTGTTAAAATGGATGTTCCGGTTCCTGTTGTATTCCAGTTGATTCCGTCGTCCGAATAATAAATATGTCCTTTACCGTCAGCATCGTTACCGTATACTGCATATCTGTTCAATTCGGGGCTGTATGTACCGCCGAGAAGCTTAACTCCTTCTTCAAAAGGAAGTTCGCCAACTGCAACCGGATCATGAAGTTCTTTACGGTTCGTAGGATCTGAGTAAACGTATCCGTCAGCAGTTTTTTCCATTACATAAACACTTTTAAGAGTAGTTACCAATAATTTGCCTTCACCAATACAATTAATATCTGTAACTTCTTCTGTAATAGGTAATGTAAATGAATCACTTACAGCAGCCGACCAAGTATCAGCCGGTAAGTCACCTGCCACAAGATTTGCATCAGCACCTATAAAATAAATGCTTCCGTCACTTGTTCCAAAAAAGATTGACTGTGAATCAGAACCAATAGCAGTTATTGCTTTTGTATTCATACCGTCAACAGTTAAAGGTGTAAAATTCTTGGGAGAATATACACCATTTCTTTCAAATATTGAAAGAGTTGTCCTATCATCTGCTTCCTCAGTAATCCAACCTTTGTCTTCGTTAATAAATTTGTAATCAGAAGCCTTAAAATTAAATCCTTCGCCCATTGCTAAGCCTGAACACATCCAACCATCAATTTCCGAATAATCAATTTGTGCTCTGATCCAATTTCCCGAGGAAATATAAACTTTTGATGATGAATCAATCGCTATTGTATCTAAATATTGATCTTCTTTCTCTAACACCTTTATTTTGTCTGAAATATTTTCAAGCGAAGAAGCCACAACTGCATACATACCTCCGGCAACAGCAATCAATCCGTTGCCCGATTCAACAACAAGGTTACTTCCCGGATCAAGTGCTTCATTAACTGTCCATGACAATCCATCCGCTGATGTATAAACACTTCCTCCGATTGCTGCTACAAATATATTTTCTGTATCCCAATATGTAATATTCTGTCCGGAATATGTGTTATGATAATTTTTCCCATTTGAAGTTGCAAACGACTGAACCCAGTTCTTACCGTCAGCTGATGTATAAAGTACAGTCTTATGAAGCGAATCCGCATAATTCTTTGCCATCAAAACATAAACACCGTTTTGCGCGTCATATGCCGAGTCAACAATCTCATAGCCTGCAGCAACAAAAGGCGTTTGTGCCGACACAAACTGAACCTGTCCGAATAACAAGGTAATCATCATTACCAATGCCGTTACAAATGAAATTCTTTTCTTTAACATTTTTTTCTCTCCCTTTTTTATTTTTTTTGAAAATAGTAAATATAACAAAACTTTACCTATTTTCCATTACAATAATATTATACCATGTGTTTCATATTAATAACAAGTATAAAAATTTTACTTTTATGAAATATTTTAACCAATTTATGAATTTTTTTCAAATTCAAAAAAATACCGCACCGTTAAAAGGTGCAGTATAATCTTCCTTATTTGTAGTTTTATGATGTTTATTCAGCCACATCAACCGTAAAATTTTCTTCTTCACTTTTATCTTTTTTCTTGGCCATTTTTTCAGATGCTTTTGATACGACATCATTTACCTTCTCTACCATATCCGGAACAAGATCAATAATTTTGTTTACCGGAGATTCCTCAGGTGTTACGGGGAGCAGTTTGATTGTCCCGTTTCCCACAACCAAAAATGCAATGGGATTAACATTCGCCCCACCTCCGCATCCGCCTCCGAAATTCGGTTTTTCCTGCAGATTGACATTGTTTTTCTTTGTATCAAAGTCACAGCCTCCGGCTCCGAAGCCGAAGCTTACCGTAGATACCGGGATAATCATGGTTCCGTCCGATGTAGTGACCGGACTTCCCACAACGGTATTAACATCTACCATTGATTTAATGTTACTCATTGCAGTGTCCATTAAACCTTCAATTGGATGATCTGACATAATTAACATTCCTTTCGTTTTATAAGTTATTTCAAATGCCTTTAGGGCTTATTTTTTTCAATTTCAAAGCGATTTTAAACGCCTTGATAAGTATATACATAATATGCACATTTTTTATCCTTACTATACCATTTACCGATATATCAAAATAATCCCTGTTTTCAAAAAGAGGTACTATATCAATCTTCATTTTTTCAACTGATATTGTTCTGTCAAGGATTCCTATAATATTATAAACAATTCCGTTTATGACCCCGACATAAATCCCCGTATCCATAGGATCTTCAAAATCGAATTTAATATTGATATCGGTATTTTTTACAGTAACGGCATGCTTTTTCGCGTAACTTAGAATTTTTACGATATCATCTTTTACAACATTAAAATATGTCTTAAAATTTTTATATTGTCTTTTTACATCATTGAATGTATATTTTTTCTTTTCTTTATTATTTGTGTTTTTTTTCTTCTTTTTTTTATTCTTATTATTATCATCGTTAGGCAATAAAGTGATTTTAATAAACAGATATTTAAACTTCAATTCTGTTTTTCTTTCATATTCATTCCATATAAAGGAAAACAGTAATTCAGACGGTATAAGCAATAGAACGATGACCGCAGCAAGTACTGCTGTAATAACAATCAATACCGTCATTAATGGTTCTCCTTTCACTAAATCATGTTTTATGTATATTCTTTATTATGTTTCGGCAAAAGATTATTCACTGTTGTCATTGTTATATGTTTTTTTGTCAATTTCATCGGTATTTATTTCAAGCTGTTCGTATTCATTGATCAATTCAGAAAAGTCAATATCCGGAAGATCCTTTGTGGTATTTAAACCGAAGCATCTTAAAAAATTAATTGTTGTACCGTATAAAATAGGTTTTCCGGGTGCGTCAAGTCTTCCAACCTCTTCTATTAAATCCTTGTCCAGCAGCCTGTTTATCGCCCCGTCACTGTTTACACCCCTGATAAATTCGATTTGACCTCTTGTAACGGGCTGTTTGTATGCAACTATTGTTAATGCTTCCATAGCTGCATTTGACAATGCCTGGCGTCTTTGTTCGCCGATTATTTCCTGTATATATGCATGATATATCGGTCTTGAGCACATTTGATATCCTTCATCAATATCAATTATCATTACACCGCGCTGCTGCGTATCATAATTGTATTTCAAAACTTTGACTGCTTCCTTTACTTCCTCTATACCTGCATCTAATACAGCTGCTAACTTTGATGCCTTTACAGGTTCTCCTACAGCAAATAAAATACTTTCTATGGCATATTGTATATTTATTTCATCCATTTTATCCTCCGCATTGCCGCTTTATATATTCTGTATTTTTTTCTTTTTATGGTCTGATCGCAGATATGACATAATCTTTTTTTTGATAATCATAATCTGCGGCAATTTTATTTAGCTTGATCATTTCAAGCACTGCTAAAAAAGTTGCTATTTTCTCCGGTTTTGATTCTTTTTTATCAAACATGCTTTTAAAATTTACTTTTCGTTTTTGAGCCAAAATTTTACAAACCTTTTCAACCATTTCCTCCACCGATACTTTTTCTCGACCAACTATTCCAAAAAATGCTTTTTTCTTCGGTTTTTCTCTTCTTCTCCTTCTTTGCATAATAGAATTAAATGCGTTTATAAGTTCGATCGTTTCATGCTGTCTGTTGTACGGCGGTATGGGAAAATCAATTTTTTCCGTATCTTTAAAGCACATATCTCTTGAAAAAAATTCACTTTTTCTCAATTCCAAAGAAGCTTCTTTGTATTTTTTATATTCTATGAGCCGCCTTGCAAGATCCTCTCTCGGGTCTTCCTCCTCTTCCTCCTCGGGCTTTGGAAGCAGCATTTTGGATTTTATATACAAAAGCTGAGCTGCAAGAACCAAAAATTCACTTGTATCATCCAGCTCCTCTATTCCTGCAATGGCATCAAGATATTGATCGGTTATCTCAACTATCGGTATATCATAAATATTAACTTTATTTTTTGTTATCAAATGAAGAAGCAAATCAAGCGGCCCTTCAAAATTTTCAAGTTTATATAAAACCTTTTCCATAAAATGTACACTCTTTCTGATTATAACCAACCGAGTAAAATATTAAACAATAAAACTACCGCATTTATCATTTTTCCAAAGAAAAAGTTGACGCCTGTACCAATAATTCTTGAAAACGCCCCGCTTAATGATAATACCATAATCAAAATCATTGAGTATCTTTCATATTGCATAAGTGTGTAATATATTTTATCCGATAAAAACATACCCAATATTCTTGAACCGTCAAGCGGCGGTATCGGAATAAGATTAAATATCATAAAACAAAGATTTATCTGAGCCGAATAAATAAATATATTGTCAAAAACATAAGCAACTGATTCGGATACATTCAATTTAAAGAAAACCACCCTGAATAATCCGTATAAAAAAACAGAGATAAATGCAAGTATAAAATTAGAAAGGGGTCCTGCTAATGCGACCAATGCCATCCCATTTTTCCTGTTCTTATAGTACATAGGATTCACCTCAACAGGCTTTGCCCATCCGAATCCGGTTAAGATCATAAGGATCGTACCAAACGGATCAAGATGAACCAAAGGATTCAGTGAAAGACGGCCCTGTATTCTGGGCGTAGGATCCCCGAGCTTTGTCGATACAAAGCCATGGGAGCATTCATGTATGACAAGAGCCAGCAATCGCAGCGGTATCAATATCAATATCCATAATCCGTAGCCAAAAATATTCATTTAATTCTTCCCTTCATCATTACTTATTTTAATGTATTTGAGACTTTCTTTATTTTGAAATCAACTATTTTATATTATTTATTTTATTTAAAAATTTTTTATGTGCAGCTCTCAGTTCCTCCGCTTTTTCTTCGGGGGCGGTAGGATTGCAGTGCGCCCATGCCCCTGTTTCGGAAGAAGCGCAGTATTTGATTTTATCAGCTGAACGCATCGGCGGATAAAAAGCTATATGGAAATGGTGAAAATCAATATTTTCGCCTGTATTTACCGGATTTTGATACATACACATCATATACGGAAAAGCAAAATCAAACAAGCTGTCAAGGGTTCCTGCCGTTTCTTTCAATATGGCTGCCAGACTGTCTTTTTCCTTTTCTGTCATATCATTAAGATTTTGAAAATGTCTTTTTGCAGCAATATATACACCATACGGATATTCGGTGAAAAAAGGCAGAAAAACTATAAAATCATCATTTTCGGTTATTATTCGTTTCTTTGCCTCAATTTCATCCTTAAGCATATCACACATCAAACAATTTCCTGTTTGTGCTTCATGTTCCTTGAATGAATCAATTTCAAGCTCTATTTTCTTCGGAATAAATGAATAACCGTATATCTGACCATGAGGATGCGGCATGGTAACACCTACGGCGGCGCCTCTGTTTTCAAATATAAAAACATACTTTATTTTTTCATCCTTGCTGAGTTCATTAAAACGTTCCGTCCAAAGGTCGACAAGCTCTCTTATATGATTGACGGGTAATTCAGGAAGAGTTACCGTATGTTCCGGTGAATACAGAATTACCTCGCATTTCCCATATGCCGGTTTTGTTTTGTAAATTTTTGTTTCAACATCATCCGGTACCGGAGGATCCTGACTCAATGCCGGAAAATCATTATCATATTTATATACTGTAAATTTATCAGGGACTTTTCCCGATCCCGGACAAAACGGACACCAATCTTTCGGCATCTGCGGTCTGTTTTGTCTGTGCGATGCAATCATTACCCAATCCTTTGTAAGCGGATTCCATCTTAATTCTGCCATTCTTAAATCAATCCTTTCATTCATATACTGAGTTGTAAGTTTATAATTAAATATTATGCTAATTTTAATGTAAATGTAAAGCGTGTAAACTTCACATCACTGCCTTCCTTGGCAGTAAACGACTCTACCCAAATTTTTTGTTTGTGAAGATTCATAATATTCTTTGCAAGAGAAAGACCAAGGCCTGCTCCCTTTTTATCCTCGCTTCTTGACTTATCTGTTTTATAAAACCTGTCAAAAATATTTTTCATTTCATCTTCATTAATGCCCGCGCCGAAATTTCCTATGCTTATATTGACCTTTTTGTTTTGGATTTCGGTCCTGATTATTATTTTCGTGTTCTCATAACTGAATTTTACTGCATTTTCAATAATATTGATAATAACTCTTTTTATGGAATCCTTGTCGGCAAGGACATTTATTTTTTCGGGATCACAGTCAAACTCTATTTCAAGATTTTTCGATTCAATTTTCTGTTCAAGCTGAATTATACAAATTCTTATCAATTCGTTTATATCAAATTCCGATATATCGAGTTTATATTCGGCAGACTGCATTTTTGTCATTTCAAGCATATCGTTTGTGAGCTTTGTGAGCCTTACCGACTCGTCATATACAATCTGTAAATATTCTTTTTCTTTTTCCGGCGGGATTGTGCCGTCCAGTATACCTCCCACAAATCCCGAGATCGATGTCATAGGAGTCCTTAGTTCGTGTGAAACATCCGACACAAATCTTGTCCTCAGCCCATCGAGACGTTCAAGTGAGTCTGCCATATAGTTAAAGCTTGAAGCAAGCTGACCTATTTCATCATTATTTACCGATATCCTCTTTGAAAAATTACCGGACGCAAGCTCCAGAACACCTTTATTGATCTCTTTCAAAGGGCTTGTGATCTTTTTACTTTTTATATATGACAGTATACATCCTACAATAATTGAAATAATCACCGGCAAAAGAAGCAACAGATAATATTCGTTCAGCCTTTCCTTAAGATCGGGTATCTGGGTATTGAAATAAATCCCTCCGACAATATTGTTGTTATATATTATAGGCACACCTACAACAAATACATTTTTATTATAAAATCCTCCAAAAGTTGAATTTTGCCGGATTATTTTTCCGGAAAGGACACTATCGTTCATCTCAGCCGGTACTCTTATAATGGATGTTGTGGAAGCATGTACCGAACCGGCTGCATTTATAACCGTAATGTCCGATTCGATAAATTCCGAATACTGATTCAAGAAATTGAGATATATATAATAATTCCTGTAGTCGGGATTTTCTATTTCAAGATAGATTGTCATAAACTGAATGTTTTGTGCCGCTTTCATATTATTTTCATACTGAAGGTCAGTTACATAATCATTGAAAACCACCACCATTGTGCATATCATTGCAGCCAGCGCCGTAAACACGATAATTACATCGTTCCAAAACATTCTTGAAAATACCGACTTGAACAACTATCTCACCTCAAATTTATATCCTACACCCCATACGGTTTTTAAGGTCCAGTTACCTTTTACATTTTCCAATTTTTCTCTCAGTCTCTTTATATGAACGTCAACAGTTCTTGAATCACCAAAGTAATCAAAGCCCCAAACCTCTTCGAGTAACTGTTCTCTTGTAAATACCCTGTTCGGATTGGATGCCAAAAAATATAAAAGCTCCAATTCCTTTGGCGGTATTTCAATGATATTGCCGTTTAATTTAAGTTCGTAATTTGCCAGATTTACACTTATATTTTCATAGCTTACTTCTTCCGATGAAGCTTTTTCTTTAGTGTCGCTTCTTCTTAAAACAGCCTTGATCCTTGCGATCAATTCCTTTGTTTCAAAGGGCTTGACCATATAATCATCAGCGCCCAGCTCAAGTCCCAAAACCTTATCAAAGGTTTCACCCTTTGCCGTAAGCATTATGATCGGAGTATCACTTGTTTTTCTTATTTCTTTACAAACCTGCCAGCCGTCCGCTTCGGGCATCATAACATCTAAAATAACAAGGTCCGGTTTTTCTTTTGCAAAAGCGGCAATGGCCTCTTTTCCATTCATGGCGATAACGGTCGTGAAGCCTTCTTTTTCAAGATACAGCTTCAAAAGCTCAACTATGTTTCTGTCATCATCAGCTATAAGTATTTTCATTGCAGACATTCTTTCTCTTTCCTTTCTTGTGTAAAATTTCAATACATAAATATTTATGTAAGCAAAATAAGATTTTTTATATTATGTTTGTGCTTTTTGTAAAAATACAGAAAAAAGTATAAATTTCACTTGATAAATTCATGCTGTTATTATATAATATATTTTGTTGTAAGTCAAGAACGATTGCAATAAAATGGTAAAAATAACTTTATTATTTAAAAAAAATGTTATTGATTATACCTAAATTAACAATGTTTTTAAACAAATTGTTAGCTTTGCATTCGATGATAAAGGCATTCTGCAGTCTCACATGCCGTATGCCTAAATTATTTTTGTGGGAAGAAAGGCATGAAAATTTATGAAATTAGGAATCGTGGGTTTACCCAATGTAGGCAAATCAACATTATTTAATGCTATTACGCAAGCCGGCGCCGAATCTGCAAATTACCCTTTTTGTACCATTGAGCCGAATGTGGGAATTGTTGATGTGCCTGACGAAAGAGTGGATTCTCTGGCTAAAATGTATAATCCGAAAAAAGTAACGAGAGCATATATAGAATTTGTGGATATTGCGGGGCTTGTTAAAGGGGCCTCTAAAGGCGAAGGTCTCGGAAACAAATTTTTATCCCATATAAGAGAGGTCGATGCAATAGTACATGTTGTCCGCTGCTTTGATGATACAAACATAACACATGTTAACGGTTCTGTAGACCCTGCCCGAGACATTGAAACGATCAATCTTGAATTGATATTTTCCGACATCGAGATAATTGAAAGAAGGATCGACAGGACAAAAAAAGCAATGAAAGGAGATAAATCACTGTCAAAGGAGCTTGAATTATTGGAGCGTGTAAAGGATGCGTTGGAAAACGGAAAACCTGCAAGAAGTCTTGAATATTCACCCGAAGAAAAAGCGATTATGAAAGAAATTTCATTGATTTCCCTAAAGCCTGTTTTATATGCCGCTAATGTATCAGAGGATGATTTTACAAAAGGGATCGAAAATAACAAATATTATGCAAAAGTCGAAGAAATCGCTAAAGAAGAGGGCTCGGCAGTTATGCCTGTTTCGGCACGGATAGAAGAAGAGATTTCACAGCTTGATAAAGAAGAGAAAGAAATGTTTCTTTCAGAGCTCGGAATAAATGAATCGGGTCTTGACAGACTTATAAAGGCAAGCTATAAGCTTTTGGGGCTTATCAGTTTTCTTACCGCAGGTGAACCGGAAGTCCGTGCATGGACAATTACCAAAGGAACAAAAGCTCCTCAGGCAGCGGGAAAGATCCATTCGGATTTTGAAAGAGGATTTATCCGCGCCGAAGTTGTAGCATATAAGGATCTGATGGAATGCGGTTCAATGGTCGCAGCAAAGGAAAAAGGTCTTGTTCGGTCCGAAGGTAAGGAATATGTAATGAAGGACGGAGACATTGTATTGTTCCGTTTTAATGTTTGATTTTTATTCATTGTACAAATTTTCAATTTTTGCATCCCGTGAAATATGACAAAAAGCAGTTGTTAAATACATCTTGATCCATTCGCGGGTATGCATAAATCATATCAGGCGAAACACCAAAATAGCAGGATAAAAAAATAGTATTTATCATAATTTTCGATAAAGGCGGTCTATTAAAATAATGAAAGGAAAAACAGTATGATAACATTTGAAGATATCAAAAAAAATGAAGACATAAAAACCTATATTGAAGAAGCAGACAAATCCTTAATTGCTCTCGGTTTTACCGAACACAGCTTTGCTCATGTAGGCAGAGTGGCAAACGTTGCAAAATACATATTGGAAACCTTAGGATATTCAAAACATGATATTGAACTTGTTCAAATAGCTGCCTATCTTCATGATATAGGCAATCTGGTAAACCGTATCGACCATTCCCTCAGCGGCGCCGTTATGGCCTTTAGGATATTATCAAATCTTAACATGCCTGCCCGTGATATTGCGGTCATAACAACCGCTATCGGAAATCACGACGAAGGGACCGGCGTTGCGGTTAATCCATTGGCTGCCGCACTTATCATAGCCGACAAAAGCGACGTTAGATATACAAGAGTGCGCAACCGTGATTCGTCGACCTTTGACATTCATGACCGTGTTAATTTTTCGGTAAAAAAATCAACGATCACAATCAATGATGATCAAACAGCTCTGATACTTAAATTAACGGTCGATACTCAGTACAGCTCCGTTATGGATTATTTTGAAATTTTTCTCGGAAGAATGATAATGTGCCGGAAAGCGGCGGAAAAATTAGGGTTGATTTTTAAATTAATTATAAATAATCAACAGGTTATTTAATATGAACACATCCGCATAATTGAAATTTACAATATGCCGCTCCGCAATACGGTTATTATAGTTGTCAAGATAATCTGTAAAAATTAATTGTCAATTAAAAGCAGACAGCAAGCAACTGCCTTTGATTATAGAGTTATTGTTCCGGTTTATATCAAGCAAGGATCTTTCAATTTATATGAAAATCCTCTTTTTTTTAATCTTTCAACTTACCTATCCTACACATAATAAAGTTTTCGCAGCACACAAAAAAAAGACCGATATTTCAAATAAACCGGTCTTTAATATCAGTTCTTATTCGTTTATTATTATTCTAATGTTTTTTATAATTTCTTGTATATTTTTTTCTATTATGATACTTCATGTTTTATTTTTTTTGATACATATCTGAAAACCACACATATAACAATTATAATTATCATACTTGGAAAAGTATTTCCCAAAATGAAATCATAGTTCATCATACAACGGTAAATTATAAATCCCAAAGCCCATATGATCAAATTTGATACACAGAATCTTTTATCATCATACTTTTTCTTTAAAATAAAGAAATCGCAGATTTGTATTGCGATCATCGGCGCAAATACAGAGCCTATCAAATACAGAAAGTCTGTTATATCATCCATCGGGAAGAATATTGCTCCTATCACACCGATTATCGTTGTTGCAACGGCGACCCATTTACCGTTTATTTTTTTCGATAAGGTTTCACTTGAAACACCGGTAGAATATGCATCCAAAAATGTCGTGGTGGTAGTAGATAATACGATAATAAACAATCCGCCGATACCAAGACCGGCTTTTGTCATGATCTCTGCTATATCACAGGTACCCGTAATAATTGTCGCGCCCATCCCTATAATATACATCCAGCAGCTTACAATACCGTATACCAATACGCTTACAAAGCTTGCCTTTGTGGGTTTTTCCGCTTCTCTTGTATAATCGCTTATAAGAGGCAGCCAGGAAAGCGGCATTGCAACAGACAATTCAACCGCCGCGCCGAAGCTTATAGTGTCCTGCATTGTGTTATTGGAAACATCTTTGCTGAAAATAATAAAACTAAAAACAATAGTTAACAAGAACAATAAACTCATGGAAACGGTATTAAGTTTACCAAGGTTTGTTACTCCCACCAATATCCACAATATAATCAGAGCGCCGATCACGATACTCCATATATAACTGCCGATATTTATTGCTTTATCAGCTGCCAGTGCTCCGTCATAGATCATAATTGCCGTCCATCCCACAAGCTGAATGATATTCAAGATCGAAAACAAGAAATTGCCGTTATAACCAAAGCTGAACGCAACGGTTTCCATTGAGCTTTTGCGTGTTTTGCCGCCAATATATCCGGCAAAAAACATTAAAGCACATCCGATTATATGTCCGATCACAATCGCAAGTATACCTTTTGCAAATCCCAAAGGCGCAAACGATGTTCCTGTCAGTATTTCTGCGATAGAAATAGCTGCACCGCACCAAATAAGTCCATTTTCAAATACTGTAGTTCTCTTGCTCATTTTATTCAGCCTCCTCTGCATACTTACCGCATATATTAAATGCATGATTCATCGGTCCTCTGCCTTTTCCCAGATCAAGCATTGATGATAATGCGTCAGATATATAATCTTTGGCAATTTTTACCGCATCATTTATTTTATAGCCTTTCGCCAGATTTGAGACAATGGCAGAAGATAACGTACATCCCGTCCCATGTGTATTTGGATTATCGATTCTCTTGCCGTAAAACCATTCCTGCCCGTTTTCAGATAAAAGAAAATCGTCTGCATCACTTATGTTGTGTCCGCCTTTTATCAACACATTACAGCCATAACTGTTATTGATTATTATTGCGGCTTTAACCATATCTTCCTTGTTATGTACTTCAATTCCCGAAAGAATTTCCGCTTCGGGAATATTCGGAGTTATAAGATGTGCTATAGGCAATAATTTTTCTTTCAGCACAGAAACTGCTTCTTCACAAATCAGCCTTGCTCCGCTTGTTGAAACCATTACAGGGTCAACTATAATATTTTCGGCATGATAGAAAGATAGCCTTTGGGCGATCACTTCAATAAGATTGCTTGAAGCCACCATACCTATTTTCGTTGCGTTTGGCACTATATCGGCAAATATAGCATCAATCTGTTCCTGTAAAAATTTTGGAGTCACCTCCATAATACTTGTTACGCCGGTTGTGTTTTGAGCAGTTAATGCCGTAATAGCACTCATAGCATAGACACCGTTTGTTATCATTGTTTTGATGTCTGCTTGAATACCGGCGCCTCCGCAGGAGTCACTTCCTGCGATTGTTAATGCTGTTCTCATAAATCATTCCTCCTAAAAATATAGCATTAATTTTATTAAGCGACAAAAAGTGGTGCCCCCGACTTGCCGCTGTTTGACTTACATTTTATCGATTATTTTAAAAAAGCCGTCTAAATCATTATAATCCGATATTACAATATCCGATATTTTTTCTACTTCCTGTGGGTCTTTCTCATATTCATCATAAATCGCCGCAACAAAAAAATCATCATTTTTTGCGGTTTTTATCGCGTACAGTGCATCTTCAAATATAATTGTTTTATCCTTCGGTGTTTTTAAAAATTCAAGCGCTTTTCTGTATATATACGGCTCATTCTTACCGCCACCTTCTTGTGTACAGGTAAATATTTTTGAAAAATATTTTGTGATACCGCATCTTTCCAATACCATTTCAACCAAATATTTATCGCTGGCAGTTGCTATACACATTTTCACATTATTATCAAAAAGATGATCCAAAAGATTTAAAACTCCCGGTTTTAATTCAACAACCTCTCTGTAATAATGCTCTGCAGTTTTATTTATACCATCGGTAATTTCCGATACTGATAACGGCAAAGAATATTCTTTTTGAACAAACTCGGCCGCCTGCAAAAGACTCATGTTATTGACCTTGATCCTTAATTCAGCAGTAGGGCTCAACCCTATGCTTTTTAAATAATTTTCTGCAATATTATCCCATATCATCATAGAATCAAGTAAAGTTCCGTCTAAATCAAATATAGCCCCTTCAATCATGTTTTTATAACCTCCAATGCTTTTTCTTTAAGGTTTTCACAAGCCTTACTAATATTATCCGCACCAAAAATCGCAGATACAACAGCCACACCGCAAACACCGCTGCCTTTGATTTGTGTTATATTGTCAAGAGTTATTCCGCCGATGGCAACACAAGGGATCGAAACCGAAGACGTGATTTTTTTTAAATCTTCTTTGGTGATCCTTTTAGCATTTTTCTTTGTGCTTGATGGAAAAACAGCGCCTACCCCCAGATAATCTGCCCCATCTGCCTCTGCCTTTTGCGCTTGCGCCACTGTTTTTGCCGTAGCTCCGATTATAAATCCTTCATGGGTTTTCCTACGAATCTCACTGACAGGCATATCTTCCATACCTACATGTACTCCCGAAGCGTTGCTTTTAAGTGCAACATTTAAATTATCGTTTATGATCAACGGTACATTATATTTATCACACAATGCCTTGACCTCGACGGCTTTTTTCACAAACTCTTCTTCATCTAAATCCTTTTCCCTTAATTGTAATAAACTGATACCTCCTCTAAGAGCCGTTTCTATTTGCTCGGTCAGTGTATTTTTGCCAGTCCAAGTATTATCGGTTATGGCATATAATAAAAGATTATCTTTATTCAACTTTAAAAGCCTCCATATACTTATTGATATCTTTGCATTGCATCAACCCGCTCATAACGCATCCGCCTTTTGCTCCTGCTTTTATCACCTCGGAAAAATTCTTGTGACCGATTCCGCCGATCGCATATACCGGTATATGAACCTTGCCGCATATATTTTTCAAAAACTCCAATCCTCTCGGCGCAACTCCTTTTTTGCAGTCGGTTTCAAATATATGCCCTGCAATAATATAAGTACATCCCAATTTTTCCGCCGATATTGCATCTTCAACGCTATGACAGGACGTTCCTATATTTTTAAACATCATTTTCTTTTCGTTTTCAATATTTAAAAGAAAATGCATCGGAAGATGTATTGAATCACATTTTAATGAGATCGCAGCATCGGCAAAACTATGCAGGATACATTTGATATTATATTGACGGCATATTTTCATCACTTTTTCGGCAAGAGCGGTATATTCTGATTCACTCAGATCCTTTTCCCTTAAAATGATGGCTTTCGGTTTGGCTTTGGCAATATTTTCTATCCTGACAAGAAAATCATCCTTACAAAGATTTCTGTTTGTTATACATATAATATCAGACATATAAATAATCGTTCAAGACGGGCTGCAAGCCTTCATCTTCAATATCATTATACATTTTATTAAGACTGCGGTTATCATTTATTTCAAATTGTTCATCCCCTGCGGCTTCGTCTTGCTCCTTTCCTGAATATTTGCTTTCATGATCGCCTATTCCCGTTGATACACCGGCAGAAACCTTTGTTGCGGCTATTTTAACTATACCGTTCCTAAAATCGGCGCTTTCACGGGAAGATACCGTGATACCGACAAAAGGAAGGAAAATACGATAAGCACAAAGCACTTGACAAAGCTGCTTCTCGCCGACGTCCAACGGATTGATTTTATCATTATTTATAATAGGTCTGAGCCTTGGACAGGAAAGTGACATTTCTGCATATGGATATTTCCGTTGTAAATAATAAACATGGAGTGCACTTGCAAGAGCATCCTTTCTAAAATCCGAAAGACCTAACAAAGCAGAAAAAGCCACACCTCTCATACCGCCTCTTAAAGCCCGTTCCTGGGCGTCAAAACGATAAGGCCAGACCCGCTTATGTCCCATTAGATGCAGGGTCTCATATTTATCACTGTCATATGTTTCTTGAAAAACAGTCACATAATCGGCGCCGCACTCGTGCAGATACCTATATTCATCGGTGTTTACCGGATATATCTCAAGCCCCACCATTCTGAAATATTTACGGGCAAGTTTACACGCCTCCCCTATATAATGTACATCACTCATAGAACGGCTTTCACCTGTTAACAGAAGTATTTCTTCCATACCGCTCTTTGCAATAATCTTCATTTCTTTTTCTATCTGCTCCATATTCAGTTTCATTCTATGTATGTCGTTATAGCAGTTAAATCCGCAGTATACACAGTAATTTTCACAGTAATTCGCAATATATAAAGGTGTGAACATATATACGGTATTACCGAAATGCTTGCTTGTTTCTACACTTGCTTTTTGCGCCATTTCCTCTAAAAAAGGTTCTGCTGCGGGAGATAACAACGCTTTAAAGTCATCAATGCTGCAAGTATCGTGTTCAAGTGCTTTTTTTACATCTTTTTCCGTATATACACTGTAATCAAAAGATTTCATTTGCGAAATGACCTTCTCGCATACATCGGAATTTATTTGCTCCATACCGGGCATATATTCCATATGATTTGTTCTGACACTCGGGTCTGTTTCCAATTTGTGCTTTTTTTTCAATGCTTTTTCGGACAGCTTATCCGAATCAACAAAAAATCGATTATTCATATTGACCTCCTCAATCACGTAAAAATCCCGTAAGCGGATCGGATGCAGATGCGCCTCTTGTTAAAACTCTGCCAAGCCCCGAAAGGTATGCTTGTCTGCCTGCTTCGATGGCTTTACGAAAAGCTGACGCCATAAGGGGCAGATTTCCGGCTGTTGCAAGAGCTGTATTTGCCATAATTGCAGCGGCGCCCATTTCCATGGCTTCACAAGCTTGAGACGGTCTTCCGATCCCCGCGTCTACGATTATAGGCAAGTCGATCTCATCAATTAAAATCTGTATAAATTCTTTTGTCGCAAGCCCTTTATTTGATCCGATAGGTGATGCAAGGGGCATAATTGTTGCAGCGCCCGCATTTACTAAATCCCTTGCTGTATTCAGATCAGGATACATATATGGCATTACGACAAAGCCTTCATTTGCGAGTATTTCTGTTGCCTTAACAGTTTCAGCATTATCGGGCAATAAATATTTAGCGTCGCGCATGACTTCTATCTTAACAAAGTTTCCGCATCCAAGCTCTCTTGCCAGGCGCGCTATACGAACAGCTTCATCCGCGTTTCTTGCACCTGATGTGTTTGGAAGAAGAGTTATACCCTTTGGTATGAAGTCCAAAATATTTTCACTTTCCTTTGTGTTTGCACGTCTGACAGCCAATGTGATAATTTCCGCACCCGCATCCTTAACGGCAGCTTCAATTAATTTCAGAGAATATTTTCCTGAACCCAAAATGAATCGCGAATTAAATTCATGTCCTCCGATATTTAGTTTATCATCATTTATAATCATTTCATGTCCTTCTTTCTGTTAGATATCAAATTTTTCCGATATGATCCTAAGTACCGTATGTGCCTGATGAGACGCACAAAGCATCACTCGGCTTGAATAAAGAGTATCTCCGTTACCTACATCGCTGACACCGTCGCCGCATAAGTAAAAATAATTTGTGATTTTCTTTGTTTTAATACTGTTTGCGCTTCCCAATCCTGCCATTCCCGATGCCGCCACTAAATATTTATCCGCCATTTTTTCCATCACAAAATCAACGAGTTTGCTTTTTTCTTCGGCAGCATCAAACGCTTCACAAATAATATCAGCCGGTGAAAGCAGCGTATAATAATTGTTTTCGTTTAATTTTACAGTATGAGTCTGGATTTTGGTGTACGGTGAAATTTCCTTGATATTTTCCAAAAGAGCATCTGTTTTATATCTGCCGATCTGACAAAACTTATACTGTTGTCTGTTTAGGTTTGTAATATCGATCTTATCAAAATCAATTAAGATCAATTTCCCGATTCCTGCTCTTGCAAGCGAAATGGCAATATTTGATCCAAGTCCTCCCAAACCGCAAACAGCAACAGTTGTATCTTCAAATTTCCTTTGATGCTCTTTTCCTATTCTGTCATAAAGCGCTTTTTTCATTTCATTTTCCGAAGGTATTTTCACATCATCCACCTCCGACAAAACTTACAATCTCTATCGTATCGCCATCATTCAGTATAGTAAGATCATACTGTGATTTAGGAACAATATTACCATTTCTTTCTACGGCAATACGGGTAAGGTTATAGTCTGTTGTTAAAAGATATTCCTTCAAGGACATATTTGAAACATCTTTTTCCATTCCATTAATTCTAACCATTTTCTCCCTCCTGAAAGTTTATGTAATAAAAAAACGAATATCCCTTTGTGGATTATCCGTCTAAAATCAAACTGTATGACTTCCTACGGCGGCATTATCCGCATCAGGTATAAAGGTCGAAGTTCAATTACTTCCTCTCAGCCCGAACTACAAGCTCCCTTGTATTTTTAATTATATTATACATTATACAACTTTTTATTTTAAAATGCAACAAAAAAACAAAATTTATTGAAAAAATTCTATAATTTACTAATATACAAAATAGTTTACTTATAACAATTAAATTAAACTATTTATGAGGAATATTTATGCAATTGTTTTATTGACACTTTATTTTCAATATGTTAAAATAAAATAAGTATACTTATACGTATATATTCTCCAATAAGGAAGGAAGTTTGAAAAATGGACGAAATAAGAGAAATAGCGCTTCGTATCAGAGAACTGCGTGAAGTGTGCGGCTACAGCGTCGATGAAATAGCGAAAGAATTGGGAATCGACAGGGCCGTCTACGTCGGATATGAAGAAAACGGAAATGACATTCCGATAAGTGTCATTTATCACCTTGCAAAGAAATTTAATGTAGATTTTTCAGAATTACTTACAGGCACTTCTGCAAAATTGAATACATATCAGGTCGTCCGTGCCGGTGAAGGTTTAATAGCAGACCGTTATCCGGGTTATTTTTTTCAAGACCTTGCTTTTCGATTTTCAAAAAAAATCATGCAGCCTTTTATTGTAACCCTTGACCCTTCGGACAAACCTGCCGATCTTGTCACTCATAACGGTGAAGAATTTAATCTTGTTTTGGAAGGTACAATAATACTTACATTCGGAAATCAGACAATTGAACTAAATGCGGGAGACAGCATATATTTTAACCCGACATATCCTCACGGTCAAAAATGCGGTTCATCCACTCCTGCCAAGTTCCTTACAATGATTTGCGAATAAAAGGCAAATGAAAGGACGATTTTATATATGTTAGAAAAATATTTACCACGAATAAACTTTGATTCATACGAGGATTTTAAAGAGAATTATAAGGTAAACACACCGGATGATTTTAATTTCGGTTTTGATATAGTTGACGGTTGGGCAAAGGAAAATAAAAATAACCGGGCCCTTGTTTGGTGTGATGACCATGGAGAAGAAAAAGTTTTTACATATGAAGATATCAGCAAGCTGTCAAACCGTGCGGCAAATTTCTTTAAGGCAAAAGGTTTAAAGAAGGGTTCGGTTGTAATGCTGATATTGAGAAGACGCTGGGAATATTGGATCTGTGCTACCGCTTTGATCAAATTAGGTGTTATCTTCATTCCGGGCACTCTGCAGCTAACTAAAAAAGATATTGCATACCGTGCAAATGCTGCCGGTATTGAAATGTTTATATGCATTAATGACGAATATGTAGTAAACCAAATGGAGTTGGCGCTCCCCGAAATGCCAACAGTTAAAAGCATAGGTTTGGTAGGGGATATTGACAAAGAGGGTTGGTTTAACTTTAATAAAGAATTAATGAATTACCCTGATGAATTTGAACGTCCCACAGGCGATGAAGCAACCAAAGCCACGGATATTATGCAAATTTATTTTACATCAGGTACAACAGGCATGCCTAAAATGGTAATGCATAATTATCTTCATCCTCTCGGTCATATTGTAACCGCAAAATATTGGCAGAGAGTTCAGGAAAATAAGCTGCATATGAGCGTTTCAGATTCCGGATGGGCTAAATTCGGCTGGGGAAAAATTTACGGGCAATGGTGCTGCGGCGCGACGGTATTTGCTTATGATATGGATAAATTTATTCCGAAAAAATTATTGGGGATCATTGAAAAATACAAACTGACAACTTTTTGCGCTCCGCCTACAATGTATCGTTTCATGCTTCAAGAGGATGTTGCTTCTTTTGATTTGTCAAGTGTTGAAAACTGGGCTACTGCAGGCGAACCTTTGAATCCGGAAGTATATAATAAATGGTTTGAATTAACAGGAGGAAAGATCCATACCGGTTTCGGTCAATCCGAGGGTACCGTATTACTTGCCGATTTTGAATGGTTTGAGCCTATTCCGGGTGCTATGGGCAAGCCTTCACCTATATATGATTTAAAGCTCATTAATGAAGAAGGAAAGGTTTGTGAAAACGGCGAAGAAGGTGAAATAGTAATTTGCGATATTAAAAACAATCCTCCTGTCGGTTTATTCGTAGGATATTACAAAAACGAAGAACAAACAAACGAAGCAATGGGAAACGGAAATTATAATCTTAAAGACGTCGCATGGAGAGATAACGATGGTTATTATTGGTTTGTTGGCCGGCATGACGATGTTATAAAGTGTTCAGGTTACCGTATTGGACCATTTGAGGTTGAAAGCGCTTTAATTGAACATCCTGCTGTTATTGAATGTGCCATCACTGCCGTTCCCGATCCTATAAGAGGACAAGTTGTTAAAGCTACTGTTGTTCTTGCAAAAGGTTACACACCTTCTGATGAATTGATTAAAGAGCTTCAAAATCATGTAAAAAAAGCAACCGCACCATATAAATACCCAAGAATTGTAGAATTTGTAGACGAACTTCCGAAAACCCTCGGCGGAAAAATCAAAAGAGCTCAAATAAGAAACACGGACGCACAGAAAAAATAATTTTATTATTACATAAATCCCTTCTCTTTTTCGTAAGGGATTTAATATTATAACTCTAATATATAAATAAAAAAATCTATTGAGTTTATTTTATTATTATGATATAATATTTATACGGCATAAGCCGGAAAATAATATGGATAGGAGAAATTTAAAATGAGAATAGCATTAATTAACGAAAACAGTCAGGCAGCAAAAAATTCTTTGATTTTTGAAACCTTAAAAAAAGTTGCAGATCCCATGGGACATGAAGTATATAACTATGGTATGTATTCTGCTGATGATGATAATCAGCTCACATATGTCCAGGCAGGTATTCTGGCGGCTATATTATTGAATTCGGGAGCCGCAGATTTTGTTATAACAGGCTGCGGAACAGGTGAAGGCGCCATGCTTGCATGTAACTCATTTCCGAAAGTTCTTTGCGGGCATGTCACTTCACCTTTAGATGCTTATCTTTTCTCTCAGGTAAATGACGGCAATGCAATTGCCATACCCTTTGCTCAAGGGTTTGGCTGGGGTGCTGAGTTAAATCTTACATATATTTTTGAAAAACTATTTTCAACCCCGGGCGGCGGCGGATATCCTAAGGAAAGGGTAGAACCCGAACAAAGAAACAAAAAAATATTGGATAAAGTAAAAGAGGTCACACACAGAGATCTGTTGGAAATACTACCCATGCTTGACAAAGATTTATTAATAGGTGCAATTTCGGGTAAAAACTTCAGCGAATATTTCTTTTCTAACTGCAAATGTGAAAAAATTGCCGATTATATAAAATCAATACTCTAAACGCAAAAACTTTAAAGATACTCACTTATTTTTAAAAGAGACTATACTTTGCACGCAAAGTGTGTGGCAGCCGTTCCCTCTGCACTCCCTGTCGCGCCGGTATAATTTGCACATCTACGCAAATTATACCGGCGCTCCTTCAAGACATTCGCCCTGAATATTTATCCTCAACATTCTTTTCGGATAAATATATAAAGCAAGCTGCCGTATCGGTAAATGATTCGATATGGCAACTTGCTTTTTGTTGTGCAGAAAGATAAATGTTTCTGCACCGACCGCCTTTTAAAAAGGCTGTAAATTAAATCAACATCGCAGATTTAATTCCTGAGTGAAACAATAGAAGATTAAAAATCGTATAAAATCAAAGGATAAAACAGTATGAAAATGCAATATAATGGTTTTATGTTGCTGACATTAAAAATTAAATTCTATTGTTCCGCTCAAAATTTTTATCATCATTATGACGATTGTTTATAAAATATATTGATTAAATAAGAAAAATGTGTTATAGTAATTATGCTACATTATACTCATTATAATGGGTTAAGTATATTTTCTCGTTATGAAGTGTACGCTAAATAGGTAAAAGCGTACACTCTGACTACTAAACTTTATAACGAGAAGTAATGAGTATTGGTGTAGCAACCTATTGTCAGGGTTGTATGTTTTTCGGTGCATAGCCTTGAAATATGGGTTATGCACTTTTTAGGTTTTGTAAAGTTAAAATGAAAAAATAGCATAATGATTTCACGAAATTCCGCCGATTTTTGCCAAATAGCTTTTAAATGCTCGACTGAAATTTGTCAAGGGTAAAATGAACGTGCCAAAGCACGCC
>CALXWJ010000051.1 GCA_944392335.1 uncultured Clostridia bacterium
TATATCGAGTGGTATAATACGAAACGAATCAAGCAATCGTTGGGGTATATGAGCCCTGTAGAGTACAGGCATAGTCTTGGATTAATAGCATAAAACAGTCCAAGAATATGTCCGCACCCCCCTCTGAAATTTATAGTTATACACTAGTTGCATTATTGTGTTTACTTTTTTAGTATACATCCATAACTACACTATATCAAAAAGAAAGACATAAAATAAATATTCTGTTATTACTATATTTTAAAATCAAAAAACATTTTAATTTCCTTCATAATTTCCGAATAATATTTTTTTACCAGGTTATTTGCTTTTTTTGCCTTTTCTTGTGATTCATTTTGATTTGTAACAAATTTCAATATATTCTCGGAAAGATCATTAATATCAATTCCTTCATCTGTATCGTATAGCCATTCACTTAACCCTATGTCTTTCCACATATATCCTTTACTTGTTTGTTCTTTCCACCTGCATACAACAGCCGGTATATCATTTCCGATACACATTATCGGAGAATGCATTTCATTTCCAAACAGACCAAGTGATTTTTTATAAATACTGACAGCCTCATCTGTAAGCCAAAAAGTATCCCTCAATACAACATTTTTTTTAATATTCTCTGGAAGTTTATCATATAGCTCTTCCTTTCCTAATTTTATTTGTGTCATATCTTCAGGGCATATCAACACTTTAATACCCGTTTTTCTTATAACTTTTTCAATGGTTTTTCTGAGATAAATATGATCCTGTTCCTTTTTTAATTGATTATAATAATCCTTACTTGAATCATATGGAGTATTTCTGATTTCCCAATACGGTGTAAATCTGAGTCTTGGAATACAACAGATAAATTCTTTTTCTTTTAATTGTTTATCTTTAAGAAATATTTCTGCCTTTTCTTCATTTTTCAAATCTGTTGCAAACGCCGCATCAGGGCCAAATTTCATTACCTTTGCACAAATCCCTTTGTTTTGTGCAGATTTTAAAGATATGCTGTCTCTGAAATACACAAATTGAGCACCGCTTAACAATTCATTTTCTTCCGGATTGTCACGATATGTAATCCCAAAAACTCCATACGGTTTATTTGAATATTTCAAGAATTCATTTAACTCCTTTGCACCTGCCAGGTAAGGGCCTGAACCGTGCAGAAAAAAATCAGCACGATTAATTGCATCCATTACCTCTTTTTTTGTTGAATCCCCCGTAACAAATTTTACATATGGAAATCGTTTATGTTCCATTTTAATAATTTCTTTTGTTATATCTTCAGATGCCCATACTGTAACCTTTGTGTTTGACAAATATTTTTCAATTAAAGCAAGCATTGCAGGAGTATGTGCTATATCTCCTATATTTACAGCCTGCCATGACGACCTTAATAATATTTCCATTATAAAAACGTATAATATAGTTATCCTAACAACAAGGATAGTTATATTAAAGCTCCTTTCTCTAAAATTTTGATATAACTATTCATTCAATTGCTGTAACTTCTTAAAATTAATAAAGCTGATTTATTCAAAGTCGCCGTAGACATTCATTTTAACTTTGACTTGATTCGGTTTATGAATATAATTTACAATATTTCAACTTTTGCATATATAAAAGAAAAGCAGCCTTTGATATAAGTATAGACTCTGTGGATTTGTTCATATTAATTACAGTTTTGACTGGTCTGAGGTGACTCAAACTACAATTTTTTACCTTTATTGTTAATCAGTTAGTTAATGCTTTGACGTTTGTATTTGCGTTATTACATTGTCGAAATGATTGCGGAAATCATTCATTGATTAATCTATTTTACTAAAGAGATTTATTTATATATTTTGTCGGTATTTGCATGTTCAGATACAAGCGCAATCACTTTATTATTTCAAATAAGAAGAAAGTTCCTTTTAGTATATTTGCGTTTGAGAATAACAAACATGGGTTTGAAATGCTTCTTAATAAATTAAATTTTCGTGATCTTTCTCAAGAAAAGATAAAAGAGTTTGAATCAACATCTCATTACTCATTAAACGCTAAGTTATTCCTTGAAAAACGTTCCTGCACGTTTATGGGATTTCAACCTGATTTATTGTCAATACAGAAAATCTCTAACACTTAGAAATACTAAAACTGATGAAATAGATGCTTAATCTATTGCTTGCTGATTAATGGATGTAGATTACAAACCATATTCACATTCATTTTACCCTTGGCAAATTGCAGTTGAGCATTTAAAAGATTTTGGGTAAAATACTCGGATTTTTGTGAAATCATTATACTATTTTTCGTTTTGACTTTATAAATGCAAAATTTTTTCTATTATTTGCAGTATTACATAATAAAACTATAAAGTTTTAATTCCGAAACCCCATTCCATATTCCTCATTTCAACATTCTTTTAAATATTTATCCGCAAGCCACAACATCCACGCAACCGCACCTGTGCTATAAACATTTGATGAATGTCCGTAATTATCCCCTTCACAGCCAAAATAATAATTCGGTATAAAAGTGGGCATCTGTAAGTTCTTTTCGGGCGGATTTTTTCTATTTGTGGGTAAAATTGCAAGCATAGTACTTATTGCTTTTTCCTTTTCATTGCACACAAAATCAGCATATGCCTTGAACATATTTCCGTGACTGTATACCGAACCGTTTTCTGTATTGCCTTTTTGTTTAATACTGATCTTACCCCATATAGGATTCCAGCTTTTAAACATTGGTGCTAAAAGTAAATATCCAAAATCCGTTTTGAGTTTTTCTATTGTTTCACATACAATCTTTTTGCGTTCCGTATCACATACACCCGCAATCAAAGCCCATGTCTGTGCATTTAAAAATAGTGATGCCTCCTTATCGTTTCTGCAGCCGAACGGTCTTCCATTATCATCATAACCAACAACATATCTGTCCTCGTCCCAACAATATCTGTTTACAGCCTTGGACATTTTATTCTTTATTTTTTCAAGATCTTCATCAAACTCAATGTCATTCAATAACCTAATAGCATAAATCAAAGCAAGGGTGTTCCATGTGGATTCACCTTTTCCCAATCTTCCTGCCCCGTTAATAGGGTCTGTCCAGTCACCGTCCTTCATGAGACATAAACCGTGTTCTCCTGTCTGAGTTGACATATATAGGACTGCTTTTTTCAAATGGGTGAATACACTTTCCTTTGCTTTACTGTCACTATACTCTTCCATTTTCTCATAATTATCATTATTTCCTGTCAATCTTATAATTTCACACATACAAATCACAAGCCACACACAGGCATCGCTATGATTTATAAGGCAAAGTCCAGTATCGGGTGATCCATCTGTCATATACCATTGTTTTAAATAGCCGTTCTTTTTCTGACGGCGAAGCACCTTCAAACCGTATTCAAAGGCTTCGTCAGGATTTATAACCGCATATCCCATTGCATCCTGCAACTGATTTCTTACTGGGCAATATACTCCACCTCTGTTATGACGTGTAAGATATATAATCTGCTTTTTCAGCCAGTAATTTACAAGTATGTTCAAATCCTCATATTCTGTATTAATTTGCATAGGCACTATATCTCTGTTCCATTTTTCTTCTGCTTTTTTTAATTCCATATCAAAATCAGGCATATTGTTTCTTATGCTATCAATTTCCTCAAAGGTAGCTGTCTGTCCCGCAAGGTATGTAATATTATCGCTGTTCTTTACGGTTAATTGATGATGAAATGCAGCAACACATGCCTCATATTCACATTTTGTATCTGTTCCTTTGCCGTTTTCTATCATGGCAGGTATACTGAATGGATTGTCACCCCCGAAATATCTACCTTTATTACATTCATAGCTTTTCAATTTCTCATCACTCATTACATAGATTTTCCGTTCTGTGGGCTTCAGCTTTTCATATTCATCATATGCGATATGATACGGAAAGGAAGTCTTGCAGAAATATCCGTTTTTATACTCACATTCCAGACTCAGATAGGTGATATTTGCAAAATCAAAGCAGGCAAATACATCTGCTGTAAATACTTCCTTTGTCTTGTTTTCGATTTTGATCTGCCACATTTCACGTTTTCCTTTTGCAGGAACAAAAACTGTGATTTCACTTCTGAATATATCAAACTCTTCTGCCATAACGGTTTTATGAATATGATGTTCGCATTTGTAACTTTCACTTTCTCCACTGCCCAAATGATAGATTTTACCGTTGATTTTTACATAAAAACGCTTTTCTGCATCGAGGACGGGACTTCTTTTATATTCTGTCACAGCATAGCTTTCACCGCATAATCTCTGTGACACCTCCATAAAATACTCATCATTAAACAAAATATTTTTCCACGGTGTGGGTGTTTTTACATTATCTATTGTGTATGCTTCTCCGTTGTGAGTAAACTTTCCGTATTTCATATATCCAACCCTTTCTTTACTGTTCTTTTATAGCATATAATTTCTGATTGTCTTCCCAGATAAATAAATACCCGTTATTATACATAATATCCATATCGGTATCAAATCCGAAGCCGCGGTAAATACGCTTATCATTTTTGTAAACTCCGCTTTTTGACGGTTTTGCAATAAATTCACTGCCGTTTACCGACACAAAATATCTGCTTCCGTCATATCCGTTGCTTATAACACTATGCAGCTTTGCTTCGGTATCGGGAACAACTCCTATTTTCAGCATATCTGACGCCCCATCTATATCCGATACATCATACATATGCAACCCGTCTGTATCGGGAATATACAGTATACCCTTTTCAACATACATTTTATCATTATATGCAGATATTGTTCCTGCCGTAACAAATTTATCTCCAACCTTTTTTAGAATATATGTATTTCCATGCTGCGAATATCCTATATACACATATTTATCATCAGTCAATACATCGCCTCTGTTGCTTACATTTGCACCCCAAACCTGAAAACTGTTAAGTTTCTGACCGTTTTCTATATTACTGATATCATAAAACCAATATCCGGTGTTGCCGTATCCTTTATTCTGCGTATAAAATACTATCAGTGTATTATCCTTTACGGCTATTGAATGTACTATGAATTGTATATCGGATTCAGCGTTAATATTTTCCGATATAACCGTCACATTTTCTCCCGTTGCTTTATCGGTTACCGTTACCTTCGTACCTGAAGCAATAAAGTTATACTTATCGCTTTCCGCAGACATTCTGTCTGTATCTCTCGATGATATTTTTCTGATAATGTTTCTATATTCTGCATCCGGCTCTGTATCGGGCATATATTTCTCACCCTGCAAATCGGTAAGAGCAAAATCCACGGTATAACCGCCGCTCTTTGAATAGGGCAGCACTGTATATACCTTTATTTCAGTATCGGATATTTCAAACGAACGGACACCAACATCAGATAAATCAACTATTCCTGTAATTTCCGGTGCTGAGTTTTCGTTTGTTTCATTAACCACATTCACAACAAAAGGAACTTTATCCGACACAAGCTCTGCTATACCGACAGTTCTTACCTCATCATTTTCTCTTATTATAAGATTTGCGTTATTTGCATCGGCAGAATTCATCCTAAAGGTATGTGAATATGTGTTTGTCATCGGCATCGATTCAATAATTTTTACATATTTTATTTCATCCGTACTCTTATCCTTTACAACGACAGGAACATCATTTTCTGATGTTCCGCTGACGGAAATCAGACACTTTCCATTATCCTCATAATTTATTAATATGCCCTCCGTATTTGACGTTTCCTCATTTTTCAACGGTTTTTCATAATACCTTCCGTCAATATTCATTTTAACTATCGTATTATCATTATAAGGCACACGAGCTTCAAAGGAAAAGCTTCCGTTGGACTCTGCTTTTTTGACCATTGTATATACAATTTCACCTGTGTCGGTGTTATACAGCATAAAACTAACATCTCTGTCAGCGATAGCTTCATTTTTGCCGTTTACTGTAACACGGCACATAGACGTTGTATCCTGTAAATTATAGTTGGTTATAATTCCTGCATATTCGACAAACACACCGTTTTTATTTACCCTTATTCCATTTCCCTTTATTGTTTCATATATTCCGTTTTTTTCAATTGTTCCCTCCTCAACTGAATATATACTCAATGACTGTTTTGTCAGAACATAAATCTTATTGTCATATACTGCCATATCGCCGTCCTTATCCGCCTGTACGGAAGATAACCGATTAAACGACATATCATAAACCGATATATATCCCGTTGAATCATCGCTGTAATAGACAATTATCTTTTCATTATTGTAAACAGCCTTTGTGAGTTTTCCGTCAACGGTAATCCCGGAATTTTTAAATTCCTTTTTTTCAATATCATATTCAAATAATTCTGTCTGGCTCTTCTGTATAAAGAATTTATCCCCTGCGCTTAGCATAATTCCTTTTGAAATATCGGTATCAATTTCTGCATAAATATCTTCAAAGGGCTTTTTACCGTCACTTCTTAGGTGTGCATATTCTTCTTCTATACCACTGTTTTTGATTATTGTTCTTGCCTCTGTTGGAAAATTACCGTTTACATATATATATTCGCTTTCTGTTGTTCCTACTTTATTATCGGTGGTTGCATAATTTTCATGTCCCACATTTGTTCGGTCATCACCGATACCACCAATATAATTACCGTTACTTGCATATTCTGAATTATCTACTACATTATGATGTAAATCATAATACTCGCTTCCCTCATCACAGTACAAAACTTTGCCGGAACAACCATTTTGCAGATAATTATACGATACGGTACTCATATTGTCCGCACTTGCATCAGTTCTTCCCAAAAAGTATATTGCGCCGCCATCATTGAGAACCTGCATAAAATCATGAATATAATTATAGCTTATATCTATATTTTCTATATTGGTTTTCTGATAGCTTTCCCATCCCCATCCAAAATGTGTTCCGCTGTACGGGATGTTATATATTTCATTATGAACCACGCTTACATCCTTTACCCAGACGCCTGTAACGGCAGTTGCACCGTAATATTCCTGTCCTATATCATGAATACTGTTATTCTTTATCATAATACGTTCTGCTATCTCGGTATAGTCATTTGTGTCATATGCTATTTCGGTACTCCCTATAACAATACCTCCGGCAGAAATATCACATATTTCATTTCCTATAAATTCCACATCATCCGTTGAATTTGAGATATACAGACCGCTGCCCCCAGATGCTGTCATTCTGCAATTAATTAATCTGATATTTTCCGCATTGCTGACCGACACCATAGGTATAGGGTGTTCAAGACTCATATTCTGATTTGCTAGAAATGTTCCGTTATCAGTAGGGTCATTATATACTGAATACTTAAACTCTATACCATCAAAGGTTATATTTTTGATTCTTGAAACAGTGCTTTCACCCGAAATATCCATAAGTGTTCCGGCAATGGGAGTTATAACCTCTGCACTGCTCATATCTTCGCCGTTATATGGCTTGTAATAAATATATCCTTCCGAAGCATAAAATTCTCCCTCACTGTCCAGAAGTTCTATTGCATTTTCGTAATATGTTACATTATCGGGCATTGTTGTAGGATTTCCGCTGAATATTCTGTCCCATCCCCGAATTTCAAGAAATACTGTACCATCGCCTCTGTCCTCAACAGATATGGGATGTGCTCTTTTTGATACCCATGCCACATTGAATATAAATTCAAGATCGGTTATATTTTCATAGTTCAGAAATTCAGTATTCCTGCAGCTGAACCCTGTATCCTCCTTAACATAATTTGTTACAGAACCTTCGCTTCTTGCTCTTATCGCTCTTTTTCCGTTAACATAAATCTGTCTGTTTGTTACATACGGTGCGGCAGCACGATAGATATTTTTATCTTCATCATACAGCTCCCATCCGCTTACTCTGATTCCACCGCTTATTACAGGCTTATTGCTGTCAACAGCTTTATAAATAATTTTATATCCGTTATATCCGCCGTCTTCTTCATTAAAGTCAATTGCTGTATCTGTAAAATATTCGCCGCCGTTTATCCATACCGTAATATCTCCCTTTGCATAGCGGTTATATTTCCGAACACTTTCTTTTGCTTTTGATATAGTCTTAAAAGGACTTTCTTTACTTCCGTCATTAATGTCATTCCCATTTACAGCGTCAACATAAATGTCGTAGATAACTTCAACTTCTTTATCCTCTACATTAACAGCATCTTTATAGGGAACCATTCCGAAAAAATCATCCAGAAACATTGCCTTTATTTCTTCTCCTGCTTCACAAGTAACTTTTTCAGTGTTAAAACTCATTTTCCCGCATCCTTTTTCCGCTTTTACATCCTTTACCGTAATATCTGTCAATTTACTGTCTTTATATTTTGCCAGTATCAGTTTTCCGTCCACATCTCTATTTTCGTAATTTTCTATTGAGACTGCGGCATAACACTGCTCACCTTCTTCTATAATTCCTATATTATCTGTTTCATTATATATTTTAATTTCCGTTATATACGACGGCATTACTTCAAACACATCTATACCCGAAGTACGGTTGCAAACATACAGGACATTATCTTCATATGTAAATGAATATCCGTGCGGAGTATCACCTATTTCAATTGATACAAGGGTCTGCATATTTTCAGGATTTGATATATCCACCATCTGCACCGACTGACCTGCCTGTGATGATACAAAAAGAACATTGTTCACCGCAAATAAATCTGTCATTCTTGTTCCCAGTGCATCTACTCTTTTAACATATTTGCCAATCTGTTTTCCTTCATTGAGATCATATGCAAATACTGCATTTCTATAGAGTTCTTCCGTTTTGTTTGTGGAAATATATACTATATTTTTTTCAATTTCTATATCGGCAATCATTGTAATTACAGTGTCATCAAACACCGGCATAGGCAAAATGGAAACCAGTGAATTTGCAATACTTTTTTCTTTTATTGTTTTATCCAGTTCATAAACAAAGATGCCGCTATCATCATAATTTGCAAGTATATATCCGTCTCTTACCCAAATTTTTTCAGGATTAAAATCTGAAATTATGCCTGTATAATTTATTTTCTCATCAATATTCGATATATTATAAACAAATACATTGCTTGTACTCTTTGAAATCATATAATCTCCCGATACACCGAAATTTTCCACTTTAATATCATATGTGTATTGTGCTTCTGTGCTGCCTCCTATAATTTCAGGTATATTATAACATTTTATGCCGTCACCAAATGGTACAATCAAATAGTCTTTATATACGTTCAAACCGATAATATTATCTGATTCAAGAGTATTGAGTTTATTGTTTATATCATCTTTTGAATATATATATACCGCTGTTTTATCCGCAGTAAATATATAATTACTGTATGTATCTATATATCTAAGATCAGTCTGAATCTGTATTTGCTCTTCTCTTTTCTCAACATCCACCCATGCATATGCAGTTACAGAAGTTATCATTAAAAATACAAATAATAAACCCAATAATCTCTTCATAATATCATACCTTTCCAAATCATTTCATCCTTATCTACATATAGTAATATCATTATATATCAATAATATTGCCATATGAAGAGAATAACCATGACAATAAAATATCACGGTTATTCTTGCATCTGCTTAATTATTTAATATATTCAAGTTCTAAAAGTTTTGCATATACTCTATCTGCAAACAGTTTATATCCGTAAGCATTCAGATGAACATCATCTGCTCTTATCAGCTTCGGAACCTCTCCGTTTTCCATTTGTTCTCTGTCTTCATCTGTCAGCTGATCTGCAATATCTAATTCAGCATCATTCAATGCTTCTTCACTTGACAGCCATTCACGCATGTTTATATACTTTGCTCCGTAATGTGCCTGCATATATGGTTCCAGATATTTTCTTTGTGATGTAGTAAGACCGATAACAATATATTTGTCATTGTTAAGTTTTGCAATCATACTGTCTATAACGGAAATCAATCCGTTTGCTGCTCTTTCCGCTGTTGTTGTTCCTTCACCATCAGGATAGCCGCCGTTCTGACCTATAAAAATAATATTTATATCATCATATGTCGACTGTGCGCCGATAGGGATTACAGGAGTACCTGCTAAAGCTATAACTTCTTCGCCCGCGGTAGCTCTTCTGAATTTATATAATTCGGCATTGCTTGTATTTCCTTCACTTGCAATCACACATTCAACACCGTTAATTAAAACAGGCGAAAATCCTTTGTTCCGTATGCCGCTGAAATATGCCAATGAACCGTGTACATCCGGGTAGTCCGTATCACCGTTTATATCCATAAGATCAGCCTCAAATATTGTGTCTGTATCGGCAGGAATTGTAACATCGGACACAAGAGTAAGTTCGTAACCGCCCTGTCTTGAAGCAATACCTTTTGCCGTATCTCCGCCAATTCCGTAATTCAGAACTTCCTTTCCTGTAAGCTCTGACAATACAAGAGGATAATTACGGCGTTCTCCACCTGTGTACTCTTCAGGGCTTCCCGAACCTGCACCCTCTGTTAAGCTGTCCCCCCAGCATACTATTCTTTCACCTGCTTTAACTTTTTCAATACCGATTACAGGAATCATTGTTTCATAGCCGTTCCAGAGCATAGCCTTAACCGTAACTGCACCTTCAGGAATTGTATTTCCCTCAAATATATACTCAATATCCTCTCCTTTCTGAGTATATTCTGTATTTTCATCTATATCTCTGCTATCAATACCAAGCAGTTTTCCCTCTGCATCATAGTATGCAAGAATCTGCGTAAATTCTGCAGATATTTCAGAAAGATCAAGTCCGTAAGGGTTAATTATTTCGTTTTTGTAAGTTGCTTTTGTTCCGGATTCTGTAATAACACCGTCTACCATATATAGCTTGTCGGCCGCACCCACAGCCTCAACAACAGAATCAGAAACTTCTTCTCCTGCCTTATTTACCTTTATATAATAAAGTGATAAATCACCGGTAAAACTGAATCTGAACTCATATTCACCATCAGCGTCAACCGTTGTTGCATTTACATATCCTATTTCATTCCCAATACTTGCATCAGGGTTAACAAGCATCATTGATACTGTTTCACCGTAATATTCCGATCCGAGATAACCCTTTACATAAACTCTCTGATTATGATATTTTGACTCGGTAACACCTACTGTTTCAGCCGTACCGATATTAATATGAATGTTACTGTTATTTACAACAACTGTCAGTACGGTGTTTGTAACATCATTGCTGCCCTCATTGACTCTTAATGTATAATTCTTTACCTGTGTTACTGTTTTATCCGACAGTCTGAAATTAAATTCATAACTACCGTCTGACTGTACCTTTGCAAGATTTACATATTCTATTGCTGCAATTTCATCGTTCTGAATATCTAGCAGCATCATTGAAACTGTTTTACCTTCGTCAGCAGCTGTCATTGCACCTGTGATTTTAACCATATCCGATGCATCATCATAATTTCCCGTAACCTTTGCAAAGGCATTTCCGCTGATTGTAAAAAACATCATTACAGCCATAACCAAAGAAAATATCTTTTGTTTCATTTCATCAATCCTCCTTAATTTTATTTTCGTTCTGAATTTACGATGTCTTTATTTATAATAGACATTCTTATCTATGCCTGCATTTTGCGCTGTTTTTCCGGCATCATAGCCTTCCTCAATAATAATTGTATGTTCTCCTTCTCCTCCGCCGTATTTATAGTCGTTATTTACAAGATTATTTTTTGATATGACGGTATACAATGCACTATCGCCTATTCTGACGCCGTTACCGGTATTTATAACCTCGTTTCCTTCTACTATATAACCTTTTGCTTTCGGGAAGCCGGATTTGAACTGAGGAGCTACTGTTATACCGCTGTAATCGAAAAATTGTTCATTGGAACTTGTTATTTCCTGCGGTATGAATTTTTCTCCCAAAGAAATACGATTATTTCTGAATTCATTGAACATTGCAACATAATCAGGTTTATCATTAAAATAACCGTCTTGTTCATTACCAGATCCGCCACCGTCATTACCGTAACCTATAGAAAGCATATAACCATAACCGCCGTCAGGCTTTTTGCCCAGTTTGTCCCTAGTAACAAGGTTATTGTCTATAGTTATATAATAACTCAGGAAAAGACCGTTTGTTCTTGTGCTTGATCCTAACAATATACCTGAACTGTCCCTTGTTATGTTATTTGATATAGTATAATCAAATCCCTTTGTATATACCATGAATGCGCCCTTTCTTGTGTCTGCAAGGGCTTCATTATGTACCCAAATATGCTTATTTCCACAGAACCAATCTATAGTATAGCGTGATGTTTCATCAGGAATAACATCCCATGCCTTATTAATTTCAAAATATCCTTCGTTTGTATGTGATGTAATTTGTCTCAGCTGTCCTGCACCTCTGCCGTAAGTTATTATTACATACCAATTTTTATAGCTTTTACCATTCAGGTCGGTATGCGATCTGTCGGTAAATGATTTCTCATTTGCTTCACTTACAGCACCATGCAGATTTTCTCCCTGACCTTTATTTGATGAAGTCCACTGTGTCAGGAATCCTTCGCCGTCATTATGGCTTATAGGTTCTCTTGTACCAACATCCCCCAAAACAGTGTTATTTGCCACATAGTATCCCTTTGCACCCATATCAAAATATCTGTGTTCCATAGCAGGCCATGTTTTTACAACAGGTCTATCACCTGTATATGTTGCAAGGTCGGTCCATCGTTGTTCTCTTTTATATCCCGAATTATGTGCTTCTAAAGTGCAATTTTCAAGCCACACATAACTTCCAAGTGAATCAATACAAGGTCTTTGTTCATTATAAAAATATGAATCTTTCATCATTGTTCTTGTACCAACACCAGCCGCCGTATGTGTCGCATCAATATGACAGCTGTCTATAACACATGGCAAATCAGAGTTAATACTTACTCCCGATCCGTCCAGCGTGTCAAGCGTTACATTTTTAAGATAATATCCGCTCGAATTTTCTGTTATGCCCTGACCGAGTCTGAACTGCTTGTATTTTACTCCCATTTGCAGCGGTCTAACAAATCCGCCTATCCTGTAACCCCAGTCACTTTCAGGACGTACACAGTTATTTATGATGGACAGATTAAACATAGCCACATATGACTCCGGTGCATTAATCATATTGATTGTTTCACCGTAAACAAATGTATGAGCTTTAAATACTTCCCACGGTTTTTCGGAATTGTCATACTCAAAAACAGTTTTGTTCTGTCCGTCACCATACACCAAAACGCTACCCGGTAGGTCAATATGGCCTATAAGATACGTTCCTTCCGGAAAATATACCAGTCCACCGCCATTCTCATCTACCATATCGAGAAATTCCTGAATTTTCTCAGTTTGAGAATTTTCTTTATCATCTTCAATCCCATAATCTTTGGCATTGTATTTTTTGGTTACATCGATGTTTTTCAGCCAGAATGCTTCCATACCGAAATTTTCTTTTATGTAGTCATAGTTTGAATTACTATTTTCCACATAAAATTCACATTCTGTCAAATCATGAGATACCCAACCGCTGTTGCCGCCTGTTCCGTTACTGTACATAATTGTATAAAGAGCATCTGCTTCTATTTCTTCAGGAACAATAAACTCAACGGAATATTCCGAAACATATGTGAGTTTTGCTTCAAATTCCTTGCCGTTCTGCTGATTTTTAAGTTTTACCCTTGTATCATCGGCATTGTTTTTTGCAGGATTTAAGTAGTTTCTTCCCGACATTTTTACACTCTGACCGACTACAACATTTTCAACAGGAATATTTACAATTTCCGGTCGGTTTACAAATATTGTTTTACTTGTACCCTTATCTGTAATTATCCACATAGCATATAAGCCTCTCGGTATCTCCAAAGGGATAATACCCTGTATGGTACTTTCGTCAGCAGTAAAAATTTCAAGTGCATACCGGGCTTTATTTATATCTGCTTCGGTATTATCGTTTATTGCCTGAATTTTAACACCTTTAAGATTTTCAAAATCAGCCCCATTGATGTTGATTGTATCTCCGGGAAAGGCTTTGTACGAATTCCAAATTATTTTAGGCTCCTCTGTTTCTGCATTGCAAACATATGACATTGTAAAAAGAAGAACAAATATAAGAATACTTATTAATTTTTTCATAAAATTTTCCCTTCTGCCGTTCTGTATCGGCATAAATCACTCTCTTATCAGCAGAATTAATATAAGAGAAGGTTTTGGAATATCAGTGCGAAAATATTCCGCACACATTTCCTTGCAACATCATTTATTGCTTATAGCAAACAATCATACCCAAGTTCTGCCATGAAGATGTAATAAATAAGCGATCTCCCGGTTCAATTTCATCTGCTAATCCCGTACGTATTTTGTTATCTTCTACAATTGTTATATTCTTAGTGGCAGATACGCCCATATTATATATTTCATTATTCATCTCATACAGTAGTACACCCGAAATCATTTTTTTCGTTTTTACAAACTGATAAAAATTCTTGTTTGTTTTATACATCATAGTTGAACGGATTGTAGAATTATTTTCTCCGCCTCTTGTCATTGTCCATGTTTCATAAGGAGCAAGTCCGTCAATCTGAAGAATTCTTATATTGCTTATTTTATTATAAGCATTTGTTGTGTACTGGATAATTGCGCCTCTCGGCAAATCCTGAAGCTTTACACCGGCATATTTGTTTTCAGGTAAGCTGCTGTCAGACGGCCAATAGTAGCCGCTTTCATCGCATACATCTTCACCTTCTGTATTTATGGTAAATGCACCATTTCTGTCGTATGCGTGTAGAACATATGTAGGCATATCATCCTCATCAAGTCCCATGGTTATACTGTCAAAGACACATATTGAATACTCTCCCTCATAGATTTCAAAATCATTATACAATACCACTACATCTGCAACTCTATTTTCCTGTGTATTATAAATATACACATTATCATAGGTTGAATTATGTTCAAAATATCTTCCAGTCTCAATAGCAAATTCACTGACGTCTCTTCCACTTAGTGATGGTATCATAAATACCACTGTACTGTTGGAAATTCGTGCATTTCCTATAGCATCAAAGGATGACCAGGTTCCTGCTCTGTATGCCGATCTTTCGGTATAACCATCAAGAGTGAAATGATCCGGATCGTATCCCTCATAGCCTGCAACTCCTGTCATATCTTTTGCAGTATTCAGCATGGAAATTTCATTATTTTCATTTGCCTTGTAGGTAACAAGCTGTCGTATAGTGCTTCCTTCCTCCATAAAGTCAGCATTTGTCAGAATCGTATTTGCTTTCATACGGATTTCATTAAAGTTCACCTTTTCTTTTAACGTATAAATTTCCAAAGTGCCGTTTTCACTGTATAGCTTGACATAAATATTTTCGTCATCATCACCCTTATATATGCGTTCAATCCATCCGTAGGCATCTCTCAGTACCTGTGCATTTACTTTGGCAACCTTGCCGTCGCAGTCAAGATATATAAGGTTATTCACACCAATTTTGGGCATAACGTAATCAAGACTTTCTGTTTTTTCAAGGAAATATTTAGAATATTTATAATATACTCCCTCTATTGTTACGCCCTCTGCATCCATTCCATTAACCACACCTGTAACCTCGGTATTTGAAATATGAACGGTGTAAAGCTTTTCGTCACGGCTTTTTTCTATTCCCAAAACACTGTCGGCTGTAATTTGTGAAAAATCCGAAACTTCACCGTTATAGTAATAATAAATATCAATATCCTGTTCATCGGGATCCAGGTATAGTTTCTCTTCCGCATCGCTTGTCAGGTACAGTTTTGATGTCGTCACACGGCTCACCACATAGGTGTCTCTGTCATGAACAATAGCTACACTGTACCTGTTATCACCAGAATTTCTGATAAAAGTTACATTGCCGCAAATATTTTCAAATTCCTTATTTGTATATGTTGCATCGTACTTGCCATTGTATATAACATCAATATTTTCCGAAATATTCAGAGTTTTTTCTCTGTTATTTTCCTCATATACAATACTGTTTTCTTCGACACTCACAATATCGTCATCCTGAATTTCAACTTTTTGTGTTCTGTCCGATAAAGAATAACATACAAGCGTTGTTTCATCATCGGTGACTCTTACATAACATTCAAGTTCATAACCGAGATACGAAATAACCGACGCGTCCTCATAATACATTTCTGTATCGCCCAGCATAATCTGATCCGCATTTACTTTCGATTTTCCGGTAAGGCTTGTTATACCGTTATCAACCAACTGTCCTCTTACAAAAACTATATCAAGCTGACTTGTCAGAAAATACTCATCAGATTTTTCAATAACTGCATTTAACCCGGTGAAATTCACCTCCAGCATTTTTGTGAACAGTGCGTCATATATCAGGTCATATGCCATATGTCTTGTCATATTAACTCCGTCTGCCTGTCTTCTCTTCAAGCCGATAGCCTGTTCAAACTGATTGTAATAGGCTTCGCTCTGTTCAAAAACAGAAGCGTACTGTCCAACACTCAACATTCTGAGTACTGCCATTCTTGCGTGTTCATACTTTATTGGACTGTCCGGTGCAAATTCACTTGCGGATATACCGTGCATAACTCCGCCGCCTATTACTTGCTCTATTGCTTCAAAATATTGATGGCTTTCCGATACGTCTGTATAGTCCTCACCCATCTCATGGCCTGTATAAACGACGATCGGAGCCAACATATCGGCAAATTCTCCTCTTGTTATTTCCTGATTCAATGCACCGCTGTTCTCTTTTTTTATATCCAAAAATCTCAGAATAGCTTCCTGATTTGAATCACTCAATACTGTCTGAATTTCCTCTTCTTTTGACTCTACAGCCGGATTAAGGCAGGATATCTGAAATGTCATTATTATGCACATTACCGACACTGCTATTTTTTTTATCATTTGCCGATACCTCCTTCCATAATACTGCATATAACCTTTGCCGCCATAGCTCTCGTTGCTGTTTCTGCAGGTCTGAAGGTGTTATCCTCAAATCCGTTTACCACGCCAATTTTACTCATTGCCGCAACAGCACCAACTGCATAATCAGCAATCTGATCGCTGTCAGCAAATTCCGGTACTTCTCCTTCAGTGGCTGTTCCTGTTGCACGGCATATCAAAACAACCATGTCCTGACGTGAAAGTAAGCCTGCCGCTCCGAATTGTGTTTCGCTTATACCATTTACAATATTATTTGTAACTGCCGCAGAAACATAATCATAATACCAGTCATCAGGCTGAACATCATTAAAATTCATATTTTCTGCAGTTCCCTCTATGCCCATTGCCATAACCAGAAGCTTTACAAATTCCGCTCTTGTTATGCTGTCATTCGGGCGGAACTCGCCGTTGCCGTCACCCTCTATAATATTCTTTTCATAAAGTGTATTGACATATTCCGCTGCCCATGTAGCCTCATCAAGATCTGTAAATACTGTTTCCGATTTTGTATCTTCAGTATTCTGATTACCTCCCGAAACAGGGATTGTTATAGGCGAATAGTTGCTGCCGCCGTGACTTCCGCTTATTCCTCCGGAACTTATCTGATTTGAAACACTTCCGCTGCCCGATGAACCGCCGCCATGACTGTCATCATCATTATTTTCGGCATCAATTGCTTTGTCTATTGCCTGTTTTAGTATTTCAACAGAGTCAAAATCTCTTTTTGCAACAGCCCTGCGTACTCCTTCCGACATTTCCGGGAAATAAATCTTTACGGCATATTCCAGATTGTCAAGCAATGCCTGAACCCCTGTATAGTCGGTAACGGTAAGCTCGTTAAGAATTACCGCCGAACCCAATTCATAAAGCAATTCATCCACTGTATAACACTCTTTTTTTGCAAGTGCTTTAATGATATCATCTTTCTTTTCCGACTCATCTATTAAGGTAAGTGTTTCATCCTTAATACCGAGTATGGATTTATTTTCTTTAATGTAGTCATACTTGGATTCAACAGTTTCCTTATCAATAATTCCGAGCAATACATCAGCTACCGGCTTTAGTTCTGCAAGCTTTTGTTCAGTCTCAGTTATCTTTTCAAGCAATGCATATGAAAAATCCTCCTCACGAACTGCACCCACTTCAACCGCTGCCGCTATTGCATCATTTGCCGCCTTAAGTGCCGCTTCGGCCTCTTCATAATTTTTAACATTTATTTTTTCTACGGGTATCAGTGCGTTTATGGCATTTTCTGCCGCTGTGATTTTTTCATTAACTGTTTCAAGTGATGTAAGCGTCAATACGGTCTGTGCATCATATTTACAGCTTACTTCATCTGAATAGTTTGTAGCTAAAGTAAATTCATTTGTCTTTACTGTAATTTCCTCTCCTGCAAAGGACTGATCGGTTGTCATCGCAATAAACAGCTTCGGAGTATCTCCTGTAATTGTATAGGACAGTTCAAGCTGTGACGCTTCATTCTTTGTTATATCAAAGTCCAGATCCTCTGATGTTACAGGTATATCCAAAAGTTTAACCCCCGCTGTTGCAAATTCTGTCTTTATCACACCGTTGCTGCCCGACGCGCATTTTGGCAATGAATAAACAAGGTTAATTCTCTTTCCTACCGCACCGCCTCCTGCAATATTCACTGCCGGTTTTTCAAGTGTTATTCTATCGGTAATAATATTATTGTTTGTATCATTTACTGTTATTTCATAAACACCGCCGTCAAGCGCATAAAATGAAAATTCGTATTTATTACTGTCTGTCTTTTGACGTCCTATATATCTGAAGCCGCCTCTTCTGTCATTATCAGCCAATTCACCGATATAAGCCTTCATATAAACACTTTCCGCGTCACTCTCGCCCTTTACGGTTACTATTCTGTTTTCATCTACCGAAATATCAAGCTCTGCTGCATAAACACCTGTGCACAGTACCGTTATTATAGTAACACAAGCTGCTATACCTTTTAAAAATTTCATATATCTCTATCCTTTTTATCAGTTTAGTGCATTGTTTGTAACTTCCACAGGTAAAATGGTATCCAGATCATAGAATACAAAAGTCTGGACACTATAATCTCCTGTTTCAGGAACTGTAAGACCCTGCGTCTTGGTTACCTTCTCTCCTGCCTTTACATTAACCTTTTCATACTTAATATCTTCCATCTCAAGAGTTGCATCGTTGTAAAGTGCTGTTACAACCCAAGGCTCTGCATCGTCAAATGTAATATTTTCAATGGTCACTGTTGCATTTACATCACCTGCTTCAATTGCCGGCTTATCGTATACAACACCGTCAGGAACGATTAAGTCATTACCAAACATATATTCATTAATACCTATGTAAGCATTATACATCGAAACAGTGTTACCGTCGCCGTATAAATGATAACCGTAACAACCACCTTTTGTATCACCTACACTACCGTCATCATTTGTTGCATTATTGCTGAATTGACTGTACATAATCTGAGTTATATTTCCATTTACAAGATCGCTTATATCAAATATTTCAAAATAGTTATTTACATTGGTACCTGTTGCTAAATACATATAGTCCCCAGATATAAGCTGTCCGTATATTACCTGTCCCCTTTTGGGAATTACAGCCATCGCCTTTTGAGTAGCAACAGCAGTTCCTTCCTGTATTTGTATATCAAATAAATATACACTGTTATTATATATTAAAACAAATCCATCATCGGATTTTGCAAATGCACCTTTTGAATCGTTAAAGTTTGAAACAAGATCTGCTCTGGGATATGCCACAGGATTACTCATATCCGAAACATCTACCACATACACACCTGCTTGTGAAAATGCATATACTTTGTTATCGTCAAATACAACGCTCTTTATCTGACGGTTATAATTTGTTATTCCATCTGCGGTATATATTTCTTTAAAGTTGTTTTTATCACTTGTATCAAGAATTGTAAAGCTTACTTTATTATTTGAATTATCTGCAGCATTCTGTCTGTGTGAGATTACCGCGATACTGTCGGTTAAAGGAAACATTCCACTGCCACCGTCAATTCTCTTTTTTATCTGGGCCGGATCACCGGTATATTCATATATTGTGCCGTCCATTTCTGTGTGTGATGCCGGAGTTACGTCTAAAGGATTTCTCGGATCTGTAATATCATATATTCTGTATCCTCCGTTACCTGATCGGTCATATGTTACATACAGATAATTGTCATAGTTTTCCACACTTCTTGGGGCAATTACTCTTACGCGGCCGTTAACCAATATTGTCATCTGTAAACCTAATTTTTCCTCTAAATTAAAATATTCTCCTGTTGTTGGGTTATATGCCGATGTATAGCCTATAGCATAATCACCAGCACCTGTTGCCGTTTCGTCCTTATCACCGCCCTTTATAATATAATACCAATCTCCTACTTTACAAAGATCATTAATATTATTCGAATTTGCAATAGCATAGGTTACACCGTCTGAATCGGTATACTGTCTGTAAGTTTCGTTTGTTATATCCATCTGTTCCGATGTTGCTGCATTTACTTGTACAATACTCGTGAACAGTGCAGCTGCGCTTAAAATTACTGATAAAATTTTCTTTTTCATTTTTTTACTTCCTTTCATTTTAATTATGTATGGTGTCTCTATTTAGCGGCACAAATCGTAACGCTTAAACGAAGCAAGCAGTTTGTCTGATTGAAGGACGCCGATGTATGTAAATACTTCAGTTATTAAAAACAGGTGAGATGCACCGCTTATTTTTCACGTTATATTATTCATATACGGCAATATAACCATTTACGTTTACTGTTATCACCCTGCCGTTCTCAACCGAGAGACCGGCTATTGCACTGCCGCCTATTGGCAGATGCTTTTCAACAAGCCTTGCCTCCGAGGGGTTTGATATGTTGTATACCGCAAACGCCATATTATTTATTGAATAGAGCAAATTTCCGTCCGCAATAAGCATTGTTGATGCATTAATTGTCTGAGTTGTGCTGTCCTTAGGTGTTATATATTCCGGTTTTTTGTAATTTTTTGTATCGGCTGTTTTAACACCATATTCTGTTGCTATATAAGAATAACCGTTCTTTGCATATATATCACTTAATAACGGATCAAAGGCATAGGTTCTAAGCCAGAAGTAAGTTTCTCCCTCCCAGTTTTTATCCGTCAGCATTGATTCCTGATTGACGTATGTTTCAAATGAATAATCCAGTGTGGAATACTTCAGAGGGACCTTCATATTTACAACATTCAAACAGTAAAGCTCACCGGTGGTATTAACTATATACAGCATATTTCCGTCAAGATGCATTGATTTTGATGTTCCAATATCTTCAACTGTAGTTACCGTTGTTGCTTCTTCAGGATTTGTTATATCTATCACTCTCACGCCTGCACTTCCTCCGCAAAGCAGATAATTATCATATACCTTCAACATAGTATAACTGTCAGCTACCATACTATGAACCAATACAGGCTTTTCACGATCTTTTATGCTGTAAACTGACAACATTCTGTTCCCTCTCTGAGGTTTTATGGCAATGTAAATATAATCACCGCTTTGTGTAATTGCAGTTGCATCATAGGTTTCAATTTTTTCCGAATAAACAGGTGTTATTTCTTCATCACCTATTTTATATATGCTGAGAGTATAGTTTCCTGATTCCGCAGTGTAAATATAATCATCTATGACTACCATACCGACGACCGTATGTCCCTCAGGTACAGGCATTTGCAATTTTTTTTCAACCACAGCCCGTGATTTTGTCGTAACAGGTGTTCCGCTTCCGTTTTCATTGTAAGGAATGATTTTATAATATACATTGCCGTCACAATCTTTATCGGTATAGGTTAACTTTGTTATACCTCTTGCCACACTGACATACTCGCCGTCAAAGGTAACAGATTTTTGTATTTCATAACTGTCGGCATATAATGCTGCATTCCATTTCAATATAACGCTGTCATTATTGTTGAGTTTTGCGGTAAAATTTGATACACTCGATGGCTTTAACTCTAAAAATATATCGGCATTGGCTGAAATATTAAATATAAGACACAGTAAAACAAGCAGCAATATAATTGATTTTTTCACATTTTTTCTCCTTTCCTTTAAATTTTTGCACCATATAAAATCAAATTAATATCAACCCCTTCCTAACAATATCAAGATTTTAAAATTTATAATATTACAACAACCTTTCAACTGCATTGAAACAAAATTCTAATTTTAATATTGTAAATAAATAATAAAATAAATTATTGAATATTTATCAATTTAAATTTGTTATTATCCCTTTACGGAGCCTAACATAACTCCTTTTACAAAATACTTTTGTATAAATGGATATACGCATAATATTGGCAGCATTGAAACAACAATTGTTGCACTCTTAACCGTTTCATCATTATAATCAGTAATTGATGCATCCATCTGTCCGCTTAATATAAGCTCTGTCTTATTGTCCTGAACTATTTCACGCATATACATCTGCAAAACCTTTTTTGTGGTATCGCCAACATACAACAGATTGTCCATATAGGAATTCCAATGTCCTACCGCAATCCATAATACAACAGTTGCCAGTGCAGCTTTTGATAAAGGCAAAAAAATTTGTGTAAAGATACGAATATCTCCTGCACCATCCAGCTTTGCCGATTCATACAAGCTTTCAGGAATAGCATTGAATGAATTTCTCAGTATTATCATATTATAAACATTCATACCAAGCGGCAGAATATATACCCAGAACGAATCCAACAGTCCTAAATTTCTGATATTAAGATATGTCGGGATAGTTCCTCCGTTAAAAAGCATTGTGAATACTGCCACAAATGCCCAGAATTTTCTGTTAGGCATATTACTTCGCGACAATGCGTATGCAAAGCCCGCCTGCATAAACAGGGAATAAACAGTACCTAATACTGTTCTTAGTATTGTATTTCCATAAGCTGTATACAGGTCTTTGTTTTCAAATACTGCTTTGTATGATGCTAATGTTGTGTCCATGGGGAACAGATGCAATCCGTCCCTTGATGCTTCTGCCAGTGTGCTGAAGGACATAGATACAGTGTACCAGAACGGATACAGCGAAACTATTCCGATAAAGGCAAGAATTATATAATTAAATACATTAAATATTTTTTCACCTGCTGTTCTTTTTATTTTCAAATTTCTTACCTCCTTTCAGAATACCGCACTTTCACTATCATTTATTTTTTTAGTAATCTTGTTTACAGACAATACCAATATCAGACTGACTACTGACTTGAATAAACCCATTGCAGTACCAAGACTGTAATCCATCGATTCAAGCTGTCTGTACACATATGTATCAATAATATCCGACCATTCATAAACTGTAGCATTATACATATTAAATATCTGATCAAAGCCGCCGTTCAATATTGATCCCATATTAAGTATTAATACAGTAGTAATTGTAGGCATAATGGTCGGAATACTGATATGCAATGTCTGTTTCCAGCGACCTGCACCGTCTATCATTGCCGCCTCATATAAGCTTTCATCAACAGCAGAGAGTGACGCAAGGTATACTATGGAACTCCAGCCGATACCTGACCACACAGAAGATACAAGAAGCATAACGATAAACCATGCGTTATTTCCGAAAAAATCAATCGATGTATTCATACCCAACATCTTTAATATACTGTTAAACGGGCCGTTATAGGAAAACACATTCAGCATAATTCCGCCCAGTGTTACCCATGAGAAGAAGTGTGGGAGGTATGACAAAGTCTGAATTGTCGATTTATATAGCTTGTTACGCATCTCATTAAGTAACAATGCAAGAATTATCGGCATAGGGAATCCTACTATCAGCTTTGATATACTTATTACCAGCGTATTACGCAATACCCTCGGAAAATCCTTTCCCCCGAACAGAGTGTGAAAATGCTCAAAACCCACCCAAGGGCTTGCAAAAACACCTTCCATGATTCTGTAATCCTTAAAGGCTATCAGCAAACCAAACATGGAAGCATAGCTGAAAAGGATCAGCGTTATAAGACCAGGAAGAAACAGTACCAGAAGCTGCCAGTTGTCTATGTAACTTTTCCCAAGACTGCGCTTATAACGCACAGTCTTGGAAGATCTTTTTGATTTACTCATAATGTCCATTTTTTCACTCATTTCAATTTATCATTCTAATCCTACAGCCTTATATATTGCTGCTTTTTCTTCAGCCATTGCTTTTGCTTCAGCTTCAAGATCTTTTCCACCTTCATTTTCCCAGATTGTCAGGAATTCGTCATATGAATCCACAGGCTTGTTACCTCTAATAATATCAGCAACATATGTAAGCTGTTTTAATCTTAAGCTTTCAAAATACTTAACCGCTGATGGAAGTACGTCAGGCTTTATGAAGGCATCTGTTTTTGCCAGTTCGGATTTTTTATACTCAGCGTAGAAATTTATGTATTTTTCTGTTGCATATTTTTCTATTGTTTCCTGCTTGATTGTAATAGGCGAGAAAAAGCTAGCGCCAGTAATACCTATTGATATACCGTACTTGTCACCCTCTTTGTCATAAGGAGGAAGAAGCTTTATACCACCAAAATACTCTTTTGATGCATCAATAAATTCGTAATGTTCACCTAATTTCCCACGTCTTAATTCTACTGCAAATTCCTGATCTTCCGAAATATATTCGAAAATCTCCAGTATTTTTTCAAGTTTTTCAGGCTGATCTTCCAAGTGCTTTCCAAATGCATTTACATGCAATGCTTTACCCCATGAGAATGTACCCTGCAATCCATCGGGGCCTGTAATAGGAAGTGCACATTCAATTTCTGCATTAGGATTAATCTGTTTCATGACAGATATTGTTGAATTGGCATTTTCTGTATCAACTGTTGTTTCGTTACCACCATTGTTAATGAAACCTACACCGCCGTTTTTAAACTTAGTCATACCTGAATTATATACATCATCAGTAATAAATTCAGGATCAATGATTTCTTCTTTATACCATTCGCTGAGCATTGAAAGTACTTCCTTAATTTTAGGATCCTTTCCGCCGTATGTTATTTCACCGTCTTGTTCGATCCAGTTAAATGGCAATAAACCATAAGCACCAAATATATCTGTAAATGTAGTTGCCCAGTTTGTTATATCACCGCTCATACCATATGTATCCTTGATACCATTTCCATCAGGATCATTATGACGGAATTTATATAATGCATCATGCATTTCCTCAATTGTTTCCGGCACCTTATCAATACCTACATTCCTGAGCCAGTCTGTTCTCCAAATGCTTACCGCATTATATCCTCCTGTATAACCGATGTTAGGAATACCGTAATTCTTGCCGTCATAACGTGAATACAACCATGCATCAGGCACTTCTTCATTTAACTCCGCGAATATATCAGGACACTTTTCCTTAATCATGTCATACGGCATTTCCATAATAAAGCCCTGTTTTGCATCTGTTTGTACATCTGACGGATCCATTTCATAGATAATATCTGGAATTTCACCGCTGGCCAATAATGTAGGTTTTTTCTGTTTGTAAACTTCTACGTCATAATTTATCATATTGATTTCTACGTCGAATTTTTCTTCGATAAGTTTCTTTCCATAGGATAATTCCGGATCAATAGCGGAATTCCACGGAATTCCTAGCCAAGTAATTACCATTTTTCCGTTTTCTTCACTCACCTCTGTTTTTTTCTTTCCGCAGCTTGACATTATCCCCAAAGCCATTGTAATTACCATTGCTGTTGCAATAATTTTTTTTGCTTTCATTTCTTTCATTCCTTTCTGTTTTTATAAATAATTATATATGTTTTTCAACTTTTGTTTATATATGGGAGCTTTTCTATATCAACACCCGTCATTTTAAGTTTCGGGTACTCAATTGGATAATCATTGCAAGCAATATTTTTTATTCCCTCGCTTGCAGGAGAATATTCACAGCTTAGCTTCATATCACCATTCTTAACACACACAGAACGAATATATGTCTGTCTTGAATGTGTTGTCATAATGTATTCATCGCATATTACAGTTTTACTCTCCTTCTTCATAAAGTTTTCAAAGCTTTCAACATCTTCAATACAATTTACGGTTACAGCAAAACCGTTTCGTGCATGAATAAACTCACGTTTTGCGAAATCTCTTTTTTCACCGTTATAATTCCATAATGCAATTTCTATATTTCCATTTCTTTCAGCTATTGTCAATTTGTTCTTTGCACCCAAATCGGTAACTGCAAGAGGATGGAATGCAAGATATATATCACCATCCTTGATGTACACACTTTTCGCATTTTCTGAGGCATATGGTATCGATTTTACCTTTTCATCACCAATAATTATTTCATCAATTCCCTTTTTCGGTATCACTATTACAAGCTTTGCAGACGTAACACCTATATTACCTGATACCTCCTGTTTTTTATAATGCTCTTCAAGAAATTTAGGAAGTCCGCTGTATACGGCAGGTATTGCTGCTACCTTCGGTTTATACAGAACTACTGCTTTATTATATTTTCCGAATGCCATTTTTCTTCCCTGATCCATAAATGGCTGTTTTTCTTTTTGTTCGTCATTCAAAAGATACCGACAATAAATTTGTTTTGAATCGCATATTCCGTTTTCGGAATTATTTCGTTTATAGTCTATTATAAAACTGCTTGTCTGTACTCCGTTATGCCATTCATTGGTTGCTGTTCCTATTCCATAATATTCCGTCTGATAGGTATATAAACCACTGACTCCGGCAGGATACTCATAAAAATCATTTTCAGCAGACATATCTCGGGTAGCCGCCTCCGGTGTTGCATCGGTAGACGCGCAATATTCTGTTGTAGCAAAAACCTCAAAGGGATATTTTTTGTTCATCATTAAATTATATATTTCTTCATCTATTTCATATTGTGCTGTAAGATAATATAAAATTTCAACTGCACCGCTGTGTTCTTCAAAATCAGGAAGTTCAATTTTATTTTTAGGATTAAATAGCTCATATATAAACTTATGTGCCGTTTGCAGATTTGAAATATAATGCCTGGAAAATGGACCTGATATTTCGCCTGTAGATGAATGAAAATGTGCTGCAAGGTCTGCCCATATTCTTCTCTGTGCATTCCGTGCAATCGTCTTTAGTCTTTCATCTGGAGCAGTCTTTTGTAAGCAAGAGAGAACATAAAGCTGTAACGGAGTGTAGGTCATGCTATTATACTCACTTAATGTACCTCTTCTTTTTAAAATCATTTCCAGTTGTCCAAATCTTCTTAACGCCTCTTTTTTCATTTTATCATCATTGAATAATATTCCCTGTGACATTGCTGTATAGGTTGACATCATTCCAAAATTATCATTCACACCAACAAAATCCAATTCATGCCCGACAAATTCTTCTTTTACTCTGTACAAATACTCTTTTATTTTATCTGTACAGTTTGCAGGTAGTACACTCTCATATTCAAATAATATCTCCGCCATCATCATAGGGGTAAAGTGACACATCTCATAGTGTGTTGCTTCGATAATTTTAAATGCAAGTTTTTGCCATTTCTCCACTTCTGTATAAAGAAGAAGTTTTGTTAATCTTTTAGTCAACACTCCTTCACTAACGTTTTTCCCCCTGAATGTAATTACATTTCCATCTACTTGTATGTTTCCTGCCTCAACAGTTTGAACTATCATCTTTTTCAAGGTTTGCTTATCAACACTAATTTTCATCGGTAATCCTCCATTCCGCCATCACACTATGGCATAAATTGTAATGTATGAAATAAGCAAGTAAGTTACCTGTTTAAGAATCGATCACGTATGTTTATACTTTACGCTCAAATAACATCTGAGATATGTAACTTATTTTCACATTATCATTTCTGTTTCTTAAATATGCTTTATAACCTCTACAAGCATCATTACAGTCATTGATTGTCCATAAGTCATCGGACATATAGGAATATCCCTATAATGCTGCAAAGTTTTACCCATTCCCGTTCCGTACGAAACATTTAAAACAGTTCCGTCATTATCAATATTTTTTATAACTGCATCAACCGCTTTTAATGCCATTGGCTTATACTTCTCATCCAAAAGTCCTATCCTTATCGACTTTAAAATTCCATATGCAAAACCTGCTGTTGCGGATACTTCAAGATATGAGTCTTTATCATTAATTAATGTATGCCACAAACCACTATTATCCTGATATTTTTCCAAGTTTTCCATCTGTGCATTTAAAACATCTGTCAATGTACTTTTTATACTAACATGATTGCCTGCAATTTCAATAAATTCAGGTATAAATGAAGTTATCCAGCAATTTCCTCTACCCCATAAGGCACATGCAAAATTATGGTTTCCGTCAAATGTCCAACCATGATACCAAAGACCTGTTTTTGTATCCTGTAAATATTGAGTATGTAATAAGAATTGATGTTCACATTCTTTTAAATAATTATCATTCTTTGTATATATTGCCATTCTTGTTAAAAATAATACTGTCATAAATAATGTATCATCCCATAACTGCATATAATTTTCATCATCACTTACTATGTGTTGAAACCCGTTATATTTTGTTTTTGGCAATGCTGTCATTACCCAACTTGCCCATTCTTCACAAAGAGGTATATACTGAGTTTGATTTTCTTCATATGCGAGCATTGATACAGTTAACATTGGAGCAGTTGTATTAATATTCTTTTCCGGTAGACCTTTTTCAATATTCTTATCTATCCATGAAATAATCCACTCCAGGATCTTTTTATTTTTTGTATTTTTATAGTGAAAATACATTCCATATAGTCCCACACCCTGTGCCCATTCCCAATTGTTAATATCAATAATACTGATTTTACACACTTCTTTAACTGATGTATTGCTGATATTTTTCATTCTTGACGTAACCTTTTCCAACAACTCAAAACATTGTCCTTGTGTTAAATGAACCACAATTTCATCTCCTTTGATTCTTTTTGCATAATACATTATTGAAATCTTGTGTAAACATTGTATCATACTAATATTTTTTATTCAATAACAATTTTTGACTTAATTTACAATTTTATATACATTTTTTGACATTTCTAATAATTTTAATATTAAAATATTATTGATATATTTCACATTATATGTTATAATTTACTTATAAACATAATAAGAAAGGAATGACATTTTTTTGAAAAATGACAATCTATCCAAAGATCTTTTATCCTCACAGGAAGACTTTGAAATTGAGCAAATTAATTATCACGGTTCAGTTTCTATGCCCAAATCTCATTATCATCAACACTACGAAATTTTATATGTGTACTCAGGTGAAAGAATCCTTCAAATTGACTATGCTACAAAATTTTGTTTAAATTCATCAAATATATGTCTGGTAAAACCATATGTAATACACTCAACAACATCATATACAACTTCTTATCAAAGCAGATTTTTAATTAATATTTCTCCAAAATTTGTAGAAGAACTCTGTGAAGATTTATCTCCAACACTCCTTACTTGCTTTAATACAATAATATTACCTCTGAGCAGAAGTGATGCAGGTATTATAAACTTTATGTTTCAATCACTTATATCACTTGATAAATCTCATTCGGATTATAAGTACTCCGTTAAAATAATATTATCACATATGCTTCTGTATCTGTCAAATATATACCATTCCCAAAACATACCCAACAAAATGACAAATTATACCTCACATGAATTAAGAATTCAAGAGGTCTTAAAATATATTAATGAGCATTATTCCGAAAATTTAACAGAAGAGTTTATGTCTGATATTGCCGGATTGAATTCTCAATATTTTTGCAGAATATTCAAACAATACGCCAAAATTTCACCTATTTCTTATCTGAATTCCGTACGGATATTGAATGCAAAAAAAATGCTTGCCGGAAAGGGTACTTCCCTTGAGTCAATTTCTCTTTCCTGCGGTTTTAACAGCGTGTCAAATTTTTGTCGTGTCTTTAAACGTATTGAAGGCATAACACCAACTGAATATAAAAATTCAATTAATAATTCTCAAACCGCACTATAATAAAAATTTACCGAATTTTAAAAAGAATGCAAAATAAATAAAGACTGTCAAAGAACCATCGTTTACGCAATAAGAAAACGATGGTTCTTTGACAGTCTGAAAATACTCTAAATGAGTCTTTTTTATTTCGCTTAAACTAAGATACGAGAGCATAAGATAATGAATATTTTTTATTGGTTCATGGACATATTCTTGAACTGTTTATATTGCTAATACAAGACCATTTCCGTATCCTATCCACTTACAAATCCAATAAATTATGATAGAATCTCTACATTTATAGACTTTCTTTCATTCACTTGTAAATAATATAATATTCTGTTAACCTTTTTAATTGTTTTAAAATTGCAATGTATTGCCGTTAATTTTATAATTATGTCCACCATTTATCTTATACGCATCATTTTTATACTGCTCATATTCATTACATTTCGGATTAAAATGTAAGTAATCAAATTTCCATATAGCATCGTACCGTTATATCTGTAATAGTACTCGAAACCATGCAAATTTAATTGTGCAGCGTAATATATAAATTTCAATATAAAAAGTGCCACATTTTATCAAATAAATATGCACAATATTTGTCGGTGTTTTACGGAGGACGAATAGTGTAAATTATCATTTCCCATCTTCTCCGTAATAGCTTTGCAA
>CALXWJ010000052.1 GCA_944392335.1 uncultured Clostridia bacterium
CGTCATCGCGGTTTTGGCTGTCATTCTGACAGCTGTAATGTTTACGACATTGTTCACCATCGGAGTCAGTATTATGGACGCCTTTCAGCTTTCCACCATGCGTCAGGTTGGAACAAGCGCCCATGCCGGATTTAAGTTCTTAACACAGGAGCAGTATGACATTGTAAAGGACGATCCCGAGATAAAGGACATTTCATACAATATTCTTATCGGATTCGGCGAAAATCCCGAATTTGCAAAAAAGTCGGTGGAGATACGCTATACCGAGGAAAAGAATGCCGAGTGGGGCTTTACTGTGCCGACAACTGGCACGCTCCCGCAAAACAGGCTCGATATTGCCACGTCTACAGAGGTGCTCGATATGCTGGGCCTGCCCCATGAGCTGGGCGTGCAGGTGCCGCTTGAATTTACTGCCGCAGGCGGGATAAAGCACAATGAGACCTTTATGCTTTGCGGCTTTTGGGAGCAGGACGCGGTAAGCCCTGTTTGCCAGGCTTTTTTATCAAGAGAATACAGCGACGAGGTCGCGCCCGTATGGCATAAAAGCGTCCCGGCTGAAGAAGGAAACTGGTGGATGTCAGGCTCAATAAATCCGAATATATGGTTTGCAAGCTCGTGGGACATCGAAGGGCAGGTAGAAGCATTAAAGGCGCGCTGCGGCTTCGGCGAAGATGTAAACGCGGGCGTAAACTGGGCGTATGCCTCGTCGGAGGTGGATTTTACGACTGTCGCCATGCTTGCGGGTATCCTTCTTCTGATTGTTTTTTCGGGGTATATGATCATCTATAATATCTTCTATATCTCGGTATCAAAGGATATCCGCTTTTACGGGCTTTTAAAAACAATCGGCGCCACCAACCGTCAGCTGAAAAAGCTGGTACGCAGACAGGCTTTGCTGCTTGGACTGATAGGAACGCCTATAGGGCTGATTTTGGGGTATGTTGTTTCTGTTTTTGTCACTCCGGTGGTAATGTCGACTACTTCGGTGGCTGACGAACAGCTTGTTTCCGTCAACCCGCTCATCTTCATAGGCGGCGGATTGTTTACACTGATCACCGTATGGATAAGCTGTATCAAGCCCTGCCGTCTTGTGAGTAAAATATCGCCGGTAGAGGCGGTAAGCTACACCGACAGTACGGTAAATTCACGCAAGAAAGCAAAGAAAACAAGGCGTGTTACCCCTCTGTCGATGGCATGGGACAATATCAAAAGAACGCCCAAAAAGACGGTGAGCGTTATTGTGTCGCTGTCCCTTTCGATGATACTCTTAAACGGGACGTTTACCTTGATAAACGGTTTTGATATGGATAAATATATTGAAAACCAGGCCGTATCGGATTTTTATATCACAGACGCGTCGGTAATAAACTTAAATTCCACCGTTGAGATCTTTAACGGCGTATCAAAGGAACTACAGGATGAGATAAAAGCGTTGGACGGAATCACTGATTTCGGCAGCGTTTATATGCGGGAGACGCAGCATAAATTTAATGAGACCGGTGCTGAAAATGCCAAAAAGGTTTATGAGGAATATAAAGAAATGCTGCCCATGCCGTACGCGGAGGAGCAGGCTCGCCGCCTTAATGAGGAAGGCTTGATAGACGCGCACCTGTATGGCGTTGATGATTTTATCACAGGTAAGCTGGAAATATCAGACGGTGAATTTGACCTTGAAAAATTCAAGACAGGAGAATTTGTGATAGCTTCTTCCTTCATTGACACGGGCGAGGGGCGGTATTATGATATCGGCGATAAAGTCCCCATCGATTTTGGAAACGGGAATGTCAAGGAATACGAGGTCATGGCAATAGGCGATATCCCCTACGCGCTCGGCCCTCAGCACACTCATTATTTTGACATATATCTGACGCTGCCGGCGGATGAATTTGTTTTGCAGACCGGTGAAACGGGCGCTATGAAAACGGCGTTTAATGCCGAAGAAGCCGCGATACCCGCCATACAGGAATGGATAGAGAACTACTGTGAAAAGGTTGACCCGAATATGGCATACCAGTCCCGCGAAACCTTTGCGGCGGAATTTGAGGGCTTGCAGAATATGTATCTGACAGTCGGAGGGCTGCTGAGCTTTATACTTGCACTTATCGGGATACTGAACTTTATCAATTCGGTTATTACTTCGGTGCAGACAAGGCGGCAGGAATTGGCGGTATTGCAGTCGGTCGGAATGACGGGTAAACAGCTTTGCCAAATGCTTATCGGCGAGGGCCTGTGGTACACGGTCATTACAGTACTCATCACCCTTACAGCCGGAAGCCTTATCACCTATGGGCTGGTTATGGGGATAGCGTCTCAGATGTGGTTCTTCTCCTATCATTTTATAATAACGCCGATCCTTTTGTGCATACCTGCCCTTGTGGTGCTGTCGGCTGTTATCCCGGCGCTGTGCTATCGTAATATGTGCAGGCAAAGCGTTGTTGACAGGTTAAGAGAGGGCGAATAAGCAATTATATTTTAAAAATCTGCTTGCAGAATATAGATAGCCGATGATATGTTAATTTAACAGGTCATCGGTTTTTTTCGTAAATTTTATAACCGCGCCAAAGCTGTCCTCCGCCGTAATCGGCCGCGGATTCAATATTTGTAATCAGTGAGAGTACAATCTCCCACCGGTTACAGCAAAGCACAGCCCGCGTTATTGTCCTCGACCAAGACGGGACAAGCCCTTATTGAAAGCAGGCCGAGGCAGAAAAAATAACCAAAATCTTTGAATAAATTGAGGGTTGTTTGTTAAGTTGATACATTGACATGAAAAGAAATATATGTTATTATACTATATATGTGATACAAGTGTTTTTGCAAAACGGACTTTTTCGATTCATTTGGAGGGATTAATATGGATTCTTCTTATATAATGGTAGATTATAATATGGCTCCTGATGTATTTAAAAGAGTGATCATGACAAAAAAACTTATTGATTCAGGAAAATACAGATCGGTAAATGAAGCGCTTATACAAACCAAATTAAGCAGGACGGCTTTTTATAAATATAAAAACCATATTTTTTCATGCAGCGACAATATAAGCGATAACATCGCGACGCTCGCGTTCACGCTTGACGACGTTACGGGTATCTTATCGGAAATATTAAGCGTTTTTGCAAAGAAGGAGATAAGCGTTTTGACAATAAATCAAAACATCCCCGTAAACGGCGTCGCGAATATGACCATATCGCTCAGGCTGAAATACAATTCTGAGGGTATGGAAAAAATAATGTCGGATCTGAAAAAAATCAACGGGGTAAACAAGGTCGATTTATTGGCAATGGCGTAGGGCATTTACCGAAAGGATAAAATTAATAGTGAACACATGCATAATGATCCTAAGGCATTAAAATAATAAAAAAAAGCGCTGACAGCATGATTGAAAATGATATGGGTGTCTGCGGCACGGAAGGGAATGAACGAGAAAATGATAAAGACGGCGATTATGGGATTCGGAACGGTCGGAAGCGGAGTTTATGAGATAATCAGGGATAAGTCCTTTGCCGGCGAAACAGGCGATGAGATCGAGGTAAAATATATTCTTGATATAAGAGATTTTGACGATGATGAAATAAAGCCGATGCTGACAAAGAATTTTGAGGATATTTTAAATGACGACGAGGTAAATATAGCGGCGGAGGTCATGGGAGGCCTGCATCCGGCATATGAATTCACAAAGCAGCTGCTGGAGAAGGGGAAAAGCGTTGTCACGTCAAATAAAGAGCTTGTGGCGACATACGGCCGGGAATTATTGGAGACAGCACAGAAAAACAACGCGCTGTACATGTTTGAGGCAAGCGTGGGAGGCGGTATACCGGTCATACGCCCGATGACGGTATGTACAAAAGCGAATAATATTACCGCCATTGCGGGGATATTAAACGGAACGACAAATTATATACTGAATGAAATGTTTAAAAAAGGCAAGGATTTTAACGATGCTCTTGCAGACGCTCAGGCAAAGGGTTACGCGGAAAAAAATCCCGCGGCGGATATCGAGGGGCACGACGCCTGCAGAAAGCTCGCGATACTTTCGTCAATGGCGTGGGGGAAAGTTGTAAACTACAACGATATACCCACATCAGGTATAACCGATATAAGCTTAAGGGATGTAGCATATGTTGAAAAGCTGTCGTCGGTGATCAAGCTTATCGGATATGCAATGATGAATGACGAGGGCAAGGTGTACGCGTCGGTTTCGCCGATGATTGTGCCCGGGGAAAATATTTTGAGCGATGTGAACGGTGTGTTCAATGCCGTTATGATCAGAGGGAATTATCTTGGCGATCTTGTTTTCTACGGAAAAGGCGCGGGAAAGCTTCCCACGGCAAGTGCTGTGGTTGCGGATATTTTGGATTGTTCGAGACACATCGGCGCGAAAAAGCATAATATAATATGGGAAGAGACCGATGAAAAGATTATTGCAGACGCGAATGAACAAACAATGACTTTCCTTGTAAGATGCCGTGATAATGCCCAAAACATAGAGAAGGTTTTCGGCGATATTGAATTTGTACCCGTATATGATGATGAAACAGCTTTTCTGGTAAAGGATATAAAAAGAGGCAGATTAAATGCCGGACTGGAGAAAATAAACGGAGTGATCCATGCTTTGGGAGTGCTTGATATCCGATGATCGAGGTAAGGGTACCCGCGACAACGGCAAATGTAGGACCGGGATTTGATTGTTTCGGAATAGCGTTATCATTATATAATTCAATAAGAGTGAGTGAAACGGAGAATGGGTTGTTTATTAAAAACCACAATGCTTCGGAATATATCTCAAAAGATGAAAACAACCTCATATACAGATCGGTTGTGAGAGCCTTTGATGAAGTGGGATATAAAAAAAGAGGATTAAGGATCTCGCAGAAAAGCGCGATCCCCATGACAAGAGGGCTGGGAAGCAGCAGCGCGTGTATCATCGGCGGGCTTTTGGCGGGGAATATAATAAGCGGAAGAAAGCTGGATACACAAAGGATCTTTGAGCTTGCAAACGAGCTTGAAGGACATCCGGATAATGTTGCTCCGGCGTTGTTCGGCGGGTTCTGCGTTTCCTGTATTGACGGCGAGGGTCTGTTCAGGCAGACAATAAGGATACCCCGCGGTATAAAGTTTGCCGCCATGATACCTCATTATTATGTCGCGACAAAGAGATCGAGAAAATTGCTGCCCGATAGGGTCTCCTTAAAGGACGCGTCCTTTAACCTGGCGCATGCCGCCTCCTTTGTGCAGGCAATGGCGTCGGGGAAATTTGATAATATCAACATATACACAAAGGACAGACTGCATCAAAAATACAGGGAGGAAGCCGTTCCCGATATGAGGTTCGTATTTGAAAAAAGCCTTGAAAACGGGGCAAAGGCGGTTTTTTTGAGCGGGTCCGGCCCGTCAGTTATTGCTATTATAAGCGAAAAGGATGCGGGGTTTAAAAACAGGATGATCGAATGTTTCAGGGAAAATGACATAAGAAGAAGCTGCATTGAGCTTTATGCCGACAATGTGGGGGCGGTATCAAGAACGTTTGGATAGCAGAGATTAAGTGAGTGTCAAAATCTTTGATTTTGTAACACGAACTTATGCAGAGCTAAGTGAGTGTCAAAATCTTTGATTTTGCAACACGAACTTATGCAGAGCTAAGTGAGTGTCAAAATCTTTGATTTTGCAACACGAACTTATGTAGAAAGTATATGTCACTTTTTGATAGCAAAAATAAGTGAGCGTCAAAAACTTGTTTTTTGCTCCGCGAACTTATGCAATAAAAACGAGGTTTTTACTTGTAAGTAACCAAAATGTTTTGTCACTTTTTGATAGCAAAAAGTAACCAAAAACTATTCAAGGGCTCTGCCCTTAAAAATCCCGACAGGGGGGTCGGATTCCCCCCTGCACCCCCACAAACCGTTTAAGGGGTTTCCCCTTAAAAATCCCCCCCGCGGGAAGGGTTTTTATTCTGGCTAATGGGAATGGAGTTATTGGGTAGATATGACAAAGGGGCTTTGCCCCTTAAGAATCCCCGGCTGCGCTGAGAGCAAATAAGGATAGAAAGGGAGAGTTTTTTAAGGGGCTTTTGCCCCTTAAGAATCCCCCCCGCGGGAAGGGTTTTTATTCTGGCTAATGGGAATGGAGTAATTGGGAGGATATGACAAAGGGGCTCTGTCCCTTTGGAATCCCCGTGCGGAAAGGCTTTTTATGGTGGCTAATTGGAATGAAGTGGTGAGAAAGACTGGTGGAGATTGCACTCTTGCTGATTACAGGCATTTAGTTCGACGGCTATAGGGGCGGGGGATTTTTACTTAGGTTACAGATTTGTTTATTATTGATTTATCGTTTTGATGCGATATGATCTATATATATTATTTTAGGGAGGAATTGAATACAATGGGTTTGATCGTGCAGAAATACGGCGGCACATCGGTGAAAGACGCCGAGAGGGTAATGAATGTCGCCAACAGGGTTGTTGAGACCTATGATAAAGGGAACAGCGTAGTGGTCGTTGTTTCGGCGCAGGGGGATACTACCGATGAATTGATCGAAAAGGCGATGGAAATCAATCCGAAGGCGTCAAAAAGGGAAATGGATATGCTTTTGTCCTCGGGTGAACAGATATCCGTTTCATTGCTTGCAATGGCTGTTGAAAAGCTGGGAAAACCGGTAATTTCGCTGACAGGATGGCAGGCGGGCTTTAAAACAGATTCACATTATTCTGCCGCGAGGATACACAAAATTGACAAGGAACGCCTTCAAAGCGAGCTTGATAAGAATAAGATCGTGATCGTCGCGGGCTTTCAGGGATTAAACAAATATGAAGATATAACTACTCTGGGAAGAGGCGGCTCGGATACGTCGGCGGTTGCATTGGCGGCTGCCCTTCATGCCGATTTGTGTGAAATATATACCGATGTTGACGGGGTATATACCGCAGATCCCAGAATTGTGAAAAATGCTCACAAATTGGATGACATATCCTATGATGAAATGCTGGAGCTGGCGTCGTTGGGGGCAAACGTTCTCCATAACAGATCGGTTGAAATGGCAAAAAAATACCATGTTAAATTAGCTGTAAAATCAAGCTTGAACAGAAATGAAGGAACATATGTCAAGGAGGTAGATCAAGTGGAAAAGATGCTTGTCAGAGGGGTTACAAGGGATAATGATTGCGCGAGGATCGCGCTGTGCGGAATAGAGGATACACCGGGAAAGGCGTATCAGGTGTTTGCATTGCTGTCAAAGCACGGAATAAGCGTAGACCTAATTATCCAGTCAATAGGAAACGGGGAAAAGAAGGATATCAGCTTTACGATTACCGAGGGTGAACTGGATAATACCGTAAAGCTTCTGGAGGAGAACAAGTCGGCATTGAAGATTGACGATATCAAGGTGAAAAAGGATGTGTCCAAGGTATCTATTGTGGGTGCGGGAATGGTAAACAATGCAGGTGTCGCGACAACAATGTTTGAAGCATTATATAACGCGGACATCAACATCAGCATGATCGCGACATCTGAGATAAAAATTTCTGTCCTTGTGGATCAAAAGGACGCTGAACGCGCCGTTGCCGCGATCCATGATAAGTTTATGCTGTGATCGCGCTTTTTGATACCGCAGAAGATACTTGATGTATTTTTTCGCGGTATCAATATTAAATTTCCGAAGATACAGATATTGTTGTTTGGAAAATAAGGAGAACATTGTTATGCAGGATAAGATTTACGGAAGAAATCCGGTGATGGAAGCCTTAAAAAGCGATAGGGAAATCGATAAAATATTTGTAAAAAAAGGCGAAAAGGAAGGCTCTTTAAATACCATAATAAAAAAAGCAAGGGAAAAGGGGATAACAGTTACAGAGGCGGAAAAACAAAAACTGGATATGCTTGCGGAGGGGGCGAATCACCAGGGTGTATTGGCGTTTGCGGCCGTTCATTCCTATTCGGACGTAAGGGACATTTTGGAAAAAGCAAGAAAAAAAGGACATGACCCTTTTATTATTATATGCGATAAGATAACCGATCCCCATAATCTCGGCTCGATCATAAGAACCGCAAACTGTGCCGGTGCGGATGGGGTAATTATACCCAAGCATTCAAGCGTAGGTCTTAATTCAACGGTGGCGAAAACCTCGGCGGGCGCGGTAGAGTATACACCGGTCGCCAAGGTCACAAACATTGCAAGGACCATAGATGATCTTAAAAAAGAAGGCCTGTGGATAGCGGGAGCAGACATGGGCGCGGGTCCGATGACAAAAACCGATCTAAAGGGCGCTGTTGGGTTGGTCATCGGAAATGAAGGCGAAGGCATATCAAGGCTTGTAAAGGAAAAGTGTGATTTTACGGTAAGCATCCCCATGCACGGAGAGATAAGCTCGTTAAACGCGTCGGTGGCAGCAGCCGTCCTGATGTATGAGATAGTGCGTCAGAGAGAGCTTTAATGCCGGTTTTTACAATAATAGGGATATTTTTGCAATTTTGTATAATTTTTTGGGAGTATTTTTTACCAAAATTTCCTTAAACTTTATGTAAAGAATATACAAACTGTAAAAAAAATCGTCTTATTTTTAACTGATTTGAGAAAAAACGAAAAAACCGAAGTAAATAAAAGAAAATTAAAATAAAACAAGTATATTTTTACTTAAACAATAAAAATATATTTAAAATAGCAAATATGAAGTTGGATTTTTAAAATATTTCGATTATAATATGTAGTAGTTAAGCAATGGTGCAGTTCCAACAGGAAATGTACCTTTTTTTTGAAATTTGTTACAGAATGGAATCTATTGCCGATTACACATGATAACAAAAACTGATAACGGATTTACAGGAAAATGACCGACGAATTTATTATGAAACAGATTAATGAATATGAAAGGATGTAAAAACATGAAAGCCGTAGTAACCGTAGTAGGTAAGGACAGAGTGGGAATAATCGCGAGGGTAAGCACATTATTCAGCGAAAATAATATAAATATCTTAGATATATCGCAAACGATCATGCAGGATATGTTTACAATGATAATGCTTGTTGAATTAAAAACGGCGACGGTCAAAAGCGTAAATGGGAAATTAAACGCGCTTGCCGAGGAAATGAATTTGTCGATACATCTGCAGCATGAGGATCTGTTCAGTTCAATGCACAGGATATAGGAGGGCTGACATGATTAATCCTTTTGAAATACTGGAAACGATAAATATGATAGACAAGGAAAACCTTGATATCAGAACGATAACGATGGGTATAAGCCTTAAAAACTGCGTTGACCCGGATATAGACAGGGCATGCAAAAAGGTTTATGATAAAATAACATACTATGCAAAAGACCTTGTAAAGGTCGGTGAGGACATTGAAAATGAATACGGTATCCCGATTATAAACAAAAGAATCTCAGTAACGCCGGTTTCCTGTCTTGTTGAGGCGCTTGATGACGCGACAGAGGATAAATGCGTAAGGATCGCGAAAACGCTTGACAAAGCGGCAAAGGACGTCGGGGTAAACTTTATAGGGGGTTATTCGGCGCTTGTGCATAAGGGGGTTACGCCCGGTGAAAAATTATTGATAGAATCGATACCAAAGGCATTGTCCTCCACCGATATCGTATGTTCCAGCGTAAATGTGGGAACAACAAAGGCAGGGATTAACATGGACGCGGTGGCGCTTATGGGCAGGATCATCAAAAAAGCGGCGGAGCTTACCGCGGATATGGGGGGTTTTGCATGTGCAAAGCTTGTTGTATTCTGTAATGCCGTTGAGGATAATCCCTTTATGGCAGGAGCTTTTTTGGGCGAGGGCGAAGGCGATTGTGTGATAAATGTCGGAGTAAGCGGGCCGGGAGTTGTAAAATGCGCTCTTGAAAAGGTAAAGGGCGAGCCCTTCGGAGTTGTTGCCGAAACGATAAAAAAGACTGCCTTTAAAATTACACGTATGGGACAGCTGGTGGCAAGAGAAGCGTCTAAGCGTTTAAACGTCCCCTTCGGGATAGTGGATCTGTCTCTGGCGCCGACGCCCGCCATAGGCGACAGTGTCGCCTACATCCTTGAGGAAATGGGATTGGAGCAATGCGGGACTCACGGAACCACCGCGGCGCTTGCATTATTAAATGACGCGGTCAAAAAGGGAGGCGTTATGGCAAGCTCCTATGTGGGAGGATTGTCGGGAGCGTTTATCCCGGTGAGCGAGGACGCGGGAATGATCGCCGCGGCAAAGTCGGGCACCCTGCTTCTTGAAAAGCTCGAAGCAATGACCTGTGTATGCTCGGTGGGGCTTGATATGATAGCCATACCGGGTGATACAAGCGCCGAGACCATATCGGCAATAATAGCCGACGAGGCGGCAATAGGCATGGTAAATACGAAAACGACCGCGGTGAGGATAATACCTGCTCCGGGCAAAAAGATCGGAGACGTGGTTGAATTCGGAGGCTTGCTGGGAAGCGGCCCTGTTATGAGAGTAAATGAAAAGAGCAGCGCCGATTTTATAAAAAGAGGCGGAAGAATACCCGCACCTTTGCAGGCGCTCAAAAATTAGTTGGGAGATGGAAAATTATGGATGAGATCATCGGCAGAATAATTGATATTGAAAACAAAGCCTGTGCGGTTATTGAGCAGGCTGAGAAGGAAAAGGAAAATATTGACGAGACCATCAAAGCACAGATTGCAAAGCTCAAGTCCCAGATCGACAAAAGGGCTGACGACAAATGCGCGTATATTAAAACGCTTGAGGACGACGACGCTCAAAAGCAATTGGAGCAGACCCAAAAAATTACCGAAGCGGCAAAACATAAGCTTGAAGAGATATACAATCAAAAACACAGTGAATGGGTGGAAAGTATCACATCTGAAATTATCAGTTTATGATAAAGGATATCGGTCTTGCCGGTTTGGAGGTGTATTATGAGCAGTTATTCGGCGGTTTCGGCAAAAACAAAAGCAATGTTCGGCAAATGCTTCAAAAAATCAGACTTTGAAGCGTTGGTTTCAAAAGCAAGTGTAAACGACATATGCGCATATCTTAAAAATGAAACGTCGTACGGCGATATTTTTGCAGACGTGGATGAAAACAGCGTACACAGGGGATTGATCGAAGAACAGCTTTGGATCAAGCTTGATAACGAATATAGCAGAATATATAATTTTGTGGACAACGACAAAAAGGAGATCCTTGATTTTTTATTTATCAGAAAAGAAGTAGACTATTTAAAGCATAGTATAAGGAATCTTTTTAATCACGAAAAAACGCCGACGCCTGAGCCGGTCAGCGATTTTTTTGAAAAAAGGACTAAAATCGACATACAGGCATGCGCCGGTGCAAAATCCCTTGACGATTTTATAAAGGCATGTGAAAATACTGCTTATTATGAATATTTAAAAAGGGTAAAGGCGATCAATTCCGACTATTTTTCCATTGCCATGGGATTGGATCTGTTGTATTATGAAAATTATTGGAAAAGGATAAAGAAGCTCGCGGGGCATGAGCGAAGGGCTATGGAAAAATTTGTGGGCTCGCAGATAGATATGATGAATATTATCTGGATATACCGAAGCAAGGAATTTTTCAAATTCAGCAATGAACAGATATATACATGCCTGCTGCCCGTACGGTACAAGCTGTCGGAGGAGTTGATTAAAAGGCTTGTTAATGCGCGAAGCTCAGACGGGATAATATCTATACTTGACAAAACGGTTTACAGGTCGTTGTTTAAAAGGATAACGGAGGGCTTTTACGTTGATGAAAATTACCGGCGTATAATGTATAAGATCGCAAGGTCTACCTTTACCGCCGCTTCCGATACCATCGCGGGAAGCTGCGCGTATCTATACATGAAGGAATTTGAAATATTGAATATTATCAGGGTAATTGAGGGAATAAGATACGGTATAAATCCCGAAGCTATAAAAAAACATATAAGGATTTCATAAAGAAATTTTTAAAACATGCTGAATTATAAAAACCGCAGTCCATATTTAGGCGGGGAAAATGCTATTAAAGTAGAATCCGGTCGTATGCTTTTGTTTTACGATCGGAATAAAATCCGGGCCGCAGCAAAAAATACGGCTGAATCAAAAAATAAATGGAGGGATCGCCGTGGCAGTAACAAGACTTGTTTTGGTAACCATTGCCGGGAAGATAGAAGAGTTTGAAGATATTGTCAACAGATATATTTATGACCGCGACATTCATCTTGAAAATGTTATGAATGTTTTGGAGGACAAGGAAAAGCTTCAGCCGTTTTCGGACGGCGTACAATATGAATCGGTCGTTGCAAAGGCGGCAAGCATTTTAAAATTGGCAAAGATTACTCCGAGAGAGGACTCAAATGCCAAATCTTTAAAAAATCTTGAAGAAATGAACGCCTTTTTGGACGGTATAAATGAAGAGCTTAAACAGAGCAATGAAGAACGAGACAGATTGAGCAGCGAGATCAAAGCAATGAAAACCGATATCAAAAATCTGGAAAAAATCAGAAATACCGATTGTGATCTTGCAAGGCTCAATAATTTCAGATTTATAAAATACAGGTTCGGGCATATAACGCGTACCGGATATAAAATGCTCAATACCTATCTGTCCGATCTGGACATTGTGTTTGTGACCACCTATGAGGATGAAAAAAGCGTATGGGGCTTTTATTTTGTACCTGAGAGCGAGACTGAAAGAGTCGACGAGATATTTGCATCACTTTATTTTGAAAGGGTGGAGCTGCCGAATGTGATAGGCGGGACGCCCGAAGATGAAATAAAAAGGCTTAACAGTGAAATAGAAGAGCATACGAAAAATATCGATAAGGTGTCTCAAAAAGCAAGGGAGATCATAAAGGATTATGAGGATGAGCTGCAAAACATCTACGCATCGGCCCAGAAACGCCAGGGCACAACAAATGTGAGAATGAAAGCCGCCCATTCCAAGGATTTCTTTTATCTGGTAGGCTGGATGAGCAAAAGGGACGCAAAGGAGCTTGAACGGGATCTGAAGGAGGAAAAAGGCGTAATATTGTTCTACACCGAAAAACCGGAAAATCTTGACAGCTCGGTCAAGCCGCCTACAAAGCTTAAAAACAACATAGTGTTCAGACCCTTTGAAACGTTTGTAAAGATGTACGGATATCCCGGATATGACGAGATTGATCCGACGCCGCTTCTGGCATTCACATATATTTTGTTTTTCGGAATGATGTTCGGTGATGTGGGTCAAAGCGCGGTCCTTGCCCTGCTTGGGTTTATCGTCTATAAAAAAACAAAAATGCAGCTTGCAAACATTATAGGGATAGTCGGTTTGTCGGGAATAGTTTTCGGATTTTTATACGGCTCGGTATTCGGCAATGAAGAAATAATTCACGGAGTCCTTACACCAATGAATAATATATCGACGCTGCTTATAGCCACCATGGCGATCGGAGCGGTAATAATCGTTATAGGTATCATATTGAATATAATAAACCTGTTTAAAAAGAGGCAGATAGGATATATGCTGTTTTCCCATAACGGGATCGCGGGCCTGGTATTTTATGTGAGCGTATTGGTGCTTGCGGTATCAATGTTAACGGGAATTATAGATGTTCCCAAAGCTCCTGTGATAGCCTTGATAGTGATCTCGATCCTGCTTGTATATTTTTGCGAGCCTATTTCAATGCTTATATCAGGGAAAAAAATACCAAAGGGAGCAATGTTTTATGTACAGCAGTTCTTTGAATTGTTTGAGGTGCTGCTGAGCTATTTCTCAAACACCATATCATTCTTGAGAATAGGCGCTTTCGCGATAGTACACGTTGGCATGATGATGGCGGTATCGGCTTTGGCGGGAACAGGCGGGGTAAGGTTTGTGATAGTATCGATAATCGGAAATATCCTCGTTATGGTATTGGAAGGACTGGTTGTCGGTATTCAGGTATTGCGGCTTGAATATTACGAAATGTTTTCAAGATATTTTACGGGTAACGGCAGACCGTTTGTATCTTTAAAAAATAAAAATAAATAAATATTTTGGAGGAATGAAAAATGTTAAATGTATTGTTTGTTTTGGTGTTGGGTTCGGTTTTGGCTCCTTTGGCGTATTATAAATTATCGGGGAATAAAAACGGCAAGGCTTGTATGATGCTGAATGTGGTGACCTTTTTCGGGTTACTGCTCGCGGGAAGCATATACTGCATAGGCGGAGCGGTTCCCGCGTTTGCCGAAGCGGGAAGCACGGGCTTAAGCGTTGGTGAAGGCCTTAAATTTATCGGCGCCGCATTGTCAACAGGACTTTCGGGAATAGGCGGCGGTATCGCGGTGGCACAGGCGGCTTCGGCAGCTATCGGCGCTATGAGCGAAAATGAAAGCATTATGGGTAAGACATTGATCTTTGTTGCTCTTGCCGAAGGTATTGCTTTATACGGCCTGGTTATTTCAATTATGATACTAAACGGCTGATTTTCACAAAAAGGAATGTTTTATATGAAAATATATCTTATAAGCGATAATATCGATACTCAATCCGGAATGCGCCTTGCGGGGGTTGAGGGAGTTGTAGTACATGACGGGGAGGCCTTGAGAGAGGCGGTAAACAACGTTATTGCGGATGAGGATATAGGAATACTGCTGTTTACCGAAAAGGTCGTATCCATTGATCCCGATTATATAAAAAAATTAAAGCTTACCCTGCATACACCGCTGATTGCTGAGATCCCCGACCGCCACGGAAGCAGGGATATCGGAAAATCCATTAATTCGATGGTGTCGGAATCGATAGGGTTAAAAATCTGACCTGCGGGGCTTATGCCCTATCAATGACCGCCGGCAGGGCAGGAGGCTTATTACAATATTATGGCCAAATAGATTGTATTGGGGCAAAAAGCACTGCATTAAAATCTTTTAAGAAGGGATGTAGCTGGTTATGGATTCTATTTTAAATGAAAAATTAAATCAATTTTCTGCCGTTGTTTTGTCCGATGCTCAAAAGAAAAGAGCAGAGATAGAAGCGGAAAACGAGATGATAAAAAAACAGAAAAACGATGAGGCTCAGAATGAGTTTTTAAAGGATGCTTATGAAAAGATCCAGTCCGCTGTTACAAAGATAAGAAGAGAGGACAACGAAAAGGTACTTATGGCAGGCGTAAACGCAAGAAAAGAGATATTTGCCGCAAGGGAAAAGATAATTGAAGATGTATTTAACGAGATAAAGGAAAATCTTTTATCATTCACAAAAACCCCGGATTACGCCCAATGGCTCAAAAGACAGATTCAAAAAGCCGCGGAAGAGATCGGAGAGGGTGAAAAGACGGTTTTTGCCCGCAAAGAGGATATGGAGCTGGTAAACCGGATAATCAAGGATATTCCCGGAGAAAACGCACAGATCACCGCAGAGGAGATCGGCGAGGATATCCTCGGAGGCGTAAAGGTACGCAATGATGTGCATGGAATAATATCCGACTGTACCTTTGATGAGCTTCTTGCAGGTAAAAAGGCGGATTTTTTGAACAGAAGCGGCCTGAGCATAGAATAAAGGCTGTGAATGTCTTAAAGGACAGATATGGTTTTTTACAAAATACGCGGCAAATGTAATACGGATATTTTGATCCTTTATTGATGTATATAAGTAAGACCGCGGCCTACAGCCGCGCAAAAGGCTTGTATGTTCGAAAAATTTGTACCGTTGGCCAAAGTCAGCAGAATGGAGGGTTATAATGGATAATACTAAAGGATATATTTACGGCATAAACGGCCCTGTTGTCAAGGTAAAGGGCTCTTGCGACTTTGAGATGCAGGAAATGGTTTATGTGGGCTACGAACAGCTGATAGGGGAAGTGATCGGCGTTACCGACGAGGCGGCGATAGTGCAGGTATATGAAGATACGACCGGATTAAAGCTCGACGAGCCGGTCGAGGGAACCGGCGGGCCTCTTTGCATTACACTGGGCCCGGGCATAATATCAAATATTTTCGACGGTATCCAAAGACCGTTGGTGGACATAAGGGATCACTTCGGTGCTTTTATCGGAAAGGGCGTTGATTTTTCGCCTCTTGACAAGGATAAAAAATGGAAGGTAACATTTTTAAAAAAGGCGGGAGACGAGGTAAAAGCAGGCGATATTTTTGCAGCTGCTCCCGAGACCTCGCTGATAGAGCATAAGCTCATGATACCAAACGGTATTGCGGGAAAGATATCCTGGACAGCCCAAGACGGTGAATATACGATCAACGACATACTTGTAAAGATAGATACAAATAGCGGTGAAAAGGAGCTTACAATGTGTCAGAAATGGCCCATAAAGCATGAGCGGCCATATGCCGAAAGACAGCCCATTTCAAAACCCCTGATAACCGGACAGAGGATAATGGATTCAATGTTCCCTCTTGCAAAGGGCGGGGCGGCGTCTATACCGGGAGGCTTCGGAACAGGGAAAACAATGAACCAGCATCAGATCGCGAAATGGTGCGACGCTGACATTATAGTATATATAGGATGCGGAGAAAGAGGAAACGAAATGACTCAGGTGCTTGAAGAATTTTCGGGACTGATCGATCCGAAATCAAACAAACCGCTGCTTGACAGAACGGTTTTGATAGCAAATACGTCCAACATGCCGGTCGCGGCCCGTGAGGCGAGCATATACACAGGTGTAACACTGGCGGAATATTACCGTGACATGGGATATCATGTCGCGCTTATGGCCGATTCCACATCAAGATGGGCGGAGGCTTTGAGGGAAATTTCGGGACGTCTGGAGGAAATGCCGGCAGAGGAAGGCTTCCCCGCATATCTTGCATCAAGACTGTCCGCTTTTTATGAAAGAGCGGGATATTTCACAAACCTGAACGGGACGGAAGGGTCTGTCACACTGATAGGCGCGGTATCGCCGCAGGGCGGTGACTTTTCAGAACCGGTAACGCAAAACACAAAAAGGTTTACCCGCTGCTTCTGGGCGCTTGATAAAGCCCTTGCTTATGCAAGACACTATCCCGCGATCAACTGGTTAAACAGCTATTCGGCATATACTGATGAGCTTGACGGCTGGTACAGTGAAAATGTCGACAAGGATTTCATGAAGAAGAGAAATGAAATCATGTCCATCCTTTCGGAAGAGGCAAGCCTGATGGAGATCGTAAAGCTGATAGGATCGGATGTTTTGCCCGAATCTCAAAAAGCAACCCTGGAGATAGCGAAAATAATAAGACAGGGATTTTTACAGCAAAACGCGTTTCATGCTGAGGACACATATGTTCCGATGGAAAAGCAGCTTAAGATGATGGAGGTAATCTTATATCTTAATACAAGGATAAAGGAGCTTTCGGAATTATCGATACCTATTTCATTGCTTGCAAAGACCGGTATATTCGAGGAGCTTATCAAGATGAAATATACCGTTGCTAACAACGACTTATCAAAGATAAACATTATAAGGACCGACATAGATACGGCAATTGACAAAATAATTTCAGCTTATGAGGAATAGGAGGGTTATTTGTGGCTATAGAATATATAGGATTAAAAAATATTGAAGGACCTCTGGTTGCCATTGAAGGGATCAAGGGAGCGTCAAATGAAGAAATGGTTTCGATAACCCTTGACGACGGAACAAAAAGACAGGGAAGGATTATCCAAATGGAAGGGGATATGGCTGTTATCCAGGTATTTGAGGGTACAAGCGGAATGTCGCTTTCCAATACAAAAACAAGATTAATGGGAAAACCGATGATGATGCCCCTTTCAAAAGAAATTCTGGGAAGGACGCTTGACGGAGTGGGCAGACCCATCGACGGTATGGGAGATTATTATGCCGATGAGATCAAAAACATAAACGGTGAGCCGATAAACCCCGTATCGAGAGAATATCCGAATAATTTCATTCAGACCGGTATTTCATCCATAGACTGCCTTGCCACATTGATCAGAGGGCAGAAGCTGCCCATATTTTCGGGCGACGGTCTGGCTCATGATAGCCTTGCGGTACAGATCGCAAGGCAGGCAAAGGTCGTTGATGAAAATGATGAAAACGCGGCGGATAAATTTGCCATCGTATTTGCGGCAATGGGCGTTAAGCATGACGTCGCGAACTACTTTAAAAAATCCTTTGAGGAAAGCGGCGTATTAAATAAGGTCGTTATGTTTTTAAACCTTTCAAACGATCCGGTGGTTGAGAGGATAATAACCCCAAGATGCGCCCTGACGGCGGCGGAATATCTTGCATACAAGCATGATATGCATGTTTTGGTAATACTTACCGACATGACCTCATATGCGGAGGCGCTTCGTGAGATATCCTCTTCAAAGGGCGAGGTGCCGTCGAGAAAGGGTTATCCCGGCTATCTTTATTCCGATCTTGCTTCATTGTATGAGCGTGCCGGGATCATAAAGGACGCAAAGGGTTCTGTTACGCAGGTACCTATCCTGTCAATGCCAAACGACGATATAACCCACCCGATCCCCGACCTTACGGGATATATTACGGAAGGGCAGATAGTTCTCGGACGTGAGCTGTCAATGTCGGGAGTATATCCGCCGGTATCGATCCTGCCGTCCTTGTCCCGTCTTATGAAGGACGGTATAGGAGAAGGCTTTACAAGGGAAGACCATCCCGCGCTTTCAAACCAGCTGTTTTCGGCATATTCGAAGGTGAGCGACGCAAAAAGCCTTGCGTCTGTCATAGGTGAGGATGAGCTGAGCGATATCGATAAAAAGTATATAGAATTCGGCAAGGCGTTTGATGAACAGTTCCTTACACAGGGACAGTTTGAAAACAGAAGCATCAACGAGACCCTTGATCTTGGCTGGAAGCTGCTCGGTATCCTGCCTAAGTCTGAGCTTGACCGTGTATCGGACGATATACTTGAAAAATATTACAGACCTTATTCCCAGCAGTAAGAGACGCCTTAAAGGCTTTGATTTTTCGGTAGAAGGAAGTGTTTAGAAATGGCAAAAATACCGGCTCCGACAAAGGGTAATCTTATGGCGGCGCAAAATACACTCAGATTATCCAAGCAAGGCTATGAAATGCTTGATAAGAAGCGTAATATCCTGATAAGGGAAATGATGAGCCTTATAGATAAGGCAAAAGAGGTGGAGGCAAGCATTGAAGAGACCTTTCATGTGGCGTATATGGCTTTGGAAAGCGCAAATGTCATGATGGGCTGCGAAAAGGTTTATAATATTGCTCACAGTGAAGAGCTTGAGGACAGTATTCAGATACAATTGAGAAGCGTTATGGGCGTCGAGCTGCCCGTTATCAGGTCCGCGGAGGAACAATTGCAGCCGGAATACAGCTTTTATGAAACCACGTCTGCATTTGACGAGGCGTTTGTAAAGTTTTTGAAAGCAAAGGAATTGTCGATAAAGCTTGCGGAAATAGAAAATTCCGTCTACCGCCTGGCAATAAATATAAAGAAAACTCAAAAAAGAGCAAACGCGTTAAAGAATATTACGATCCCGAATTACGAAGAGATCGTAAAAAGCATTTCGGAAGCCCTGGAGGAAAAAGAGCGTGAAGAACATACAAGAATGAAAATGATAAAAAAAGATAAATAATATCCGTCATATATGAACGGGTGATAACTCGGCGGCGGCTGTGTGATCGGAGGAAAACGTTGGATTATACTAAAAAAATGAGAATGCTGAATGCATACAAGGGGATATTTTCAGACAGATACCCCGTTGCTCCCGAATTCTGGTATTATTATCCCGCAAAGGTCTTAGGCGTAAGTATGATAGAATTTGAGCGTGAAATACCATTTTGGAAATCATTAAAATATGTTTTTGAAAAGTATGACTGCGAAGGCTGGGGAATATCTTTTCCTCATGTCCGGAATGAAAACAAAGAAGTTACAACGAATATGAACGGGTTTGAAGAAATAACCCAAATAAATTACAAGGGCAAGAGGCTTGAATCCAGAAAAATGTTCAGTAAAGACGAACCCTCATGGGTCACAAAGCATTTGGCGGAGGAGCTGTCCGATCTGCCCTATGCGATAGATATGCTGCTTGATGAAAAAAATTCCTTTGACCTCGGCCTTGCAAGCAAGGAGCATAAAAATGTGGGCGGCAGCTATCTGCTTGAATTATGGCTGGGCGTGCCGTTTTTTGATTTTATTGCGGAGCTTACGGGTTTTGAGCAGGCAATTATGTATTTTATGGAGGAGGACGAGGAGGTCTTAAAAAAATACAGAGACAGATATATACAATATCAAAAAAACCTGATAAGACTGATCGCGGAAAATACGCCCTTTGAAAGCTTCGCCGTGGGATGCAGCTATTCATGCAATTCCCTGATAGGCCCAAATATGTGGAGAGAATGGGATAAGCCTTATCTTAAGGCAATAGCGGATGAAGTCCATAAGCATAATAAACTTTTGCATATCCATTTTCACGGAAGAAGTATCCAAACGGCAGAGGATTTTAAAGAAATAGGGATAGACTGCGTCTGCCCCTTTGAAAGGCCGCCGGGCGGCGATATTGACGGATTGGAAGGTTTAAGGTATGTGCGCGAAAAGCTGGGCGGAAAGGTTACCATGAACGGTAATGTCCATACTGTGGAAACACTGATCCGCGGAAATGTCCAAGATGTAAAAAGAGAAGTCAGGGAAATTAAAGAAGCCTTTGAGGGTGAGCCGCGTTTGATAATCGGGACGGGAGATCAGGTAGGCGTTGAAACCCCCGAGGAAAATATTCTTGCAATGATCGAAGAAGCAAAGGCATAAAGCATCGGTATAACTAAAAAAACAACCGCATACATGTATTGGAATACATTTTTTAAACGGTAAAACATAAATTAACGGCAGTTACCAAAAGCCAACGCCACATAGGGAAGTAATTTGGAAACAACATTGAAATACAATTTATGGGCGTTGCAAAGGCAACAGACAGCGTAGAAAGCAGAAATGCTTTTTACGCTGTCTTTCTTTATGCCCAAAAATAAAATCGCACATTCGTCAATTACAAATTTCCTTGCTACAATGTAGGCGAAGGAGGTAAGCAGATATGCGAAATCGAAAATACTACATAGCGATTGATGATGTTCTAATCAAAGTAGTCTGTGCACCTGTTAAGAAAATCAAAATCAGAATTACGGAGGTTTAAAGTTATGGAAAAGACAATATTTGAACAGATGGGCGGCACTTACACCCTGCAAGTCGACTACTACTTGCCAAACTTTTCTTTGCCCGCCGAAGGAAATAAGACCATAGGGATATGGGGACAGCGACATTTGTGGTATCTGAAAAAATATCGCGGAGTGACCTATTATTCGCTTCTTACTTCGGGCAAGTTGAACAGCTATCTGTACGAGTTGGACAAAAGTTGTAACAATGCCCATAATCGAATGATTAAAGACTATGTAGAGAAAGATGGCGTGACTGAGAAGTTCAAGGCAGAAAACACCCTTGAATGGGTTAGAAGAATGAACAACATCAGAAGCAGGGTTGAGGAAATCGTTTTCCGAGATTTTATTTATGTGTGAGGTGTTGTTATGAGAAAAATTAAAGTTGAGGTTGAGGATTTTGAAATCAATCTCATTATAATGACGTTGTTTGAATGACGAAATATTTTGCTAAAAGAGAACAATTCGTAGATAAACTTATGATTTGGCTCTGTAAATAACCTCTTCAAGGCACTTAAGTTTAGGCCTGGGTGCTTTTGATTTGGAAACTATATGTATTATTTAGTCTAATGTTATTGCAAAAACGCTTAATTTATGTTAAAATAATGTAAAACACAAGAAAAGGAGACGCTTGTTATGAGTCTTGCGGATAGCTTAAAGAGAATGCGAATGCAGTCCTTCTTTACACAAGAGGAATTGGCAAAAGAGTTAAATGTGGCATTATCTACTGTAAATCGATGGAAAACAGGAAAATCTCGTCCTACTTTAACTACGATGAAAGCAGTTAAAAAATTTTGCGAAAAACATGAATGCTCATATAACGATATTGAGAAAGAATGGTTAAATTGTACTACTTCGAGAGGCAAGAAAAAATGAAACTTTTATCACTTTTTTCGGGGTGTGGAGGTATGGATATTGGGTTTGAGGGCAATTTCCGTTGCTTAGCTAAGTCTATAAATCCTCAGATACACCCTTATTGGATTAAAGAAAAGCAGGGAAATTGGGTTATTGTTCAACCTACCATATTCGATACTGTTTTTGCAAATGATATTCGTCCAGACGCTAAGGCCGCATGGGTATCGTATTTTAGCAAAAGAAAAAAGAACGCGAATGATATTTACCATATTGATAGTATTGTTGATTTAGTAAAAAGAACCAGAAGAGGCGAAAAGATTTTTCCTGATGGTATAGACGTTGTTACAGGAGGATTTCCTTGTCAAGATTTTTCTATTGCAGGAAAGAGACTTGGATTTAAATCTCAAAAAAGTCATCTTGGAGTCACATTAGCATCAGATGAGCCTTCTATTGAGAGCAGAGGCCAACTTTATATGTGGATGCGTGAAGTTGTAACGATTACCTCTCCCAAACTTTTCATAGCGGAAAATGTTAAAGGTCTTACTAATCTTGAAGATGTGAAAGAAATTATTGAACACGATTTTTCTGACGCTGGAAATGGCGGATATCTTGTTGTGCCTGCAAGAGTTTTATACGCTCCAGACTATGGAGTTCCGCAATCAAGAGAGCGTGTAATATTCTTTGGATTTAAGAAATCAGCATTACGCAAAGAGGCACACACAGCGTTGACTCAAAAAAGCATTCCTACAGCATTTGACCCTTATCCGATTAAAACTCACGGAGAAGGAACAGGAATGCCAATAGTAACTTGCAGAGATGCTTTTATTGACCTTGTTGAGCCAGATCAATCTGAGGATGCCTCGCAGAAAAAATATTCAAAAGCAAAGTATATGGGGTTTCATTGTCAGGGACAGACCGAGGTAAAACTTGATTCAGTTGGTCCTACAATACGTTCAGAACATCACGGTAATATTGAATATCGCAGATTGAGCGTTGAACACGGCGGAAAATATGTGGATGAATTGAATGCTGGTATGAGTGAAAGAAGGCTGACAATTAGAGAATGCGCGAGAATTCAAACATTTCCTGATGATTATCAATTCATTTTGAAAAAAACTGAACTAAACAAGGCTGTTTCTTCAAGCGACGCATATAAAATCATTGGAAACGCGGTTCCTTGTATTCTCGCTTATAATATTGCGAAAAATATCGAAGAAAAATGGTTGTTGTATTTTAAGGAGGATGAAGTATGATTATTTCTGAAAATAATAAACCGTCTATTGTTATTTTTAAGAAATTGATGGCTGATACAGATAACCTTCTAAATGCTGACGCTAAAGAAAGAGAGGCGTATTATTGTAAACGGGGTGGCAAGTTGCTAGAGGGGGATGTATATGAAGCTGTAAAAGAAAGTGCTATAGGAACACCATTTGATGGTACAATCCAACTGGTGTCAGGTGCGTCTTTTCCAGACATTGTTGCTAATAAATTTTATGGAGTAGAAGTTAAAAGTACAGAAAAAAACCATTGGACATCAACGGGAAGTAGCATATTAGAATCAACAAGAGACGCTAATGTTGAGCGTATTTATCTTACTTTTGGCAAACTCGGAAAACCTGTTCAATTCCTTTCCAGACCATATGAGGAATGTATGTCTGATATTGCGGTAACACACTATCCCCGCTATAAAATTGATATGAGGTTAAAGCCCGGTGAAACTATTTTTGATAAAATGGGAATATCTTATGATGAGCTTAGAGTAATGGATAATCCCGTTGCACCTGTTTCAAAGTATTATAAAAGCAAATTGAAAGAAGGTGAAAGTCTTTGGTGGGCTTCTGAAAATGTTGAAGAAGATACGACTACTCCTGCGACAGTACGTCTTTGGACTGCGCTCGCGCTAGACGATAAAGAAAAATATGCTGTAATGGGTTATGTTCTTTTTCCAGAAATTCTTAGGAGTGGAAGTAATAAGAAATATAATAGATATGCACTTTGGCTGGCTACACAAAAGGGAATAATCAATACAAATATTCGTGATAGCTTTTCTGCTGGAGGGCAAGTATTGATGAAAACTCCATCGGGACTAGAGTTGAAAATGCCTGCTGCGTTTGGAAGAATAAAAAAATATCATTTAATGATTATTGAGTTGCTACAAGACATAGATGAGGAAATATTAAAAGAATATTGGCAGGTTGATATTATAGATAAAAATAGAATAAATCAATGGTGTAAACTAGTTGCTGTAGAAGCGGATTCATCTATTGGATATTCCACTGCCTATAGTGTTCTTTCGGAAATATTCGGTCTTGATTCTCGCCAAAAAGGAAAAAAACTATTCCAAACGAATTTATAAGAAGTAGTTTGTACACACTGCGGAAAGATATATTTACAGCGAAAAGAATATCAATTAGAAGGGCACAGAGAAAGAGAGTATGATGAATGTCCATATTGCCACCAAAATAATGGCTCAAGTATGGAATGGGAGTTCTATAATTCGAAAATTGATGGGTGATTAGATGGGAAGATATACCGCGGAGCAAACACATAGAATAATGTCTGCTGTCAAATCTAAAGACACAAAACCTGAAAAACTCTTGCGACAGGCGTTATGGAAACATAATTTTAGATATAGAGTTAATTACAAGAAACTACCGGGTAAACCAGATGTCGTTTTCACAAAAGCAAAAATCGCGGTTTTTTGTGATGGTGATTTTTGGCACGGTCATAATTGGGCATTGAGAGGTATGGACTCACTCGAAGAAGAACTAAGCAATTATTCAGAGTTTTGGAAAGCTAAAATATTAAGAAATGTAAAACGAGACTCCGATATTACACAGATCCTCGAAGAGCGAGGTTGGCGAGTAATTAGGTTTTGGGAAAGTGACATTAAAAAAGATGTAGAAAAATGCGTCGAAGTTGTTAATTTAGCATACAAAGAAAGAACGAAATGAGTTTACATTATATAGCACTCAAATGTAAAAAACTTGGACGCTTTTTCTTCCACAAATACCGCGTTGCAGCGTATGGATATAATTGAACATGATAATAAAGTCTCGGGTACAGAAACTCCGCAAGCACCGTCGCAGACCGACAGTTACGGGCAGAACAAGCCTGTTTTCGGGATTGGTGTACTGCCCTGACTGCGGCGCGAAGCCGCATTTCCGTACTGCAAATAGCCTGAAACGCAATCAGGAATTTTGGAGATGTTCCAACTACAAGTCGAGGCGTGGAGAGTGTGCCATCCACTATATCCGGGATGTTGTGCTTGAAAAGATCGTGTTTGAAGCCATCAGTGGTTTAGCGGATTTTGTGAAGTGCCACGAAACGGTATTTCTGTATATACTGGCGAAGAAAACAAACGCCATGCGGCAGAAAGAACACAAAAAGCTCCAACAAACGGTGGAACAGGGTACAAGGAGAATTGCCGAAATCGACAGGCTAATTGAAAAGGTGTTCGAGCAGAATGCAAGCGGCATACTCTCCGATGAACGCTTTTCCAAAATACTCCAAAGCTACGAAAAAGGGCAGAAAGCGTTGATGCAGGAGGTATCCGACAGTCAAAAGACATTACAGGAAGCGAAGCAGAAGGTTACAGATTTGAGGCTGCTGCTCCGTACCCCGCGTGAGCTGACGGATATTACAGAGCTTACTCAAACGCTTGTAAACACATTGATTGAGCGGATCGAAGTTCACAACAATGACAAGTCAGGCGGTCACTGTTATGTAAAGGTAGATATTTACTTCACGGCGGCGGGAATGATAGACATCCCTACCGAACAGGAAATCCTTGCTATGATGAAGGAAATACAAGAAAATCCGCAGGACTTCCGCTTTGTAGCATAACAAAAAAGATACGGTGTAACCCATTTTACTGAGTTACACCGTACCCCTACATAAATACTTCCTTATCTGGCGTAGACAAACACTAACCGCCGTTTTTTTGAGTTGCAATTATCTGAATAATATGCTATAATATTATAGACGGCATAACCGCGCCCAAGATATACGCCGTTTTTGTATGCGGCGGGCCAGATATCTTTAACCGGTGTGAGAGTATGATCTTTCGCCGGTCACAGCGCGGCGCCGCGGGGGCGGTTTACGAATCGCCTGTTTTGTCTTGCCCCGGTCAAATGACGGGAAAGGCTTTTATTTAACAGATTATCCGGGAGGTCATGAAATGCCTATTAAAATTACCGACAAGCTGCCGGCTACAAAGCAATTAAGAGATGAAAACATATTTGTGATGAGTGAGACAAAAGCGATGCACCAGGATATAAGACCGCTTAAAATCGCGATCGTGAACCTTATGCCGACAAAAATAACTACCGAAACACAGCTTTTGAGGCTTTTGTCAAATACGCCTTTGCAGGTTGAACCGGACCTTATTACCATGCGTTCCCATGAATCAAAAAACACTTCGCAGGAGCATTTAAAGTCCTTTTATAAAACCTTTGACGAAATAAAAAATTCAAAATACGACGGAATGATAATTACCGGGGCGCCGGTGGAAAAGCATGAATTTGAAGAGGTGGACTATTGGGAGGAGCTGAAGGAAATAATGCAATGGTCCACGACCCACGTCACCTCGACCCTTCATATCTGCTGGGCGGCGCAGGCAGGATTATATTATCATTACGGGATACCGAAATACTCCCTTGATGAAAAATGCTCGGGTGTGTTTTTACATAAGGTGACCAGAAAAACCTCAAAGCTTGTGAGGGGCTTTGACGATACCTTTTATGCCCCTCATTCAAGGTATACAGAGGTTCGCGCGGAAGACATAAAAAAAGTAAAAGAACTGGAAATACTCGCGTATTCCAACGAGGCGGGAGTTTATCTTATTATGACAAAAAAGGGGAGAAAAATATTTGTTACGGGACATTCCGAATATGACGCCATGACCCTTGCGGAGGAATATAAAAGAGACGTCGAAAAAGGCATAAACCCGCAGATCCCAAAGCATTATTTTCCCGATGACAACCCTAAAAAAACCCCGGTCGTTACGTGGAAAAGCCACGCGAGCCTGTTGTTTTCAAATTGGCTGAACTATTTTGTATACCAGATAACGCCCTATGATATCGACAGCATAAAATAGTAAATTTACCGTCCCCAAAAATATTGGGGATTTTTTATTAATTGGTTCTTTTGCTTAGGAAAGGTTTTTGCATGGTTTTTTAGTGTACGATCTTGTTGTATTAATTAGGTGACGACAGGGGCCTTTTCGGTGTTTGTTATTTAAAAATTTATGTTAAGCCCGATCTGTAATTCCGATAATATATGAATTATTTTAACAAAGAGTTAACAAGCTAGGGCAGCGCTTGACAAAGAGTGTTAATTGTAATATAATATCTGTAACAGGCGGGATGGGCGCCGGATATCAAAAACATTTTTTTAAAGCTTCGGACAATTTTAGAACAGCCCTGTCGGCTTCAGAAAATAAAAAGGAAAGAGTGATGCATATGATTACTGCCGTGAAAGATACCCTTGTTACAGAAGAATATACGCTTTTTTCCAAATTCAGAGAAACCCATGACAGTGAGTTAAGAAACCGGCTGATCGAAAAATATTTATATATAGCCCGCATATTATCAAAAAAATTCATTAACCGCGGAATAGAATATGAGGACATATATCAGGTTGCCTCCATGGGGATAATGTATGCGGTAGACCGCTTTGACCCTGATAAAGGCGTACGATTTGCTACATACGCGACACCCACCGTTATGGGGGAAATACGCAGATATTTCAGGGATAAGGGCAGCTTTATAAGGGTCCCGAGGGCATTGTATGAAATATTTTACAAAGCGGAAAAAATAAAAAGAAATTCCGATATGTCAGAGGGCGGGCTTCGTGAAATTTCAAGAGTGCTGAACATACCCGTTTGTGATCTGGAAAAGGCATATAAAGCAGGGGATTCCGCCTTTATCGAGTCCCTTGAATATGAGGCATACGCGGACGGGAAATTAAGCCTTTCAAATGTCCTCGGCGTTGAAGACAATAATTTCATGATGATTGAGGATATGGATTTTATCGAATCGTCATTAAAGACGCTTAACGAAAAAGAAAGAAAATTTATCAAATTAAGATATTATGAGGAAAAAACCCAAGCTGAAATTGCTGACATTTTAAATATATCGCAGATGCAGGTCTCAAGAATGGAAAGCAGTGTCTTAAAAAAACTGCGCGACTTGTATTTCCATGACTGACAAAAGGCGGCGGAGAAAGGGGGCAATGATAATAAAATGAACAATGAAAACAGATGTGAATATTGCAGATTTAATTTAAATATTCTTGACTTGCTTAAAAACCAGCTGCCGGACGCGGAAACGATCAATAAGCTGTCCGATGTGTTTAAGGTATTCGGCGACGCGACGCGTTTGAAGATATTGTGGGTGCTTTTTGACAGCGAAAAATGTGTTTATGACATATCCGAAGCCCTTGATATGAGTCAATCGGCAATAAGCCACCAGCTGAGGGTCTTAAAACAGGCAAGATTGGTAAGATCAAGAAGGGAAGGGAAAAACACCTTTTATTCCCTTGACGACGAGCATGTTGAACGGATCATAGAACAGGTGCTTATCCACATAAAAGAGTGATAAAACCCCATGATCCGGTTACGCGGATAAAATTCAAGATATCCTGCGGCAAATTTCAACAGATATTCGCCATATATTTTTATAAATTAAAAAAATATCAAAAATTACTTGACAAATTATCTTTTACGTGGTATTATGTATAAGTATTTTGAATACGCCGATGTGATGGAATTGGCAGACGTGCGAGACTCAAAATCTCGTGGTAGCAATACCGTGTCGGTTCGACCCCGACCATCGGCACCATTTTGCGGCAGGCCTTTCGGCTTGCTGTTTTTGTATATAAAAATATACAATTTGCCGGGGTTATTTATATTGGATCAGCTGTGACAATTATACCGGTTTACATATAATTGTAAAGCAGGGTGCGGTGTATTTCATATTTTATACAATAGTGATAAAAAAGAAAATAAAGCGGTATTATATATTGACAAACAGAGGGAAAAATGAGATAATATATTATTATTGATATGAAATGGATCAAAAAGCACGGGTAGAGGAAAGGTTTGGAAAATGACGGCAAAATATATTTTGATCATTGCTTTGGCAGTGGTCGCGCTTATTTTAACATATCGAGCAAAAGGGATCGCGCCGAAAATTTTCAAAAGAGAAGAAAATCATGAGGATATATTGAAAATAAAGCTCGCCGCGATGGTGATCGGGGTAGTTGATTTTATCCTTGTTTTGGCGCTGATCTGATCCCGTATTTTTACACTGACATGGATTTGAAAGGAATGATATAAAATGGAAGACAGCAGGAATATAGCAAAGCAATACGATCCTGCCTCCTTTGAGGACAGGCTGTATAAGTTCTGGCTTGACAAGGGGTATTTTCACGCGGAGCCGGATCCAAAAAAGGAGCCCTTTACCATAGTGATCCCTCCCCCCAACGTAACGGGACAGCTGCACATGGGACATGCCCTTGATGAAACCCTGCAGGATATTTTGATACGATACAAAAGAATGCAGGGCTACCGCACATTATGGGTGCCGGGAACGGATCATGCAGGTATCGCGACTCAGATCAAGGTGGAGGAAAATTTAAGAGTAAACGAGGGTATAACGCGATATGATCTGGGACGTGAAAAATTCCTTGAACGTGTTTGGGATTGGAAAAAGAAATACGGTGACAGAATTATCAATCAGTTAAAGAAAATAGGTTCTTCATGCGATTGGGACAGAGAAAGATTTACAATGGACGAAGGCTGTTCAAAGGCTGTTCGTGAGGTTTTTGTAAACCTCTACAACAAAGGCCTTATCTATCAGGGTTCAAGAATAATAAACTGGTGTCCTCACTGTATAACTGCTTTGTCCGATGCGGAGGTTGAGCATACCGAACAGGCGGGGCATTTCTGGCATATCAAATATCCCATAAAGGACAGCGACGAGTTTGTTGTAATCGCGACTACCCGTCCCGAGACCCTGCTCGGCGATACGGCGGTTGCGGTAAACCCCGATGATGAAAGATACAAGGATATTGTCGGAAAAACCTTGGTATTGCCGCTGGTCGGAAGGGAAATACCTGTTATTGCCGATGAATATGTGGATAAGGAATTCGGAACGGGATGTGTTAAGATAACCCCCGCCCACGACCCCAATGACTTTGAGGTGGGACAGCGTCATAACCTTGAAATGATCAAGGTATTGAATGACGACGCTACCGTCAATTCATACGGCGGAAAGTATGAGGGAATGGACAGATATGAAGCAAGAAAGGCAATGGTAAAGGATTTAGAAGAACAGGGCTTGCTTTTAAAGGTTGAAGATCATTCTCACAATGTGGGTCAGTGCTACCGCTGCGGTACTACCGTTGAACCTATTATTTCAAAACAATGGTTTGTAAAAATGAAGCCCTTGGCAAAGCCCGCGATCGATGCGGTAAAAAACGGCGAGACAAAATTTGTACCGGACAGATTTTCAAAGATATACATGAATTGGATGGAAAATGTATATGACTGGTGTATATCAAGACAGCTGTGGTGGGGACACAGAATACCTGCTTTCTATTGTGATAAATGCGGAGAAACAACCGTTTCAAAAGAAGATATAACGGTATGCCCGAAGTGCGGCGGGAAGGTTCATCAGGATGAAGACGTATTGGATACATGGTTCTCATCCGCGTTATGGCCTTTCTCAACACTCGGCTGGCCGGAAAAGACAAAAGACCTTGAATATTTCTATCCCACAAGCGTTCTTGTAACGGGTTATGATATAATATTCTTCTGGGTTGCAAGAATGATTTTCTCCGGTATGGAGCATATGAAAAAAGCACCGTTTAAACACGTATTTATACACGGGCTTGTTCGTGATTCACAGGGAAGAAAAATGTCAAAATCTTTGGGCAACGGTATTGATCCTTTGGAAATTGTTGAAAAATACGGTGCCGACGCGTTGAGATTTACTCTTGCAACGGGTAACGCGCCGGGCAACGATATGCGTTTTTATATAGAGAGGGTAGAGGCAAGCAGAAACTTCGCGAATAAGATATGGAACGCTTCAAGATTTACCCTGATGAACCTTGATATTACCGAAAACAAACTGCCCGAAACAAAAGATTTACAGCTTGAAGATAAATGGATTTTATCAAAGTACAATAATCTGGTTAAGGAAGTAACCGATAATCTCGATAAGTTTGAATTGGGAATTGCTGTTCAGAAATTATATGACTTTTTATGGGATAACTTCTGTGACTGGTATATTGAATTGGTTAAGCCAAGATTATTTGATAAAGAAAATCAGACGGGAAAGACTGCACAGTATGTGCTTACTTATGTTCTTTCAAACTCAATGAAGCTTCTGCACCCGTTCATGCCGTTTATTACGGAAGAAATCTGGCAGCATCTGCCACATGACGGAGAAAGCATCATGATTAGCAAGTTCCCGGTATTTGATGAGAATTTATGCTTTGAGGCTGAGGAAAAGCAAACAGAAATGATTATGTCCGCAATTGTGGCAATAAGAAACAGAAGAGCGGAAATGAACGTTCCTCCTTCAAAGAAATCAAATATTATTGTGGTAACCGATAAAGAAGATATATTTACAAAGGGTATTTCTTATTTTCAAAAACTTGCTTATGCTCAAAACGTAGCAGTACAAAACGATAAAAGCGGCATTGATTCAAATGCGGTAAACATTGTTGTTGAAGGCGCGGAAATATTCATGCCTTTGGGTGAACTTGTTGACAAAGAAAAGGAACTTGAAAGACTTAACAGGGAAAAAACAAAGCTTGAGGAAGAAATAAAGAGAGTTGAGGGAAAACTTAACAATCAGGGATTTGTTGCAAAAGCACCTCAAAAGGTTATTGACGAAGAAAAGCAAAAGGGCGTAAAATATCGCGAAATGCTTAACAAGGTATTGCAAAGCATCGAAGATATGAAGAATTTAAAATAAAATATTGTATACAATAAGACTGTGGCAGCCATGTTTTGCCACAGTTTTTTACTGCAGGCGGAAATAACAGTAAATTTTTTAATTTCTGAAAAGAAACGGTAATATAAATGTATTATAATAAAAATAAGTAATAATTTGACAAAAATCTAATTGTGATGTATAATAATATATGGTGTAGTGTAACTACATATATGGGTTTAAACCTCTATGGGTTGTATACTGCATTTTACACTATAGTTTAATGACGGGATAATATTTCATATCATATAATTAAGAGGTATAAGGTTTATGGCAAGAAAAAAAGAAGAATACGGTAATGATAGTATAGTCAGTTTAAAGGGTGCCGACAGGGTAAGAAAAAGACCTGCCGTTATTTTTGGTTCAGACGGACTTGACGGATGCTGTCATTCATTTTTTGAGATTTTGTCAAATTCAATAGACGAGGCAAGAGAAGGCTACGGAAAGGTAATAGAGGTCACGAGATTTCTCGATATGTCGATAGAGGTTGCCGACAGCGGCCGCGGGATGCCGCTGGATTTTAATACAAACGAAAACAGATATAACTGGGAGCTGATATTCTGCGAATTATATGCCGGCGGAAAATACAATAACAACAGCGGCGGTATGTACGAATACAGTCTTGGCTTGAACGGACTCGGCGCGTGCGCGACTCAGTATAGCTCCGAATATATGGACGTAGAAGTTATAAGAGATAAGACTCTTTATTCCCTTCATTTTGAAAAGGGTGAAAATATTGGAGGCTTACAAAAATCAGAAACTTCAAAAACAAAAACAGGTACGGTAATAAAATGGAAGCCGGACAGAGATGTTTTTACAGATATAAATATACCGGTTGAATACCTTAAGGATATATTGGAAAAACAGGCAATGACAAATGCAGGTCTTAAATTTATTCTTTATGTTGAAACAGAAACCGGTATGGAAATGTTTGAATACTATTATGAAAATGGTATTGTTGATTACTTAAATCAGGCAGTAGGCGATGAAGGATTTACTCAGACAGAGGTATGGGAGGCAGAACGAAAGGGACGTGACCGTGAGGATAAGCCCGAATATAAGGTAAAAATGCAGATAGCTTTTTGTTTTTCACAAACGGTTAACCTGCTTGAATATTACCATAACTCAAGTTGGCTTGAACATGGCGGATCCCCTGATAAGGCGGTAAGAAATGCGTTTGTCTATGCAATAGATCAATATTTAAAGTCAAACGGTAAATATAATAAAAATGAATCAAAGATAAATTTTAATGATGTTGCTGACTGTCTTGCGTTGGTGATAAATTCTTTTTCTACACAGACAAGTTATGAAAATCAGACCAAAAAAGCTATTAACAATAAATTTATACAGGAGGCGATGACTGAATTTTTACGTCATCAGCTCGAAGTGTATTTTATTGAAAACAAAGCCGATGCCGATAAAATATCAAATCAGGTTTTAATTAACAAGCGTTCGAGAGAAAATGCCGAAAAAATAAGAATTGATGTCAAAAAGAAACTGTCCGGCTCGATGGACGTTACAAACAGAGTTGAAAAGTTTGTTGACTGCCGCACAAAAGATAAGAGTATAAGAGAAGTGTATATAGTTGAGGGTGATTCGGCACTCGGGTCATGTAAACTTGCAAGAGACCCTATGTTTCAGGCAATAATGCCAATAAGGGGTAAAATTTTAAATTGCCTGAAGGCGGATTACGCGAAGATTTTTAAAAGCGATATAATCTTAGACCTTGTACGGGTATTGGGGTGCGGAATAGAAATAAAATCAAGCCACAATAAAAATTTGGAAACATTTGATCTTGATAATCTCAGATGGGATAAGGTTATAATTTGTACCGATGCCGATGTAGACGGATATCAGATAAGAGGTCTTGTTTTGACTATGATATACAGACTTATGCCCACTTTAATCGAAGCCGGGAAGGTATATATAGCAGAATCGCCGCTTTACGAAATAACCATATTAAAGACAAAAAGAAAAGGTGAAAAATTATTTGCCTATAATGACGGCGAGAAAGAAGATATATTAAAAAAACTTACCCAAGACGGATTATCAAAAGACAGGGATGAATTTGAAATCAAAAGAAGCAAAGGATTGGGAGAAAATCAACCCGATATGATGAATTTAACAACCATGAATCCGGCGACAAGACGTTTGATCAGAGTTAATCCGGAAGCTGCTGAAAAAACAGCACACGTATTTGATATACTTTTAGGTGATAATATTAACGGCCGAAAAGAACATATAGCAAAGTACGGATCGTTATATATGGAGATGCTTGATTTAAGCTGATTAAAATATTTGTTTTGGAGAAATAAAAAATGGCTAAAAAGAAGAAAACTGAACAAAATGAGCCGGTATTGGCACCGATAAAGGATGAGCTTATCTGTGACATACTTGAATCAAATTATATGCCCTATACCATGAGCGTAATAATTTCCCGTGCTATTCCCGAAATAGACGGGTTAAAGCCGGCTCACAGAAAATTGCTGTATACTATGTATAAGATGGGACTTTTGGGAGGAAAACTTACAAAATCCGCGAACGTTGTGGGACAGACAATGAAGTTAAATCCTCATGGTGACGCCGCAATTTATGAGACAATGGTAAGACTGACAACCGGAAATGAAGCCCTGCTTCATCCGCTTATAGAATCACAGGGTAATTTTGGCAAACAGTATTCAAGAGATATGGCATATGCCGCTTCCCGTTATACTGAGGTAAGACTTGACCCCATATGTCAGGAACTTTTTGGAGATATAAATAAGAATACCGTTGAATTTGTTGATAATTATGACGGAGAATTAAAAGAACCTGTGCTTTTGCCGGTAGCTTTTCCAAATATTCTCGTAAATCCAAATCAGGGTATTGCCGTAGGTATGGCAAGCAATATATGCTCATTTAACCTAAGAGAGGTCTGCAATGCGACAATTGCTTTTATGAAGAACGAAAATGCAGACATTATGGATATTATGCCTGCCCCGGATTTTCCGTCCGGCGCGCAGCTTTTATATTCAAAGGAACAGATGAGTGAAATATACAAAACAGGCAGGGGAAGTTTTAAACTCCGTGCGGTATACAAATATGATAAAAGCAATAATTGTATAGATATTTTAGAGATTCCGTACACGACAACAAGTGAGGCAATCATATCCAAGATTATGGAACTTATCAAAGCAAATAAGGTAAAAGAAATTTCCGACGCGCGTGACGAAACCGGGCTTGACGGATTTAAAATTACTCTTGATTTAAAGCGCGGAACAGATCCCGATGCCCTTATGCTGAAATTATTTAAACTTACTCCTCTTGAGGACAGTTTCAGCTGTAATTTTAATGTTCTTATAAAAAATACACCTTGTGTTTTGGGTGTTAATCAAATAATACTTGAATGGGTAAAGTTCAGAATGGGCTGTATAAAAAACGGCTTAAAGTATGACATAGACAAAAAAAGCGAAAGACTTCATCTTTTGACAGGTCTTAAAAAGATATTGATGGATATTGACAAAGCAATTTCCATTATCAGACATACTGAACTTGAAGAGGACGTAGTGCCGAATCTTATGTCAGGGTTTGATATTGATAAACTTCAGGCAGAATATGTTGCTGATATAAAACTTAGAAATTTAAACAGGGAATATATTTTAAACAGGACCGCGGACATTGAAAAACTGATTGATGAAATAGATGAATTTACCTCTATTTTGGAAAGTGATAAAAAAATCAAGAAGATGATAGAAAAGCAGCTTGACCAGATTTCAAAAAAATATGGAATAGACAGAAAAACAGTGCTTATATCCGATGATGAAGTCGAAACATATGAGGAAAATAACTACATTGAAGATTATCCGCTTACAATCTTTACAACACGTGAAGGGTATATTAAAAAGGTAAATGCCGTTTCCATACGCTTTACAACTAATGATCATAAGCTTAAAGAGGGCGACGAGATTGTAAGTGCAATTGAAACAACTAATATCAGTGATATTCTGTTTTTCTCAAATAAGTCGGTAGTATATAAAATGAAGACCTATGAACTTAATGATACCAAAATCAGCGTGATGGGGGATTATCTGCCGGGTATTTTGGGACTTGAAGAGGACGAAAAGATATTATACACCGTTGTAACAAAAGATTATTCGGGAATGATGCTGTTTTCATTTGAAAATGGGAAAATGGCAAAGGTAGAACTTTCAAACTATGCCACAAAGACAAACAGAAAGAAGTTAATCGGCGCGTATTCCGACAAGTCGCCTGTTGCGGATATACGGTTTATAAGCGAGGACACCGAAATAGTGGCATTTGCCGACAACAACAAGGTATTATGTCTGAATACCGATAAAATACCGTTAAAATCAACAAAATCTACACAGGGAGTACAGGTTATGAAGCTTACAAAAAAAGGTGCAAAGATGTGCAGAGTGGTTGAAGCAAAAGACAGCGGAATTGATGATTTAAAACATTATACAACAAAAAATATTCCTGCTGCCGGCAGTTTTTTAAAGAAAAATACTGACAAGGATAAACAAATATCATTATTCAGCGAATAAAAATCGGAGGATGGATAAATGAGTTATAAGGTCAATATACTGGGTGTAAAGGTAGATAAGGTGGGAATTGATGAGGCAACGGACAAAATATTTAAAATGCTTGAGGAAAATAAGACCCATTCTGTTTTCACCCCTAATTCCGAGATCATATTAAACGCATACAAGGATAAAGAATTCTGCGGTATTTTAAACAGCGCGGACCTTTTGACTGCCGACGGCATAGGAGTTGTGTATGCGTCAAGGATACTGCATGATCCTATCCCCGAAAGGTGCGCGGGATATGACGTTGCATGCAAATTAATAGACAGGATCTCCGAAACCGGACACAGGCTGTATCTTCTCGGCGGAAAACCCGGTGTGGCGGAAACGGCAAAGAAAAATCTTGAAAAAAAATATCCCTTTATTCAGATAGTCGGAGCAAGGGACGGATATTTTAAGGAAGAGCAAACACAGGATATTATCAATGATATCAATTGTGTCGGCGCGGATATCGTATTTGTGTGTTTGGGCGCTCCCAAGCAGGAGATATGGATATACAATAACCGGGACAAGCTGGATGCAAGAGTATTAATGGGTATAGGCGGAAGTCTTGACGTATTTGCCGGGATAGTTGAGCGCGCGCCCGATCTTGTGTGCAGGATGGGGCTTGAATGGCTGTATCGGCTCATAAAAGAACCGTGGAGGTTTAAAAGAATGCTTGCATTGCCAAAATTCGGGCTGATCGTTTTGTTTAAGGGCAGAAAATATAAGGGAGATGCGGATAATGGGTAAACTGATCGCGATTGACGGAGTTGACGCGAGCGGCAAGCAGACGCACACAAAAATGCTTTATGAGCGTTTAAAGGCCGACGGAAGAAATGTTAAACTTATAACTTTTCCCGATTATGAGAGCGAATCCTCCGCTTTGGTAAAGATGTATCTTTCGGGAAAATTCGGGGATGATCCCGACGACGTTAACGCGTATGCGGCGTCAAGCTTTTTTGCGGCGGACAGGTTTGCCTCATACAGAATGAACTGGAAAAAGGATTATGAAGCTCCCGATATGATAATCATAGCGGACCGGTACACATCATCGAATATGATACATCAGGCAAGCAAGATCGATGATGAAGAAGAAAAAAATAAATTTCTGGATTGGCTTTATGAACTGGAATTTAAAATTTACGGACTGCCGGAGCCTGATATAACCTTCTTTTTGGATATGCCGGTGGAATGCGCGCAAAAACTTATGGCAGAGCGTGAAAATAAATTTGATAAAAATCAGACTAAGGATATTCATGAAAGAAATACTGATTATCTCAAAAAAAGCTACGATAATGCCTGTCATATTGCAAAAATATATAACTGGAAACATATTTTATGTGCAAAAGATACGCTTGTAAGACCCATTTGTGAGATAAATGACGAGATATATGCTGCGGTAAACAGTATGTTAAAATAAAGGTGTTTATTCTATAGCTGAGGACAGGAATTGAAATAGAAGGCTGTGTTTTTATGTACGAACAGAGGTACGGTTATGAAAAAAATCATATGTTTGTTGTTCGCCGCGCTAATGATCGCGGCGGTCGGCCGCGGTCCGGTATCGGAGAAAGAGCCGGTATCAGATATTGGGGAGGATACAGTTAAAAGCTCAGATACAGAATATACAAAAACCGATGAAATCCCTGTATTGGAAGGGAAAATAATCGTGATAGACCCCGGACACGGGCTGAATAATATCAGCGCGTACGAGCCGCAGGCGCCCGGGAGCGACATAACAAAGCCCGCGTATGTGAGCGGAACAAGCGGCAAATATCAAACCGAAGAGGAGCTGAATCTATCGGTCGGCAAGACCCTGTACACAGAGCTTATTGATCTGGGCGCGAAAACATATATGACAAGGCACGGGCATTACAGCCAAAGGTCAAATATAGAAAGGGCTGAATTTGCGAACGGCCTTAATGCCGATATATGTATAAGGATCCATGCCGACGGCAGCGAGGATAAAAACAAAAGCGGGATATCGGTGCTGGTGCCGGGAGAAAACCACTATGAGGGAATAGACATATTGGAACAAAGCGGCAAAGCGGGGGAAATACTTCTTGAAAATCTCGTAAGGTATACGGGGGCGGAAAACGCGGGGCTTTCGGTAAGAAATGACCTTGCGGGCTTTAATTGGAGTAAAGTCCCCGTGGTGCTTATAGAAATGGGTTTTATGTCAAACGAAAAGGAGGATTATCTGCTGTCGCAAAGCGATTATCAGGAGAAGATCGCAGAGGGGATAGTTAACGGGCTGGAAGAATATTTTTTGAATAATTAATTTGACTTTGCTAAAATATACATTATGAATTTATATATCGGTGATCGTATGGACATTAAAAATCTTTCAAAGCAGGAGCTGGCAGAGCTGATAGAGGACAACGCGAACGGTTTGGACCCGCACATAGGCAGTCTTGCTCTCAGAGAAAAAGAAAAATATTATCAAAACCGTATTTTCGCGAGAGGATTGATAGAGTTTACGAATATATGCAAAAATAATTGTTATTATTGCGGGATAAGGGGAGAAAATAAAAATATACACAGATACAGATTGAATAAGGAACAAATTTTATCTTGCTGTAAAGTTGGTTCGGAGTTAGGATTTTCGACTTTTGTACTGCAGGGCGGAGAAGATTTGTATTTTACCGATGAAAAAATGTGTGATATAATATATTCTATAAAGTCGCACTATCCCGATTGTGCCATAACTCTTTCCATTGGTGAAAAAACAAAAAAAACATACCAGGCATACAAAAATGCCGGAGCGGACAGATACTTGCTTCGTCATGAAACAGCAAATGAAAAACATTACGGTATGCTGCATCCTCATGATATGAGTCTTGAAAACAGAAAGAGATGTTTATATGATTTAATGGAAATAGGATTTGAGACCGGGGCGGGATTTATGGTAGGCTCTCCTTATCAGACATATGAAAATTTAGCGGAGGACTTGCTCTTTTTAAAAGAGTTAAAACCGCATATGGTTGGAATTGGTCCTTTTCTTCCTCATCATGACACACCGTTTAAAGATTTTAAAAACGGAAGCTTTGAACTTACAATTACCATGCTTGCATTAACAAGACTAATGCTTGGGGATGTGCTTTTGCCGGCAACAACTGCACTTGCAACATTAAAACCTGACATTGGCAGAACAAAAGCGTTTTTGGTTGGTGCAAATGTTGTAATGCCAAATCTTACACTTAGTGAATACAGAGATGATTATCTTCTTTATGATAATAAATTATCAAGCGGAAATGAGGCTGCACAAAGTATTAAAAATCTTGAAAAAGAAATAATGAAGTCGGGAAACATTCTTGATATGTCAAGGGGAAATAACGTAAGACTAAAGAATTTGTGATTGATTGTCAAACGAAGATTTTAAAATGTTTGTAATATGAAAGGAATATAAATATGAGCATTAATTCAAAACAACAGATAAAATGCCCTTATTGCGGACATCTTAATGATGTGACCGTTTGGAGTTCGGTGACTGTTGAGGACAGTATGGATTTAAAAGATGATATTTTAAAAAGAAAATTAAATATTATGGTATGCAGTAATTGTCAAAAACAGGCATTGCTTCCTCATTCCATGCTCTATCATGATAAGCAAAAAAAACTTATGATATCCTTTTCTCCATGCAGTGATCCTGCTGAAAAAATGAGGATTTTTGCAGAAATGAAAACATCATTTTCAAAGTCGGGAGAAATTAATAATTTTGAAGATTACAATCTCAGGTTTGTATGGAATTATGACGATTTGATGGAAAAGATACTGATATTCGATAAAGGTCTGCATGACAAGGTGACAGAGGTATTAAAGGTTTTAATACTTATGCAGGAGCCTGAAAAAGCAAATGACAGAATAGGAGTTTTTGGAAAAATCGAAAATGATGAGATAGAATTTTTAATTCGTGATAAAAAAGAACAGCAGTTTTACACATCAAGAATCCCTATGTCATCATATGAAACAATTAAAGAACAACTAAGGTTGAGTGGTGTAAAGTACAAAAGCTTCAATTGGGAAATTGTAGATATTGATTATGGTGCAAGCCTGTTAAGAGGCGTTAATAATATATTGTAAAATAGGTTTTGAAAGGAAATTTAACGTAATGAAAAAATTTATTGCTTTATTTATGATTGGTGCAATGTTATTGTCGGTGTCGGCATGTAAAAAGGAAGAACCAAAACAGCAGGAAAATTCCGCATTGCTTGAATATTATGAAAATGATGAGGCTTATTTTGATTATAAAACAAATCACTATAAATTCAGAATGCCTATTTACTGGAAAGGCAAATTTATGACACTTGTTTCGGCACACAGGGAAGATTTCTATTTGCAGAGTGCTTATGATGCAGACGGAACCGGACTTGCGTTTTCAATACTTGAATATGAGGACGAGAGTTATAAAAAAGAGCTTGAAAATTATACTTATCTCTGCTATGATGCGAGATTTGAGCTTCACTATGTACTTGTTGAACCACAAGAAGAGATATGCCCCGAAGAATATATGGAGGAATATCAGAAATTAAGAAGAATAGTAGGTATTGTAAAGAGTACATTCAAGGCAGAAATGTAAGTATATAACATGAAACAGTATTTTGAGTAGTTAAAAAATGCTGTTTTGTAACTATGTCTGTAGTTGGTTGAGTTAATGTATTTTGTGTATAATTAATTTGTAATATGTTTTTTAAATAATATACAAGTAACAATATTTTAAATTATAATATATTTTTTGATAATTTGTGTTTGTTAAATTGCTTTAATAAGTATAAAACAAATAAAGTAATTGTCAAATATGTTTTTTGAGAATATTAAATATTAATTAGGCGGCTATTATTGATTATTTCATATAATTAATAATAGCATCGTCTTTCTGTTTTTTGTGGTGCATTTACTAACATTGATATTTATCAATAGTTACTATAATTTTTTGATGAAATAGATTATAATTTATGTGTTTTTTTATTTAAAAATAGAAAGATATAAAAATATAATTATTTTACAAATTTTCCACAATAAATTCAATTAATTTTTTTTGTTTATCGTTAAGTTTTCTAAATCTTTTAATCAACTTTGTTTCTGATTCATTTAAATCTGTACTTTTGGGATTATCTGCTTGTGTTTTTACAGAAGTTCTTCCAATCAGATAATCTGTAGAAACATCAAAATAATCTGCTATTTTTATTAATGTAGCTATACTTGGTTCTACTTCATGATTTTCATATTTATTTACTGATTGTTGACTTACCATTATTTGATCAGCGAGTTGTTGCTGACTTATTCCAAAAGACTGTCTTAATTTTTTTAAATTTTTTATCATGTTAATCACTCCTTTCTATATTTTAACAACTTCTATTATTTTTTTAAAAAACTTATTATTAGTTATTGACAACAACTATAAGTTGTGATATAATTCTATACATAAAAAAACTATCAGTAAAGCAAAGGAAGATGATTTTATGGAAAATGAAGTAATGCAAATACAGAAAAAACCTTTTTATAAAAAATGGTGGGTATGGATTCTTATTATTATTTTATTTCTTATTATGGTTTCTATGTGCGGAAGTACTGACGAAGTCAAAAAAGATTTGATAAATTATATAGACATTGCCTCAAGCGAGTTATCTGATTTAGAAAATGAAGTTGTAGATACATATGAAAATGCAAGAGAAAATTATACTGATGACTATACTTTATATACTATAGTACGAGATGATGTTGTTCCTAATTCCTTGAAATTAATTGATGAAGCAGAAAAAATTACACCAAAAACAGAAGAAGTAAGACAAATACATGAAATGTATATTTCTAGCATTAATAAACAAAATGCAGCTTTTACAATGATTTTATCTGCGCTTGAAAACCAAGATTATATGCAACTTTCACAAGCAAATGAGAAACTGAGTGAGGCAAGGACTTCTGCTCGAGATTTCTTAAATGAGTTGGAAGAACTTGCAAGTGAGTATGGTATTACAATAACTAACTCTAATTAATTTATATTTATGAACTATAGTTATACATATTACATATAAAGTAGAAAAGAAATATTATAATAAGAAAATTTGTAAACTAAAATGAGTTTTATTAATGAATATAAAAAACTAAGAAATGTTGCAGGTATCTAAAGAATTTAATTTAGAAACAAATGTAAAAGTATATAAAAATATATAAATGACAAAAAATTGATATTTTGTCATTTATTTTTTATATTAATATATACTGACTTGTGCTATAATCAAAACGAAAATAAATAAAGGCTATTATGTACTGCAAAAATTGAATATGGAGGAGAAATTATGAAGAAATTTAAAATTGGCTTACAGTTATTTTCTGTACGTGACGAAATGGAAAAGGATTTTGAAGGAACCTTGAAAAAGGTCAGTGAAATGGGTTATGAATATGTAGAGTTTGCGGGATACTACGGAAAAGCAGCCGAGGAAATCAAGGAAATACTTGATAAATATAACTTAAAGGCAATTTCCGTACATCAGAATTATGAATTTTTCATTGGTGAAGACGCTCAGAAAAATGTTGATTTTTTAAAAACAATTGGCGCGAAATATGCCGCAATTCCATGGATGGGTTTGGAAAAACACAAAGGAACCGACCTGTATGAACAAACAGTAAATGATATAAAAAAAGTTGCGGACTTGCTTTCTGAAAACGGTATACAGTTATTGTATCATAATCATGAATTTGAATTTAAAAAGTATGAAGATAAATTCTATCTTGAATGGCTGCTCGAGGCTACGGAAGGGAAAATGCTTCCGGAGCTTGACACCTGCTGGGTACATTATGCGGGAAATATCCCTCAGGAATATATGTTAAAATATAAAGGAAAGCTTCCGGTAGTCCACATGAAGGACTTTGTCTGCAAACAGTTTATGGCAGGCCCTGTATACGGCCTTATTGATGAATCGGGCAAGGAAATGAAAAATGCCACACGTGAGGATAACGGCTTTGAATTCAGGCCGGTAGGCGACGGTATGCAGGATGTGCCGGCGATCCTTGAAGCGGCGGAGGAATGCGGTTCGGAATATATAATAGTTGAACAGGACGGATTTACCGGGATCGAACCTATGGACGCCGTTAAAAAGAGCAGGGATTATTTAAAAGCCCTTGGTCAATAATGTAATGATTCGGTGCTAATTAAAGAAATTTTATTTAATCACAGTGGAGAAGAAAAATGGAAATTATAAGACCGGGAATGTTCGGAACAAGCTATTCGGCAGACTCAAAAAGAAGATTGTTTGATTTTCTCAATCATCAGATATTGACTAAGGGAAAGATACCGGATTTTCTATTTATAGGCGATTCCATAACCGAGTATTGGGATCTTGAGCTGTATTTTCAAAATGCGGGATTTATTGTAAACCGCGGGATAGGAGGAGATATATCTTCCATAATCCTCAAGCGGTTTGACGCCGACGCCTTGCAGCTAAAGCCTAAAAATATAATCTATCTTGCAGGCTGCAATGACCTGATGGCTACACATTACGATTACTGGTGGAAATGCCCGGGCAGGGAGGAGAAAGAGGCAATTGAAGAATTGCTGGATAATACAGAGGCGATAATAAAAAAATGCGGGGGTATTAACCTTTATATTTGTTCTGTATTGCCGTCTGCTTTATGTGTGCCGTATGACGCGGAAAAATTTAACGATAACATACTGACAGTAAATAAGGCTTTAAAAAAACTGTGTGAAAAATACAGCGTATCATACATAGATTATCACAGCGCATTGTGCGGGCCTGACAAAAAAACCGTTATGGATAATATCACATATGACGGTATTCATCCAAATCCCGAAGGTTATGAGATCATGGCGGGGGTTTTGAAAAAAGCTATCGGCAAGATCAACGGCTGATTTAAAAAGCATATGCGGAGGTTTTATGTGTGAGAAGAAAAGAAAGAGAAGTCATTGATGATACTAAGATCGATGAGATCATAAAAAACAGCAGGATATGCAGAGTTGGTTTTAATGATAACAATGGAAAATCAATAGATGCAACCGCTGTATTTAAGCTGGAAGCTGACAGTATCTCATGCAAAGAGCATATCAGGTGATAATGAAATACATTTTATCGGGAAGATAAGAATCAGAAATTTGTTTATTTAAAGAAATCGGGACTATGACAAATCAAAGAAATTGTTCTGTCATAGTCCCATAATTTTTATGAAATTGATTTTACTTCATATCCCGCGTCGGTTACAGCTTTTATCAAAACATCATCCGAAACGTTTTCGGTCAACGTAATAACTGCTTCCTTAGCTTCAAGATTGACGGTTGCCTGTACGCCGCCGATCTCATTCAAAGCCTTTTCTACCCGTGACGAGCAGTGAGCACAGGACATCCCTTCAATTTTCATTGTTTTTTTCATAACGGACATCTCCTTTTTATTGTGTGTTTTTATTTTTTCCGGCTTAAAACGTGTTAATCTCAATGCATTCGTAACTACGAACAAGGAACTGATACTCATTGCAAAAGCTCCGAACATGGGACTTAACAAAAGATTAAAAGCAGGGTAATAAACTCCGGCGGCAAGCGGTATCCCGATAACATTATAAAAGAATGCCCAGAAAAGATTCTCTTTTATATTTTTTACTGTCGCGCGGCTTAATTTTATCGCATTTACAACATCAAAGGGATCGCTTTTCGTTAAAACGACGTCTGCCGAATCGATGGCAATTTCGGTTCCCGCACCGATGGCAATACCCACGTCCGCACGCGTAAGCGCCGGCGCGTCGTTGATCCCGTCGCCGATCATGATGACTTTTTTTCCGTCAGCCTGTAATTTTTGGATATGAGCATCCTTGTCGGCGGGAAGGACTTCGGAGATCACGCTGTCAAAGCCCGCTTCATTTTTTACAAATTCCGCGGCTTTTTTGTTATCTCCCGTTAACAATACCGTTTTGATATTCATTTTTTTAAGAGCCGAAACGGCTTTTTTAGAATTTTCCTTCAAGGTGTCGCTAAGACCCGCAATGGCGCAAAGCTTATTGTCCACAGCAAGAAAAATCACCGTTTTTCCCAGATCATACATCTTTTCGACAGTTTTTGAATGACTGCTTATATCAATTTTATATTCATTCATCATTTTCGCGTTGCCGGCAAGAATGACTTTGCCGTTATTGACGCACCTGATACCCATTCCGTCGAGCTCCTCATAATTTTCGGCGCTGGGGGTATCGATGTCAAGGCTTGAGACGATCGCCTGTGCAAGCGGATGTGAGGACATTTTTTCGCAAGACGCCAAATATTTTTTCGCTTCCTCTTCGGAGAGCTCCCCGCATACAACAAAATCGGTAAGTCTCGGCGTACCGTTTGTCACAGTTCCCGTTTTATCCATTACAACAATATCCGCTTTGCTCAATATTTCCAAAGCCTCGGCTGATTTTATCAGTATTCCGTAATTCGCGCCCCGTCCGGTACCGGCCATGATGGCAGTGGGCGTTGCAAGACCCAGCGCGCACGGACAGGAAATTACCAGAACGCATATAGCGCGGGACAGTGCAAATTCCACACCCTTGCCCGCGATCAGCCATGCTGCTGCGGTTATTATCGCTATACAGATCACTATCGGAACAAAGATCCCGCTGATCTTATCCGCGAGCCTTGAAATGGGAGCCTTACCGGAGGAGGCTTCTTCAACAAGAGCGATAATTTTTGAAAGGGTTGTATCGCTTCCGACCCTTTCGCATTTTACTACAACGTATCCCGATTTGCACACGGTGGCGGTGGTCACCTTATCGCCGACGGTTTTTTCTTTAGGCATACTTTCCCCCGTAATTGCCGATTCATCAACCGTACAATTACCTTGCGTAATTTCCCCGTCGGCGGGTATTGTTTCTCCCGATCTTATAACGACCATGTCCTCTGTCCTTAATTCGGAAATTTTTATCTGTGTTTCTTTACCGTCCCTGATGACCCTCGCGGTGTCCGGCGCGAGCTTGATCAGCTTTTCGATCGCGGCCGCGGTTTTCTTTTTGGAACCTTCTTCGAGATATTTTCCGATGGAGATCAATGTGAGAATCATTGCTGATGATTCAAAATAGAGCTCGTGCGCGTATGCATGAACAATATTCATATCGTCAATGTAATATCCGTAACCGATCATATAGATCGCAAAAATTCCGTAAACCAAGCCCGCAGAAGACCCCAGAGCAATCAGGGAATCCATGTTCGGCGCCCGTTGGATCAGCCTTAAAAAGCCGTTTTTAAAATAGCGGCCGTTTATGATCACCACAGGCAATGTCAGCAAAAACTGAGTAAAGGCAAAAGGAAAAGGACTTTGTAAAAATCCCGGGATAGGCAGATTTATCATGTGCCCCATGGATAAATACATCAGCAGCACCAAAAAAATTATTGACGCGATAAGACCTTTTAATTTTTCTTTATGGCCTTTTTGCTCGTTTTTGATCTCGGTTTTTTCATTTTTTTGTCCGTTATCGGTCGATTCAGCTTCATATCCCGCTTCCTCAACCGTTCTTATTATGCCCGAAATATCTAAAATATTTTCGTCAAATTCTACCATCATGGAATTTGTTAAAAGATTTACCTGAACGGATTTTACTCCGGAAAGACCGGATACCGCTTTTTCAACATGCGCGCTGCAAGCGGAGCATGTCATGTTATATACATTAAAATTTGCTTTCATGTTTCCTCCTTGTTTTTTTTGATTTAAAAAATCAATTTTTAATTAAAAAAACCGACCGTATTGACAACCTGCAAAAAATAATGTAGAATATACCGGAGTTTTACCAAGTTATTTTTTGATAGGAAGATTATAATGAATTTTGTTGCAATTGATTTTGAAACGGCTGCTTCTGGCCCCAACGGTGTATGCTCCATCGGTATCTGCACCGTTTTTAACAACAGGATAAGCGAACGCGGGGAAATATTGATAAAGCCCGATCCCTTTGAATTTTGCGAATACAATATAGCCATACATCATATCACTCCCGATATGGTCGAAAATGAGCCTGACTTTGCGCGTTTGTGGAGCGAGATATTCCCGTATCTTAACGACAGGCTCGTAATAGCGCGTAACGCGGAATTTGATGTGGGCGCGTTGTTAAACACCCTGGATCATTTTAATATAGAATATCCCGCGTTTGATTATTTATGTACCGTTAAGCTGTCGCAAAAGGTATATCCCGAACTGCAAAGCCATAGATTAAACAGTCTTGCCGAAGAACTCGGCATTGAGTTCAATCATCACAGAGCCGGAGAGGATGCTTATGTCTGTGCCGAAATTTTTTTAAAAATAATAAAGGATACGGAGCTTGTCGATCTGCATGATGCAGAAGAAAAATTACAGATCGGAATCGGCCATGTTTTCCCCGGATGTCATGTGCCTTGTACAAAGAACAGGAAAAAACCAAGAGCTGCGGCAAAAAAGCAGGCATTGTCTGTCGGAAGCGTATGATCCCTTTTTTTAATATATACCTTGGGGCATGTATATCATAGCAGCTATATTATAGCATTTTAAAGGAAAAAATGCAAGTTTTTTTTTGGATTTAAATTTACCCGGACTAGCGTACGTCAATAAAAAATATTTCAAAAAAATACAAAAGGGGTTGTTGCATGAAATGGATAAGATCAAAGAAATACTGAAAAAAATGACGTTTGAACAAAAAGCGGCAATGCTGACCGGAAAAGGCAGCTACACCACCGGCTTTGAGGAATTGCAGGTCCCGTCGGTGCATGTAATCGACGGCCCCAACGGCATAAGAAAAGGAAAATACATAAAGGAGGGCGGCGGAGTCTGCATCCCCTGTGCCGCGCTGCTTGGTGCAAGCTGGGATAAAAATGCGGTTTTTTTTGCGGGAAAGGTTTTGGGTGCTGACTGCATAAATGAAAATGAGGCGCTTTTGCTCGCCCCGGGAGTAAATATGAAGAGGACGCCCTACTGCGGCAGAAATTTTGAATATTATTCTGAAGACCCTGTTTTATCCGGAGAGCTGGGCGCGGCTTTCATAAACGGGCTGGACAGCATGGGAATAGGCGCAAGCCTGAAGCACTATGCAATGAACAATCAGGAGCTTGACAGGGTGTTTATAAACGCGGATGTTGACGAAAGAACAATGAGGGAATATTATCTTAAGGTTTTTGAGATAGTTTTAAAAAATTCAAAACCAGACATGGTTATGAATTCATATAATAAGGTGTGCGGGATATGGGCGTCGGAAAACAAATATCTGCTTACCGACATTCTGAGAGGTGAATTTAAATTTGAAGGGCTTGTTATTTCCGATTGGGGTTCGGTCCATGATATTTCAAAGAGCGTTCACGCGGGACTTGATTTACAGATGCCTTATAATAAAGATATTGAGGCACAATTAAAACAGGGGCTTGAAAAAGGTACTGTTACAATGGAGGATATAGACCGGGCGGTAACAAATGTTTTAAAGTTTGTGTTTAAAAGAGCGGATAAAAAAGAGGATCTCGGTAATATACGTTCAAAACAGCATGAAAACGCGCGAAAACTTGCGGCTGAGGGTATGGTACTGTTAAAAAATGACGATAATGCTTTGCCGGTCAGCGGAAAAAAATATAAAAAGCTCGCAGTGTACGGTCAGCATGCCGAAAAACCCGTAATATGCGGCTCGGGAAGCGCAAGAATGACAATTCCCGAAAAATATACCGACGCGCCGATTGATTTTATAAGACAATATGCAATGGAAGAAAATATAGAACTGACATATGCGGCTTTAAATGATGAAAAATATATTGGGGCTGAAATTGTAGGCAGTATCAATTCCATGAAGAAAAACGATGTTGACTTGATTATTGTTTTCGCGGGAGATAATTACGGTGCCGAAACCGAAACTGAATATTGGGACAGAGACAGTCTTATATTGCCTAATTACATAAACGGGATGATACGTTCTGCCTGCGAGGCATGTGATAACGTGGTTGTTGTATTTAATACCGCAAGCGCGGTTGTGCCGCTGAGATGGCAGGATGAAATAAAAGGCGCCGTTACGATGTGGTATCCGGGAGAGGGCGGCGGAAAAGCCATTGCCGATATCCTTTTCGGAAAAACGAATCCAAGCGGAAAGCTTTCAGAGACTTTTGCGTTAAAGGCAAGAGAGGACATGGATGTGTGCGGCGACAAATACAAAACATGGTATAAAGAAGGAATGTTTGCAGGCTACAGGTATTATGACGAGCATCCCGAGGAGGTATGGTTCCCCTTCGGGCACGGCCTTTCATATACAAGTTTTGAATACAGCGATATGAAGCTTAGCAAGAATTTTTCCGACAGGGAAGAAGATAGCTTTACGGTAAGCTTTAAGGTAAAAAATACCGGCGGTATATTCGGAAAAGAGACGGTGCAGCTGTATATCGGACAGATAAACAGCATTGTGACACGCCCGAAAAAAGAACTCAAGAGGTTTGAAAAGCTCGGACTGGAGCCGGGAGAGGAAAAGACTGTTGAATTTACTGTCAGCCATTGCGATCTTGCATATTATAACATTTGCCTGAAGCAGTGGCACACAGAGAGCGGAACGTATGAGATAATGGCGGGCGCGTCGGCCGGCGATATACGCTTAAAGGAACAGTATAAGATCAAATATGACAGCGATTATACAATAGGCGCGCCGAAGGGCAGACTGACGATGGCATAAAAATAAGGCTTTGGGGATTTTCCTCAAAGCCTGTTTTAGCCTAAAAAGCAGGGATGTAAAAGACGGACGCGGTACTTGGCCGCGGTCTCATGCCGGGCCCTTATTTTGTGCTGTTTAAAAAGGAGGATATTTTATCCATGCTTTGCTTTGCGTCCCTTGTGCCAAGATCATATATCCTTTGAAGCTTTTGGGGATCTTTTTCCATTCTGCCGATCTCTATCGGGCGTGACGGACGCACAACAAGGGCTATGCCCTTTTGTTCGTATTCCATGAGCCTTTGTACCGAAGAGTTATACATTTCATGGCGTTTTTTTAACTTTTCTCTAAATTCGGGATATTTTTTGTAACACGTATTTATCAAAAAAGATGACATTGGCTTTTTTCTGTAATCGATGTCACGGGTAAGGATGACGATTATCCTGTCATAACCCATATCCAGCAGCTTTTTATATGGGATACTGTCGGTAACACCTCCGTCCAGATATAATCGGGAGCCTATTTTTACGGGCTTTGAAACAAAGGGCATGGAAGCGGACGCGCGCAGCACGTCCATTTGTTCAAAAACATTTGTTATCCTGACATATTCGGTGTTTCCGGTGGAAATGTTTGTGATCACGGCATAAAAGGGTGTGCCGGATGCCATAAAGGTATCATTGTCGAAAACGTCCAGCGTGAAGGGAACGGTGTTGTATGCAAAATCAGTGTTTATCAGATTCCCTGTTTTTAACAGGGAGCCGATACCCATATATCTTTTATCGCCGTTATATTTTTGACTGTAGCGAAGAGAGCGGCCCTTTTGCTTTGACAGAAAGTTGGCTCCGAAAAGAGCTCCCGCGGACACACCGATGATCCCGTCAAAACTGATCCCGTTATCGAGAAAGGTATCCAAAACCCCCGAAGTATACATTCCGCGCATGGCTCCGCCCTCCAAAACAAGTCCGGTTTTCATTGTATTGCTCATATCCTTTCAAAATGGTATGTGTTTTTTCTGATATAATTTTTACAATAGTATTATAGCATAGTTTAATATATTTTTCAATATTATTGGTTTTAAATCGGAAAAAAATAAAATAATGATATAATCTCCCGCTGAAACGCTGTGGAGCAAGCGCCCTTTGCCGGTTGCAATCGTCGCCGGTCTCATTTCAAACAAGCTTGATAGAGTATTGCCCCGGTTTAAATAAAAACATTGCGGTAAAATGACAATAAATAATACGGCGTTGTGTAAAACAGAATAGAAAGAAGAATTTATATACATATTATTATTAAGGACATTAAAAATATCAAATTTTTTTCTGCCGGTGCGGGATCAACATACCGGTGAGCTGATCAAGTAATTTTATCGGGTTTTTAATAAATATATTGATTTTTGAATATAAGGCGGGCGGCAATAAATGGAGATTTTAATATTTTGTTTTATAGTATCGTTTATTCTTTTATATTATATATTTTTCAAGATCATCCCGGTCATTGAAGGATGCAGATATATACAAATGGAAATAAAAAGATCCTTCAGTGAACAGGAAAAGGAAAAATGGAAGCGAAAAAGACGAAAGCTGATCCTAACGCTGATCCCTTTTGTGGGACTTTTCAGATAAGATCCGGGCCGGGGCAGACTGATAGGTAAAAATACCGGTTTGCCGGCTCTTTTTTTATACTTTGCAGGTATTTTGCAATATATGCCAAAAAAATTTATTTTACCAAGGAGTATTTAAAAATTAAATTACAACAAAAAATAACAAAATCTATTGACTAAAAAAGTTAAATGTAATATAATATTAAAGTATGTAAAAAATTTTTACGGAAAGGAAGAGAAAACATGAAGAAAAAGAGTATTATTATTCTTGCACTTATGGTCGTGATAGCCATCGTGCTGAATTATGTTGCTTTTATGGGATTTACCATAGGCGATTTCAGATATGACAGCTTATTCGGCGATAATGTGTTTGGTAATAAGGAAACTGTAACGCAGAACGCGGACGAGGCTCAGGACACACAAACTGAAGCAACAGCCGAACCGGAAGAAAGCAGCACGACAGAAACAGCTGGCACAGCCGGGGAAGACGCGGCAGACGCCACAGCCTCACCGCGGGAGAGTGAAGAAGCTGTCGTGGACGATGAGGCTTCCGCAGACGGGGCTGTTACGGAGGAGACGGCCGCAGCCGAAACATCAGAGGATACACAGGAAGCTGACGAAAGTGACGAGACGCCGGCAGCTGTTGATAACGGAAGGATAAGAAAGGGTATCGACCTTGCCGGGGGCTCTGTAATATCCTTTGAAGTTGATGAAGAAAGCGAGGATTATGATCCGAGCCTGCTTACGGAGGAAAACATGGACGTCGTAGAGGCAATATTCTCAACACGACTGACCGCGGCCGGATATACCGAGGCAAGGATATCAAGAGGAGAGCTGGGACAGATCACAGTTGAAATCCCGTCGGTATTTGATACGGACAGCGCGGCAAGCCTGCTGGGCTCCACCGCGAGGCTGACATTTGTTGACGCGGACGGCAACACCGTCCTTGACGGGGCAACAGATATTGAAAACGCGGAGCACAGATACGGACAGGTATCAAGCGGAGGTACCGCTGAGGATTATGTGGAGCTTACATTGACGGCCGATGCGGTAAGCAAGTTTGCGGACGCGACCGAAAAGGCAGCCGCCGCTGCTTCGGAGGGTAAAAATTATATCGCCATCATGATGGACGATACCGTTATCTCGGCGCCGATGGTATCATCGAGAATTGATTCGGAGACATGTGTTATTTCAGGTGATTTTACATCAGAAACGGCAAATGAGCTTGCAAACCAGATAAAATCGGGCGCACTGCCCTTTGATATGAAGATAACATCTCAGGAAACAATCGGCGCGGAGCTTGGTGCGGACGCGCTTCCCACATCGCTGATCGCTGCCCTGTTAGGTATTCTGGTGGTTATGATCTTTATGGTGTTCAGATATAGGATATCCGGGCTTCTTGCAGATCTGGCGCTTTTGTATTATATAGGCATTATAGCATTGGTATTGGGTATTCTGAGAGTAAACCTAAGCCTTTCGGGTATTGCCGGTATCGTATTGTCAATAGGTATGGCAGTGGACGCGAATGTCATCATATTTGAAAGAATGAAAGAGGAATTAAGGCTTGGAAAGACTATCAAGGCTACTGTTGAGACAAGCTTCCATAAAGCGTTTACAGCAATCCTTGACTCTAATGTCACAACAATAATTACCTGCGTGGTTCTTTATCTGACCGGTATCGGAACGGTAACGGGCTTCGCTGTAACATTGGGCTTGGGCGTTATTGTAAGTATGTTTACGGCTATAGTTGTTACAAAATTCCTTTTAAAGCAGCTTGTTCATCTTAATATAAAGAACCGTAACGCATTATGTGCTAAATAAGAGGAGGTAAGGAATAATGAAAACTTTGCAAGTAACAAAAAATAAAACAAAAACCTTGCTTGTTCCATTGGCAATTATTGTTATCGGTATTGTAATGTTCTTTATTAAAGGCTTTAACTTTGACATTGAATTTCTCGGCGGTATAAGAATGGAAGTTGCAATGGAAGGTACGGTAAATACAAGTGAGATATCGGATTATCTTGAACAGGAGACCGGTGTAGACCCGATTATCGTTCAGACTACCTCTTCCGGTATAAGCATAAAAACACAGCCTATTGAAGAGGAAGTAAAAAACCAGATATTTGAAAAATTACAGGAAAAATACGGTCTTGAGGATGACGCGCTGCTTTCGGTGAGCTCGGCTTCGGCAAGCTACGGGAAGCAGACACAGGCTAAAACCGCTTTGTATACATTGATCGCGATGCTTTGTATCCTGATATACATTGCTATAAGATTTGAATGGCGTTCAGCTGTTATGGCGATCATTTCGCTGTTTGTAAATATACTTGTTATGATGGCCGTATACGCGATATTCCAAATCCCTTTGAACACAACGTTCATTGCGGCAATGCTTACCGTTGTCGGATATTCAATCAATGATACCATCGTTATATTTGACCGTATCAGAGAGAATATGAGAGGATATAATCCCAAAAAGAACGGAACGGTATCGGAGGTTGTCAATATGAGTATAAACGAATGTATAGGACGTACCATCGGTACATCTTTTACAACGTTGGTTACGATCTTATTGCTCTACATCATAGGTGTTTCGGCAGTTAAAGAATTTGCCCTGCCTTTGCTGATCGGTATCGCGTGCGGAACATTTACTTCAATGTTCGTGGCAACACCTTTCTGGGGCGCGTGGAAAGACGCTGAAATGGAAGCAAAAGCTGCCGCAAGGACCGCAAAGAAAAAATAATTAAATTATCGTATGATCCACCGCGGAATCGTATTCCGCGGTGTTTTTATGTCCTAAACAAAAATATCTATCTCATCACTTAATTCCAATTAGCCGGAATAAAAACCCTTCCCGCCGCTCTTTTTGGGGGCTTATATCGTTTTGATGCCGCGCGGCTATACAAGTGTTTTCAAAAAGCAGAGCAAACTGTCCGCTTTATCCTTTGAAAGCATCCGAAAACACTCAACCAGTTCTTTTTCATCCTTGGTAAGGAAAGCGGATGTGTCCGATTCATTAAAAAGTTCCGAGAGCGATAGCCCAAGGGGCTTTGCTAACCGGCTAAGTGTATCAAATGACGGATTGCGGTCTCCGCGCTCCAGATCACGTATATGAGTCTCTGAGATACCGGACTGCTGTGATAATTTATAGACACTGATATTTTTTGATTTTCTTATAGTTCTCAATCTTTCGGCTATATCCATATCGTTAATCTCACCTCAGCAATATTATAGTCTAATTCAGCGCTAAATATAAGCCAAATAATGTGTTGACAAAGTATAAACATTGCGTTATAATTAGAATGATATTGCATGGTATCGCTCAGATGAAAGCAATTGAAAGGATGTGGTATTATATGAAATTATTAATAGCCGGGTCAAGATCGATAAAGGAATTTGACATAACGCCATATATCCCCGAAGGAACGGATCACATAATAAGCGGCGGCGCAGGGGATTTTTAAGGGGCAAAGCCCCTTTGTCATATCTACCCAATAACTTTATTCCCATTAGCCGGAATATAAACCCTTCCCGCAGGGGGGATTCTTAAGGGGAAATCCCTTAAACGGTTAAGTGAAAGTCAAAATCTTTGATTTTGTAACTTGAACTTATGCATAGCGGGGGTTTAGGGGACAGCACCCTTAAAAAATTTTCCCTTTCTATTCTCATTTGCCCTCAGCGCAGCCGGGGATTCTTAAGGGGCAAAGCCCCTTTGTTATACCTTCCCAACAACTCCATTCCAATTAGCCGGAATATAAACCCTTCCCGCAGGGGGGATTTTTAAGGGGAAACCCCTTAAACGGTTTAGGGGGTACAGGGGGGGGAATCCGACCCCCCTGTCGGGATTTTTAAGGGCAGAGCCCTTGAATAGTTTTTGGTTACTTTTTGCTATCAAAAAGTGACATATATATTTCAGTTACTTTAACAAATACCTCATTTTTATTGCATAAGCTCGGATGAATACAACAAAAACTTTGTTTTTATTGCATAAGTTCGTGTTGCAAAATCAGAGATTTTGACACTCACTTAGTTTTCATAAGTTCGCGTTGCAAAAAGAATCATAAACATTTTAAAAACAACAACGGGGAAAGAATCCCAAAAGGATATTTCCCCCGTTGTTAAAAAGAACACACTCTGTTTTTGGCTTTTTCATATATGCCTGATGATACCGATTGCGATACCCAAAACCGCCCCGGCGAAAACCTCTTTTGGGGTATGTCCCAAAAGCTCCTTTAATTTTTTTTCGGTATCTGAAAAAGACGCCTTTCCCCAGTCCTCGATTATTTTGTTTATGATCTTTGCCTGCTGCCCGGCGGCGCGCCTTACGCCTGCCGCGTCGTACATAACGATAAGCGCGAGGATCACCGATACGGCAAAGGTGCTGCTTCTTGTCCCGTCGGTAAATGCTATTGCCGTTGCAAGCGCGGTAACGGTTGAGGTATGAGAGCTTGGCATCCCTCCGGCGCCTATAAAGCGCGAAGCATCAAATTTTTTGTGCTTTATAAGAACAATCACTACTTTTAAAAGCTGTGCGACAAACCATGCGATAATAGTTGTCGCAAGGGTGGAATGAAGCCAAAAGTAAATAAAATCATTCATTTTTACGATCCCCTTCAAAATCAGAAACTTCTGTTTATTAAATAATATGCAAGGCTTATAAGATTTTTAGCCTTGTCCTTAAAAATTGACAAAGATGAAACAGCTTTTTCGGTGTATAGACCGACTTCTTCTTTTGCTTTTTCAAGCCCGAAAAGGGTAACAAAGGTCGTTTTATGATTTTCAATGTCGCTTCCTATGGGCTTTCCGAGAGTTTCCTCATTTCCCGATACGTCTAAAATATCATCCTGTATCTGAAAGGCAAGCCCCAAATTCAAGCAAAATCCGTCCACCGCCTTTATTTCCTCCTCCGACGCGCCGGATAATACCGCGCCGATAATACCTGCCGCGCGTATGATCGCGCCTGTTTTTAAGCTGTGAAGTTTTAAAAGCACATCATGTGAAATTTCTTTATTTTCCGATTCAATGTCAATGACCTGACCGCCTATCATGCCCAATGCCCCGGAAGCCCTTGAAAGCTCCTTTATCGCGCGCAATGTTTTTTTGGGAGCTTTTGTTTCGGCGGAAGATGTTATTTCAAACGCCATGTTCAAAAGCGAGTCCCCTGCAAGTATTGCCAAAGCCTCGCCGAAAACCTTGTGGTTTGTGGGTTTCCCGCGGCGAAGGTCGTCATTGTCCATTGCCGGAAGATCGTCGTGGATAAGCGAATAGGTATGGATCATTTCAAGAGCGCATGCAAAAGGAAGCGCCTCTTTTTCATTTCCTCCCAGCATGTCGCATACCAAAAGCATAATGATCGGCCTTAATCTTTTGCCGCCCGCGAAAAGAGAATAGCTCATCGCGTCAAAAATTGAACCTTGCAAAAGGTCTTGATGCTTCATATACTCAAAAAGCCCTGAATTGATAATTTCAATTTTTTCCTTTATTATATCCTGTATTTCCATAAAAACTCCTTATTTGTTATCCTCGGGCAAAAAAGGTTCCTTTGTCATCTCGCCGTTACCGTTGTCGGTGAGCACAGAGACCTTTTTTTCCGCAGTCTCGAGCATTTTTTTACAGCTGTTTGACAGCTTCATACCGTTTTCAAACAGTTTTATCGACTCTTCCAGCGATACATCGCCGTCCTCAAGACGTGTAACTATATTTTCAAGCTCTTTTATTGATTCTTCAAAAGTTTTTGCCATTTTATTGCTCCTTTTTGTCTGATATGCGGCAGCGTCTTTTACCGTCTGCCAGCCTTAAATCAAATTCTTTTATTTTATCCAGCTGCTTGACCGACCTTATCACCGATTCATCATCTGCCAAAGGGATTGCAAAACCTCTTTGCAAAACCTTAAGAGGTGAGAGCGCGTCTAATTTTGACATGCTTTTTATAAGCGATTCCTTGTTTTGAGAGATTATTGAAGAGGTACTTGTCAAAAGATGTTTAACCAAATTGTCAAGCCGCATGAAATTATTGTTTATTACCGCCTGAGGTGATAATACCTTAAGAGATTTTAGGTGCAGCTTCAAGCGTTCGAGCTTGTTTTTTGTTATTGAAACGACGCTGTATTCAAGGTCGTTTATCCTGTTTATAATATCCCGCGTCGAAGGCAGGGCAAGCTCTGCCGCGGCAGATGGGGTGGGCGCTCGAAGGTCTGCCGCGAAATCCGCTATGGTAAAGTCGATCTCATGCCCGACCGCGGAGATCACGGGGATTTGTGATTTATATATGGCATATGCCACACACTCCTCGTTAAATGCCCATAAATCCTCAATAGAGCCTCCGCCCCGCCCAACGATCAAGGTGTCGCAGCATTTTGTTTTGTTGAAATATTCGATCCCGGCACAAATGCTTTCCTTTGCGCCCGCGCCTTGAACCCGCGCGGGGTATATTATTATTTCGGCATAGGGAAATCGCCTGGTCGCGACGTTTATAATATCCCGTACCGCGGCGCCGGTAGACGCTGTTACAACGCCGATCGCCTTTGGAAAACGGGGAATTGGCTTTTTATGGGATTCATCAAAAATACCTTCCTTTGAGAGCTTTGCTTTTAATTTTTCGTATGCCACATATAAATCCCCCACGCCGTCGGGTATCATTTCGTTTATATAAAGCTGATAAACGCCTCCCGCTTCATACACCGAGACCCTGCCCCGTGCCATTACCTTCATCCCGTCGTTCGGTACAAAGGTAAGGGAAGAAGCGCTCGATCTGAACATGACGGCTTTTAATACTCCGCCCTCATCCTTTAGGGTCAGATAGTGATGCCCCGAAAAGTGCTTTTTATAATTGGAAATTTCCCCCTTTATCCAAATGTCGGAAAAGACGGGATTTTTGTCAAAGTTTTTTTTCACATAAGCATTCAGCTGTGATACAGTTGCTATGAGCTGTTCCATTTTCTATCCTTTCTGGCATAAATCATGAATTATAATATTGTTTCCATTCCGACCTTCTGCGGCCTTAATCCGCAGGATTCATAGAATTTCATTGCCGGCTCGTTAAGGCTCCAGACGTTTAAGGTCACATTGTAGCAGCCATGCTTTTTAGCATAATCAATAACCGCGTTATAAAGTGTCTTTCCTATATGCTTGCCGCGGTGCTTTTCGTCAACACACAGATCGTCTATATACAGGGTTTTAATATCGGTTAAAATATTATCATTTTTATACTGCTTAAAAATACAAAAAGCATACCCCAAAACAGTGTCCTTTTCATCCGCCGCGACAAGTATCGGCGTATTGTCGTCAAGGATTATGCCCTTTAACTCTTCGTCGGTATATTTTCTCGCGCCGTATTTGAAAAGATCGGGACGCCCCGTATGATGGACAAGGCACACCTGAAAAAGCAAGTCGTTGATCCTATCCATATCTTTTATCTGCGCGCGCCGTATATTCATAAAACATATCTCCTTTTATATTTGATCTGTAATTTTTAATTTATTTGTCAGAGTAATACAATTGACATAGCTTTGCGATCCCGCAGGCGTTGTCGGTGGACATTTCGGGCGAGGAAAAGAAAATATTTGCTTTTAGTGTATTATTAAGATATTCCTTTATAATGGAGTTTGAAGCAACTCCGCCCACGATCAAAATATCCGAAACGCCGTATTTTAAAACCGCCGCCTCCAAAGCCTTGCGTAAGGATTTAGCTATAGCCAAAAACAGCCCCTTTGCAAGCTCGCCGTTGTCTTTTTTACCGATCAGGGAAATGGTTTTTGTTTCGATACCCGAAAAATTAATATAGGCGCCGTCGGTGTTTGAGGGAAGTATCTCATATTTGCCGGCAAAAAGCGCGATTTTTTCAAGCTCATGTCCGCAGGGAAAAGCCAGCCCCATAGAAACGCCCACCCTGTCAATAAGCTGACCCGCGCTTATATCCCTTGTGCCGCCGATGATACTGCATAAAAATCCGGGAGCTTTATATTGAGATAATAATATCTCACACGTTCCGCCCGAAAGATGAACGCAGATAAATTGCTTGTCCAAAAGCTTGTGGGCATTGCATGAGCCGATCCCCGCCATAATATGCCCGTCCTGGTGGGAAAGCCTTAAAAGGGGTATTTTCAAGGTGTCCGAAACTACTCTCGCATATCCTTCCCCCGCCAAAAATACCGGCATATAAGAACCTTCTTGATTCCTTGGTCTTGTACTGACCCCTGCCGCCAAAACCTTATTTAAATCAATTTTTCGCGAAAGCTCCGAGTACAAATCAGGAAGGGCTTTTAAATGCCCGAAAACCGCGTCGCTCTGACGAAGCCCCCGCTCCCCCTTTTTTACAAAAAGCAGCTTTCTGATATTTATCATTCCCTTTTCCGAGCATGCCGCGAGGGAGGTGGTATAATTGCTTGTGTCAAATCCAAGATAAATCATAAATTTTTGATAAAGCCTCCCAAAACACCGTTTACAAAAGCCGGCCCGTCGGGATCATCATATTTTTTTTCTATCTCAACCGCTTCGTTTATCGCGACCTTATGAGGTACGTCCTCAAGATACTTGATCTCGAAAATGGCAAGCTTTAATACCGCAAGGGAAACTCTTGAGATACGGTCGATCCTCCAGCCTTTTTTTAAGTTGTCCGAAATATCTTTCAATAATTCCTCTTTTTTCTCATTAACCCCCAAAACTACCGTTTTTATATAGTTAATATTTCTTTCGCTTTCGGGAAATTCTTCTATCATCAGGTCAATAAGATAATTAGGGTCTTCATCATTTGCCTGACACTGGAAGATCAGTTTAAAGGCTTCGATCCTTGCTTCGCTTCTTGTTTGTTTTTTATTCATTATATTATCGTTAATTCCTTTCCAATATTTTCAAGATTTCGGCAAAAAAATCCATAGGTTCTGAATTTTTACAAAAGTGTGATAAATTTTCTATAACATTATATAATAATTTTGTAAAAAAGGCAAGTATTTACAGAACAAAAAAACAATATAAAAATAAAAACGTTAAAATTATTAAGTTTTTGTTTCAATTTGAGGTAATTTTTTAAAATGAGTTGACAAAGCAACAAATTTATGTGAAAATATATTAGTGTAAAACAATGAAATGCAATAGTTTTGCGTTAAAATGTTGTTTTGATCAAACGGGTATAAAAACTAAAATAAAAAATAGGTGCAAAAGCTCGGGATAAAATACATAAAAAGTTATGATGTTTGGCGTAGGTGTTATTTTTTGCATATTTATTTATGAAAGGTTTTTCTGTGCCCGAATAAAAATTTTTAATGAGGAGATTTATATGAAGAAAATTTTATGCGCATGTCTTAGCGCCGCGATGCTTGGGACAATGTTTAACCCGGGGGTATACGCTTACGAGCCGCCCGCCGAGATATGGGATTCTTTTAACAAGTATGCCGCGGCGCTTGAAAGCAATGATTATGAAAACATAATAAAATACGGTCTTATTGACATATCGATTTTAATAAATGAGCCTGTTAATGAAACGACGCGGGAATGGCTTTGCGCGAGATATCAAAATATTGCCGAAGCGTATGAAAAGCTCGGTGATTATGAAAACAGCGCCATAATGTATGAAAAGCAGATACCTTTGGCGGATACTCTCGGTTGGGCAGATTCGGCAAAGATAGCCCGCGCGAAGAGCCTAAACTATAAAAGCAATATAGAGCTTTATACCAAGGTGAACGGGCCGCAGGTCTATTTCGGGGCAAAAAATGAGCCCCGGGCAGGGATATTGTTCGGTATTCCCGCGGATTCCGCGACAGATCAGACACAGTGCTCGATGCAGCTTGTGTATCTTGAATACGGGGACACGAATTTTGACTGGATAAAAAGCGTTTTAAAAGCGGCAAACGAAAGCAAAAGGGCAATAGAGCTTGCGTTCAACATGCCGAATCAGGGTGCGGATATCCCGAACGTTATCAATAATACGGCGTATCTTAACACCGTTGCCGATCTGCTTGCGCAGTATCCGAATGTAAAATATTTCTTCCGTTTCGGGGCGGAGTTCGATATTTGGGAAAACCGCGCCGATCCCGAACAATACAAAGAGGCTTTTCGTGTTACGGCGGATATAATACACTCCAAAGTCCCCAATGCCGCAATGGTATTTTCACCGAACATGGTATCAAGCTGGGACGTTGATATGATGGATTATTATCCCGGCGACGAATATGTGGACTGGATAGGTCTGTCGCTTTATCTGATGAAATATTTTCAAGGGGTCGCCGACCGTGACGAGGAGAGCGAATACATGGAGGTTGTATTTGCATCAGGCGACAGCGCGGAGCCTGTTATCATGCTTAAAAAGTTTATAGATGAGTTTGGGGACAGAAAACCTATCATGATATCGGAATCGGGCGCGTCCCACTATATAAGGACGGTGAATGAAGACGCTACCGGATGGGCGGCAACAAGGCTTGAAATGCTTTATAAATATCTGCCTATGGTATATCCCCAGGTAAAATTGATAGCACACTTTGACACCGTTATTGAGAATGAAATAAACGATTATTCGTTAAAGGATAACCGGACGATTTTAAATCTTTACAATCAGCTCACCTCCGATGATATATTTATAAAGCAAAACGCTGAAAATACCGTAAACGTATCCTATAAGCATCTGGGAGACACCATATATACCGACGGCTCGCCGATGGAAATTTCCGCATACGCGCATGTATTTTCAAAGCCTGATCTTAAAGTGAATTACTATATTGACGGAAACTGGATCACATCATCAGATCAAATCCCTTATACAGCAACCATCGATATGTCCTCGGCAAGAGAGGGAGAGCATACCCTAAGGGTAACATGTGAGGCAGACGGCGCGGAGGTATATTCAAAGAGCTTTAAGATCATCGGACAGGGCGCATCCCAACAGACCGAAATATCGGTTTATGTTGACGGACAAAAGCTGAGTTTTGATCAGCCGCCGGTGATAAGGGACGACAGGACACTTGTACCCTTGAGGGCAATATTTGAAGCAATGGGCGCGCGGGTTGACTGGGATGAGCAAACAAGAACGGCAACGGCAAAAAGAGGGACTGATGAAGTGTCGATAGGGATAGATCAAAAGCAGCTTATAAAAAACGGTAATACTATTGAATTGGACGTTGCGGCATGTATCATAAATGACAGGACGATGGTTCCCGCCCGTGCCATAGCGGAAGCCTTCGGCGCGGATGTGGGCTGGGACCAGGCAACGAAAACCGTGACCGTTACAACAAAATGATCACAAAGGATATAAAATGGATATTATTGATATTGTAAAAAATACCATAATAAGGCATGACCTTATACAAAAGGGCGACGTGGTTTTGGCGGCTCTTTCGGGGGGCAGCGATTCGGTCGCCATGTGCGACATTTTGATAAAGCTGTCAAAGGAGCTGGATTTTACGGTATGCGCCGCCCATGTCAATCACAATATGAGAGACGAGGCATTGCATGATGAAAACTTTGTAAGGGATATGTGCAAAAAGGCCGGGATCGAATGTTATGTAAAAAGCGCCGACGTTTTGGGATACGCGAAGGAGCATAATATGTCCTCGGAGCTTGCGGGCAGAAAGATACGGTATGATTTTTTTGAAGAGATCAAAGAAAAGCACGGTATCGATAAGATCGCGACGGCACATAATAAAAACGACAGCGCCGAATCGATACTCCTTCACTTAATAAGAGGCTGCGGTATCGACGGCTTGCGCGCGATACCCTACCGTCGTGAGGATATAATAAGGCCGGTGCTTGATCTTACAAAAGGGCAGATCGAAACATACTGTCACAAAAACGGGCTTTTATATGTAACAGACAAAACAAATTTTAAAAACGATTACACAAGAAATAAAATAAGAAACATAATTCTTCCCAAAATATGTGACATCAATGAAAATTTCGTCAATACCGTTACCGCCAACGCGGTTATCTTCAAGGAAACGTCGGAGTTTATGAAAGAGTATGCAAAGGGTGTGTACGATGAGATATGCGATAACGGAAGGCTTGATATAAAAAGGCTTTCTTGTGAGCATACAGCAGCTGCCCGTGTTATTATACAGATGCATTTTGAAAATTTTACAAAGGCCGCGCAAAATCTGCCCCTTGAGCATACCGAAAAAATTTTAAAGCTGATAAAAGAGGAAAAGACGTCAAAAACGCTGAATCTTCCAAATGGGATATCGGCGCGGCTTGAATATAACAGGCTGTATTTTATAAAAACGGACGAGAAAAGCGGGGATTATGAAATACCTGTCGAAACAGGCAAAATGATTTTTGTCCCGGAAGCCGGTTTTGAGGCTTTAATTAAGGAAGAAAGCGTCAAGAATAATAATACAAAAAATAAAATATATTTTTATAAAAAAAGAGATACGAAACTGTATATCCGAAACAGAAGAAGGGGAGATTGTTTTTATCCCGTGGCAATGACGGGCAAAAAAAAATTGTCCGATTTGTTCTGTGACATGAAGATACCCGCAAACGAAAGGGACAATATCCCGCTGCTTACAGAAAACGATAATATTATATGGGTAATGGGAGTGAGGGCGGACAGAAGGTTTTTACAGGGCGAGGTACTTATGTCCGCGCGGATTACGGAGAGGAGAAAGGGTTAGATGCAAAAGAAGGCAAGAAATATTGGATCATGGATATTGGTCATAGGTATAATAATCATAATGTATACTTTTTTTGCAAGTATGATGGAACGTCAGAATACCGTGGCATATTCGGATTTTATAAATCTTATAAAAGAGGAAAAGATAGCAAGAATAGATCTTTGCGAGGATGAGATCACGGCGGCGGTAAAGGAAGGCGCCGTTCAAAACGAGCTGGGAGCCGGCGTAAGGGAGATCACGGTCAGGATACCGTCGGTGGATGTGCTTTACAACGACGCGGGAGAGCAGATAAACGAGCAGTCACAAAACGGTATGCTTGTTGTGACCGTTTGCGAGCCGAAGGTTTCATGGATGAGCTTTATAACACCCGCGATAAGTATTATCCTGCTTATCGTGATAATAATGTTTTTCATTGCAAATTCCGCAAACAGGGGAGCGGGCTTTACAAAGAATAAATCCAAAATGATAACTCCCGACACAAAAAGGACAAAATTCGAGGACGTTGCCGGTGCGGTGGAGGAAAAGGAAGAGCTGCATGAGATCGTGGAATTTTTAAAAAATCCCAAGAAGTTTATAGAACTGGGAGCAAGAATACCCAAGGGCGTTTTGCTGGTGGGCTCTCCCGGAACGGGAAAGACGCTGCTTGCAAGAGCGGTTGCCGGAGAAGCGGGAGTGCCGTTTTTCTCCATAAGCGGTTCGGATTTTGTTGAGCTGTATGTAGGCGTGGGCGCGTCAAGAGTAAGGGATCTTTTTGAACAAGCCAAGAAAAACAGGCCGTGTATCATATTTATAGACGAAATTGACGCTGTGGGAAGAAAAAGAGGAGCCGGCATGGGCGGCGGTCATGACGAAAGGGAACAGACCCTAAACCAGCTGCTTGTGGAAATGGACGGATTCGGAACAAACGAAGGCATTATAATGATGGCGGCAACCAACAGGCCGGATATCCTTGACCCGGCGCTGCTGCGGCCGGGACGCTTTGACAGGCAGATCGTTGTGGACGTCCCCGACGTTGTGGGAAGAGAGGCGATCTTAAAGGTACATTCAAGGAACAAACCTCTTGATGAGAGAGTGGATCTCGGAAGGATCGCCAAGGTTACCTCCGGATATACCGGAGCAGACCTTGAAAACCTTATGAATGAGGCGGCAATATTTGCGGCAAGGAGGAATAAGAAGAAGATAGATTCTTCTGACATCGAGGACGCGAACCTGAAGGTGATGATGGGAGCGCAGAAAAAATCCAGAAAGGTCACCGAAAAGGAAAGAAAGCTTACCGCTTATCATGAAGCGGGACATGCCATCGTTTCAAAGCTCATTGACAGCGAAGAAAAAATACATCAGGTATCCATAATACCAAGGGGAAGAGCGGGAGGCTATACCATGTATACCCCGAAGGAGGATGTGTTCTACTCCTCAAAGGGCGAGATGTTGAATGATATAATAAAATCCCTCGGCGGCAGGGCCGCGGAGGAGATCGTGCTTGACGATATCAGCACCGGGGCGTCAAATGATATAAAGCAGGCGACAAACGTTGCCCGCGCGATGGTAACGAGATACGGAATGAGCGAAAAGCTGGGTCTTGTATGCTATGACAGCGAGGAGGAGGTTTTCCTCGGCAGGGATTACGGCCATGCAAGGAATTATTCCGAAAAATACGCCGCGCAGATAGACGAAGAGGTGCAAAGGATAATATCGGAGCTGTATGAAAAGACAAAGCAGCTTATCCGTGACAACAAAAACGTGCTTGAAGCGGTGACAAAAGAGCTTCTTATAAAAGAAACCTTGAATGAAGATGAATTTGAAACGATTTATTCACAATCTTTATCTTGATTATTCATAAAAAATGTGTTATAATATAATAAGGGAACGCTGTATCGACAATAAATAATGCACGGCGGATGCAGTATGTTTTTTGTGGAGGAGATTTTATCATATTATACCAAAGAAGCTTTTATCCCGTATTAACTTCTTTTACACCCCGGTATGAGAAAATAAAAGGCTTTTTTGCAATATGGCGGAGGGCATTCGTATGAGCTGCAAAAAATATTATCGGTACGGCTGCCCCGATATCTAAAATTGATCGGGTCATGTATTTTAAGGTGTTTGTTTTGGCATGTGTGCCAAGAGTCAAGCCTTATATTTTGAAAGGAATGGTAAAATATGAAGGTAACAAAGGATACTATTATAATGGACGTTCTGAAAATGAATACGGATACGGCACAGTTTTTCCTGGATATAGGAATGCATTGCCTGGGATGCCCGTCAGCAAGCGGGGAAAGTATTGAGCAGGCGTGTATGGTACACGGAGCAGACGCGGACAAGCTTGTGGAGGATATAAATAATTTTTTGGAAAAACAGGCGTAATCAAATATTAAAGACCGCATTATGAGGTGCGGTCTTTGTCGCTTTTATAATCTAAGTGCAGATGTTCCCCGCCTTTTTAGGCGGCGGGTTCTATATTGTAATCAGTAAGAGTTTAATCTTTCGCTGATTACAGCGCAGGCGTTGCCAGCGCTCTTGTTCTCGACATAGACGGGGCAAACCTTTATCGAATTTCCCGCTGAAACCTTGAGGAGAAGACGCTTTCTGCCTACAACATTCCCCTTAGCCACTAAAAAAAACTGACCGCATGGGGATTCTTAAGGGGTAAAGCCCCTTAAGCCGTTAAGTGAAAGTTAAAATCTTTGATTTTATAACTTGAACTTATGCATAGCTTGTGGGGGTTCAGGGGGGAATCGGACTACAAGTAAATTGCATAAGTTCGCATAGCAAAATCAGAGATTTTGACGCTCACTTACCCCCTGACAGGGGTTTTCAGGGGACAGCGTCCCTTGAAGTCTTTTTGGTTACTTTTTGGACGCAAAAAGTAACATATCTATTGCATAAGTTCGTGTTGCAAAATCAAAGATTTTGACACTCACTTAAGGTTATAACAGGAAAAGATCCCGTAAGGCGCGTGCCTCAGTGGTCATCATGGCCGCAAAGGGGAAGCAGCCCGATAATGAGCGATATATATTTTTTCTCTTTATCACTCCATTTAATAAGCTTTTTTTCATAGATACGCCCGATAAAAACGGTGTATGGAGAGCAAACCGAGGACCTGAGAGAATGTTTTAACAAAGAATTGGCAAGCAGCAGAATAATACTTCCGAGCCAAAGCCGGAAAGCAATAAAAATCAATTTGGCTTTTTTCATAAGGATCCTCCGTTCGGCGGCCTGATAAGGGCCACTGAGTATATTATTAAACAGTATTCTTCATAACGGGAAAATTTATACACGAAAGGAATATATTAAATGCAAAAGGAATGTATTACAAAAATAGTGGTAAGATATTGCGAAACGGACAGAATGGGTATTGTCCATCATTCAAGATATTATCCGTGGTTTGAGGTGGCAAGGGATGAATTTGTGACTGCCGCGGGAGTAAGATATTTTGATATGGAGCAAAAGGGACTGTATCTGCCGCTGGTCGAAACGCGTTCAAGATATATAAAACCGGCTGTTTACGGTGATACTGTACTTATAAGGACTACCCTGATAAAGCTTACGGTGGTCAGATGCGTATTTAAATATGAGGTGTACAGGGAGTCGGATAAGGAATTGCTGAATATAGGCTGGACGACTCATGCCTTTTGCGATCATACAATGAAGCCGATAAACCTGAAAAAGAAATTCCCCGATTGCTATGAGGTCATGACGGGAATTTTGACCGAGGAAGAATAAAAAGGCAATATTTTACCCCTTGCGGATATTAAAGATATATAAAGGTTGAATGTCAAAATGAATTCCGGTGACAAATGAAATTCCGGAATGTCAAAGAAAATGTGGAATTAAATCAACTTTTTCCTTGGCATTTTTGAAGAAAAGGTGTATAATAATTAAGTAAAC
>CALXWJ010000053.1 GCA_944392335.1 uncultured Clostridia bacterium
GGCACCCCTTTGGAAACCCCGGACAACAAAACAGGCGGTATGCTGCCCTCTCCGGGAGCATACCGCCGTTTGTTGTCAGCAGCCCGTTTCACGGTCTGCGTGTAGTTCCTTGTAAACTGACCTAAAAAGGAGTATATATATGTCGGTTTCAAGCATAAAAGCAACATTATATTGTGATATTAAAAAAGTGTGGGATGTCGTTACAGATGTTAGAAATTATCCTACATGGCGCAGTGATTTAAGCAAAACGGAAATTTTAAATGAATATCAGTTTATTGAATATACGAAAAGCGGATATGCCACAACATTTACTATCACTTTGACAAAGCCGTACAAACAATGGGAATTTGACATGGATAACAGCAACATAAGTGGTCACTGGGTCGGTGTTTTTTCACAAGATGGAGATATTACAACGGTTGCATTTACCGAAAACGTAAATACAAAAAAATGGTTTTTAAAGCTGTTTGTCCGTTCTTATTTAAGAAAACAACAGAAGCAATTTATTGCAGATTTAAAACTGAATCTACATAGAAAAGAGGAATAAACATGAAAAAGAAATTATTAATAGCAATTTTAGCTGTTATAATTTGCATTATTGGAGTTTTCGCATATAATTTTTGTTTAACCTCAAATGGTGATACTGTTGAAAGCAGAGAAAAAATACTAAACAAGGCAATTTCAAGAGGAAATGACTGGACTATAGCAAAAGAAATTGAACTGGACGGTTATATTATTAGTGGAGCGTATAGTACAGACAATAAATCTACACTTGCAATTTTCAAACCGGCCGGAAATAGCAGTTATGAATTTCTTACATCAATAAATCGAAATAGTGAAGATATTATTATTGGTGGTTCAGTAATAAATGGTAATTGGTATGATTTAATCTGGTTTAATGGGGCAAAAACAGAACATGCGGAAATTACATATACAATTAACGGAGAAATACAAGATACATTATGGCGCGATACTAAAAATATGGATATTATCTATTTTGAAAATCCAGAAAAAGAATACTCCATTCATGCTGTTTACTATGATAGTAACGGAAATAAATACGAATAAAAAACTTGTAAATTTAACATCGTAATTCTATTAAGAAATAGATATAGGAGATGATAACTTATGAGAAAAATATTGTATGTCTTGACTGTAATTATTATAATTTTTACTCTTTCAGCTTGCGGTTCAAGAAGTTCGCAGGATATAGTTTCTGATGAACTTGATATTAATGCATCCACAGGAATTGAATTGTCAAACGAAGATACTCATGGCGGGTTTCACGGTGACGGTACTACCTACATTGCGCTTAGTTTTGATGATGATACAGTATTAGATGAGATTAAAGAAAACTCGAACTGGAATGCATTCCCTCTTGACAAAACTGTACAGGCTTTAGTTTACGGAATATCTGATGAAACAGGCAGCATTGGTCCATTTTTGACTGATGGGAATGGTAATGTATTGGTGCCGGAAATAACGAATGGTTTTTACCGTTTAATTGATCGGCATACGGACAAAGGCACAGATATTTTGAGTCGTACATCGTTTAATTTTACCGTTGGATTGTATGATACTGATACAAACACGCTGTATTTTTGTAAGCTTGATACTTAATATATGATATTCTGAGGAGAATGTTTTATGGATACTGTTTTAGCAATATTGTTTGGGGTGTTTATATATTTTGTTTTTTGCCTTATTATTGCAGGTTTGCGTGCTCTGTTTTCCAAACCGAAAAAAAGAAAAGATAATTTCAAAAAAACTTTTTGGTGTTTTTTCCTTGAAACATTTAATCCTTTTCAGTGGTTTAGTTAATTATAATTTTTTTATGAAATTGATTTAATAAAGTGAGGCAGCTATGAGCTTTTTAAAAAATGTGAGAACTCCTGAAAAAAGGTATCCGGTAAAAAAACAGATTGCTATTACAGTAGGTGTTTTATTGATTGGGATATTGCTTGGAACATTTTCGAAATTTTTGGATTACAGACAGGCAGAACTTCCGTCATTTCTGATGTCTGTGGATCAAGCTTTAAACTTACATAATTTTCTGGGAGTTTTTGCACCGTGGATCATTATTGCAGTATATATTTCCGTAAAAAGTGATACGCCGTTAAGAGCCGGAATAAATGTATTTATCTTTTTTGCGGGAATGGTTACGAGTTATTATCTGTATTCCAATTTTGTCGCAGGTTTCTTCCCGCGCAGTTATGCTATGACGTGGGGCGCTTTAAGTTTAATTTCGCCTATTTTAGCATTTATCTGTTGGTATGCAAAAGGTAAGGGATGGGTTTCATTAATTATTTCATCGGGGATTTTGGCGTTTATTATTAACAGCACACTTTCATATGGAATGTGGTATGTTGACATTCCATCATTGCTGCACTTGGTAATGTTGATTTTAGGAATAGTGATTTTGCGCAGATCAATAAAAGAAACTGTTTGTATTATTGGAATTTCAGTACCCTTTGCTATTATACTAAAGATGATAATACCATTTTGGATTTAATAAATAATTGTTAAAGTTTCAAAACTTAAATTACAGGAAAAGAGGGATAAACATGGATACAACATATATTGTAAATTTCTATAACAATTATGACGAAGACAACCGTTTAGCCTTAAGGCATGGTTCTGTTGAGTTTTTAACGACAATGAGATATATAGAGAAATACTTAAAGCCGAACAGTAAAATTATTGAAATTGGTGCAGGTACAGGACGGTATTCTCATGCATTGGCACGTCAGGGATATGAAGTGGACTCAGTAGAACTGGTGGAACATAATATAGAGGTATTTAAAAAGAATACCCTGCCAAATGAGTTAATTACTATCCGGCAAGGCAATGCGATGGACTTATCTGAGTTTGGTGATAATCAGTATGATATCACTCTGCTTTTGGGTCCGCTCTATCATCTTTACGATAAAGAGGATAAGCAAAAGGCGCTTAGCGAAGCGATTCGTGTAACAAAGCCTGGCGGGGTTATATTTGCCGCTTATGTGCTATCGGACGGATGTCTTCTTGATGAAGGTTTTCATCGCGGGAATATTAATGTGAAAGATTATATTAGGGACGGGCTGATTGACGGCAAAACTTTTACAACGAAATCGCAGCCAAAGGATTTGTTTGAACTTGTCCGCAAAGAAGATATTGATGATTTAATGTCTGCTTTTTCCGTTACACGGCTTCATTATGTAGCAACTGACGGCTGTGCACTTTTTATGCGAGAGGCAATTGATGCAATGGATGATGAAACATTTCAGTTGTATTTGAAATACCACTTTTCCACTTGTGAGCGTGAAGATTTTTTGGGCGTTTCAAGCCATGCGGTCGATATATTTCAAAAAAATCCGGTATAAAATGGGTTTGGAGTGAGCTTGGTGGAAATTAAAGAAGTAAAAGAAAACAAAAAACAATATCTATCTCTTCTACTGTTGGCAGATGAGCAAGAGAACATGATTGACCGTTATATTGAAAAAGGAACCATGTACATATTGAACGATAACGGTGTGAAATGCGAGTGTATCGTTACAGATGAGGGATTCGGAATTCTAGAAATTAAAAACATTGCAACAGTCCCGACACATCAAGGAATGGGCTATGGCAAAGCCTTGATATCATTTATTGCAGATCACTATAAATTAAAGTATGATGTTTTGCAGGTTGGGACAGGAGACGTTCCGTCTACCGTAGGATTTTATAAGGCGTGCGGATTTGAGTATTCCCATAAACTCAAAAACTTTTTTACCGATAATTATGATCATCCTATATATGAAGATGGTGTGCAATTGGTTGATATGATTTACTTAAAAATGAAGCTATAAACCAGAATTATTGAAGGTGTTGTTATGATAGAAATATTATTTAGCGAAAGTGCTGCCGCAAGTCTTTCGGTTGCGGCTTGCAATGGTAAAAATATAGGCGGAGTCAGTTCTGCAATTATTGTGGGTGAAGACGGAGAAAGTCAGGCTTCAAATCAGGAAGAAATTCAAAAAATGATTCGGGAGCATGAAGAAAAAGAACGTATAAATTGGGAAAAAGCAATTCCTATTGAAATCGACCGCAAAGATATTCTTTGTTTTCCAGTTGCGCTGAGTATTGGGGATATTACAGAACAAGAGTTAGGAAAGCAACGTAATGCGGCACTTCAAAAGCTTATGAGCATTTATCCTGACGATATAAAACCGGCGGCTTTAGAGATGATAGACACTGCAAAAAAAAGTTTAAAGGAGTTGTTTAAATGCACTGAAAAAGGAGAAGCAATCAGAGTTTGGACAAGCGATATTCCGGATGAAGCCTGCGGATTTTGTTGGTTAATAGATCAGTTAAAGTCTATCGGCTTTGAAAATCTTGATATTACATATGTAAAGCTTCCGGATTTTCATGTAATGCCTGATGGTACAGTTGTACTATACTCAGGCTGGGGCGAAGTAGCTCCGCATCAGTGGGGACATTTGGCATCTTATGGGCAAAAACTTCCCGTTAACTATATGTATGCCTTATCTTTTCGTTGGCAGCAATTAAAAAAAGAAAATGCACCGCTTAGAGCTGTGGTTAACCGTCAGCTCGTAAGTGTTCCCGAAACCTTTTATGATTCATTTATTCTTCGTGAATTGGAGGATCAGGGTGATGAGTTTATGGAAGCAAATTTAATAGGAAAAGTTATTGGAAAGTATTCAATTGGGATATCGGATAGTCTTATTGCTTTGAGGATAGATAGTTTTATAAATGACGGTATGTTAAAACCGATAACACAGGCAAAGCCTGAAGATCCTTCTTATCACAGAATGCTAAGAAAGGTTGAAAGATAATAGTATGGAAAAAATTTTACTTATCTTGGCAATTATCTTTATGGTTTTCACGTTTGCCGGCACAGGTTATGTAATCTACAATCACGGAACAGTAAATGCAGGATACGCTGCTATTCCTATGGTGCTTGCCCTTGCCTGTTTAGCGGGATATAGAACCCTAAAAAGGTAAGGTATAACGGAGGTAGAAAATGAAAAAGTTAAATAATTTTCTAAACATTCTAATAGGTACATTTATTGGCGTATTTATTGGACATGGAATTTATGTGTACTATGATTTTAAAACACATCCTGATTTATATGCTATGAATTCTGCACCTTGGTATACAAGTATTTTGGTGTATGGAATATTTACGCTAGTCGTTATTTTAGTTGTTATTATTGCAAAAATCTTAATCAAGAGATACGTGACAAAGCATTAACATCTTTTGTAACTTAGCAAATACAAATAATAAAGAATAATCAGCATTTTAAAGTATAGCTACATAAGTTTTTGGAAGAAATGATATCTGATATATCCCCAAACAGTTTCTACGGAGGAAAAGTGAAATGGAACACGGTGATTATATTGCAGAGTGTTGTGATTATTACGAATGGCGAGAAATTATGGCAGAGGAATTGTCCTCTGCTAGCGCATTTGAAATTCATTGCTGGAATGAAGAACATGAGTGTATTGATCTTGCTATGCAGTTTGGAAGCAGAAAAGATTACAAATGGGACTATGGTATAGTTATAGCAGGAGAAGTCAATCCGAAATTTATAAATTGGCTAATGGGGTTGCCAAAACCTATCGATACTGAGATTTATAACAAAATGACACCGTTTTTCACTATCGCTTTGGATAATGGATTTTGCTCAGCGCATTACGGAACAGAACTATCGAAAGAATAGGTGAATCAAATGTTTATGAAATTCAAATCAAACGAAGAAAGGCGTGCTTACGGCGGTTCTGATTTCATCGAAATACAGTATTGCACACTGCCAAATGGAACTTTAGACAAAGAAATTGTGGATGCAGTCCATAATTGGGATTTATCGTCGCTTTTTATATTCGGAGATGATTTTCAAAGGTTTTATAATGAATACAAAGAAATCATCGGCAACGGTCTTTACAGTAATTTGCATGAAGGATCCATTGATTATTGTGGAATCAATTATTACAGCCGTGAAAAAACAATAAAAATAATTGAACGATTGAAAGAACGTAAACCTGAGGAATTTGAAATCTTACTTGATTGGCTGCTTAGCGACTTAAAGTATAATGGGTTTTACATTTTAGGAGTATAATTTAATTTATTTAAAGGAGTGTTTGCGTTGAAAAAAGTAAAAATAACGGTTTTAAAAACCACTTTTGATAAAGAATTAGCGGAAGAATATGGTGCAGATGGATTAACAGCATGCCCTATGATGAAAGAAGGACAGGTATTTTATGCGGATTATGCAAAACCGGATGGCTTTTGTGATGAGGCATGGAAAGCAATTTATCAGTATGTTTTTGCACTGTCGCACGGATCGGATAAAGAACTGTTTTATTATGGCGACTGGATCAGAAAACCGGGGGTTGCAATATGCAGCTGTAATGACGGTCTAAGACCTGTTATTTTTAAGCTTGAGGCAACCGATAAAAATTCAGAAATAGATTATACTCCGGTGAGATGACCTGAAGGAAGTGAATATATGTGGATATATTTTATACCTGTTATAATATGTGTTGTTATTTCATTGTTTTCAAATAAAATTGATGATTATTTTCAATGCAACAAAACACTTAAAAAAGTTATAATTACTTTTTCCTGTGGAATAATAGCGGTCTGTATGATTGCTGCTGTATTACCTGTGATTTTGTAAAGCGTATCTATAAAGGAGTCCAATAAAGATGAAAGAAAAATGGAAAAAAGGTATCGAAATTATAGTAGAATCCATTAACTTTATAATAATTACATATGCTCTTTCAAGTATGGCTATGTCTTTTCGTACAAGCCAGGTATATATCTTGTTTTTTGCATCAAATGTATGGTTGATTGGACGATATGGAACACAATTAAAAAAAGCCACAGGAAGCTGGTTGCTGACTGCAATTATATTTTGCCTCAGCTTCGGGGTTTTCTGCCTTATTACATACTTTGCAGGATATATTGACGGTAATATTGTTCAGTTTAATAAATAAGAGGGATAATTTATGAAACAATTATATTTAATAGGTGGCACAATGGGAGTTGGTAAAACAGCGGTATGTCAAAGATTAAAAAGGCTTTTGCCAAACAGTGTATTTCTTGATGGGGACTGGTGCTGGGATTCGGATCCGTTTTGTGTTACAGAGGAAACAAAGAAAATGGTGATAGATAACATATGTTATCTTATCAATAATTTTATACGATGCTCCGCATACAATAACATTATTTTTTGCTGGGTGATGCACGAGCAAAGCATTATTGATACTATATGTAATAAGCTTAATGTTGAGAACTGTAATGTAAAAACTATCTCTTTATTGGCTGATGAAAAGAACTTAAGAAAGCGTATACAGGGAGATGTTAATGCGGGAATACGATCTGTTGATGTGCTAAACAGAAGTATTGCCCGTATGCCTCTTTATGAAAAATTAAACACTATAAAAATAAACACCAATAATAAATCCATAGCAGAAATTGCAGACGAGATTACAAAACTTTAATAATAACAACCGAATTTATATGATTGGATACGAATTGTAAATATAAAAGTTTTGGGATTAAGCAAATTACAATTAAAAATAGGAGAAATTTTTATGCATGACTTTTTGAGATATATTTTGCAGCTGCTTCAGAGAGGAATAATCTTTGCCGTACCTGTCATACTGGTTTTTGCTGTTGTTTTAGCTGTCATATGGCTGATTTTACGAAAAAAGCATCGTCCGATGCCGTGGAAAAAGATCGTTCTGTCGTTTGTTTTGTTGGGCTGGTTTGCAGTGACTGTGTTCGCCACTCTATTAAGGGGTGTCCCAGGGTTCAGGCAATGGAATTTTCATTTTTTAATGGCATGGAGAGAGGCTTGGAATCAGTTCTCGCTTCAGGCGTGGCTTAATGTGCTATTGAACGTTGCCCTTTTCGTTCCTCTTGGCATTGTACTTCCTTTGCTTGCACGGGCATTTAGAAAATGGTATTTGATGCTTGCAGCCGGGTTTGGAATGACGCTGTTTATAGAGATTGCTCAACTTGTTACAGCAAGAGGCATTTTTGATATTGATGATTTGGTAACAAATACTTTAGGAGCAATGCTTGGCTGGAGCATTATTATGATTATTCTGACAATAGCTGAGCGAAAATGGGAGAAACGATGTTTTACATATGTGTGTGTACCGGCTGCGCTTGTAATAGTCTTTTCCGGCATATATATAGGTTATGTTGTACAGCCATACGGAAATTTACCTGACGCAGCTTCCGTCACCGCAAATTTAGACTCGGTAAAATGGGAATTAAAATTCAATCCAGATGATATGGCAGAAAAAGCACAAGTATATAAAGCCGGGAGATTAAACCGGGAAGAAGCTGAACAGTTTGGAAAAGAATTGGCTGACAAAATGGATATTGAGTTTGGAGATGTCTACTATTATGATGACACCATCATATTTGCCAATCATTCTACCGGAGACTTTTTAAATCTGAACCAGCTTGACGGCACGTGGGAGTACACCATTGGCAGAGAAAAGGCTCCTGTTTACGAAAAAAGTTTGTCAGATATCAGTAATGAAGATGTTTTAACCGGGCTTTCGGGTCTGGGAATTGAAATTCCGAAAGACGCACAGTTTGAAATACAAATATCTGAAGATGACGGATTGGGTACAGCAAGTTATACAGCGGAGTTTGTTCCTGTTGAAGACAAACTGCTTTACGGAACATTGAACTGTAACTTCCGCTTTGAAAATGGAAAAACAACAATGGATAGAAAAATCAAAAATTCCGTTGTTGAACTTTTACCATGCAGCGAGGATCCGATTATATCGCAGAAACAGGCAGTAAACGAATTGTGCCAAGGGCATAGCTTCAGTGGTGTAGTATTAGAACATCTTAATGCAGGAGAAATCAGTATTCTCTCTTGCTCATTGGACTGGATAGCAGATACTAAAGGCTTTTATCAACCCGTATACTGTTTTGAATTACAAGTAGGTGAACAGGAAACAATTAAAGATTATATTCCTGCCCTAAAATAATTTTATATAACCAAGGGAATTATAATTTTTATTATTGCGTATTTAGGAAGAAGAAATGTTATGTATAGAATTTTAATTATCGAAGACGATGAAACAATCGCTCATGAAATAAAAAAACAACTGCAGTTATGGGGACTGGAAGCGGAATGTGTAAAAGATTTCAGAAACATAATGCCTTTCTTTACACAATATGATCCGCATCTGGTACTGCTTGACATATCTCTCCCGTTTTTTAACGGGTATCATTGGTGCAGCGAAATAAGGAAGGTTTCAAAGGTGCCGGTTATATTTATATCATCGGCCTCCGATAACATGAATATAGTTATGGCAGTCAATATGGGGGCGGATGATTTTATAGCAAAACCATTTGACCAAAACATTCTCATTGCAAAGATACAGGCAATGCTTAGAAGAACATATGATTTTGCAAAAGCCGTACCTGTACTGGAGCACAGAGGCGCATTATTAAACACCGGTGATAACACCCTTGCTTTTGAGGGTAGGAGTATAGAACTGACTAAAAATGAGTATAGAATTTTGCTTGCACTTATGGAGAGCAAAGGAAAAATCGTAAGCCGCGAAAAACTTATGGAAAGATTATGGGAAACCGATAGCTTTGTGGATGACAACACCTTGACGGTGAATATTAACCGCCTGAGAAAGAAATTGGACGCTGCGGGACTTGTTGATTTTATTACCACAAAAATAGGAGTAGGATACTTAATCAAATAAAGGAGATGAATGTTATGCAGTTTTTGAAAATGTATATACAAAAGCGTTTAGTTTGCATTTTGGTTTTTCTCCTTTTTACCGCGATATTTCTTTGTGCTTTTTTCCTTTATGATCTTCCGCTGGGTGCTGTTATATATCCTGCTGTTGTTTGTATTGTATTAGGTTTAATTTTCCTTTTTTTTGATATTCGAAGTGCCGCAACAAAACATAATAAGCTTTTGCGGCTAAGCCATCTTACATCATCATTGATGGAAGACTTCCCGAAAATTATTTCTCAGGATGATGAGGATTATCAGAAAATAATCGAGCAGCTTAGACAGGAACAGCACAAGCTAAGAGCAGATGTGGACAAATGTTATCGGGATATGACAGACTATTATACAATATGGGTGCATCAGATCAAGACGCCTATTGCCGCAATGCGTCTGATTCTTCAGGGCGAGGATTCTGCTGTTTGCGGGCAGCTTTTGCAGGAACTTGTGCGTATTGAGCAGTATGTACAAATGGTGCTTGTATTTTTAAGACTTGATTCTGATTCCGGAGATTATGTTTTTGCACAAACCGATTTGGATTCTATAATTAAAGAGTCCGTTAAGAAGTTTTCAGGTCAGTTTATCAGAAAAAAACTGTTTCTTAATTATTCACCTTGCCATATCAGCGTACTGACAGATGAAAAATGGCTTTCCTTTATTATAGAACAAATCTTGTCAAACGCACTAAAATATACACAGACCGGAGGTATTACAATAGAAATTGAGAAACCGCTTACGCTCTGCATCCGTGATACAGGAATAGGAATCGCGCCGGAGGATCTGCCCCGTGTGTTTGAAAAAAGTTATACCGGATACAACGGACGCAAGGATAAAAAGGCAAGCGGACTCGGATTATACCTGTGTAACCGAATCTGTACAAATCTGGGGCATAGCATTACCATAAACTCCTCTCTTGACAGCGGTACGGTTGTTAAAATCCATTTGGAACAACAAAAGTTGAATGTAGAATAGCATCTTACAAAAATGTAAGATGACGCAGAGGAAATGTAAGCCAAATCGATGGCGGTTTATTTCCTTTTTTTGATATAATGGGTTTACAAAAAGCAAGGAGGAATTTTTAAATGAGTATTTTAGAAGTAAATGCGTTAAAGAAAATATACACTTCACGTTTCGGCGGTAATCAGGTGCAGGCGCTTTCTAATGTCAGCTTTCAGGTTGAAGAAGGTGAATATGTTGCAATTATGGGTGAGTCAGGCTCCGGAAAGACTACTCTTTTGAATATTTTGGCAGCCTTTGATAAACCTACAGGAGGCAGTGTTCGATTGGATGGTAAAATGATGTCTGAAATCAAGGAATCAGAAGCGGCAGCATTTCGCCGTAATTACCTGGGATTTGTTTTTCAGGAATTCAATTTGCTGGATACATTTTCGATTGAGGATAATATTTATCTTCCGTTGGTTCTTTCAAGAAAAAAACCGGATGAAATGAAACAGAAACTTATGCCTATCGCAAAACAGCTTGGTATAACGCAAATATTAAAGAAATATCCCTATGAAGTGTCGGGTGGACAAAAACAGCGAGCAGCAGTTGCAAGAGCACTTATAACAAGTCCCAGACTGATTCTGGCAGACGAACCGACAGGAGCGTTGGATTCAAAATCAACCGATGAGCTTTTGCGTTTATTCGGAGAAATCAATAAAAACGGTCAGACGGTTTTGATGGTGACACATTCCGTAAAGGCGGCAAGCCATGCCGGCAGGGTTTTGTTTATTAAAGACGGTGAGGTGTTTCATCAGATTTATCGTGGAAACAGTTCTGATATAGAGATGTATCAGAAAATTTCCGACAGCCTTACAATGCTTGCATCAAGGGGGGATACAAAATGAAAAATGGATTCTTCCGGACGCTTGCATGGATGGGAATAAAGAAAAATAAAAAACTGTATCTTCCATATATACTTACCTGTATGGGTATGGTTATGATGTGCTATATTATTTCTTTTTTATCCTTGTCGCCGACATTTAAAAATATGTCGGGAGGATCAACAGCTCAGATATATCTTGGCGTAGGCTTTAGTGTATTGTGCGTATTCTCTTTAATTTTTCTGTTTTACACAAATTCCTTTCTGATTAGAAGAAGGCGAAAAGAATTAGGCTTATACAATATTTTAGGTCTTGACAAGAAAAATATTGCCGCAGTTTTATTTTGGGAAACATTGATTAGCGCCGTTATTTCATTGACAGGAGGATTGACGTTCGGCATACTGTTTTCAAAATTTTCCGAGTTGGCAATGGTAAAAGTATTAGGCGGAACAACAGGCTTTGCGTTTACGATAGGCATAGAGTCAATATTTAGAACCGCACTGCTCTTTTTGGGTATTTTTGCTGTAATTTATATCAGTTCAATTTTAAAAATTCATCTTACAAACCCAATTGAGCTTTTAAAAAGCGAAAATACAGGAGAAAAACCACCGAAAGCAAATTGGTTCCTTGCAATTTTGGGCGTAGTGCTTCTTGCTTACGCATATTACTTGGCAGTAACAATTGAAGATCCTGTTACGGCGCTGTATCTTTTCTTTGTGGCTGTTATTATGGTAGTAATTGCAACATATATGCTATTTGTCTCAGGTTCTGTTACCCTTTGCCGGATATTGCAAAAAAACAAACGTTATTATTACAAAACAAACCATTTTGTGTCGGTTTCCTCTATGGCTTACCGTATGAAACGAAACGGTGCAGGTCTTGCTTCAATTTGTATTCTTTGTACTGCGGTGCTTGTTATGGTATCGTCAACTATTTGCCTGTATATAGGTGCTGAAGACAGTTTAAGAACAAGATATCCGCGTAACATCAATCTGGATGCTGTTGTCAGCAATGTGGATTTGCTTAGTGGTGAACAGACGGTAAAAGTACAGGAACTTACCGATAAAATTGTTGAACAAAACAGTGCACAAAAAGAGAATATCCTTCAGTATAGGACAGCTGCTTTTGGCGGAATGCTGATAGAGAATAGAATTATTTTTGATAACTCTGTCTATGAGGGCAGCCTGGAAAATATATCGGACATCTGGCAAGTCTTTATCGTTCCTGTTTCTGATTATAACAGTTTGATGAATAAAGAAGAATCGCTGTCTGCCGGAGAAGTGATTATATATACGACAAAGGAAATAGAGTATGAATACGATACAATTCAGATTGGTGACACAGAGCCGCTTAAAATAAAAAAGAAAGCTGATGATTTTGTAGCTAACGGAATAGATGCTATGCAGATATTTCCCACAATGTATCTGTTTGTAGAAAATATAAATGAGATAATAGAGCCGATAAAGGAGTATACGTTGGAGGATAACGGCATAGGCTTGGTTTCATTGCACTGGCTGTATGGGTTTGATTTGTCGTGTGATGAGAAGACGCAGATTGCAATTCAAGATCAGATTTCACAACAGATATCATTAATAGAAAAGCAGTCTGATGAATTTTCGTTCTTTCATGTTCTTGCCGAAGGTTCAGCAAAAGAACGTGACGGTTTTTATGCAAGATATGGCGGAATGTTCTTTTTGGGAATTTTGCTTGGTCTCGTCTTTATTACAGCGGCAGTTTTGATTATATACTATAAACAAGTGTGTGAAGGCTATGAGGATCAATCAAGATTTGAAATCATGCAGAAGGTGGGTATGACAAAAAAAGAAATAAAAAGCAGTGTCAATTCACAAATTCTGACCGTGTTTTTTATGCCGCTGATTACTGCAGGAATACATCTGGCTTTTGCCTTTCCGTTAATTAAAAAGCTTATGTTGTTATTCAATTTGACAAATATTTCTCTTTTGGCTATGGTAACAGCAGTATGCTATATCGTATTTGCGGTATTTTATGTATTGGTATACAAAATTACTTCTCATTCCTATTTTTCAATTGTAAGCGGTGAACGAAATGAATGATATAATATAAAAATAATTCCAAAAATGCAAAGCATACTTGACATTTCTCCTCTCGCATGATATACTAAGCATATGGAAAGCAAACTTTCCATATGCTTAAAGGAGGGAGATTATGAAAAACCGGCTGGAAGAGATCAGGAAAAGTCAAGGTATCAAACAGGAAGAGCTTGCGGCAGCCCTTGAAGTTTCAAGACAAACTATCGGATCACTTGAAAACGGCAGATATAATCCTTCCATAATTTTGGCGTTTAAAATCGCAAGATATTTCAATATGAGAATTGAAGATATCTTCATTTATGAGGAGGATGAGCAATGAACAAAAAGGCAGGAATGTATATAACATCTGTTATAGGGGTTCTGTTACTTATAGCTGGACTGATGGTGTTAAAATTTGTGGAAGAACCAACAGGATTTATTCGTGTTTTACCTTACATATGTATTGGAGTGGGATGCGGTCTTTTCGGGCATGGCATGGGTGAAATTGCAAGCGGACGATTACTTAAAAACAGTCCGGAGATTGTAAAACAAATGGAAATAGAAAAAAATGACGAACGGAATATTGTGCTTGCAGCCCGTTCCAAGGCAAAAGCTTTTGATATGATGACCTTCGTATATGGCGCGTTGATGCTCTCTTTTGCACTGATGCAGGTAGAGCTTGCGGCGGTGCTGCTGCTGGTAGCGGCATATTTGTTTGTGGAAGGATATGCAATATTTTGCCGATTTAAGCTTGAAAAGGAGATCTGATCAATGAATAACAATATAAAATTTATCATAGACCATTTATCAAAAAGCTTTGAGAAAAAAGAGGTTTTAAAGGATATAGATTTTACCTTTGAAAAAGGAAAGATTTATGGTTTGCTGGGACGAAACGGCGCAGGAAAGACCACACTGTTTAACTGCTTAAACCGTGATTTAAAGGCGGACAGCGGAGACTTTTTCTTTGAAGAAAACGGGCAACGCCGAGAGGTAAAGGCAGATGACATTGGTTATGTCCTCTCAACTCCTACTGTGCCGGAGTTTTTGACAGGACGGGAATTTTTAAAATTCTTTATAGACATCAATGAAAAATCAATTACAGATAAAAAGTCTATTGACGAATACTTCGATTATATGAGTATTTCCCCTGCGGATCGTGATAAGCTGTTAAAAGACTATTCGCACGGTATGAAAAATAAAATGCAGATGCTTGTAAATATAATAGCAAAGCCCAACATTCTGCTTTTGGATGAACCGCTTACTTCTCTTGATGTAGTGGTTGCGGAAGAGATGAAACAGCTCCTTAGAAACTTAAAACAAGAGTGCATTATTATTTTTTCTACACATATTCTTGATCTTGCTCTTGATTTGTGTGATGAAATTGTATTGTTAAGCCATGGAGAACTGGAACTTGTGGAAAAAGTGAGTCTTGATAATAAGGACTTTAAGGATAAGATAATTGAAGCATTGAGGGAGGACGGGAATGAATAAAACACTCAAAATCTCCTTTGCGCTGAAAAATACATACCGTGTAAACAGTATATTATACGCTTTAAAGCAGATGCTGATTTTAAAAAAGATATTGCCTTCTGCATTATACGGAGTAAAGGGCTTAAAAATATTTGCAAATATTCTGTCGGTTATATGGGAGTTTCTTTCAGCCTTTTTGGGAAAGCTTCTTTATATCTTCTGTATTTACGGGGTAATTTTTTTCGGGTATGACGGATATTCAAATAAAAGTGAATTGTTTTTGCATATGCTTTTGTTTCTAACCGTCATAGGTGCATTTTTAAATACCAATTTATTTAATCCCACAAAGGAAAAATATTATGCGGTGTTTCTTATGCGCATGGATGCAAAGCAGTATGTTTTAATCAACTACGGCTACGCCATTTTAAAAGTGATAATTGGTTTTTTGCCTTTTATGTTTTTAATGCGACCACTTTTGAATGTTCCGCTGTGGCTGAGTATTGTATTGCCTTTTTCCATTGCGGGACTAAAGCTTTTTGTTGCCGCCTCGTCGCTTTGGGATTATGAAAAACGAGGATTTGCATATAACGAAAATAAGCTTGGAAAATTTTTGTGGGCTTTTGTGGCTTTGATGATTATTCTTTCAGGCGGACTGCCGGCAGTAGGGATAGCGATTCCTCAGATTGCAAGCACAACATTGTTTATTTTATTTGTGCCATTGGGAATTGTCGGGGCTTTAAAGGTTATCAGATTCAATGAATACAAAGCAGTATTTCAGGATTTATTTTCACAGACTCAACCGTTTGCAGACAGAAAAACACAGGCTTTAAGAAAGCAGTCAGAAAAACATATATCGACTGACACAAGCATAACAAGCAGCCGCAGAGGATTTGAATACTTAAATGAGTTATTTATAAAAAGACATAAGGATATTCTTTGGAGTGCGTCAAAGATGATTACATATGTCTGTATCGTGTTAACTGTTGGAGTTATAATAGCCTCTTATTTGTTCCCCGAAATTAAGGAAACAACAAACCATCTGATATTAAACTGGCTTCCGTATTTTGTGTTTATTATGTATTTGATAAACCGCGGAACCGGCTTTACACAGGCATTGTTTGTAAACTGCGATCACAGCCTTTTGACGTACCCGTTTTATAAGCAGCCGGGAATGATTTTGAAATTATTTGCTATCCGGCTAAGAGAAATTATGAAAATTAATGCTCTGCCGGCTTTAGTTATAGGTGTAGGGTTAGCGCTTTTGCTGTTTGTGACAGGAGGAACTGACAATCCGTTAAATTATGCAGTCATAATTGTATCAATTCTATGTATGAGCGCATTTTTTTCCGTACATTACTTAACGATATATTATCTCATGCAGCCATATAATGCCGCAACGGAAATAAAAAACGGTATGTATCAGGTTGTAAAAATCGCAACATATTTTGTTTGCTACTACATGATAAGAGTAAGAATGTCAACCATCATTTTCGGGACACTTACAATTGTGTTTTGCATTTTATATTGTATTATTGCTTGTATATTGGTTTACCGCCTTGCACCGAAAACATTCAGGTTAAGACAGTAAAATTGATGTAAATATATTTAGAACAGGAGAGATAAAAATGAAGAAAAAAATTATTTCAATCGCACTTTGTGCGCTTATGCTTGCCAATATGTCGGCAGTATTGGCGCAGGATGAAGAAACAATTCGGTTCCATGACAAGACTTTTAGTGTTTCGGAATTATCACAGGAAACTGTAGAATGGCTTGAATGGTACAACAGTCTTTCGGAAGAGGAACAGCTTAAAACAAGCTATGTTCCATCAGAACTGTTAGATTATGAGGTGACGGATACATCTAATGCTCCGGCAGGGGATTATGCCACAAGGGGCGAGGTAGCGCAAATGCTTTTAACTGCAGCAGATGACTATAACCCCGATGTGGTAAAAGAGGATATTATCAAAGGATATGATGACGGCGAGCTTCATGAAGATTGGAGCGTTACCCGCGCGGAAGCGCTTGTGATGTTAAAGCGTGCATTCGGAGAACTTCCCGAACCTACAGGGTACAATGCAATGGTCGCACTTCCGGCGGAAAGTTTTTCCGATATTCCCGAATGGGCAAAAACAGAGCTTAGTGATGTGTTTGACGCAGGGATAGTCGCAGGAACATCCGAGGGAATTTTTTCTCCTGACGAGAATGTGACAAAAGAGCAGATGGAATTATTTATTGAGCGTGTGTATTCCCTGTTCGGAACAAATTTAAAGGATGACTTTTATGCGGCTGTTAATAAAGATACCTTAAACAGCCTTGAAATACAGCCGGGCAGAGTGATGAGCGGAACACTGTATGATTTGCAGGATAAGAGCACGGAAGATGTTAACGCTATCCTTTCAGAAATTATAGGTAAGACGTTCGAAAAAGGTACAAAAGAACAGAAAATTGCAGACTTTTATCAAAGCGTTGCCGATATGGATTCAAGAAACAAAGAAGGCATAGAGCCTATTAAGCCATATCTTGAAATGATAGACAACGCACAAAATATTGATGATTTGATTAAAGTACAAAGCACTGTTTCAAAAGATTTATACATTGCACAGTTTATGGGATTTGGACTGACCGTTGATTTAAAGGACAGTAACAGCTATATGCTTGTTTTCTCCGTATCTTCTCCGACACTTCCAAAGGATACGTACCTAAACGGAACCCAGCAGCAGATAAATGCTTATCATGAATATATTAAGACATTGTATATGCTTGGCGGTGAAACAGAAGAAAATGCCGAAAAACAAGCAAATCAGTTTTTTGAGATGGAAAAGCTGATGGCACAGTCTATGCTTGATGCCGCAGATTCCGGAAATGTTGACAAGGTATACAATATCTATACAATGGATGAAATAAAGGCAATGTTCCCGGAAGTTGACATGGACACAGTTTTCGCCGATTCAGGTCTTAAATCAGAAGATGATATAATTATTGGGGATACCGGTCTTACAAAAGCATATGCGAAATATTTTAATAATGATAATATCGACACATTAAAATCTGCCGCAAAGCTGTCGCTGCTGCAAGGCTGGGGAGGGGCGTTTAATCAGGAATTTATAGATGCGTCAGATAAATTCAACCAGGACTTTATGGGCGTATCGGGAAGCTATACACCGGAGGAACGCGCTCTTCTTACAGTGCAGAACACCATGCCTGACTATATCGGAGAACTTTATGCTGAAAAGTATTTCACTGAAGAGGCAAAGCAGGATGTTGAAAAAATGGTAAAGGACATTATTGAAGTTTACAGAAACCGCATACAAAACCTTACCTGGATGAGTGATGAAACAAAGCAAAAAGCGCTTAAAAAGCTTGATACCATGAAGATAAAAATCGGTTATCCAGACAAGTGGGAAACGGCTATAGATAATGCAGAGATAAAATCCACAACCGATGGAGGCAGCTATTTTACAAATATGCTTTCAATACTTGCGGCACAAAAAGAAGAAACCTTGGAGCTACAGGGTACGGCTGTTGATAAAACACAGTGGATGATGTATCCGTTTACCGTGAATGCCTGCTATAGTGCAATACAGAATGATATTACTTTCCCGGCGGCAATTTTGCAGGCGCCGATGTATGATGTAAACGCTTCCTATGAACAGAATTTAGGCGGTATCGGTTATATCATAGCCCATGAGATTACTCACGCATTTGATAATAACGGTGCAAAATTTGATGAAAACGGAAACGCCGCTGACTGGTGGACTGAAGAAGATTATGCGGCATTTAATGCGCTTTGCGAAGATATGATCGAATTTTATGATGGTGAAGAAGGTATACCGGGGATACCGATGAACGGCACACTGACCTTGAGTGAAAATGTTGCCGATAACGGTGCTGTTGCTTGTATTACAGAAATCGTTGCAGGACTTGAAAATCCTGATTTTGAAACGCTTTATAAGAGTATGGCAAACTGCTGGGCATCGGTAGCAAACCGTGCATATTATCAGTATGCGGCGCAGGCAGATTTGCACAGTGCAGATAAACTAAGAGTAAACAGAGTTTTGGTAAACTGTGATGAATTCTTTGAAACATTTGATATTGGAGAAACCGACGGAATGTGGGTGGCTCCCGAAGATAGAGTTAAAATTTGGTAAGTGATATACAGTAAAAAATATTCCTGCCATTATGGCGGGAATATTTTTTTGTATTTTAATATAATTAAATTAACTTTTAGTATTGACTTTAATAATATTTATGTTATAATAAATATTATTAAAGATAAAATAAAAGGAGGTTTAAAATAAATGAATGCAAATGACATTCCTGAATGGATTCTCGCTTTAGAATCAGAAGACTTGGCTTTCCTAAAAAACTTTGTTTTAAAATCGGGCTCATTAAAAGAAATTTCTAAGCTGTATGAAGTGTCTTATCCAACAGTCCGGCTTAGATTGGATAAGCTTATTCAAAAAATTGAACTGAATGATCGAAAAGAGGAAGAGCCATTTTCAAAATTCATTAAAGGGTTAGCGGTTGATTCACGAATTGATTTAGAAACCGCAAAAATTATTATTGATAAATATAAACAGGAAAAGGAGAAAAAATCATGAAACATTGGATTATAGTGATCATTGCGATTGCATTGTTTTTCTTACACGAGCGGTTAAGCGCAACAAAATATTGGTTTTTAGGTGGCCTACTTCCTTTAGCGGGCATTGGTGTGGCAATATATCAACTCATTATTCTTAAAACAACTTTATCAACAACGAATATCATCGCATACATTGTTTTCTTTGCTGTATCGTTCCTTCTCTGGATTGTAGGTAGGTATGAGTATAAGCAGAAAGAAATAAATAAAATGAAAGCAAAAGATATTCAATGAGAAATATAAATAGGAAAAGGAGAAGTAATCATGATGGAGTTAGTTGTTGGATTTGCTGTTGCTGCTATACTTTTAATTTTAGAATATATTTTGTGTACAAAATTAAAAAGTCCTCTTTGGGGCGGAATTATTCCCGTCTTAATTCTTGTAGGAACGATTTGTCTTTTTGTCGGTGGCAGAATTCCTCTGGAAACAAGATATTTATTCCCGTTTGTAATTCTTAACACCTTATTTTTTGGAGATTGGGGAACAGGCAGAGATAAATACAGGAAAATCAAACAAGCAGAAATGGAGCGAATGAAAGTTAAAGATTTTCAATAAGTAGTAAAGCCATCGGAGGCAGTCATTAGCGAAGATGAACGGCACATGCGTGTTGCTGTTGATAACTCCGTCTTGCTTTTCTGGTAGACGGTTGACTATTTCAAGATATGAGTATAAGTAAAAACGTTCAAGTAAAATGCAAGCAAAAATATATAAATAAGGAGGATAATTTATGCATACAGTCATTACTTTTATTATTGCTATTATAGTAATTGTGTTCCATTATTGGGCATGCCGCAGACGCCCTAAATATTGGTATGTGGGAGGTATCATTCCGGTTTTATGGTTTGGATTGAATACTATTTTATTTTTAAATGGAAAAATTAACTTTCATGAGGACTGGAAAATGCTTGTTTTTCCAACCGTTATTATTTTATTAATGTGGATAGAAGGTTATCAGGCATCAAAGAAAAAAGAAATTGAAAAAATGAAGGCAAAAGATATTTAATTTTTATTTTATAGAAAGGAATTTATATTGATATGAGAACACTATTAGTATTGATAATAACCCTTATTATCTTGGCAGTGCAGTTTCATTTCGGTTTACGCAAAAAAAAGGTGTTTGGATCTATGATGCCTATTATTATGACGATGTTATTTGTATACTTAAGCGTAAGCGAAAAGACAACTACATATATCTTAACTGGAGTTACATCTATTGCCGCTATAATTATTGTGTGGACTATAGGTTATATTAAATCATCAAAATACGAGAAGGATGAGATTGAACATATGAAATCAAAGGATCTTTAAAATTCAGTCTTAAGTTTTTTAACATCACCCGCACAATAACTGTGCGGGTGATGTTAAAACTTTATATTCCTTTTTTATACAGCCAATAGGAATAAATCGTCGGTATGAAACAAGCAATCAATGCCAAGGCAAACATAACTCCTGATACATATCCGCCGAAGAAAGACGCAACAATCATGCATAAACCGGATATCACAAACATTTTTCCTCCAAACCGATGTGTTCTGTCCCAGTTTTCTTCACTGTTTAAAGTCCATGGCAGTTTTATTCCCATTGTATAGTTTTGTCTGCATTTCGGAAGATAATTTCCCATTAAGACGAATAGGATGCCTATTAAAACAGGTATAAATCTTGTTAAATTAATAGAGCTGTCAAGTGCATACGAAATGGTCACACATTGTATGAAAACACTTAGTATCGGTATAACCCATCTTGTTATTGATTTAAGTCTACCGTCCATTCCGCGTTTTTTTGGATCGACCTCAAGCATTCCGGCACAAAGAATAAACAGACCTACCATAACAGCGGGGATTCCGAACAATGCAAATTCACGGCTGCTATAATCATCCGGCTGAAAATTAAAGTCAAAATGTGTTGCCACCTGATCTGGCATTTTGTTGTAAAATACTGCGCCGATTATAAATGGTATCAGGCATACTGCAAGCTGTATTATAAAACTTCTGTTTTTAAATAAATTTTTCATATAAATCACTCCGTTCCCTTGTGTTGTAATTCATTTTAATACCTAAAATTTATTCTGATTTCTTTCCGTCTTTAAATTGTGTGAACCACATCATGACATCTTCAAAGACAGATGTATTCAGTTTATAGAAAATATAATTTTTTTCCTTTTCTTCCGTTATCAATCCGGCTTTTTTTAATATTGACAAATGATATGATACGGTGGCGTTTGTCATGTCAAAGCAAGAGGCTATCTCTCCGGCAGATTTTTTGCCATTGCGAAGCATAAGCAGTATTTCACGCCTTACATCATCTGACAAAGCCTTAAATGTTTCCTGAAATCCCATAGGCATTGTCCCTTTCGCAATCTATTTAGAAAATTTTCTAAATAGATTGTATCACGTGAGATATCAATTGTCAATAGACATGATAAAAAATGTTTTTATCATAAGAAATGGATCCAGAGAAAAATAATATATGCTTGTTAAAAAGCCTCAAATATGCTATAATAATGAAAAAAGAAGAATTGAAAGGAGGTACACAATGAATAAGTCAGAATTAGTGGCAGCTATTGTTGAAAAAACCGGATCTACAAAAAAAGATGCTGAAGCAATTATGAATGCAACTTTTGAGGCTATATCAGATGCACTTGCAAATGGAGATAAAGTTTCACTGATTGGCTTTGGTAACTTTGAGGTTAGAGAACGTGCTGCTCGTGAAGGTAAAAATCCTCAGACTGGAGAAAAAATTCAAATCGCTGCATGTAAAGTTCCTGCCTTTAAACCAGGTAAGGCATTAAAAGATCGCGTGAAATAATTTTTAGCATGATAAAAACGGTTGAATGTAAATATACATCAGCCGTTTTTTCCTTTATAAGCGATTAGCTTTATCTTTCATTTCTTTGGCGGTGGGATTGCTGTAAATAAGTGTAGTTTGAACATTACTGTGTCCAGCCTGATTTGCCACCTCATGAATAGAATATCCGTTTTCCAGTGCATTCGAACAAAAATAGTGCCGCAGTGTTTTTGGTGTAATAGAATCCGAATATTTGTTAAATATCTGATTGATACGGGATGGTGTCAGTTTTTCTTTTTGGCGGCTTACAAACAAATATGGACTTTCTGAATTTCGTTCTTTCAAGTATTCACGAATTGCATGGACGACCTTATCATTTATATACACTATTCTCTGCTTGCTGCCTTTGCCTATTATCCGGATTTCTTTTGATATAAGGTCTACTTGATCCAGTCTGAGAGAAATGCACTCACTTCGTCTAATACCTGTATAAACATAAAGTGTAACAATCGCATAATCTCTTTTGCTGCCAAACTCCAGCAATTTTTGTCGGAATGCTTCCACATCTTTCTTCTCCACTGTACATGGACTGGCATACTGGATCTGGATTTTCATAAAATCACTGTCCAATACTGCCGGCTCTGCTTGGTACTCATTCTCCAATAAATAAGCGTTTAAAGTTTTAAGTGAAGAAATATGGTTATTTACTGTTCGAGGATCGTATTGTTTAATGTTACGCATGTATGAGATATATTCCAATACATTCGCGCGGTACAGCCGAGCTGGTTCTTCGCCAAAACTATCAAGGCACCACTTGAAAAATAAGCTGACATTTCTGCAATATGTTTTGACAGTGTTTTCGGATTTGCCGCTTTCTTTTAAATAGTCACAAAATTTCTCTATCATTTTTTATCTCTTCCTCCTATCTTCTTTATTATAATTACACCGGAAGAAAAGATGATCTGCAACAAAATAATTGTGTTTAACTCATTTTTTATATTTGTATATATAATTGTGTTTAACTCAACTGGGTTATGAGTATTAAAAAAAGACGGCAGTTAAACACAATTAACATTATGTTTAATAGTTTAAGTTTTATTTTTTTGCATTAATATATACAATTCACAAGTTTTAAGTAGAACTTGACAATATAACAGAAATGTGATATATTTATATCGTAAGTAGTAAGTAATAAGTAGGAAGTATTTAAAATAAATTTTTAGGAGGTTTATCATGATTAATTTATCACTTTCGCAGGAATATTTGATGTGTGCACTAAATGATAAAGGTAAAATACCAACCTTCAACCTTGAACGGGTTATTGCCGTTGCCGCGTCCGCAGTTGCAGAACTTATGATGGACGATATCGTTGTTTCGGATGGGAAAAAGCTGTCTGTAAAAAAAGTTTTACCGGCAGAAAAAAGTTATCTTAACCCCGTTTATAATTTTATCGAGAAAAAAGAGCATGTTGGATTCAGAACAGTGGTAGAACATTTTTCCTTTACATTGTCAAGCAAAAATATTGATGAATTATTTGATTCAATAGGCAATTCCCTTGTTCTGGCAGGCTGTGCACAAAAAGAAAAAAGCGGGATGCTCGGCAATAAAAATGCATATATACCCGATTTAAAAACTGTTGACAATATTATTCAAAACATCCGTGCGGAAATTTTAGAAGAGGGAGAATTGACTGAAGATATCGCTGCTCTGACAGCGATTCTGGACAAGACGGGAGAGCTTATGAAGTACTTTTCTTCATATGAAAAAAAGACTGTAAAACAGCGTCTGAAGGAAATTAAGAATAACCCGGAAAATAAAGAAATTGCGAAAGTAATCAATTATGTAGAGGAACTTATGGTGGTTATTATCGTTTCGGCTACCTGATAAAGGAGAGAGAAAATTATGTCAAGACAAAGAAGTATGGCAGCCATTTTATCCTCTGACTTTGTGACGATCGGCGAATTGGTGCGTCTTACCGAAACACGGTACAGCACGCTGAAATTTTATACAGAGGAGGGCTTTTTGCCATTTGAGCAGGAGGATCAAAGGCTAACACGACGGTATCCGAGAGAAGAAACTGTGAAAAGAATCGAATATATAAAAAAATTAAGAGAAAACGGAAAAACCATTCCCCAAATAAAGGAGATATTAAAACAGGACGGCAATACAAAGGGCGGTGAGACAAAATGAAACGCATCTTTTTTGTGGAAGACGATCAAAGCCTGATAAACGGATTGTCCTTTGCATTGAAAAAGCAGGGATATGATACGGACATCGCCCGAACAAAACAGGAGGCAGAAATGCTTTGGACAGAGGATAAATACAATCTGGCAATTCTTGATGTATCTTTGCCCGATGGTTCAGGCTATGAGGTTTGCAAAAAAATCCGCAGAACATCTAAAATTCCGATCATGTTTTTAACAGCAGCTGATGAGGAAACGGATATTATTATGGGACTTGATATAGGCGGCGATGATTATATAACAAAGCCTTTTAAATTAGCCGTGCTGATGTCAAGAATCAATGCGCTTCTCCGGAGAAGCAGTAATTTTAATCAGGAAGATGCGGAGCTTGCCTCAAATGGTATAACGGTAAAGCTTTTAAAGGGCAAGGTATATAAAAACGGCTCACCAATTGAGCTGACTGCGAGCGAATATAAACTTTTATGTATGTTTATGGAAAGTCCCAATATCGTTTTATCGGCGGAACAGATTTTAGGCAGATTGTGGGACTGCGATGAAAATTATGTGGATAACAATACGCTTACCGTATATATTCGAAGACTGCGCACAAAGATTGAAGATGATCCGGGTAACCCTAAGATGATATTGACGGTTCGTGGGATGGGATATAAATGGAATACAGGTGTATAAAATGAAAATAATAGATACGAAACAAAATAAAATCTGTTTTTGTGTAATGCTTGGGTTTGCTGCACTTTTTGTTATCATATCTGCTTTGTTTTTGTATTTTAAACTGCCGAATGCTGCGGTATATATTTTCATATCCGCATTGTGTATGGCGCTGGTATTCTTAAGTGTATGGCTCTTTTATTTTAAGGCACAGAATAAAATCATTGAGAATGCGGCAGGGAAAATCAGGGCATTTACAGCAGGCGACACAAACATCCGTATTGAATGCGAAAAAGAAGGAGAGCTGTATAAGCTGTTTCATGAGATAAATTCTTTGGCTTCCATACTGAACGCACATGCAGAAAATGAGCTTTTATCAAAGCAGTTTTTAAAAGATACCATATCCGACATATCACACCAGTTAAAAACGCCGCTGACGGCTCTTAATATATACAACGGTCTTTTGCAGAATGAATCAAATGATAAGACGGAGATAAAAGAGCTTACCGACCTGACAGAGCAGGAGCTTGACCGGATAGAAACGCTAGTAAAAAATCTTTTGAAAGTAACTAAATTCGACGCAAAAACGATTGTGCTGAATAAAACGACAGAAAATGTATCGGATTTGATGCTCCAAGTCAAAAAACATTTTGATTTTCGAGCCAAGCAGGAAGAAAAGAAAATAATATTAGATGGTGATAATTCCATACTTTTGCCATGCGACCGAGACTGGATTTTGGAGGCGGTCGATAATATAGTGAAAAATGCCCTTGACCATACAGATAAAGGCGACATGATCCGTATAGAATGGAAACAGTTTGCGTCTGTTATTCAAATTGTAATTAAAGACAATGGCAATGGGATTCACCCGGAGGATTTGCCGCACATCTTCAAACGTTTTTACAGGAGCCGTTTTTCTCAGGATACGCAGGGGATCGGTTTGGGATTACCGCTTGCTAAATTGATTGTTGAAGCGCATAACGGAACAATCGAGGTTGACAGCAAGCTTGGCATAGAAACCGTATTTACGTTAAATTTTTTAATTCCTACAAAATTGTAGGATAAAATTCATCTTGCTGTAGGGTTTGTGTGATATTGTATAGGTATCATAGAGAAAGGAATTATGAAGTTATGGATTTATTGGAAGTAAAATCACTGTATAAAACCTACGGCAGTGGCGAAACAGCTGTAAAAGCATTAAAAGATGTTAGCTTTTCCGTCCCCAAAGGCGAGTTTGTTGCTGTGGTTGGAGAATCAGGAAGCGGAAAATCTACGCTTTTAAATATGATAGGAGCACTGGACACCCCTACATCAGGCAAAGTTTTTATTGACGGAAAAGACATTTTTACCATGAAAGACAGCAAGCTGACGATTTTCCGGCGCAGAAATATCGGATTTGTTTTTCAGTCATTTAATCTGATTCCGGAGCTTACTGTGGAACAAAATATTATATTCCCTGTCCTTTTGGATTATAAAAAACCCGATACAAATTATCTTGAGGAGTTGCTTACGGTTTTAAATTTAAAAGAACGCCGTAACCATTTACCAAATCAGCTAAGCGGTGGGCAGCAGCAAAGAGTCGCTATAGGGCGCGCATTGATGACTCGCCCCACACTGATATTAGCTGACGAGCCTACCGGAAATCTTGATACGCAAAACAGCAGTGAGGTAATTGCGCTGTTAAAAGAAGCTTCAAAAAAGTATGAGCAGACAATTATCATGATTACGCATAACCGTTCGATTGCGCAGACAGCCGACCGCATATTGCAGATTTCGGACGGAGTGCTTACCGATTTCGGGAGGTGTCGGGAATGAGAAGTTATTTAAGCCTTATCCCGATTTCCGCAAAAATCCATAAGCGACAAAACCGTATGACGCTACTGTGTATCATTATCGCGGTCTTTCTGGTAACTGCTGTTTTTTCCATGGCAGATATGGCGGTAAGAATGGAGATGGAGCGATCAAAACAAAAGCAGGGCAACTGGCATATTATGCTGAATGGTGTACCTGAAGGAACAGTAGAAAAAATTCTTGAACGCAAAGACATCGTATTATCTTCTCATTATAATACTATCAATTATAAAATCAATGAAGATTACTATATCGACGGTAAAAGAACGGCAATCTGCGGTGCAGACTCCAATATTACCGAAATTATAGGTGGATTCACAGAGGGACGTTATCCACAGAATAGTCATGAAACAGTGCTGACCGCAAATGCCAAAACCTATTTTGGAATCGGTATCGGGGATGAAATCACCTTAAATATGCCAAAAGGCGATAAGGTTTACGTGGTTACCGGTTTTAATGATGATATATCCAAGGTTATGTATTACGACTCTGTGGTTGCGTTTGTCAATATGGAGGCATTTGATGAAATAACAAGGGAGCAGACCTCAGACAGTGCAGAATACGTCACCTATATCCGATTTTCAGACAACACAGATATTAGGAAAGCAGTTTCACAGATTAAGGAACAATATGGCTTAACGGATGAACAAATAGGACAGAATACTGCTATTTTAGGTTTGCTCGGTTACAGCGATAATTCGTATGTACTCGGCTTGTATCTTGTGGCGGCAGTTCTGTTTGTTCTGATACTAACAGCCGGAGTATTTATGATTGCTGGCAGTATCAATACCAACGTGGCAGAGCGATCAAGATTTTTCGGTATGCTTAGGTGTACGGGCGCAAGCAAAGCGCAGATTAAAAGGTTTGTAAGGCTTGAGGCATTAAACTGGTGTAAGACAGCAATCCCTGTCGGCGTTATACTCGGTATTGTGATTACATGGGGGCTATGCGGTATACTTCGTATTGTAAGCAGTGAGTTTTCATATATCCCTGTGTTCGGAGTAAGCGTTATAGGAATTGTATGCGGAATTATTGTAGGAATACTAACCGTATTGATTGCTGCACAGTCGCCGGCAAACCGTGCCGCAAAGGTTTCACCGATTGCTGCGGTATCAGGCAGCGTAGAAAATATGAAACGGGTACGTCATGCGGCTAATACAAAATTTACAAAGATAGATACAGCACTCGGTATACATCATGCTGTCTCGGCAAAGAAAAATATGTTTCTTATGACAGGTTCCTTTGCCTTGAGTATCATACTGTTTTTAAGCTTTTCCATTGTAGTAGACTGGGTAAATCATGCTCTAAATCCGCTAAGGCCATACGCACCGGATTTTTCGGTTCTGAGCGCTGACCGTTCTTGTTCAGTAAATCGTGATTTTGCTGAAGAAATCGGCAAAATTACCGGAGTGAAAAATGTGTTTGGCAGAATGTATCAGAATATCCCGGCAACGATTAATGATACTATTGGCAGCATTGATCTGATCTCATATGAAGAAAAACAGTTTAATTGGGCAAAACAAGATGTGATGAGTGGTGATTTATCAAAGGTGTATGGTGATAGTAATTATGTTATTACAGTTTTTGATAAAAGCAATACGCTTGCTGTCGGAGATAAAATAGAGTGTGAAAATGGCACGTTAGAGGTTGCCTGCGTTCTATCAACCAGCCCCTTTGAGACGACTGAAATACCGACAGTTATTACCTCCGAGGAAACATTTGAGAGATTAACAGGACAAAAGGATTATGCGGTTATTGATGTGCAGTTTACAAAAGATGTAACGGATGACAGCGTGAATCAGATTAGAAATTTAGCCGGAGAAGGTTTTGAATTCTCTGACCGACGGTTAAGCAATGCCGAAACAAAAAGCACCTATTGGGCGTTTTCGTTGTTTGTATATGGATTTCTTGCAGTCATCGCTCTGATTTCAGTTTTCAATATTATAAACAGCATTTCCATGAGCGTTTCGGCAAGGATTAGGCAGTACGGCGCTATGCGTGCTGTGGGAATGGATACAAAACAAGTCTCAAGAATGATTTCAGCGGAAGCCGCGACATATGCGGTGTCAGGGTGCTTTGTGGGATGTATAATCGGTTTACCGCTGCATATGTTTTTATTTGAAAAAATGATCACTAACTATTTCGGAGATGCCTGGAGTTTTCCTATAGGTGCATTAGCTGTTATTTTGGCTCTTATGCTCATGTCATCAGCTGCGGCAGTATATAAGCCGGCTAAGCGTATTAAAAATATGGCTGTAACCGATACAATAAATGAATTATAGTTGACCATGAAAAAAGCTGCTTTCGGGCAGCTTTTTTAAGTAAAAACATCTTTAACCTTTAATAACAATATCGTGTAATCTTGTATCTGTAATAAACCTGTTCCTTCTGGGATCTCCCTCAGCTCTATAAATCATTAGATTTTCCAAATCAAAGACCGAACTCCATACAGTTTCAAAATCAGGATCATAGTCATACTGACACATAAATCCATATTTCCCTTTTAAAAGCTGCTGAGTAGTTTCGACTATATCATCTTTTATGTGTTTTTGAAAACTGTCTATAACGGTTTGATATCTTTTTTCTGAATCGTAATCGTCACCGTTTGCTGCATCGTATTGTTTCATTTCACAAGATGTAAAACTGTTTACAGTACATACGATGTGGTCATTGCCACAACAAATTGGTTTACGAAGTCTTTTTGTAAATGGAGTACACTCAGCAACAACCATTTCAGCTGTTTTGTCAGCGAGCAGAATATTACAGTTAGAGGCTATCGGAAGATCATTAAGTAAAGAAATTGCAGATTTAACGCCATCGGCTTTTTCGAGCAAATATCTTACAATAAAACACGAATTAAACCCGGGCATGATTTGTTTAAGGTCCGTCATAACAAATGTCATAGCAACAGCTAATCCATGCTCGTTGAGTCCTTCTTCACCATTTATAAAAGAGGAAGTTGTAATATTAAATCTATTGCCATTTATCGGAGCATATATTTCGCTTTTGGAACCTTTTTTTAAATACGGCGGTAAATCGTTGTTTCGGCCATAGATGACACGTCCGTTTTTAGAATAAGCAAAAGCGGTACACCCTCTTATCTCGGCAGGGATATTCTCATCTAAATTATACATACAACAGCCCATGCACAGCATCCAGGAAGCAAACTCTGTGTAGTCAACTTCTATTGTATCGCTTACGCCTCTTATTTCATCACATACTTCAGGAAAAAATGTATTTAATATTTTTTCGCTTTTCATTCCGTGCTCAAGCTGGAAATTATCAAGATGAATCGGAAATAAAACATTATTCCGTTTAAAAATCAATCCGCGCTTGACACCCATTTCGTAGTGATCGCCTTTTAGCCTTAAATGATACATTATTTTTTCTCCTTATCTTTTTTTATGGCGATCCATACTTCAGAATAACCGTTTGCCGGAATATTTTCATATATTGGATAAACTTCTATATCCGGCAGTCCCGCATACTCATATCCTGAAAACGGGAGCCACTCAGTAAAAAATCTTCTGAAGACTTTTTTTACATCTTCCTTAAAGTCGCCGTTATTTTCAAAGATTACCCAATCGGACTCAGGTATTTCATATTCAAACATACCGGAAGACACAGGCATATCAGTAGAAACAGCAATATAATAAAAGAATTGCTGTTGTGATTGATATATGCTTACTCCAAGTATTCCTTGAGGAGCTTGATTTGAAAGCATGCATATCTTAGAAAAATTGCCGTTGTTTAATGTAGTTTCCCAAAATAAAGGCACAGCCTGCTGATTTTTGTCCATATTATCAGATAATGGTGTACGTACCCCCACAATGCGCATAGGCGGCTTTTTTTCAATATGATATGACATTGCGGTTTCGCCTGTTACTTTAACTGAAAAGTGCAGCGGCGGGTATGAGTTAAGCGTATTGCCAACCTTTTTTGCATCATTTGGCGTGATATTATGAACACTTCGGAACGCTCTGTTAAACGCTGTAGGTGATGTGTATCCATATTTTAAGGCAATGTCTATTACTTTGGCGTCTGTTCTTTGAAGTTCAAATCCGGCCTGTGTCATTCGTCTGCGCTTTATATATTCGGAAAGAGAAATTCCTGCAATATAAGAGAACAAGCGCTGAAAATAAAATGTTGAGCAGCATGCACGCCGCGCGGCTTCGTCATAGGATATGTCGTTTTGTAAATTGCTCTCGATATAATCAATTGCTAAGCTTAGTTTATTCAGCCATTCCATATATGAATCCTCCATACCAATAAGTGTATCAAACAATAGAACATTTGTCCTCTCTTTTTCTGCTATCTTTTGTGAACATATAAATATGAGAACGGTTAATATGAACAAACATACTATTCATATTAACCGTTTTTGTAATGATTAATTTATGGGGAATGTCATTATAACACAAAAACCATGATCGTTATGCGCTTCAAAGGTTCCGCCGTGAACCGAGACAATGCGATATGCCATCGGAAGTCCTATGCCATGTGCTGTTTTTGGTATGGTCTTGATATTTTCTATAACGCTGTCGGGAACGCCGGCTCCGTTATCACAAATTTCAATAATAACACTGCCGTTTCGCTCCTGTTCTGTAATCGTTATTGTGCAACCCTCCTTATTGTGTGTAACAGCGTTATTTATAATGTTAAACAACGCCCGTTCAAGGAGGTTTTCATCGCCTGAAATTGTTGAACTTTCTGATTTTAAATTCAATTCAATAGAAAATATTTCAGCAAGTCCGTTATTGATAATTTCTGCTGTAACCTTACGAATAAGAGGGCAGATTCTTACAGGCTGTTTCTTTGAAGGCTGCATATCATACTCCATAGATGAGATAAGATTTAGATCTTCTATGAGTTTTTTGATTTTCATACTGTTTGATACGATTACCGAAGCTCTTTGCCTGTTGTTTTCTGATAATTCGGCATTTTCGGCAAGTGTTTCAGCGTAGCCGGCAATGACCGACAGCGGTGTTCTGATATCGTGTGAAATCCCTGTGATCCAATTTTGCCGTGCTTGCTCACGGATATTTAGCGCAGTATTTTTACGCTCAATCGCAGCTGATGTGATATTGATGTTCTGGTAAGTATCTTTAAATATTCCTCTTTCTTTTAGTTTTACAGGCTTTTCTGCACGAAGGTTATTGATGCTTTTTGTAAGCTCGGATATTCTGCGATAAAGGTTTATACCAAATATGCTGGCAATCACCGCCGCAAGAAAAAGATTAAAAAGCAAAACGTATATAAGCCTTTGCGGAAGACTGTCAAACCAGCTCATAGAATATTCCATTTCATATTTGCCGACGGCATTCTTAGGCTTTCCCATGACAATAAGCCCGTAATCTTCTATTCTTGTATATACGGGATAGTCATTTAAAAACCATCTGGTCATACGTGCAATATCGTTTAGAGTGTATTTATCCGGTACTTCTGACGGTTTGTTCTGTTCCCATACCACATTGCCGCCTTCATCTATCAGCATACACCAGTACCCATCCGGAAGGTCTACAGTCCTTTTTCCTGAATCAAGCTGCTTGCTGATTTGGTTAAGGAGCTCTGTCTGAACGCCTGCTATTGGCGACATATCGCTGCCGACAAAGGCAAAGCCCAAAAAGTTTATAATCATAAGTATGGTTGCAATAACACCCGCTGTTATAGAAAACAATATCAAGATTTTAATAGCAGTTTTATTCATTGTTTATCACCAGCTTGTATCCAAGTCCTTTTACTGTAATAATATTTTTCGGAGACGATGGCGTTTTCTCTATCTTTTCACGCAAATGCCGTATATGAACCATCAGGCTGTTTTCGTGTCCGTAATAATCCTCGCCCCATGCCGCAAGGCAAAGCGCGTCGTTTGTAACGATTCTGTTTTTATTTTCCCACAGCTTTTTTATCAGAATTACTTCTTTTGCAGTGAGAGAGAAAACAGAATCGTTTGAAATGATCTGTGCATTAGTAATATCAATTGTTTTTTCACCAATCATAAATTTTGTTTCTTTTTCGTTTGACGGATAAGCACGCTTTAAAAGCGCACGGATGCGAAGCACAAGCTCTTTGGGCAAAAACGGTTTTGTTACGTAATCGTCAGCGCCAAGTCCTAATCCCCGGATGCGGTCGTCAGGTTCACCTCGTGCAGTAAGAAAAATAACCGGCGCATTTGAAATCTTACGCAGTTCGTTATACAGCATAAACCCGTTTCCGTCAGGGAGATTAACATCAAGAACAAAAAGCGATATGGTTTGAGCTTTTGCGATAGAAATCGCTTTTTTACAATTTTCTGCGGTGCATATATTAAAAAAGCCTTCGGAAAAGAGAATATCCTCAATCATCCGAAGCAATTCTGTTTCATCATCTACGATGAGTATTTTTTTATTAAGTAATTCGTCCATAAGAATTCCTCCT
>CALXWJ010000054.1 GCA_944392335.1 uncultured Clostridia bacterium
GATAAGATTTCCCATACCAAAAGGTAGTAAGGTCCCATGAAGACTACATGGTTGATAGGCCGGAGGTGGAAGTGCAGTAATGTATGTAGCTGACCGGTACTAATAGACCGAGGGCTTGACCAAGAGAAGTCAAGGATAGAGATTAAGAGAGCTATCGAGTAAAGCATTGTTTAGTTTTGAGGGTATAACCCTAAAGAATCCGGTGATGAAAGCAAAGAGGACCCACCCGTTCCCATCCCGAACACGGAAGTTAAGCTCTTTTACGTCGATGATACTTGGCGGGAGACTGCCCGGGAAAGTAGAAAGTTGCCGGAACCGACAATCCGAAGAAATTCGGATTATCGGCATATATTCCTCAATAGCTCAGTTGGCAGAGCATGCGGCTGTTAACCGCAGGGTCGTTGGTTCGAGCCCAACTTGAGGAGCCAAAAGCACATCAAAAGGTGTGCTTTTTTGTTTTGCAAAAAAATATGGGAACCAACGAGCCTGCGGTGGAACCGCAAGGGCGAACTACCCGACCGCTGCCAGGGGCAGAAAAAGGGAGGGGAGTTTGGTGCAGGCGCAGGAGCAATGGGAGCGACAGCGAACAGGGCGACTAAGGCGCCAAACCGAATGGTTCGAGCCCAACTTGAGGAGCCAAAACGAAAAGCACATCAGGCGATGTGCTTTTTGTTTTGCTAAAAAAAGCAAGAGAACCAACGACACTGCGGTGTAACCAAAAGGGGAATTTGAGGAGCGCTGCCGGTGGCAGAAGAAGCGACGTAAAATTCGTGCAGAAATGCAGAGCAATGCGACACAGCGGGGAGCAGTGCGACAACATTTCAAACAAACTACCCGACCGCTGCCGGTGGCAGAAAAAGGGAGGGAAGTTTGGTGCAGGCACAGGAGCAATGTGAGCGAAAGAGAGCAGAGCGACTAAGGTGCCAAACCGAATGGTTCGAGCCCAACTTGAGGAGCCATAATCGTAGGTTAATTTTGATACAATTTAACCTACGATTTTTTTTGTGCCCGAAATCGCATAGATAAGCCATTTGCGGCGGTTCGTGTTTGTAAACCACAACCAGATTTTCGCTATTTTATGCACTTATTTGGCGACACATCTTCGCCTTATTAAACGTAATCGTATTTTTACTGAAGTAACCGTTTTTTTACCGCAGTATAAGTTTTTTTACTAAAATTCTGAAAATTTAGCCTAATCACTTTTTGTATTTTTTATTAAAGAGTAAATAGGCTATTTCAAAATAAATTATTGCATATATTCATTTAAAATTATATTCTTGTTTTAGTCTTTCGCAAATTTCATATGCAACCGGACATATACTTACATTTTCCATAAAGCCTAATAAACTCCAAAGTCTTTCCGGTTGATTGGTGTGAGGGAAATTGGCACAGCTTTTGGGCTTGCATTCACCAAGTAGGCATTGGTTATCAACAAAAAAATCACATGGTTTATTCTTTGTGATATACTCTATGCCATATTCATCTTTTTGAAGATATTTTTTAATAAAATTATCGGTTGTCATACCTAAATATTGTGCATCACGCTCTATTTCAGTTAAAGGTATTTCTGCATGAAACAGCTTACAACAGTTTCTGCATTTACTGCAATCATAGTCATTAAATAGTTCATTATGTAATTTTAAAAATAGTTCATCAAGTTCTTTCTCATCGGCATGATTTTTTAAAAATCTTCTGAATTTGTAGTTTTCATTCTTCTTTTTTGAGGCGGCATTTAACACTTCTTGCGGTGAAATCATTGTAAATCCTCCTGATTTATTTTTTGTTTTGAACTGTATTTCGTACTTTTTCTTAAATTACCGTTTTCTGTTTTTGTGATATTTGTTCGGCGCATCTTTTCTGCCTGAACAGCATCGAATATTTCTTTAGGTATAATAGCCGGATGGTTTTCTGATATAAGATATTTAGATTTATCATTATTCTCAATTCTTTTGCCATCCTGTGTATGTGTTTTTAGGGCAATGATATTCCCGGTATATTTTTCGTTGCTTAAAATTTGTTCTATTGTTCTCTTACACCATGTTGGTTTGTCAGAAGGGGAGAGGATATTATTTTCTTCTAAATATTTTTTTATACCTATAATGCTGTAACCAGAAATGTATAATTCATATATTTTTTGAACAATAGTAGCTTCAGAAGGTAAAATGACAAGCGTATCATTTTCACCCTTTTTATAACCAAAGCATTTTCTTTTATATATTTCCGAAGAACCATCTTCAAGATGCTTTATAATACTCCAATATTGATTTTCTCGTCGTGAGTCATTCTCTGCTTCTGCGTAAGCGGAAAGTATACTTATCAACAGTTCAGAGTCTGTCGAGGCGGTATCTATATTTTCTTCATCAAAATATACACTTCCGCCCATATCTTTTATCAAGCGTATTGATTGTGTTATATCAAGTGCATCACGACCGAACCGGCTTATGCTTTTTGTGATTATTTTATCTATTTTTTTACTATGAATATCATTTAACATTCTTTGAAACTGATCTCTGTTTTCAGCGTCAGAGCCGCTTTTAAAATCAAGATATATATCTACTAATCTCCAGCCGTAATGTTTGTTTATCATATCGACAAGGAATGAAGCCTGATTTGCCATGCTTGAAAGCTGAGACTGCATAGTGGTGCTTACACGACAGTATATTGCTACATTTTGATAAAGCTGTGGAAATGTTGGAAACGTTCTAACTTGACGAACAATTCTTTCGTTCATATTGTTACCTCCAACAAGCACAAATAGCCTACTTTTAAAATTATTATATCACAAAAATGTAGGCAAAGCAAGTAGTTATTTAGAAATATAATTATTTAAGTTTAAATTATATAAAAATAAAATGCGATTGTTGACGATACAGGCACGACGTGGTAAAATGTATATATAAAATGCAAAGGAGAATATATTTTGAATATAAATGAATTTTTAAACATTGTTGACACAAGCACAGAACAGATGACGAAGAAAGAACTTGAAGATTTTGTGCATTTATTGGCAAGAAAAACCGGTGAAACGCAAAGGGAAAAGTTTATTCAATATTTGTCCATAGCAAATAAGCCGATACAAAATGAAGAAAATGTTGTTGCTGAAACGAACGCAAAAATTACATATGTATTAAAAGAATTTAAAAAGATAAGACGGGAAGAGATTTGTATAGAGGGAAGTTACAATGAATATTATGATGATTGGTATGATGATATGGATGAAGCATATATATTCAGTAATACCGAAGAAATACAAAGCATTATAATTACAGCTTGTGATGTACTTAAGGCAGCAACTGAAATAAAGCTGTATGATGAAGCGTACCGGTTATCAAATGAAATGATGAATCTTAAAGTGGGTATAATCGGTGATTATGCAGAGAATGTGCAAGATTATATGCAGCTTAATGAACTGTATGAAATGGATATTTTACAATTTGATTTCTGTAGCTTTGGGTTACATACACTTTATTTGCAATACATGATAAAAACAGGTAAAGAGCGGATTAGGGAAATATATAACACATTATTGTATTTCGACAGTGTCAATTTGAAAATTGAACAAATGATGCAGGCAGGATATAATGATTTGCCTGATTTTGATAAATTTTTAAGTAGCTGGATAGCATATCTTGGAGCAATCAACAATAAATATTCGCAAAAATTTATCAAAGAAGCAATGAGCCTTTTGGATAATTCGGATGATAAGATTTCAATTGCTGAAAAGTATTCAAAAGCACATCCGGGGTTATATGAAGAATTAATGATTGAGGGGAATGGTTTTAGTGACGAACAGCTTTTAAAGATCGGTAGTGATGCACTTGGACATATACCGGTTGAGTTAGTTGTAAGAAGTAGGATTGCGCTCATGACGGCAGAATGTGCATTTAGACTGAATAAACCCGATGTGGCATATAACTGTCTTATTGAAGCATTCCGTTCTGATACGACACCGACTAATTATCTGCGTATAGTTTTTAATTGTGAAAATTATATACATCTTATTCCTGTTATGATGGAAATATATAACGATTCTTTGAGCAAATTAAATAAAACTTTTTTAGACAGGACGGATGAACTGTGCAGAAATATTGTAAATGACAATAACTATTATTCATTGTTGTTTTTAGGCAGAGAATTTGACCGTGTATTTAAGTTCGGGAAAAATACGATGGGCAATAATTGTTCAATTGTTTCTGCTAAATGTGCACTCTCGTTATTACTTATATATTTTTATGATGGGGCAGATATGATGCCCGGTATCAGGGCTATGTGCTTGAAAACGGTAGAAAATATGGATTTTAAGCCTGATAAATATTTCTTTTTAAATGTTGAAAAACCGGAAAATATAAAGCCTGAAGAATTATTGTTTGAATGTATAAGAAAATGGAAACAATATGCAAATTCAGAATATGATTATAAAGAAGAGTGCATAAAGTATATTGGTAAAGAAATACATACCAATACAGCAAATGTGTTAAAACAACAGGCAAGATCATTTTATGGCGACTGTGCATCGTATATAGCTGCTTTTGGAGAAGTAAATGATTCATTAGGTAATAATAGCAGCGGGAAAGATATGTTAGTTGATCAGTATTTAAAAGAGTTTCCGCGTTATAGTGCATTTCGAAGAGAATTACAATATTTTACCGCGAAAAGCTAAATTTAGCCTGCTTTTAATTCGATTGTATCTACAAGAAAAATTGCTTGAAATCAAGCGATTTTTTGCATTTTAGGCACAATTTTGAGTCTATCGAACCACCGAATGTTAACGTGGGATTGGTGCTTTGCACCCCCCCTGCACACTATTTGGCAAAATGGGCGGTAGTTTGACGGCGCGTTGCCCCTTCCGGTTAGGACTGTGGTATGAAAACCTCCTGTCGATTGATTGTCTAAAACCATTATACAGGAAATTTCAGATTAATGCTCTGCTTTTTGGTTCTGGCAAAATATTAATCAATAATAGTTTGCTATGACAAATAAACGGGATTTGTTAGATGGTGATTACGTTTTGAATAACGGATGCTTCATTTTTTCGAGAGTTTATTAAGAGTTGTTACATGCAGCGGAAGAGCGTGATCAGGCAGAACTGTTTTGGTAAGAAGACTGGTTCTGTATTGACTTGGCGTTTTACCGCTCAGCTTCTTAAAAACCAAATTAAAGTTTCGTACATTTTCAAATCCGCATTCAAAGGCGATGTCTGTAATAGTCATATCGGTAGTTGTAAGTAATTTGCAGGCAATATTCAAGCGATATGTATTTATATATTGACTGAAGCCCATTCGAAAAGTTTGATTAAATAGGCTGCTGAAATAGTGACGATCATAGTTGAAAAGGTCTGCAACTGCTTGCTGTGTGATTTTTGTATTTATATTTTCAAAAATATAGGAATTTACTTTTGAAATAAAGTCTTTTGAAGAGCGGTTCTGCATTTTGTCTATACGCTGTCCATACTTGATACATTGTGAACAAATCGCATATAAACAGCTTTTTAACAAATAAAATTCAGGTTCGCCGGAATAAAACATATTTTCTATCAGATAATTTTCAACGATCTTATCAGATTTGAATTTTATTGCAGTGTAAAACAATTCATCATTTTTAAATTCTGATATAAAATCTTTAGAAAAAACAGATATAAAGTATTCACTGCCGGTTACAGGAGACACATCTAATGAGTGAACAATGTTCGGCGCAATTAGCATCATATCATTTTCAGTCAGGTTTACTTTCACATTGTTTGCCGTAACGGAGATACTTCCTTTCCATACAAATATATATTCAAAGCTATTATGGAAATTATCATATTGCTTGGTATTTTGATACACATAACCATTGTAAGTATGATTTCCAATGGAATTAAATTCCTGATGATACATAAATTTACACCTCAAATCTTAACTTTTTTCTATAAGTTTATAACAAATGTTTTGATTTGTCAAGTTTTAAATTGTATAATATTAATATATCAGATAATAATGTCTTAATTTATTTTAAGCAGCTATCAATCAGAAATGAGGAAAAAGATATGAGATACTTAAAAGGAAATATTTGTTTGTATATACTAATTTGTATGGTGTTTGTAACAAATACTTTATCTGTTACTTCAGTATTTGCGCAGGATAATATAAAGCTGCTTGGTTCATGGTATACGAACAATGCAATGACAGTAGCAAATAATTCTTGGCCTGCGATAGATTTTGGGGATATAAAATACGATGGTACTATGATACATACGCTCAGTTATAAGATTAAGGCGACGCAAGCATCATCGGGAACGGTAAGCGTGTATGGCGAAGCTGTTGCAAGCTTCGGACTTTATATTCCGGGTCAGGGCTTTGAAGGAGCATATTATAAGGACACAGACGGCAGCGTTAAGCCTAAATTCAGTGCCAAAGGTGAGAATGTTGAGCCGGTTAACACATGGTATACTGTTGAGACAGAGTGGTACGAGGGTTTTCCAAACCGTTATATGAAATATACCATTAAGAATGATATGGGTAACATCCTTGCACAGTCAGATAAAATACCGGGTATTTGGAGAGATAACTGGGATGCATGGGATACGGAATATGCAGGCAGTATTATGTCTACAGCGGTGCATGTGTATAATCTGTCAGGAGCAATTGTGCAGATTAAAGATGTAGCTGTTACCGAAAGAAAAATGAAACTCGAAGGGTATGCAAATGTTGATTTTAATAATTCCGGAAAAAAAACCGGACTGTCGCTTTTATGGTTTGAGAATGTTGAGACGGAAAGAGAGGGCAGAAAAGGAGTCATACTAAATCATGATAGTGAAGCAAAACGTTATCTGTATATTGATATAGACGACAATATGCTTTATGACATACCGGACGATACTCCGATAGAGGTAACGGTAGATTATTTTGATGAAGGTGAAGGATTTTTTGAACTTCTCTATGATGCCTACGGGATTCCTGAAAATATCAGAAACGGTATAGAGGGGCGCGAAGAATGTGTCCGTCTTACAAACACAATGGAATGGAAAACGCATACGTTTTATG
>CALXWJ010000055.1 GCA_944392335.1 uncultured Clostridia bacterium
GAACACCGGCTATTTTGTTTCTATACCAAGTATACAATGTATTTCGGGATGGATATCCCAATAGCGTTACTACGGCCTGAACTGATCCTAATCGTTCAAATTCTTTTAATGCACGTTCCTTTTGTTCCTTTGTATACATATATTTTTACTCCTTTCGGAGTCCAAGAATATGTCCGCACCCCCCTTAAGAGAATTTCCTTTACATTCTTTACAGATAAATTAATCTCTTTGGATATTTTACGGATTGCTTCAGTTGAATATCCGTATTCTCCATATAACAACATTATCTGACGGAGAGTGCGATATTTATTTTCACTCGGAACTGTCAACCCGGTACGCATCTGCCTTATGTATTCGTGAATTTCATTCCACTCAGTTCGCACCTTATAGGTTATAAAGTTACCATGTGCATCTTTATCATAGTTTTGCAATGCTCTGAAAATTCCCGTTACACACGCCTGCTTTATATCTGCAAAATGACCTTTCATTGAATATCTTTCGATTGCTTCTCTTACGGTATCGTTCAGCACGGGTTCGTAGTAGTGCAGAAACCACATCAAATATTTGTCATCTCGCTCGGCTAAATATAAATCAATATATTCCTGCAAATCTTCTCTTTTAGGTGGCACCGGATGTATCTGATAAATGTATAAATCCTGTTCCCATTTTTTCACGGCACTCACCTCCATTCGCCGTGTTACTCTTTTTTGATTCTGTTATTTACTTCTTGATATAAATTATCTCTTTCCATATCCTTCTGATACTCCTTAAAGGTATATTTTTTGTCATAATCGTAACGGGTTTTAAGTTCTTTTGCTAATTCTTTTGCTGCCTCTGCAAAATCTTCACTTATTTTTCCTCTTGAAGCTTCGGAACGGATGCAAGCACAACGCTTGGTATAAATGTCTTTTACCGGATCATTTCCTGCAAGTTCTTTTCTTCCTACCATAGCCGCATACTGTCTGCAAGTGAGTTCTTTTCCGTCTGTCATGTCAAGCGGAGCAAATCCTGTGCAGTACTTTTGTTTTCGCAGGCTTTCCATAAGGAAGTAAGTTTCGCACACTTCACATTGACGGGGATAATGCCCTAATGCAAGACCTTCAAAAAAGTCTGTAAGTATAAAGCTGTAAAAGGTTCTGAAATGAAGCCTTTTTACAATCATTTTCTTTTTACCTTTTGTCATAGTGGCATATTCCGTTGCTATGCTGAATCTGTCAATACCGAATGTTTCATATGCGTGGGTTATAAGTTCGTTTTCATTGTAATGCTCGGATAAATCCTCTAATCCCCATACAAACTCGGTTAGTTTTTCGAAAGCCTTTATCACATCGTTTCCAATGTTTTCATAGAACTGTAAAAGTGCTTTTACACGAGTTAAAAGTTTATTTGCTTCTTTGGATAGATCTGCATATCCTTTCGGGAGTATGTCAAGAGCCATTGCCCCCTTATCTTTTAAAGAAATCTTTGCTCTTTGCTGATAATATTCCAAAATATAATTTGCATTTTCTTTTGTAAATGTTTCTGCTATTAGCTTTTTCTCGGCTTCAATATCTAAATACTGAAACGGACTCAGGTTTGGGAGAACATCAAGAATATATAAAATCTCTTTTCCTGCTTTTAAAAAATCATAATCATTTATATAACCTTTTTCCATTTGGGAAGATAGCATCCAATTATCATAACGCATTGATGCTATTCTTGCTCCGTTATCATTTTCTTCATATTGATTAAGAAAATCTACTGCAAAACTGCCTATAAGAAACTTGTTGCTTTTAATATACACGAACTTATCTCTGTAATCGGCAGTAAAAAATTTAATTTTATCTGGCATCTTCATCACCACCTAAGAAAATTATAACATATTTTGTTGCGAAATACAAGATGTATAGATTAAATCAAATTGCAAACCGCATAAATACAAGGTCTTTAGTGTGTTGCGTTTTTTGACTTTGGTTCGTTATGCAATACTTTGCCTATTTTAAAATCCTCACATTCTATATAGTAGAAAGGGCAAAACTAGCCCTTTTTCTATTTCAGAATGGAGGTGATGCCTATGATTGTATCAAGGCAAAACACAAACAATACAAAAATTAAAAATGGAGGATTTTATTATGAGAATTTTATCAAGAAATCAGTTTGCAATGTCAAACTTCAGCAGAGACGGTTATGTGTTTAACGAGATTGAGGGCACCTTCAAAGGAACGCTGCAATTTGCGGTATGGGGCAGAAAATGCAACGCTATTGCCTATGTCGAGTTGGATGATGGCAGAAAGATTATGTGTACTGCTTTTCAGCAACCCGATAACTATTTAGGAATACCTGAAATAGACTTCGGAACAAGAGTAGAAGTTGTTTATGAGAGGGGTAAACGAGGCAACATTCGCCTTAAATCAATACAAAGGGCAGAATAACTGTCCGGTACTGTAACGAACAGGGAACTTGTATTGCACAAATTCCGTAAAAGGCGGGACTTCCTAACGGAAATCCTGCCTTTTCTCTTTGGGGAGTTCCCCAATCCCCCCTGAAAATTACATTTTAAATAGGAGTTGATTTTAATGAAAGAAAGAGCAAATTCGATTTATGTGCGTGTTACCGAAAAAGAGAAAATACGCATAAAAAACAAAGCCGACAAATGCGGCTTGACAATCTCGGAATATTTAAGGAAACGAGCTTTAGGTTATTCGCCAAAGGCTCACTTACCGGAAAGCTTTTATGAGTTTTCAGGCAAGCTCGGTGATTTATATGAACAGATCGATAAGGGTAACAGTACCGAGCTTGAAGAAAAAATTTTATCTTTGATTGATGAAATTCAGTTAAAGCTACTCGCACCCGAAAGAAAGGAGATTGATGAATAATGGCAACAACAGGATTTTGGCCTGTCAAAGGCTCATTAAAGGATGTTGTAAAATATGCAGAAAACCCTGACAAGACCACTAACCCAAAGTATCTTGATGATGACTTGGCAGCAGCTCTTAAATATGTATCAAACGATGATAAAACGGATAAGCAATTATTTGTAGGAGCTATCAACTGTCCACCCGTAAGAGCCTATGAACAGATGATGGCAACAAAACGCCGATACGGAAAAATGGGTGGTAATGTGGCATATCACGGCTATCAAAGCTTTAAATCGGGTGAGGTTACTCCCGAGGAAGCATTTGAAATTGGTATGAAAACCGCACGGCGTATGTGGGGCAAGGAATACGAAATCGTTGTTACTACACATTTAAACACAGATAATCTCCACAACCATTTTGTTATAAATTCCGTATCATTTAAAACGGGACTTAAATTTGAAAACCATATTTCAGACCATAGACGGTTAAGAGAAATATCCGATGAGATATGTAAGGAATACGGGAAGTCGGTTCTTGAAAATGCCGATTTTTACAACGGTGACAGAAACGCATATTGGGTACATAATCACGGCGGTAAAACACGCAGAGATATTCTCCGTGAGGATGTTGATGATGCAATAAATAATTCTGCAAGCTATGTGGAATTTGTCGCTCTTATGAAACATAAGGGATATGTCTTTTCACGATCTGAGGCAACAGACCATCCATCTGTTAAAGCTCCCACTTGGGAAAAAGCAATCCGTTTTGACAGATTAGGTAATGAGTATAAAAAGGATAGGATTTTAGAACGAATCAGAGAAACGGGCAATCGTGCTCGTTTCAATCAGTTCAGTGAACCTTATAAGAAAACAAAAGCTAAATATCGTCAAACGCCGCTTAAGGAGCTTGAGTATCAACTACGGCGTGTTAAATATATGGATACACTTGAAGCTCTGTTTTATTTATTTATGGAACTCTTAAAGCCAAGCACACCAAAACCAAACTACACGCCGCCGTTATCTCCGGAGCTACGGCAGGAATTAAGAAAGCTCGAACAATATCAAAAGCAATTCAGGCTCTTGCACGATGAGAATATCAACACCGTGCCGGAGCTTGAAGCATTTATAGGCAAATTATCAATGCAGATAACCGAATTTGAGGAAGAACGCTCAAAGACGGATAACAAACGCAGACGAGCCAAAACCGATGAAGAAACAAAAGCATATTATGCTGAAATCAGAGGTATATCCGCACAAATAAAGCCAATACGGGATAAGCTCAAAATCGCAAAAGCCACTTTGGAATCTGTACCGAAAACACAACAGCTTCTGGATATTGAACGAGGTATGGAAGAAAAAATCAAAATCAAAGAACAGAAAAGAGGTATATCACGATGAAAAATGTTACATATATAAAAGTTGACAAATTAAAGCCTTTTGAAAATCATCCGTATAAAGTAAAGGATGATGAAGAAATGGAAACATTGGTGGATAGCGTAAAAGAACACGGTATTTTATCTCCTATCATAACAAGACCTTTGGAAAATGGTGAATACGAAATAATCTCAGGGCATCGCAGATTATTTGCTAGCAAACGGGCAGGACTTACAGAAGTTCCTGCCCTTGTTTTTGAAATGGATAGAGATAATGCCGCAATAGCACTTGTTGACAGCAATCTGCATAGGGAGAACATTTTACCAAGCGAAAAAGCCTTTGCATATAAATTAAAGATGGAGGCTATGAGCAGACAAGGACACAGGACAGATTTAACTTTATCGCAAGTTGCGACAAAGTACGACACTGCCGCAGAAATCGGTGAGCAAATGAAAGAAAGCCGTGACCAAGTATTTAGATACATACGGCTTACTAACTTACATCCTAAACTTTTGGAATATGTGGATGAAGGTCGAATCGCTTTTACTCCGGCAGTTGAGCTTTCATATCTAAATGATATTGAACAAATCGACTTAATACAAACCATTGAAAGTGAGGATTGCACCCCTTCATTATCTCAGGCGGTGCGTATGAAAAAGTTAAGTCAGAAAGGCTTACTTGATGATGATAAAATCTTTGAGATTATGTCTGAGGAAAAAGCTAACCAAAAGGAACGGATAAAAATTCCGACAGAACGTGTGCGGAAATACTTCCCCGAAAGCTACACCAAATCACAAATTGAAGATGCTATTGTCAAGCTCTGCGAAGCTAATTTCAGACGCAAACAAAAGCAGCAGGAACGATAAATTAAATAAAAAATCTTGATGGAAGGAGAATGAAACAGTGAGTAACAAGAGCAATGTAATTCAAATTCCACAGCACGAGATTGATGTACTTGCTCGCTGTTTGTTGCCTGACCTTATGGCTTTTTATGAAAGCGAAGAAGGGCAAAGAGAATTTGAACAATGGAAAAAGGACCTTGATGAGAAGGAAAAGAAATAATTTTATTAACGGGCGTCACTGATTGCGATGCCCGTTTTGCATCACACATTTGTACAATTAAAAAGTTAATGATATAAAAGGTATATACCAAGAGAGGAAGTGAATTTATGAATGCGGTAATATATGCACGATATTCTTCAGATAATCAGCGTGAAGAATCTATCGAAGGTCAGCTCAGGGAATGTAAAGAATTTGCCGAAGCAAATGATATGACTATAGTTGACACCTACATAGACAGAGCTTTATCTGCTAAAACCGACAATCGACCTGACTTTCAGCGAATGATTAAGGAAAGCTCAAAAGGTGCTTTTGAGTTGGTTATAGTTTGGAAATTAGACCGCTTTGCCCGTAACCGATATGATTCCGCACATTATAAAGCAGTATTACAGAAAAACGGTGTTAAGGTTGTTTCTGCAACAGAGAAAATCTCACAAACTCCCGAAGGTATTTTGCTTGAATCCTTACTTGAGGGTATGGCAGAATACTATTCGGCAGAATTAGCGGAAAAGGTTACACGAGGGCTTACTGAAAATGCTTTGAAATGCAAATACAATGGAGGAACCTTACCAATCGGATATGCGATTGACGAAAATCAATTCTTTGTTATAGATCCTCTTACTGCACCTGCCGTATTGGATGCTTTCAACCATTATGCAGAAGGTGCAACAATGCAACAAATTACCGATGAATTAAATTTGAGAGGTGTTCGCACTAAAAAGAACACTCGGATTACATTAAATACCGTAACCCGAATGTTACACAACAGACGATATATTGGGGAATACAAATATAGCGATATAACGACTCCGAACGGAATACCTCCGATAGTTCCGGTAGATTTATTTGAAATGGTGCAAGATATGATGAAGGCAAACAAAAAGGCTCCGGCAAAGCACAAAGCAGAAGATGAATACTTACTTACTTACCACCAAACTGTTTTGCGGTAAATGCAAATGCCTTATGGCAGGTGAAAGCGGTACAAGTCATACAAAACATGTTCACCGCTACTATAAGTGTGTCAGCGTGAAATACCACAGAGGATGCGACAAAAAGACAGTTCGTAAGGAATGGATTGAAGATATTGTAATCTCATATCTTATGAAGATAATCTTTGATGATGACTTGATGGACAGATTGGCAGATGCACTTCTTGTACATCTGCATAAAGAAAATGATACTCTGCCAATTCTTCAGAAGCAATTTGTAGAAACACAGAAAAGTATTGATAATATGCTCAACGCAATTCAGCAGGGTATTTTTACAACCTCAACCAAAGAACGACTTGAAGCACTTGAAAGAGAAAAGAGCGACTTATCCGTACAGATAATGAAAGAAGAATTGAGCAGACCGAATCTCACAAAAGAGCAAATTCTCTTTTGGATACACAAATTCAGAAAACTCAATCCGAAAAAATTGGAACATCGTAGAAGGCTTATAAACAGTTTCCTTAACTCTGTTTACTTATTCGATGACAAAATTATAATTGATTGTAACTACAAGGACGGCACAGAAACTATTACTTTCGAGGAAATAGAAAATTCTGCCTTGGGTTCGGATTTAACATCACTCGCTGCACCACGTCAGAGCAAGCTTTATATCGCTTGCTCTGATTTTTTTACAAAAATCAGAGTTCGCTCATGCCGCTGCTCTTCCTCTTTCGCCCAAAGGCATACTCACGTCGGCTATTTGCTTGCAAGCGCATTCATAACGCCTTTGGCTCGTTACCACCTTTGTGCGATATTGTGCGCTTCGCGCACTTAAAAAACCTTGATTTACTGCGTTTGTGGGCAAGTCCTGTAAGAACACTCATACCATGCAGTAGAAATCCGAACCTTGTACCAATCGGTAATGGGTTCGGATTTTTGTTATTCTTTGATTATCCAAATTTTAATAATAAGTGTGATAATCAATAGCTACCTCAAGAGATAGAACTTTAAAAGGTTTTATCTCTTTTTCATATCATATTAATCGAGTAGGGCGAAATAAATCGTCCTCTCACACCACCGTACATGCCTTTTGGCATACGGCGGTTCAATTCAAAAAAATTGAGTGTATGAAAGAAAGTCTGTAAATACAGATCTTCTATGATAATTACTTGATTTAAGCCACAAATTTGATTTTTGGCTTATGATTTAGTTATACTGCAAAATTTTATGCATGTCAAGAGAAGATGTGAAATTCACATCTTTTTTGACATGAATTTTAATCATTCGGACGTCATACCTTCCATACATTATGCTCAATTCCATATAAACTTGTCCCCAGTTTCGAATTGTTACAGTCCATTTTTTCATAGCTTCGAAGGTTGACATGTATAGGGCTTTTAAAAGGGCTTTATCACTTGGAAATACACTCCTTTGGCGGTTAAGCTTACGATAAGCTGAATTTAAGCTTTCAATAACGTTAGTTGTATATAGTAGCTTCCCGACACTTGACGAAAATTTGAAAATTGGAGAAATCAACTCCCGATTACCCTTCAATTGTTTTATAGCATTGGGTATTTCGGCGTCTATTTTGCTGTAGCTCTTTCTAATGCACTTTTTTCATCTGCGGCGCTGCATATATCTTTAAATCTTTCTGCTCTGTGTACTTGCTTCTTTCCTTTTGCCATAATTCAAGTTCTCCTATGATTTTATTTTATCATAGAAGACACATTTTTTACTATTACAAAAAACTTCCACAAACTCCATCTGTTTTATTAAGTTATTTTTTTAATGCTATTTTATTCATATATCACAAACAATATCGTCACTTAATTTATAAATATCCGTTTCCCTTATTTTTTTTCTTAAAGATAAAATATTTGTTGGGGATACGGAGAGTTCATCTATACCCGCTTTTAAGAAAAATTCGGTTAAATTTTTGTCCGATGCAAGCTCTCCGCATATTCCAACCCAAATTCCGGCTTTTGATGCACTTTTACAAACTATTTTTATCATTCTCAATACAGCATTCATTCCCTCGTCGCATAAATAGTCAAGCTTTGGATTTTGCCTGTCGCAAGCAAGCATATATTGAATCAGATCATTTGTTCCTATGCTGAAAAAATCAACTTCTTTTGCAAATACATCACTCATTATAGCAGCAGCCGGAGTTTCAATCATTATTCCAAATTCAATATTTTTATTAAATGAAATTGTATTCTCCGCCAATTCTTTTTTTACTTCTTCAAGTATTTCTTTAACCTTTTTGATCTCATCGAGTGAAACAATCATCGGGATCATCAGCGAAACATTTCCGAAAGCAGACGCTCTTAAAATTGCTCTGAGCTGTGTTTTAAATATATCACGTCTTTCAAGACACAATCTTACGGCTCGAAATCCCAAAGCAGGATTTTCTTCCTTATCCAAATTAAAATATGAAGCTTGTTTATCTGCACCGATATCAAGTGTTCTGATTATTATCTTCTTCCCTGCCATATTTTGAGCAACGGTTTTGTATACAGAGAACTGTTCTTCTTCTGTAGGATATGTGTTTTTTCCAAGGTATAAAAATTCACTTCTGAATAAGCCTATTCCATCTGCGTCATTTGCCAAAACCTCCCCCACATCGGCAAGACTTCCGATATTGGCAAAAAGATTTATTTTTTTTCCGTCTAATGTTACACTTTCTTTTCCTTTCATTTTTTGCAGAAGTTTTTTATTTTCTTCTTCCTTACTCTTTAACTCCATCATTCTGATCAATGTACTCTCATCAGGATCTATATAAACTTTTCCGCTGAAACCGTCAACAATTGCATATTTTCCATCTATTTCAGCATTTATTTTACCTGTCCCTACTATTGCGGGTATATTCATTGTTCTTGCGAGTATTGCAGTGTGAGAATTGACCGATCCTTTCATGGTGACAAACGCTAAAACTTTTGATTTATCAAATTGAACTGTCTGACTCGGTAATAAATCTTCTCCAAATATTATTGCTTTATCTTCATTGATGCTCATATTTGTATCTTTTGTAAGAACAGTGATAATTCTATTTGTAATATCACGTACATCATTTGCTCGTTCCTTCATATACTCATCATCCATGGAAGCAAACATATTTGCAAAATTATCTCCGGTAACAGCCAATGCGTATTCACCGTTTACCATTTCGGTCTTAATAATATTCTCTATAGAGTCCCTATAATCGGAATCATCTATCATCATCTGATGGATATTAAAAATATCGGCATTTGCCTCTCCTACCGTGACCACCGCTTCATTATAAAGCTTTTCCAATTGTTTTTTTGCCTGATTACATGCTTTTTTCACTCTGTTTATTTCATTATCAACATTTTCTATTTTATATCTTTTTACCTTATGATTTGTTTTATCTATACATTTTATATTGCCGATCGCTATTCCCGCAAATACACTTTTTCCTTCTATTGTCAGCATAATTAGTTCCTTTCAAAGATTATTTTAAGAATACTTTTTATGATTTTTAAAATTATTTTTAAGCAAAATCCAAAGCAAAATTGTCTCCATTCGTATATTTATTATACTTTTATTTTTTCAGCAATATTTTATATTATTCATAAAATAAGAAAAAAAGCTTCTTAAGACAGTATTTTGAAGATATGATATACCGTCGTTAAAAGCTTTTAATCTTCAATATTAATACCATTAATATTTTGCCTTGTTCAATAAGGGCTTGTCCCTTTGATCAACGAGGACAAAAGCGCTGTATGGCAGTGTTATGCTCGGTAGGATTCTCTATGTATAAAATACTATATTTTTTTATTATAATCAAATCCGCATTTATCCAAAAACTCTTTCGCCATTAATGTAGCGCCTATTTGATTGGGATGAACTCTGTCCCATGCAATACAAGAGGAATGACGTATTTTACAAAAATCCTCATACATTTTTTGAAAATCAACAAAAATACAATTATATTTATCTGCAAGCTTTTTACATATGCTTACATATTCGTCCATTCTTTTCCGCATCATATCTTCTCTGTTTGGTTCCATATAATACGGCGTCAATATAAATATGCCTTTTACATTATCTTTGACCGCCAAAATCATTTTTTCAACGTTTTTTTCGTATTCATCAGGCATAACCTGTGCCTCAGGAATAGCAGGGCTATCAAACTGCCGCCATACGTCATTTATACCGATACATATTGATACCCAGTCAGGATCCAAACTGACAACATCTCTGTCATAACGTTCAAGCAAATCACGGCTTGTATTTCCTGAAATACCGGAATTGGTTACTCTTATCCTGAGCTCCGGATAATATGTTATAAGCATATTTTCAATAACACGCACATAACTTCTTCCGACATTATCAAATAACCCTTCACCAACCGGCTGTTCACTTCCCATATCGGTAACCGAATCACCGGCAAATACTATTCTGTCCATATCCTCAAAAATCATTTTAAACTCCATTTCCGCCGTAAATGCTCTACGGCAATATACATAATTTTACATCATTATAACATTTAATATTATTTATGTCAATGATAAATATCACTACGATTATGCCTATAAATATTTATTTTATATAAAAAAACTTGGTTATTAATTCATAAAATACCTAAAAAAATGAGTCCGGTATAAAACGAACTCACTTATTTTAAATTTAATATTCTTTTTTATATTATCTGTGATTTTCATAACACTCGCTGCAATATACAGGCTTGTCATTTTTTGGCATAAAGGGAACTTTATCTACCTTACCGCAATCGGCACAAACAATTTCATACATTTCCTTTGATTGTCTTATTCTGTTTTTTTTCGCGATCCTGCATTCATTACAACGTAACGGTTCATTTTGAAATCCTTTTTCCGCATAAAATTCTTGTTCTCCGGCTGTGAAAATAAATTCATTTCCGCAATCTTTACAGATCAGTGTTTTGTCTTCGTACATTTTTAAATTCCTCTCTTTGATTAATAAAAATATATTTTCTGTCACTTTAATATTTTAAATAGCTTTATTTTACATAAATTCATTATTAAAGAACAGAGGTTTTGTAGTAAAATAAAAAAACAAATTCCATACAACAAAAATCAATCATTATCATTTAAAATATAATATAACTTTCTTTTGATTCTTTGAATAGCATTATCAACAGCTTTTATATTTTTCCCCAATAATATTGCAATATCTTTATAAGGAATATCATTAAGATGATAATTCAAAACTTCATATTCAAACTTACTTAAATTTTTCTGTATTTTCTTATTGTACGCTGCAAGATTTTCTTTGCTTATTATAATGCTTTCGGGATTATCCTTCTTGGTGTCACCGATAGTTTCCAACAACAGCCGACCGTCTTCGCACATCATACCGTCTAATGATACAGTAAATTTTTGCGGAATATTTTTTTTTCGTTTTGTTGATTTTAAAACAGATACAATCCGTCTTGTAATACATAATGCTGCAAAAGTTTTAAATGACGCCTCATCCGGATTAAAATTCACAGCAGCACCATGAAGTGCTATCATAGCCTCCTGAACAATATCTTCCGAATCATAACCGTTCATATAATATTTTTCAGCTAATGTATGTACAAACTTATTATATCTGATTATTATATGCTCCATTGCTGACTCATCACCCTCTTGCGCCAATTTTATAACGTCGTTATCGGATAATCTGCATAAAACACTTTCAGTCAACATATAAACCCCTCTTTTTAATCAAACCAATCCAATTAAAATTTAACGGATTTGCCAGAGCTTTAACAACACAAAATAAGTTTTTTCATTTAAGCAACAGGATGCATTATACAAGATCATAACATGAGAATATAACTATGGACAAAATGTCCCCGCCGTTATCGGTATCAGGTTCCATGCTTGTAATCAGTGAAAATATAATCTACTACTGATTACAGCGCTATCTATGCCAGTGCTCTTTTCCTCGTTGAATAACGGCACAAGCCATTATTGAATTGCTCACATAATTTTTCGTATAAATCAAACAAGCTGCATAAATATATTCTAACACACATAATTTTGTTTGTCAAGAAATTTTTATTTAAAATTAACAATTTTTTTTGTTCCATTTATTATATTTTTTGTATTTTGACAAATAAAGTCGAATAATGATGCAATTCAAATGGTATAATTTTATTAAATATAACTGCGCACATGTTGTTCCCCGCCGTAATCGGCGGCGGGTTCCATATTTGTAATCAGTGAGAGTACAATCTCCCACTGATTACAGCGCAGCAACGTAGAGGCAATTCACGAATCGCCTGTTTCGCTCTTGTCCTCATTGAATGACGGGACAAGTCCTTTTTAAATGCACAATATACTTTCACTTAACAAATAATTTATAATAATAAAAAAAGGTTGAATGTCAAAATGAATTCCGGTGACAAATGAAATTCCGGAATGTCAAAGAAAATGTGGAATTAAATCAACTTTTTCCTTGGCATTTTTGAAGAAAAGGTGTATAATAATTAAGTAAACAGTC
>CALXWJ010000056.1 GCA_944392335.1 uncultured Clostridia bacterium
AGGTGTATCAATAGACGATTTCATAAATGAAATTAACAGCTATATCGAGTGGTATAATACGAAACGAATCAAGCAATCGTTGGGGTATATGAGCCCTGTAGAGTACAGGCATAGTCTTGGATTAATAACATAAAACAGTCCAAGAATATGTCCGCACCCCCAACCCCCTGACACACAATATATATAATCGTCAATTCCATACTTTATATGTTTAATTTCCAGCCCTGAAAAGCCACTGTAATATGCAATGCTTTCCATGTTTATAATATCTTTTTTACGCATTATGGGGTTCTCTCCTTTGCTTTATATTGATTCTGCATACTAAATCAAAGTCTGTAATTACTCTATAATTACTTCTTAAATCAATTTCCATTAGTCCATATTTCATAATATCACTTACTAACATTTCATAATCTTCATCATTAAATTCCTCGTCCCATTCTTCATTTGTTATACAACACATAGCAGTTTCACTTTGTAACGCACAATCATATATTCTTTTTATTACATCTGATAGATCTTCATAATTTAGTTTTGTTATAATGCTATAAAAATTTTCTACAATATGATTTTTACATAACAGTTCTTGTACCTCTTCATCACTATCAGCCCAAACTTGATACTCAATACTATCCCAACCAGTAATAATTTCCTTATTGTTTTCGCTTATAATTTCATATTGAAAATATAACTCATCTCTGTTAAAGTTGTCGTCATGATATGTAGATATAATATTTAATTGATATACATCAAGAATATTGCAGCGTTTTATATCTTCGACTCCATAAACACCCCACCAAACAATGTCCTTTATATCTTCAACCTCACCTTCTGTATCATCTTCATATAATCTATAAACAGTATCAGTTCCTTTATTAAACAACTGCCTTGCTTCATCCGTGGATAGTGGCATCATACCAAACCAACTATATCCATGTTCAAACATCTCTTTATATGTCATTTTAAATTTACCTCCTCAATAGATATAATTCTGTAATCACAATCTTTCCCAAGACCATATATTCTTTTACATTCTTCTATGCTATCTACAATACAAGTTTGTTTTCTCCATTCCCAATTTGACCATGCATCTGCATATTTGAATACTATTTTAATCATAATGTATTCTCACTTTCTGTTTTGCTTTCAACTTTCTCTTTGCCAAAATTGTCAAGTTCTTCACGCATTATTGCAATAGATTTCATTATGTCGTTGATTGGTGTTTCGATTCCTTTTTTATAACGGCGGTTACTCCCATCATCATAAACCTCAACGACACATTCTTTTCCAATATCATCTTGAGTAAATCTATCTTGTTCACATATATTGAAATATGTATTTAAAATACGTATATCATCTAAATTACGTGGTTTTATCAAATAAATATAATCATTACAATATCCACCCCATCCATACAAATAATTCTCCGTGTTCATTTTAGTATGTGGTATTCTGTTGAAACTTACTTTTAATGTGCATGTCCAGCTTTCTTCATACTTTTTACAATCTTCTTGCGTTTTAAATTCTGTTCCGTCATTTGCAATATAAATAGTTTGTTTTTCTATAATTTTTCTTTCTCTGATTTCTGTTTTCATAATTCATTTCTCCTTTTTAGTTAATTGTTTTTATTTTGTTATTGTCTTTCCATTAAACCTTTTTCCTTTATTAGTCGCCTTGCTATCATTTTATTTAAGTTTTTAGGGATGGAAATTATTTCCTGCCCTCTTTTATATATAAAGTGACTTCCTTTACACCTTTCATATGTATATCCATTTAATTTAAGTAAAGCTTCAAATTCTCTTTTTGCATATGTTTTAGCTCTCATATTCAACAACTCTTTTGTTTTCACGCTCTCTTTTTTCCGGATTTTTAAGAATAAGACCATCAGCAACTTCCATTACTACAGCAGGATAACCATTTACCAACATTCCAAAAATTAAATCATCAGCCTCTTGTTTTGAGTTAAAAAACATAGCTTCTGTATCACTTTCATAATAAAATGTTTTTAATTTGTTATCAAGTTTTGTAACATACCTAATTCCCTCATTAAATAAAAGAGCTATCGCCCATCTACAATCAATACCAGATTTATTTTTATGTGTTTTAACTGACATATTCATTTCTCCTTTCACTATCATATTTTTATTGAGTTTATTTCCTTTAATGATTCTTTCCAACAACTATCAACCAGTTCATATACTTCATTTACATCATAACCATACAATCTTGTACCATCTACAACGGCATCATATATACATTTTATAGGAATTACAATGTCGTTTTCACATTCCATTTCCAATAAAGAACCGGTACCATTCCACGAGTCAAACAATCCACAGTCTGTTTTCTTGTCAAGCACTATATATCCTGTTCCTTTGCGTTTTTCGAGACAATAAAAATTATTTAAATCTTTTTCAGCTTGCATAGCTTCTTTTAGTTTAAATAAATCAAACAGATCCATTTTAACAAGAAATGTCAATGTCCCCATGTGTGATGTTAAGTTTGTCAATTCATGCATAGTTGATACAACAAATTTATCTTCACAATCTGTTTCTTCTCTATATTTTTGTTCATTATTGTTGTATTTTTCTATTGATTCTTTACAGCATTTTTGTAATAGTTCCGCTTTTCCCTGCTGTTTTGCCAACCATAATATTGATGAGTTTTCATCAAATTTTCCTTCTGAATTTCTGCCATACCAATTTAACACATTATCACAGGTAAAGTCATAATTCATATTTCCGGTATCAAGTATTATGTTTACTTTAACAGACTCATTGAAATGCTCTTCGGGATAATAGAAATAAAATGTTTCTCTTATAAAATCTACCATTTCAGTTTCATTATCATAGTATATCTCTTTTTCTTTTTCTGAAAGTTTACCTAATAGAATTGATGTTAATTGGTCATAACCATAATCAAATCCATAATCAACACCCCATTCATATAATATATCTTCAAATACAGTTCGTGGATCGCTTGATTGCATAATTTCTTTTATGGTTTCATTTGACAGCCTATCATTATAATCACAATATATTTCAATTCCAATTTCGTTTTCTGAATCATGATCTTTAATTTGATAGCTATATTCTTCTTTTATAATTTCTTTTATATGGTTTCTTAATTGTTCAACATTGTTTTCTAACATTTTCGTTCACTCCTTATTAATTTCTTTTAGCATATTTTCTTTACATAATTCATAACCTTCCCACATATCTTCAATAACCATATCAAGTTGTTTTTGCAATTCCCTTTTAAGGTCTGTTCCTGTTATTGGTTTTTTACAATTGGCTATTGCAATATCCATTAGGTCTTGATATGTCCATGTTGTTAGCATATTATCTTCCGAATGAATTGCTGTAACTGCATTATTATCATGTTTATCAAAATTTTCATATAAATATGGCATGTTAGTTTCCCTTTCTTATATCCAAGCCGGTTTTACCTTTGTGTCTGGCAATGCAAACAACCAATCAATAACTTCCTTTGGTACATCTTCTTTTATCCAAGCACTTCCGTATTTATATCCACATACAGGACATTCTTTTGATAAAATACCATCAGGATGATCCGATTCTCTTAACCATCCAAGAGTTTTTATTTCTGTTGATCCCCCATCTCCGTTATATAAAGATTTTTTAGGTTGATAATTTTCATCATCAATTTCCTTCCAAGAAGTTTTAAAATATTCACGATTTAAAGCAATTATTTGTTCTCTGGTAGGCGTGAACGTCTTTCCTTGTTTCGCCATTTCAAGTGCTAATTTTTCAACATCATTTTTCTCTTTTAATGCTTTTGCGGTTAATGTGTAATGATACAGCGTAACTTTTTTATTTGCTTTTTTATCCCAGCCAAGCTCTTTTTGATGTTTACAATATGGTCGCATATCATTTAAATGCCACTCATCCCATATATCACATAGCTTATTTAACATTTCTTTAGACCAATTTTCTTTTGGCGTTCCCTGTCTTATTTCGTCTGTACACTGCCCACAGCTACCCCAACAATCTCCGTTTGTTTTTGGACCTATAACACCTGAAATTGATAATTTTCCATTTTCAAATTCTATCTTTACAAATGCATTTGCCTGAAGTGTTTTGTCTAAATATCTAAAACACCCACAAATACACGGATTAATAATTTTTTTCATAATATCATTTCCTTTCTTTTTTTATCAATAAAACTCAACATCATAATCAAACACATCTTCAAAACAAACATCAGAGTTTTTCATAAAAAACTCACACCATGGTTATTATAAATATTTTTCTACGTATTTTATTGCCTCTTCAAATGTACCTTTAAATGGCATATATCCCCTATTATCTGAATGTTGTTTTTCATAATTTGAGATAGGTGTTATCTTGACTTTAATACCATTATCTATAACCACATAGTTTTTTACATATTGCTTTTTAATATTGTTTAGCATAATATACCCCTCTTTCTATTACTTTTTTCCCTATGATTTGTGTAATTTTAGATAAATGTCATCATTTTTCTATGACATATATCATATAAATATTTTGATTTATTGCCCTTATAATATAAAGGTATGGTTGAGTTTGAATATGTGTTTTCTACAGTCTTTATCATCCTATTTATTTTGACTTGAGATATACAAAAATCGTCTGCTAATTCTTTAATTTTTATCTTCTACAAAGGCATGATTTTACCCCCTTTGTTTTGTCTACAGTATTAGTTATTGTTTCAAAAGATGCTATTACTAATTTATGCACAGTATCTATGGCACACCTATTGCAGTTAATGTGTAACCCTTTATTACAACAACATTCACAACTCCGTGAGAATTTATTTATAGCTTCATTTTTATTTGTTGCTTCATATTGCATATTTACGCCTATTTGTTCAAATTTTGTCATATGTATTTCCTCCTACTTTATGATATAACAGTAGTGTTGTTTATTGTTAAGTGTTATTTGTTACATATTATTTTTTATTATTTTTATCCTATTTGTAGTGTATAATATTAGTGTTAATAAAGGTGACTAAACCCTATACAGTCAAGAGTATATTATCTATACTTGCTCCAACTCTTACAAGTCTCTTTCAGGAGTCGCACCCGCTGCTTAGTACTAACCGACTGCAAGATATACGGTTATATAACACACGTGTTGTCACGTCAATACTACAAGATTTATCAATACTTTAAAGTTATATGATTTATAAAACTACACATAAAAAAAGGTATACTTATAGTGTTGTTACAAAATTGTACATTGCAAAATAGTATACCTATAGTGTTATTTAATGTTATTGCTTATAATATACTTGTAGTATTCCACGCCGTTATTTACAGAATACTGCATACACTTATATTGCATGCTATATCAGATTAAAAAGGTCTTATGTTCGGGGACTGTTCCGCTACCGCCTCACTTTTGAGTATAATCTGAAATACCCTAACTCTATATTGCTATAGTATTTAAAAGCTACCGTAAACAGATCGTATATCACGCCTATTAATAATTGATATTTCATTGATAATTGATTATGCATACATTGTTTAAAAATTTGCATGCAAACAAAGGTATATTATACATACATTGCATTTATTGCGTGTGTTGCTACGTGTTGCGTATATATAATATACCTTTTATCATGTTTTTATGAAGTAATACATAGATATTTTTTGCAATACAAAAAGCACCCATTTTTTGAGTGCTTTTTATACTTTTTCATGAACATTAAGCGGTTTTTTCAGTCTTTGAATCTTCGTTACATAGTTTAATAATTTCGTCTTGTGTAAAGCCTTGTATATTGGCATTTGACAAAATGTCAATATAAACAGATATAAACAACTTATTAAACTGTTGGGTAGTTAATCTTGATGTAAATGTACCCTTTTTTTGAATTGTAGACAAAGATGATACTTTTACCCCTATTTTGTCACTAATTTGAGTAGCTAAATTACGGACACCTGCTTGTGTAGTGTTTTCAATGCCTATGTTCTCTAAAAATTGAGAAATTGCGGTTAAAAACAAGCCATTTTTTGACTGTTCAATCTTTACAATATAAGAGTCATAAAGATTTTCAGGTAAAAATTCATAGCTTTTCTTAATTGTTTCGTTTAAAGCCTTCATTATTTCGGAATGTTTATAATTTAATTTTCTTAATTCTTGCGTTTCCTCAAAAGTATCAAACTTTTCAATAGCTGAATTATAAGACATTCCATTATCAATTGCCTCTTGACGGCTTTGTAATTTGCTATTGATCTTTTGTTTTATTGGATCAACAACTTTTTTATGCCGTGCATTTTCTTTGACTTGTTGTGTTGTAGCAATTACAAATAATTGTAAGCTATTAACCGCCTCTTTGTTCATGTTTTTGAATGTGATTGATTTTTTTGCCATAATAAATACATCCTTTCATTAATAAAATTGATATTTATATAAACTGTACATGTAATTAATGTACAGTAAATACCAAAAATATCAATTATTAATAAACATGATATACAGTCTGTTTATTAAATTGTAAAGGTACAACGTAAAAATTAAAAGTCCTTTTTGGATATTTGCGACGTTTGACGTCACTATTTAATTTTTCGATACTTGCCGTTTTGGATCGGTTTATGTTATACCGCTAACCTTCAAGTACACCCCTATAATACTATACAGTATCTCACTTTTCAATACCTTAAAAATGTACGTTTTTAAGCCGTTTTCAAGGCTAATCAAGGGAAAAATTATCTTGATCCGGGGGGGTAGCAAAAACCGCATAGGCAAGCCATTTTTCCCGTTTTTCCGGAGGCTGTTTCACTTACATACTAACCTAAAAAAATATCTACTATTTCTACCTCCATTTATATCTAAAAAAATATCACAAAATCACAAAAGTATAACAAAAAAATAACCCAAAATATCTATAAAAATGCCATTAAACTTTATTCAAAAAATTACCCAAATAACCCTTATAAAAATACCACCTATATTATAAACCATATTATAAAACCTTAAATATCTCACATAATAAATATCCCTAAATATCCCAAACACAATCAAACATAATATTGTCATAAATGGCTTAAAACCTCAATTTTTCACATTATATCCTTGCATTATTTAATAAATATAAAAAAAAATATCAAACTATTATATTATATACAAACCAATAAACGCTCCAACAAACGCTCCAAAAATTCATATAAACACTCCAAAATTCGTTAATCGAGCTATTAATCGTATTAATTTATTTGTAAAAAACACGCAAACCCTCATAAATACTAATAAAAAACATACAAATGATAAATAAATAACATTAATAAATACCGGAAAAGTATTAATTTTTTATCCAAAAAGATTTAATTTTCTTCTATAAAAATCAAGTATTTTATTGCCAAACTTCATTAAATATCATTTTTTATATGTAAAAACATTTGAATTAAATCTCTAAGAACATTGTATATCCTACGATTTCCTGTAAACATAATATTGCCATGAAAATAATTATCATAAAGTGAAAAAAATAGCGATAATGTAAAATGCCTTAATTGGCAAGCCAATCTTTTATAGCAAGCCAATCTTTTATAGCAATTTAATCTTTTATAGCAATTTAATCTTTTATAACAAGCCAATTTTTTAGCGATTTACATTTAATACAGCAGGCTCAAATATAGAATATATAACAGCCGAATTTAATAAATTGAATAAAACAACTTATTTTCCTCTATCTTTAAAATTTTATCATAGATTTATGGAATTTCTAAAAAAAATACCTTTAGGTATATCTGTATATACCTAAAATATGTAATGTAAAATTTTCTCAGAAATTAATGAGAAAATTCAAGAAATACATTAATCTGTTAAATACAATAACGCCACAATGTTTCAACTCACAATCTGGCACACAATAATACAACTCATTTGTAGTTCTTATAATAGTTTTTGTATCCGAGTAATCATTTATTGATTTTTCGTTTTATTTATCCTATAAATTTCATTGTTGTTCTATAAATTTAATTCAGTATCAATTCAATTCACTTTATTTTTACGCAGTAAAAAGAAAGTGAGATACACGAGAAACTTGTTTCGAGTGTATGTTAACGCCGTAGGCACAAATTTAATAAAAATAAATAATCTTATAAAAAATATAGAAATATGAGGGAAGATATAAGTAGATGTGTTTTTAACACTTTGTTGAAATATAAATTTCAATATAAAAAGTGCCACATTTTATCAAATAAATATGCACAATATTTGTCGGTGTTTTACGGAGGACGAATAGTGTAAATTATCATTTCCCATCTTCTCCGTAATAGCTTTGCAAAC
>CALXWJ010000057.1 GCA_944392335.1 uncultured Clostridia bacterium
GAACACCGGCTATTTTGTTTCTATACCAAGTATACAATGTATTTCGGGATGGATATCCCAATAGCGTTACTACGGCCTGAACTGATCCTAATCGTTCAAATTCTTTTAATGCACGTTCCTTTTGTTCTTTTGTATACATATATTTTTACTCCTTTCGGAGTCCAAGAATATGTCCGCACCCCCTCTGTAGGTTTTAATAGACCATAAATTTTAAATGGCTGTTCAGTAGAATCGTAAAAAGATAAATCTTCTTTTTTAATTTCATTATCTACATGAAAATTCTTGTCAATGTTATCAATACTTTTCATTTTTTTATCCTCATGGTGATTAAATGATATATTATTTAATTGAAATAGTTACGTAATTATTAGCCAGACAATCAGAACCGATATATACTCTGAAATCACCTTTTTCAATTATATACTTACCTTGTGAATTGTAAAATCCTAATTGTTCAGCTCCGATTCTAAATGTAACAGTTTGACTTTTGTCTTTTTGTATCATTACTTTTTCAAAAAGTTTTAGTTCTCTTTGAGGACGGACCATTGATGCAAGACAATCCTTTATATAACATTGAACAACCTCTTTTGCAGAAAAATCACCTGTATTTTTTATGTTAATACTTAAATCAAATGTTTTTCCTTCCTTGATTTCCTCGAGCGAAATAACTGATTGTTGTACGTTTATTTGACCATATTCAAATTGTGTATATGACAGACCAAATCCGAAGGGGAACAGAGGTGAACTTTCTGTGTCCCAATAGTTTGGATGTGACAAAATTTTATTATAATATCCATCCACTCCTTTTCCTGTTGCTGTACAGTTATAGTAAATAGGAATTTGTCCTGTCATTCTAGGGAAAGTTATAGGCAGTTTGCCGCTCGGACAAGAATCACCGAATAATATATCACCAATTGCATTTCCGATTTGTGAACCACCATGCCAAGCATATAACAGTGCATCAAAATCATCTATTACACTTTCAAATGCTCTCGGTCTGCCGAAAGATAAAATTCCTATCACCTTTTTGTTCAGCTTTTTAGCGCATTTTATCAGATGTTTATGTTCATCAGATAATTCGATTGATGCTATTGAATTTGCTTCGCCAGTGATTTTATCACTTTCACCTATGACAACTATTACCACATCTGTATCATATGTATCTTCAAGTGTTCTGTCTTTTGGGATTGAGCAATCAAAATAAAATGTATTTTCTGCTCTGCTTTTTATACCGTCGTATATAGTTACCGTTTCATTAATATCACAATCTAATGACCAGCTGCCTAATACGGCACGTTTGTCGTTAGCCATTTGCCCCATAACACAAATTTTTTGATTTTTATCAAGGGGAAGAGTGTTGTTATTATTTTTCAACAAAACAATAGATTCTGTCGCAAGTTCTTTGGAAATTTGTCTGTGTTTTTCTTTTGAATATTCGACTGTTTCAAAATAAGGATTTTCAAATAATCCCATTTTTTCTTTAACAGACAGAATTCTCATAACAGCTTCATCTATTGTTTTTATAGAAATTTTTCCTTCTTCAACTGATTTTTCAAGATTATCATAATAACAGCAATCAACCATATCCATATCAATACCGGCATCAAGGCATAGTTCTGCTGCTTTTTGTTTGTCTTCAGCAATGCCGTTATTGGTAAGCTGTTCAATTGCAGCCCAGTCGCTTATAACAAAACCGTCAAAGCCCATTTCGCCACGAAGAACATCGGTTAAGAGGTGTTTGTTGCAGACATTCGGAATACCATTTATTTCGTTAAAAGAATTCATAACGGTTGCAACACCGTTTTTTACTGCACTATCAAAAGCACGCAGGTAATAATTTCTCAAAGTATATTCAGAAATTTCTCCTCTGTGATAATCTCTGCCACCTTCTGCAGTACCATAACCAACAAAGTGTTTTGCACAAGCTGCAATGTTTATTTTATCATCGTCACCCTGAAAACCTTTAACAACAGCTTCAGCCATTTTTTCACCGAGATATGGGTCTTCTCCGGGACACTCAATAATGCGTCCCCAACGAGGGTCACGGCATAAGTCCAGCATCGGTGCAAAGCTCCAATTTATTCCGTCATTCCTGCATTCTTCAGCTATATATTTATAACTATTTTCTACAAGTTCCGGATTAAATGATGCACTTAATGCAAGGGGAATAGGCATGCAGATTTTATGGCCATGAATAACATCATGACCAAACAAAAGAGGAATACCATGATTTTCCATAGCAACTTTTTGAATTTCATTGATTTGTTCACGTGTAAGTGGCTTTAATTCTGCATTTCCCGCAGTAGCTGAATCTGCCAGAATAAATGAACCAATACATTCGTTTTTCAATTTATCCTTCATTTCTTCAAAATCGTCTCTAGTCAGCCTAAATTGAGATAACTGCTCAATTTTATTTCTTAAACTCATTTTGTTTATAACATCAGTTAAGTTCATTATATTTCTTCCTTTCTTATAATTGGTTGTGATATGGTAACAGTTGTTTTTTCTGAATCTGATTTTATCTTAACACCATATTTGTCTCCCCAGATAAGTCGTAACCTGTATGCTACATTACTTAATCCTATATTGCATTTTGTATATATATCATCGTTTATCAAACTGTTTTCAATCTCTGTGAGTTTTTCAGGAGATATCGGAACACCATTATTGCTTATTTCAATTATGAAGTTATTCTTGTTTTCAATATAAACATTAATATTTATAGTACAAGACTTTGTGTTAAATAAAGGTTTTATTCCATGTTCAATTGCGTTTTCGAGTATTGGCTGTATAATATGCTTTATTGTGTAAAGTTGATATACTTCACTTGAAACATTCCAAGATACATCAAAATCAAAGTCATATTTGATAAGCATTAAGTGTACATAATTCTTTATAGCGTCAAGCTCATCGGTAAAGGGGATGATATATTCAGTATTATCCGTTGAAGTGGATATGATTTTTGATAACAAGTGTGTAAGCTTTACAGCTTCAGTGTCATGTCCGACTTCGTTTATTATTGAAGTGTTTATGAGATTTAAAGTATTTATTATAAAATGCGGTGTAATTTGGTTTTGCAGGGCAAGTGACTGAGCTTTCTGAAGATTTGCAATTTTTTTTGCTAATACGTCCTCAAGGTCGCTAATTCTTGTGTGTAATGATTGCGATGCTGTGATAAGGTATGATATTTCACTTGCATTTTTTTCGTCTTTGAATATTGCAGGCTCTTCTATTGCTGAAATAAGCTTAATAATTGAGTTGTATTGTTTTTTGGAGTATAAATAAGCAAGCAGCAAAGAGAAGAGTATAGCTAAAATAATCAAAGGTAAGTATGCAAAATAGTATAATCTTTGAGCTTTTTTTAAGCTTTTAGCTGCTGTTCTGAAATGAAGAATTGCAGGATAATTAGATAAAGAAACTGAGACCTCATGCATAGCACCTGACACTTTGGTTATCTGTGTCGGTTGCGAGGCTGAAATGTCTTTTTCAAATGAAAAATATATTGAGTCATTTTCTTCATGGTCAATATATGTGTTATTGATTACACTGCTGTCAATAACAATCGTAAGTATACCTTGGTGTTGTGATGATTTTTGTATGTTGTAACAAAAAATAATATTGTTTTCATCTGATGTAAAACTTATGTAGTTTTCTTTGTTATTTTCAATGTATTTTTCGTACCAGGTTTTATCAGAAAAATTGTTAAGGTAATTTCCGGTGTTACCATAGAAAGCAAAAACATAATCTGTTGTTTGATTATAAAGATATATGCTTTTGAGACCTTGAACGGTATTCACATAATTATCAGTTAATTTCTTGATGTTTTCAAGTGGGTTCTGAATATATTGACCAATATCATCAAGCGATTCGAGCCTAAAAAGGTAGTTGATATCCTTACTGACATTTATTTGAGAGTAAAGATTGTTTGTTTTTTCAAAAGCATCATCGTATGCAACTGCTGCCTGCATGGCTTTCAGTGCACTTTTATCAGTAATTTCCTGATTCAGTGTTTTTGTGAAAAATGTGTAGGTAAGCAAGCATAATAGAATAACAGGAATTAAAACAACAAGGATGAAATGTTGAAAATATTGGGTAAACAAGCTATTTCGTTTATAATTATTAATAAATTTGTCTGAGAATAAACTTATACCTTTCATTAAAATTTTCCTTTCTCATTTCTTTTTGTGTGTTGCTCTGTATTCATTTGGGAGCAGACCGGTCATGTTTTTAAATATTTTAGAAAAATAAGAATTGTAATTGTAACCAACCATTGTAGAAATGTTTGATACTTTTAAATCGGTTTCAGTTAATAGTTTTTTTGCCTGTTCAATTCTTATGTTTGTAAGATAATCAACAAATGTTATTCCTGTTTTCTTTTTGAATAAAGTGCTGAAATATTTAGGATTAAAATTTGATATTGATGCTATTTCTGCTATTGCTAAATCCTCGTTATAGTGCTCGTGTATATACTTAAGAGTTTCATCAAAAGTTTCATCAGATACAGAAATATTTTTTACGGTGGAAAAATCCTCTATTTGCTGAACATTTTCTGCGATATAAGTAACATTTATTGTGTTAGACATAGACAGAATATCCATTAATGTTTCCTGAAGTTGTTCAGCATAATCATAAATGTATTTTTTAAATACTTTCATATCAATATTTGGTTTGGTTAGTATTAATATGTCAAAATTATCGTAAACAAAATTTGTTAATACACAGTAACAAATGGGAGTTTCTGTGTTGATTATGCGCGACAGAGCAGTTATGAGTCTTTCTTTTCCATGATACCACAAATTTGTAAAATACATTTGTGAATCAATTATATTAGCCGTAAGAATTGCGGCATGGCAATCGTTTGGATTAATATTAATGCCAGATGATTTGAGTAATTCAGAGGTTTTAGACAAATCTGAATGTTTTGTAAGAAAGTCATAAAAAAGCTGATGAGCCTTTTCAGGAATTTCGTTCCAATGATTTTCATTGGAAATTACCTTGGAGTGAGAAAGAACATTATAAAGCTTTGCAAATTCTGAAGAAATTAGTTCTGTAGTCAATGGCTTCAGTATATATGAAAAAACACTATATTGCAATGCCTGCTGTGCGTATTCAAAATCCTTAAAAGCACTCATAAAAATAATTTTAGTGTCAGGATAATGATAGTAGCAATATTTTGCAAGATCAATTCCTGAAAGTCCGTGCATTTTGATATCGGAAAGAATTACTGACACTTTGTTTTTGCTCAGATATTCCATAGCGTCAGACGCATCATGAAATAGACCTGTAACTTCAAATCCGAGAGAATTCCAGTCGAGCATGTTTTTTAGTTGTCTCAGCTGATTTAGCTCATCGTCAATAATAATTAAACTATAATACACACAATCACTCCCTGATTAGTATTTCGTTTTGTTAAGTTAAATGAAAGTTGAGACCTTGAACTCCTTATGGTATAATGGTTTTATCACAAACCCGAATACCTCCCTGAAAATCAGAGAAAGGAGCTCAAGATTTCATGGATAAAATTATACC
>CALXWJ010000058.1 GCA_944392335.1 uncultured Clostridia bacterium
GGGCAAAATATTTATTCACGGTGCAAGGTTTTTTGCAAAAATGCACAAAACCCTTGCACCTAAACAATTCTGAAACGCTTGTAAGCCGCCATGCGGCTGCGTTTCATAATTGTTCAGCAGTCATTAATATAAAAAGGAAGTGTAAAAAATGAAGAAAAGTAATTATATTAAGCGCATACTTACAACTGCGCTTTCGATAGCAATGCTGCTGCAAACAATGTTTTTTGCGGGAACATCTGCTGTGTCTGCCGCTCCGGCAGATGTTAAGACGCTCGGTTCATGGTACGTTGATGAACCGTTAAATGTGGACAGAGGAGGATACCCGAACATTGAATTAACCGGGGTATCATACAATGCCAACGCAATTCATACTTTAAGCTATCAGGTTAAAGCACTGCCGCTTGCTGATGATGCGGCTGTAACCGGTTCAGTAGGAATGTATGGCGAAGCTGTTGCAAGCTTCGGACGTTATTTTCCCGGGCAGGGTTTTGAAGGGGCATATTACAAAGAAGGCGGCGCTGTAAAGCCAAAGTTCGATGTAAAAACCGACAATTTAAAGGCGGTTAATGTATGGTATACGGTTGAGACCGAATGGAGCGAGAAAATCGGCGAGCGTTATATGAAGTACAGTATTAAGAATGAAAACGGGGAAACTGTATATGCAGAGTCGGAAAAAATAGAAGGTTTATGGAGAGATAACTGGGATGCATGGGATACAGAATGCAACGACAGTTTTTTATCAACAGTAATCAATCCATGGAATCAAACAAATACAACAATTCAAATTAAAAACGTTGTTATTACGGAAAATCCGATTTACGGCGAGGTATTTAAATATGAGTTTAACAGCGATTTCGATTATGACAATAGATGGCTTCGTATTGAGGGTGAAACAAAAATTGTAACAGAAGAAACAACACAGAACGGTGTATTGCAAATACCAAACGGGGCATGGCCTGCGGTTAAAATTAATGCGGATTCGGGATATTATGAGTTTTCTTACAAAGTAAAGGCAAATGAGGCTTGCAGCGGAAACCTTACTGTATACGATTATTCTTCAAATATGAATTTTGGGCGTTATTATGCCGGTAAAAATATTGCCGTAGGAGTGAAAGACCCTGATGACGTAGCCGAAAATTCGGGTTATCTTACATCTGCTAAGAACGTATGGTATACGGTAAAGCTTGCTTTTAGTGCGAACAGCGGTGAGGAATATGCGAGGTATATAGTTTTAGACGCCGAAGGCAATGAAGTGTATAAAAAGACATACCACGAAATCAAAAAGAGTGACAGCGGCGCATTTGGCAGTGAGATAGTATTTTGGAATCAAGACGGGGGAGCGTGTTATTATATTGATGATGTAACACTGACGCAGTTAAAAGAGCCTGCCATAACAGCAGAGCCGAGAGTGCTTGTTGATGAAAGCTTTGACAGTGGGATTTATGAAAGCACAATATGGAACGTTGCGTCAAAAGTAACGATTGATAACGGAATGCTTAAATTCCCGTCAGGTGCATATATCTATTTCAATTTGCCTGATAAAGCAAAGGATAAAACCTACAGGATTACATATGATGTTATGTCCGATGAAATTACTGATGAGGAAAAGCTCGGCAGTCTGCTTATGTACGGAGAAAACAACAGCGCGACAGATAATAGTAATTCAAACGGAATGAGCATGTTTAATGTTAAAAACGGATTATATCATGCATTTGAAGCGGATTTACAGAACAGAATTCCAAAGTATACGGTAGGTAAAGGCAAAGTACGGGCAGGCAAATGGTATACGGCGGAAATTGAATTCAGCGAGAGCGGAGGAAATAATGAAAGCGGTTTTATCCGTATGAATCTGATAGACAAGGAAACAGGCAGAGCAATGGGTGATGGCTTTGAGGTAGACCTGGGCTATGCCGGAGATCAGCCTAACAAAACCCAATACTGCATATGGAGCGCTGGCGACCATATCGGCGGCGATGAGTTTAAAAATCCTGACTTCTATATTGATAATTTCAAGGTTGAAGAGCTGGATATGGTATATAAACGCGCGGTAATGAAGGATCTTGCCGGTAAAGACGTAACGGGCTGTACAGATGTTACTCCGCTGCTTTCATCAATTGAGCTTTTATTCTCCGCGCCGGTAGATACACAGAGCGCGGAAAACGTAATTTCTCTTAAAAAAGCGAGTGGAGAAGCTGTAGAATTTACAGGCAGAAATGACGGAAATAAATATATTCTTGATTTAACATCGGTTTTGGAGGAGAATACAAGCTATGTTTTAACTGTCGCCAAAGAAGTGAAGGCGGCGGAAAGCGATTTGACGTTGACGGAAGCGTCAACGGTTTCGTTCAGTACGGGAGAGGCTCAGACAACGGCAAACATTGTGAATATCACTCCGGAAAAATTGGCGCCCGGTACAGCAAAGATTACGGCAGATATTGTTGCGTACAACTCAGGAGGCGAGGCGCTTGGAATGGTGGTTATAGCGGCGTTCTATAACGATGATAGACTGGTTGACACCCAGATACAGGATTTAACGGTTGGCGCGCAGGAAAAAAAGGAACAAAAGATTGAATTTAATGTTCCCGATAGTCAAATAACATCGTCAAAGCTGTTTATTTGGAATTCTCTCGATAAATTGCTGCCTTATGACGAGGCACGGTTTATTCCTTATTCGGCAGAGTAAGTTTAGGAGAAAAGACTATGAAGTTTTTAGGTACAGGCGCGGCAGAGGGGATTCCAAATCCCTTCTGCAATTGCCGGGTATGCCAGAATGCGCGCGAGAAAAAAGGTAATGAAATACGAACACGCTCGTCATTTATGCTGAATGATAAAGTTATTATTGATATGGGAGCGGATTATTTTGCACAATCTGTTATGTGCGGAGTTTCGTTTGCAAATATTGAACATATTTTGTTTACACATACTCATGACGACCACTTTAATTATACGTTTTTCTGGGAACGATTTGTTTCGGAGAATGCTGCATTGTTAAGGATGAAGGTTTATATGACCGACGAGGCAATGGGCATTATTGAAGATTTTTATATGAATTCGCGTCTGACGGATGGGCGTGAAGAATTTATTAAAAATGTTGATTTTGTGCCGCTGAAATATGGAGAACGGTATCATATAGACAGTTTTTTGGTTACACCGCTAAAGGGCAGACATGAAACGCTGTATGAAAAAAACAGCGCTAATTTTTTGATAGAGAACAATGGTAAAGCTCTGTTTTACGGATTGGACTCCGGCTGCTTTTTGCCGGAAACCGTTTCGGCGCTTGCAGGAAAACGGTTGGACGCTATTATCACGGAATGTACGTTCCCGACGGAATGTGGTATTTCAGAGGAAAGCGGTCATATGGATTTGACGCAGTGTATGAATAATCTGGACAGATTATTCGCTTGTAATGCAATTGATAATCATACAGCGGTATATCTTTCCCATATAGGCTCAACAGGAATGACGCATAGTGAATTACAGGCCGCAGCAGAAAATATGAACCGTCCGTATAAAGTTATCGTTGCATTTGACGGAATGGAGTTGGAAATGTAATGGACAAATACGTAATTTATCCGCAGGAAGGCGACTGTTCTGAGATTGCTATGTCAGCAATCAAATATTGCAGGACGAATGATATAAAACGTCTTGTTATGAAAAAAGGTGAGTACCATTTTTATCCCGACAAAGCGGCTGAAGCGGAGAATTGCTGCGTTTCCAATCATGGGCATAACGGATATAAAAGAACTGCCTTTTTGATTGAGGATATGCAGAATTTTGAAATTGAGTGCTCGGACAGCCTATTAGTGTTTCATGGAGCGATGAATGCATTTATTGTTCGGAACTGTACAAATATCAAAATTAAAAATTGCAGAATGCTGACAGAGAGAACAAATCATAAAGCGTTTATAGTTGACAAATCGTGCAGGGAGTATGTGGATTTGGTAACAACAGGTGAAAAAGAGCATTTTTATATGTACGGAGGATTGCTGTATCTCCAAAATGAGCAGGGCATATACGATTACGTCTATACCTGTGAAGAGCTTGATAAGGATACTTTAGAGCATGTTTCCGGCGAACAGTGTTTCGGAGCTGATTTTTTGACACTCAAAAACGAGGAATTGCCGGATGGCAAAATTCGTATATATCATCCGCCGCGTATTCCAAAAAAGAACAACATTGTTGTACTTGTGGCGGCGGAGCGTTATGCGAACGCGGTCTTGTTTACAGACAGTAAAGATATAAGAATTGAGAATTGCTGTGTGTATAGTTGCTTTGGCGTTGCATATCATTTTCAAAAATGTGAAAATGTGGTTGTATATAAGTGCGGTACGGAACTGTATGAGGGCAGATATTTTTCTGCAAACGCAGATGCGCTCCATATGGTAGGGTGCTATGGCAATGTTGAAGTAAAAGAATGTTCTTTCCGACATCAATTTGATGATGGAATAAATATACACAGTGTTTTTACAAAAATTATTGAAAAGACAGACGACTACATTATAGTTAAATATGTTAATGACCAATGCAGAGGAATAGGACTGTTTCAAGACGGGTGTAGTATAAGCATATTAAACAAGGATAGTCTTATTCCGTATATGAATTACAAGGTTGTGCGTACAGAAGCAATTAATACGCAATGCGTAAAGCTGTATCTAAATGGTTCAACCAATCCAATTAAAGTTGGAGACATTGCAGACAGCGTTGATTTTTATCCTGATGTAATAATTGAAAACTGTCGTTTTGAAAATAACCGCGCAAGAGGAATTTTGATAGGTTCAAAGAAGAAAACGGTAATACGGAATAATTACTTTCATATTTGCGGTACAGCGGTTAAGCTGGAAAGCGATTGTAATTATTGGTATGAATCAGGAGGAATCGGTGAGCTTGTGATAGAAAATAACATCTTTGACAGATGTCTTAGGGCAGAGCGAAACTGGGGAAATGAGATTATTTATGCAACGCCGCGGAACAAAACAGAGGCAGGAAAATATTATCATGGAAAAATTATAATAAGGAATAATGATTTTTCCTCTACTGACGCGGTTATTGCAGATATTGAAAATGTAAAAGAAATAGAAATAACAGATAATAAATTAAATGATTTTCCTGAAACATTTAATTTAAGACATTACAAAAATTGTAATATCCACAAAAAAGAAATAAAAAAACAAATAAATTAGGAAAGGCATTAAAATAATGAATCTCTCAGAAATTAATATCAGAGATCCTTTTATCTTATTATATAAGGATAAATATTATATGTATGGCTCACGAGTGGGAGTACAAGAAGGCTTTGATGTATACATAAGTGATGATTTGGTGAATTGGAGCAGACCTGTGTCGGTGTTTGAGAAATATGATGAATTTTGGGGTGTAGAACAGTTCTGGGCTCCGGAGGTTCATTTCTATCATGATATGTTTTATATGTTTGCATCATTTAAAGATAGAGAAAATCACAGAGGAACAGCAATACTTGTATCCAAAACCCCTGACGGTAAATTTGAAGAGCATTCCAAAGGTGCTGTAACGCCCGAAGAATGGTCCTGTCTTGATGGTACATTATATGTTGAGAATGATGTGCCATATATGATTTTTTGCCACGAGTGGACGCAGATTAAAGATGGCGAAATGTGCGTAGTCAGGCTTTCTGATGATTTAAGAAGAGCTGCATCCGAACCAAAGCTGCTTTGGAAAGCTTCTGATGCAGAATGGGCATTTGATGACACTGATAATGATGATTATGTGACGGATGGACCTTTCTTATATCGTATAAATAACAAGCTGATATGTATGTGGTCAGGTTTTAGTAAAAATGGGTATTGTCAGGCAATTGCATATTCAGATAATGATAAAATTAATGGAAATTGGATGCATTTAGAGCAGCCGCTCTATGAAAATGACTGCGGTCACGGTATGCTTTTCCAGACGAAAAACGGCGAATTAAAAGTGATTTTTCACAGACCGAATAAGGATACGCTGGAACGACCATGTATTTTAGATATAGACGAGGTAAAGATAATAAATGCAATTTGCGATTGCGATAAGTTAGAGAGGTGACCTTGGGGTTGAAAAAAGTATATCGTTTATGGGATTTTGACAGCGAAAGGGAAAACCCTGTACTTACTCATTATATTCCGGAGATTGTGCGGTCGGAATGGACAGTCGTGATTTTTCCGGGAGGCGGATATGAATTTCGATCCGCGTATGAGGGGGAAGGGTATGCGGAATTTTTTAATAAAAATGGAATCAACTCTTTTGTGGTTGATTATAGGGTTTTAGAGCATTTTCCCTGTCAGTTGGCAGATGCTCGCCGCGCTATTCGTTTTTTGCGAAAAAACAGCAGTAGCTTGGGTGTAAATAAGAATAAAATAGCCGTTATGGGTTCATCGGCAGGAGGTCATTTGGCAGCGTTGCTTTCCACATATAAGGAGCTGCTATCCTGCGAACCGTATGACAATCTGGATGAGGAAGATTATTTGCCGAATGCACAAATTTTATGTTATCCGGTTATACATTTAACTCTACCGTTCGGTCATGTTGATTCGGCAAAGAATCTGTTGCAGGAACAATACAATGCGCTTGCCGAAAAGCTTGAACCTGATAAGCTTGTAACATCGCAGACTCCGCCTGCTTTTATATGGCATACCTTTGGAGATAAAGTCGTATCGGTTTTGAACAGCATCGCTTATGCAACGGCTTTATCTGAAAACAATGTAGATGCAGAATTGCATATCTTTCCTAACGGAGAGCATGGAATGGGGCTGGCAGATAAGACTGACAACGTTGAATGGAAACATATTGCGCAATGGAGCAAGCTGTTATTAAAATGGTTGGAACTTTTATAATCAGATAGGAGAAAAGAAGTATGGGATTTGTAGATGAAAAAAAGAATATGTGATGGATGATATGTATCCAAAACGCACATGGAAGAATTATTTGTGGAATGAGGAATATCTGACGTGTATTAATCAATTTGGCATAGGGCAATCAATAATGAAAATGGAGAATGGAATAATATGTGTATACAAATTCAAACAAAATCTGACGACAGCTTGAAGTTGGATGTTATATCAGTGGACGATGGTATTACAGATATAGAAATCAAGTACTCTTTTGATAAGGCCATTATACCGAAACCGTTAAAAATTAAGTGGGTTACGAAATCAAATGGAAGCTATATGATGTGGAATCCAATCGAGGTGTATGAGCATGAAATAAAACCAAATTGGAACAAAGCGGAAACGAGATCTTGCTCTACTTTTGGTATGCCAATGCAGCAGTATATTTCCGCAAACGGCACAAATGCTGTTATGGTGTTTGTATTAGATGTTCAAACGCCGATGAAGATACGGTCCGGAGTGTCGGAAGAAACAGGAAATATTGAGTGGGAACTTGTTTTGTTTTCTGAGCCGACAGAGGAGATAACGGAATATGCAACAATTGTGCGAATAGACGAGCGGAAAAGAGATTATGAAATAATTATAAGAGAATCTACTATGCATTGGCAAAAGGATTATCCGTTAAATATAAATACATATGCTTTTGAACCAGTATATTCCACATGGTATTCTTATCATCAACTACTTTCTCCGGATTTGATTATAGAGCTGCGTGCTGCGGCAAAGCTGGGAATGAAAACGGTTATAATAGACGATGGTTGGCAGACGGACGATAACGGACGCGGTTATGCTTATTGCGGTGCATGGAAAGTGGCACGGAGTAAAATTCCCAATATGCGTGCGTTTGTAGATCAAGTACATGAAATTGGGATGAAGGTCATGCTGTGGTACAGTGTACCGTTTGTCGGCATTTATTCAGAGGTATGGGAGATGTTTTGCGATAAGCTTTTATATAATGTCAATGAGGAATACGGTGTGCTTGACCCCCGATACTCTCAGGTGAGGGAATATCTGATTTCTATATATGAAAGGGGTGTTAAAGCATGGGATTTAGACGGGCTAAAGCTGGATTTTATTGATAGTTTTGCGCTTCGTGATAAGTCGCAGAGATCTAATTCCGATATGGATATATTAGCATTAGACAAAGCTGTATGTAAACTACTGGAGGATATATACAGTCGTTTGATGGCTATAAAGTCTGACATACTTATTGAATTTCGTCAAAATTATGTTGGTCCGATTATGATGACATATGGAAATATGCTGCGTGCTGCTGATTGCCCGATGGACGCGCTGACCAATCGAATACGAACGGTTAATTTGCGTTTAATTTCAGGCTTGACGGCGGTACACTCTGATATGTTAATGTGGAATTACGAAGACAGTGTGGAAATTGCAGCAGAACAGTTTATAAATATTTTATTTTCTGTACCGCAGGTATCTATGCGAATAGAGAAACTGCCAAAGGAGCAGTACGCAATGCTTCAATTTTATTTGAAGTTGTGGAAGGATAATCGTGAAACTATTGTAAAAGGAGAATTTCATGCGTGCCACCCGGAGTTGAATTATACGCAGGTATACGTTCAAAGAAATGATAGTATGGTTGCGTCAGCTTACGGTGAAAAGATGCTGCATATCAAAGAAAATATTAACAACGCGGTGTTGGTAAACGGAACAGGAACGGTCGGATTGTATTTAGAAACAGAAGGAAAGCAATATCATCTTACTATTTATAACTGCATAGGTGAGATTATTGGAAATGGTGTAATAAGCACCCGGCTGACAAGGCTTGAGGTGCCGGCAGCCGGTGTTGTGACGGTTAAAAATGACTTTTGATATGAGAAATATGCAAGATTGCAAATATCATATAAAAAATAATGTTAGTGCAATCAAACGGATTAACAATTAATTTAACGGGAAGTTTAAAATGACTAAAATCACATTAAAAAAACATATTATCATGATGTGCATTATTGCATCATCTGTATATTTCACAAGCTATATTACGCGAGTGAATTATAATACCGTTTTGGTAGAAATATCGTCCGCCGAGAACATATTGCGGAGCTTATTGGCATTGCCTCTTACAGCGAGTTTTATTACATATGGTTTAGGGCAAATTATCAGCGGCTGTCTGGGAGATAGGTATGATCCGTTTCATCTGATTTTCATAGGACTTGCTATGTCTGCATTGATGAATATCCTGTTGCCGATTTTTCCGAGCCCATATCTAATGATAATATTTTGGGCAGTCAATGGGCTTGCGCAGGCCTTGATTTATCCTCCGCTTATGAGGATAATTTCACATTATCTGTCTGAACTGGATTATGCTAAAGCGTGTCTGTTTGTTACTATTGGTGGTCATATAGCGACGCTTTTGATGTATCTTATATCGCCCGCGGCGATAGTGATTTCGGGTTGGAAACTTGTATTTTTCTTTTCGGGAGGATGTGCTGTCGTTTTTCTTGTAATCTGGCAGCTTTATTCTATGCACATTAAGAAAAAATATGGCAGCGTATTAAAATGTTCTAAAGTGGATAACAAAACGCGTGAAACATCAAAAAACGTGTCAACAAAGGAGCTGTTTGTATCGTCCGGACTTCTTATAATTATGCTTGCAGTTGTAATGCAGGGGGTTCTGCGTGAAGGAATTACAGCGTGGATGCCTGCATATTTGTCCGATATATTTTCGCTTAATAATGAAATATCGATTTTGACAACTGTGATATTACCGATATTCAGCATTTTTTCGGCATATGTGATATTAACAATACGAACGCGTCTTTGCAAAAACGAGTTGAAATTGGCGGGTATAACATTTTTTGTGGCGTTTGCATCAATTGTAACATTACTGATAGTTAGAACCAATATGTTCTTGTCAGTGCTGCTCCTTGCATTAACATCGGCGTGTGCGCACGCAGTAAACTTTCTGCTGATTTGTCTGGTACCGGTGAAATTTGAGAAATACAGCAAATTTACGCTTGTAACAGGAGTGATAAATTCATGCACATATGTCGGCGCTGCAATATCCACATACGGTGTTGCAGCTGTTTCAGAGAACTTTGGCTGGAATGTGACGCTATGCCTTTGGGGAGTGATTGCTTTTATCGGTATGATATGCTGCTCTGTGGTTTTGAAACATTGGAATAAAGCTTGACATATTCATACATTGGCGAGCGATATGTTGTAATGAAACGGGGGTTACTAAAATGATAAAGAAATTGTGTGTGGTATAGGCGCAATCTTGACATTCCAAAGGAATGGAAGGGCAAAAAAATACTGCTGCACTTTGGTGCAGTTGATTATCGAGCAGTAGTTTTTGTAAACGGGGCAAAAATCGGTGAACACTGCGGAGGATACACCCCGTTCACCTTTGATATAACCGATTATCTTAAAGAAAGCGATAATTACATAACATTATGCGCATATGACAACGTAAGAGGTCATAACCAACCTTCAGGCAAGCAATGTCCGCAGCTTCATTCATGTGGATGCAGCTACACAAGAACAACAGGAATATGGCAGACGGTTTGGCTTGAAGGTGTAAACAGTTGCTATATTGATAATGTTAATTTCGTATCGGATATTGACAATCCATCGGTAAATATAAAATGCTGTCTTGTAGGAGATTTTCTCGGCTGTACGGTTAAGGCAAAGGCTTTGTGGGAGGGCAAAGAGGTCGGAAGCAATGAATGCGGTGTTTATTCGGGATTTATTGAAATCACTGTACCTCTTTCCGAAAAACATTTATGGGAGGTCGGCGAAGGCAGACTTTACGATTTGGAGCTGACGGTTGAAAAAGACGGCACAATGCTTGATTTTGTGCAGAGTTATTTCGGCTTAAGGACAGTGTGCCTTGACGGACGCGCCTTCAAGATAAACGGCAAGCCGGTATTCGGCAGATGGGTGCTTGACCAGGGTTTCTATCCGGACGGCATTTATACAGCGCCCACAGATGAGGCACTCAAGAATGATATTCTCTGTTCGATGCGGCTCGGATTTAACGGAGCAAGGCTGCACGAAAAAATTTTTGAACCGAGATTTCTCTATTGGGCAGATAAACTCGGATACATAGTTTGGGGTGAACACGCTAACTGGGGGCTGGATATAACGGATATGGGACAGATACAGTATTTTCTGCCCGAATGGCTTGAAGCACTCGACAGAGATATGTGTCACCCATCAATTATCGGATGGTGTCCTTTCAATGAAACATGGGATTTTGATGGCAGACAACAGTATGATGAGTTAATACGGCTTGTATATCTTGCAACAAAAGCGGTCGATCCTACAAGACCTGTAATAGATACCAGCGGCAATTTTCATGTTCAAACGGATATATTTGATGTACATGATTACGAACAGAATCCTGAAAGGTTCGCTTCTTACTATGAAAAAATTGTCGACGGCATTATAGAGGATCAAATCCAACGCAAACCGGAATGGAGTTACCGCCAGAGTTATAACGGTAAGAATCCTGTTTTTGTCAGTGAATACGGCGGTATCAGATGGGCACCCGATAAAGCAGAGGGGTGGGGCTATGGTGAAGCCCCGAAAACCACAGAGGAATTTATTGAGCGTTATAAGGGACTTACGGAGGCACTTATTAATAACCCGTATATGATTGGATTTTGTTGTACTCAATTATATGATGTTGAGCAGGAGGTAAACGGTCTTATGACGTATGACCGCAAATTTAAATTTGACCCTGAAATCATACGCAGAATAAACACGCAACAAGCTGCTATAGAGGAAGATTAAGGAAAATATGAAATATACGGGATACTTAGATTGTTAAAAGTCGAACAACAAACAGTTGTTTTACAAAGATAAAGATTGCAAGAGGAGTAAATTCTCTTACAACCTTTACTGAGGACAAAGGCTCCGATTTTGCAAGAATCAAAATTCTTGAGGCTGTCGATATGATTCGTGATGATATCAGAGCAACCTTTGAGGATGAGTTTGTCGGCAAGGTTGAAAACTCATACGATAACAAAATCGTATTTATAGCTGCGGTCAATAAGTATTTCAAAGACCTGGCAAACCGCGGTGTTCTCTACGATAAGTTTGACAACAAGGCTGAAATAGACATTGACGCAGCCCGTGAGTGGCTCTCTAAAACAAGAGATGTTTCATCATGGGATGATGAAAAGGTAAAAACGGCAAACACCGGCACAAATGTATTTGTAAGGGCAAACATTCAAATTCAAGATGCAATCGAGGATTTGAATTTCAATATCTACATCGAGTAAAGGGGTGAATTTTTATGGCAGTAAAACCCACAGCGCCGAGAGTTATGAACGGTAAATGGGGCATGGTATATTTTGACGGTGAACCTGTCTATGAAACCGATTCATATGAGGCAAAACTTAAAATTGAGCGTGAGGATGTCGATTTCGTCATGCAGATGGCAAAGGACTCCAAAATGACCGGTCTTACCGGCGAATGGAGCATGAAGGTCAAGAAGGTATTCTCACGTGGCGCACAGCTGTTGTCGGAGAAAATAAAGAAAGGTCAAGATGTGCGTATACAGATTATTTCAAAAATTGATGACCCGGACGCATACGGCAGTGAACGGCTTGTAATTGAGAATGCTTGGTTTAATGAACTGACACTGCAGAAATTCGAGAACACAAAAATGATTGACGAGGAATATAGAGGAGGATTTACCGATTACTATTTCCCGGATTTAGTAAAAGTCAGATAACAGCGTATATTTTTCTTACTGCTGCATATAAATATAGTGTACACTGTTGACAAAGTGTACACTATGTGATATAATAGGAGGCGTAGAGGAGTTGATAGATATGTTAACTATAAATGCAACAGATGTAAGAAAAAATTGGAGTGAGGTTTCTGAAAGTGTCATTAGAGAAAAACCTAAATTCATTAAGAAAACTCGTGATTATATGATGCTCTCCAATATGGAATTTATAAATGAATTGCTGATTGGATATTCATTTTCAGCTAATAAATACATTGAAGAAGACGGAAGCGTTACGCTTTCTCTCAATGAGCTTGATTTAGTTGAAAGCGGCACTGATGAAAAAGAGGCACTCTCTCTTCTGTCAAAGTCCATACTTGAATATGCGGTTGATTTTTACAATGAGTTTAACGTATGGTCTGTTGCTCCAAACAGAAAAAAGGAAATTCCGTATGTGTTTAAAGCTATTATCTTGGATGATCCTAAAAAGATTGGAGAATGTATAAAATGCCAAGATGGAAAGATTTGAAACGATTTTGTGAGCGTGACGGCTGGGAGCTTTATAAAAACACTGACCACTATTTTTATAGAAAAATTGATGAGAATGGAAACTTGCGATTCACGAAGGTGTCACGGGGCAGCGGTGAAATCAAAGGTTTTTTATGGAAAGAAATTTTAAGGAAACAGCTTGGTGTTACCGAAGAATATTTTAACAGTAAAATTTAAGGAAAGGCTGATTAAATATTGTGCGCGGAAAGCGCAGTCAGATTTTTTGTCAGATGCGATAAAATTTCGAAGGCATACTTGCGTATGTCAAGAAATTTTAGTGCAAAATGACGGGAAATATGCAAGCTTAATGCGTGCAAAGCCGTCAGGCGTTATCTAATCAGCGTTTCCTTAAATATAAACTATAAAAGTCGCAAATTCTGCGGCTTTTTTGTTTGCAAAAAAGAAAGGATTATACTATGAATAAAACTACAAAAATAACGCTTGAGGAGCTTATCCGCAGAAAAGAGCAGATGCTTGAAAGCAAGAAAAAGCCTAAGACAGAAACCTTATACATTAAGTCACTTGATGGAACTATCATCATAGAGAGTCCGACAGCGGCAATGGCACGTGAGGCACAGGACATGGAAAACGGTGATGCGTATATGGTATATTCCTGCGTTACAGAGCCGTGCCTTAAGTCAAAGGAGTTAAGAGATGCATATGGCTGTGTTGAGCCTATGGAGATTGTCGAGAAAATCTTTGAACCGGGTGAAATTCCACAGATTGCAGTTGAATGCTTAAAGCTTGCCGGATACATTGACGGAGTAAAGGCGGTTGACGATATAAAAAACTAATTCGAAGTGACGGAGAGCTTGCCATGCTCTGTCACTTCCTTAATCGTGGTATTACTCCGGATAAAATAATAAACCTTCCGCTTACAGATAAGTTATTCTATAAAGCAAGCTATGAGGTTTATATGGAAGATGAATACGAAAAATACAAGGCATTGACGAGTGGTGACTAATAGGGCATCCCAAAAAATTATAGATTTTTTGGGAAAAAGGAACATCACCGTAATGAACAAGTTTCGGAGCTTGCTCCAAAACGGTTGAATGGAGGTTGATGTGACGTGGCTAAGAAGAATATCGGTGCAACCTTATCTATCAAGGATAATAATTTTACCGTCGGAATAAAGAAAGCTATAACAGGAACAAAGGACTTAAAAAACCATACCGCCAATGCAACGGGCAGTCTTAAGAAAATGGGTTCACAGAGCAAAAGCACCGGTACTTCACTTGCATCTCTTGCAAAAAAGGTCACCGGTGTTGTTGCGGCATATGCCGGGTTCAGACAGATTATTCAGTTCGGAAAGGAATGTATAACTGCCTGTGACACACAGGTTAAAGCCGAGGCACGCCTTGAACAGCTGATGATGAATGTCAAAGGCACTACACTTGAAAATGTGGATGCTGTCAAAAAGTATGCAAGTGAACTCCAGGGTGTAACAACTGTTGGTGATGAGGCTACCATTCAAGGTGCATCGCAGCTTGCAACATTCCAATTACAGAGCAGTACCATTAAAACCCTTCTTCCGTCACTGCAAGACTTGGCGGTATCACAGTACGGTGTGTCTGTGTCGGGAGATCAGATGCAGTCGATGGCAAACCTTGTAGGTAAGGTTATGACAGGCAATGTCGGCGCACTTACACGTTACGGAGTAACCCTTAACGATACCCAAAAGAAAATGCTCCAAAACGGCACAGAGGCTCAAAGAGCCGCAATGCTTGTTGAAGTTCTCGGACAAAACTTCGGTGGGCTTGCCGAGGCTATGGCAAACACCCCGGAAGGTAAAATCGTTCAGATAAAAAATGCATGGGGTGATATGCAGGAGGTTATCGGAGGTAAACTTTATCCCGTTGTAACTGCATTCTTCGGATATGTGGCAAGCGTAATGCCAACCATTCAGAACATTGTGGTATCTGCCATTGACTCTGCCTCTGTTCCTCTTGTATGGATTAAGGACAATGTGCTGCCGCCACTTTCTACAGCTTTTCAAGCAGTATGGAATTATGGTGTGTCTGCATTTAACAATATCAAATCAGCAGTTGAACAAAACAGTGGTTCGTTCGGAAGTATAACTTCCGTTCTCGGCGATGTAAAAGACGCATTGTTTAATGCATTTAAATTCTGTAAGCCGGCATTAAATTGGGTAAAGGACACAGGACTTCCGCTTGTGGTAAATGCTCTTTCCGGTGTTGTATCCGGAGCGATGGCCGTCTACAACTTCTTTGTAAACAACTGGAGTTTGATTGCTCCCGTCATTGCCGGAATTGCCGGTGCAATTCTTGTTTACAAGGGCGCAGTTCTTGCAATAAACCTTGTTCAAAATGCATGGGCTATCTGTCAAGGAGTATGCACCGCAGCACAATGGGCATTAAATGTTGCTCTTTCAGCAAACCCTATCGGCATTATCATTGTAGCAATCGGAGCGTTAATTGCAATCGGTGTTGCAATGTGGATGAACTGGGACAGCATATGTGCGTGGTGCAAACAGGCTTTTCAAGCTGTGGGAGATTTCTTTGTTTCTGTCGGAACGAGTATAGGCTCATTCTTTAGTGGTTTGTGGACGAGTATTAAGGACACAGCGGTCGGTGTATGGAACAGTATCACCGGTTTCTTGAGCGGTGCATGGAACACCATATCCTCTGCAGCTGTTTCCGTATTTACCGGAATTGGCAATGCAATAAAGAACGTTTGGAACGGTATTGTTGGTGCAATAAAAGGTGCAATCAACAGCATTATTTCGGCAATTAACTCGATGATACGAGGTGCTGTCAGCGGTGTAAACGGTCTAATAAACGGCATCAATAATGTGACGGGTGCAGTCGGCATACCGGCAATCCCTACCTTTACAGCACCGCAGATTCCGATGCTTGCAAACGGTGGTATGATACGAACTGCCGGTACTGTTATTGTAGGTGAAAAAGGTCCTGAAATGCTGTCACTTCCGAGCGGTGCAAAGGTGTCACCGATTGATAAATCAAGACGGAGCGAGAATAAATTCTATATCAATATTTATGCAGACGGAAAAAGCGCCGATGAAATCGTGGACGAGCTTGTGCCAAAGCTAAAGTTAGCACTTGATAATATGTAAGGAGGACGGCAGATGGATATTTATTTAAGCGTAAATAACAGAGCAGAGGTTCTGCGTCTGCCCGTTCTCCCACCGGAGTTCACAGTTTTAAAAGGCAGAAACAATGAAGTGTTTGACACTGTATCACAAGGTCAGCTTAAGCTTATCGGAACATCGGCACTAAAAACTATATCGTGGTCAAGCTTTTTTCCGTGCCGTGATTATCCATTTCTGCGTGACCGCAGCAATACGGCATTTGGTTATCTGTACACCATAGACACATGGTATGAAAAGAAACTGCCCATTCGTCTTATCATAACCGATACACCTATAAATATGGCGGTAACAATTGATGATTTTACATACACAATCGGCAAAGACGGTGATATGAAATATTCAATAACGCTGTCGGAGGTGAAGTTAATCTGATGGGTACAAATGAAACATGTAAACTGATTGTCGGCGGTAATGATATTACTGCTTATGTCGGAGGTCTATCGTGGCAAAACTCCATTGATGAGCTTGCAACAAAGATGAGTTTTGAAGTGGCAAAGTCAGACACGCACTATGTAAACACCTATACTCCTCAGCTTGGCGATATTGTAAACCTTTGTACTAATATTGAGATTTTCCGAGGTATTGTAATTGCGGTCGATGACGGAGATAAATTCAAAAATAAATATACTGTAACCGACTTCAGTTGGTATTTGAATAAATCAAAGGAAACATATCAGTTTAACAATATGAACGCAAAGAAAGCGGTTATCCGCCTGTGTTCCGACTTCAATATTCCGATTGATTCAGTGCCGGAACTGAATACAAGTATAACGCAGATATATATTGACAAGTGCATATCGGATATTTTATCGGACATTCTTGAAAAATGCGGTGGCGGTTACAATTTCGATATGACGCCGAACGGCATACGGATATATAAATACGGTGCGATATATGCTTATCCGGAGTTTCGTATTACACCAAATACACACCTTATTTACTCACCAACGCTTAAAGGTAATGTATCACACACACTTTCTATCGAAGATATGAAAAACAGCGTTAAGGTAATAACCGAATCCGATAAGGTCTACACTGTCAAAGCTGTGGAAAAGGATACAGACAGCATATATAAATACGGAGTATTGCAAGAGGTAATTAAAATCGATGAAAAAGACGGAGATGCCAAAGCTTGCGCAAAGAACAAGCTGTCGGAACTGAGTAAGGTCAAGGAAAGTTTTTCAATTGAAATTATCGAGGCAGTAAACAGCTACACTCGTGCGGGAGCATTGATTACAGTTGATGATGTGAATTATCTGATAGAAAGTTCCGACCACAGCATCAAAAGCGGAGTGCATTATGTGAAATTGGACCTTAGAAAATTCGGTTAATACGTCAATGGACAAATTGTAGCCATTATAGTATAATAAATAAAAAGACAAATCGGAAGTTGTGGAGGTAATTATCAATGAGAAATATTTACGATAATAGTGAATTTTTTGCCGCATATGCGGAAATGGGAAGAAGCAAAGATGGTCTGAAAGCTGCTGGAGAGTGGCATCAGT
>CALXWJ010000059.1 GCA_944392335.1 uncultured Clostridia bacterium
CGCAATAATTGACAGACTGTTTCACCATGCCACGGTTGTAACTATTAAAGGTAAATCGTATCGTTTGCAAAGCTATTACGGAGAAGATGGGAAATGATAATTTACACTATTCGTCCTCCGTAAAACATCGACAAATATTGTGCATATTTATTTGATAAAATGTGGCACTTTTTATATTGAAATTTATATTTCTGCATCAGTTGCTTCCAAACCTTTATTCTTTCCGTATTGAACAATTAACAATTCATTTATAGTATTCTCTAATATCACATCGTATGTTACCCCATCAGTTTCTTCATATTCACTTAATACATCATTAATGTCCTCGACATAAATGTACTCACCATTAACAATAGCTGCAACATTTTTCCTTTCATTAAAGCAATGAAAAGAAAAATTAAATAATATTACACATACAATTACGATAGCTAATAGTAGCATCATTCCTATAACTTTTCTTTTTTTGAATTACATCTCATAGAATCACCTGCCAATACAGAAGGAGGGAGATTCCCTCCTTCGCATTATTGTGGATACTATTCATAGCAAAATTATAAAATTCATTCACACCTGCCCACGAATAACTTCTATCACCAGTTGACCAAAACCACCATCCTGTTGATGCATTACTTGTATCATATATTCTCGCATCACCAGCTAACAGCGCATGAGATATAAAATTAGTACAATCATACGCACCGGAAATCTGACTAAAATCATAATAAGAAACTGTCCCAGGTCTTCCGCTAGTTGGGCTTGTTTTATTATAATTTGCTCTCGCCCATTGTACAACTGCATCATGGTCAATCCACGAATAGCTCGCACGTGCAACTGCTGTTTTCTGTGCATTTAATTTCTCATTATCTTCCTTAACACTTTCTTCAATCATCTTTTGGGTTTCACTCATTTTTTTCTCATATTTCTCTAATGAAGAATCTACTAACTCTTTTGTTAATCTAAGTTCTTCATTTCTTATATCTATTTCGCCTCTTACAGCTAAAGTAAAAGAATTTGTATCATAATAATCAACAATTTTTCCAGTATTTTTATCTACCAACACATCTACATTTTTTGCATAACTTGAGCCGTCTGTTGAACCTTCATATACCCAATTAACTTCAACATTAACCTTAAAATAAATAACATCATTTATTTGTTCTTTTTCAAGAATTTTAGCTACCGCATTATATTTTTCTTTTGGTAAATAAAGGTCTCTTGTCGTCTCTTGAATTCTTAAATAATTATTAAGTTCCTCTGAAACATTTTCATCCTCAACAAATTTAACACCATTATCAATACAATTTCTCTGTTGGAGAACATACTCTTTAACGATATTATCATATTTACAAGTTAGCACATTATCATTATTTTCTATTCCTCCGATAACATTTTCAGCATATACAACAGACGTACACATACAAATTATCATCATCGAAACACACAATAAACTCTTTTTAAAATTCATAAACTCTCCTCCTATACATAATAAATTCTGCCAAAATCCTACTAAAAAATACTCTCCACATGACACTTTATCACACCTTTCTAAAGCATTAAAAAACGTACAAATCATTCCACTTTTCAAAGAGGATTGACTTGTACGTTAAACTACAACCTTTTCTTATTTTTTATATCTCTATATTATCAGAGGAACACAACAAAAGCTGCAACTTAACCGAGCCAATCCTCTTTGAAAAATTACTTACCATTGTTATCTCCTCCAATCTTTTATTTTTATGTATTTATTATATCACATATCTTTTCAAAAATCAATAGTTTTAGAAAATTTAGGTAAATTACACAATTATTTTTTCCTTCCAAATATCTTCTGAAAAAAACCTTGTGGAGCAACAGCTCCCGGTTCTTCATCAGAGAACTGCTTACTACCCTCAATTATTTTTTCTGCTAATGCCTTTTGTTTATCTGCAGCTTGTCCGGCAGACAACGCCGCCTGACTTTCTGCTAATTTATTTAAAGTTTCAAGAAGCTGTTTATCCTTTTCCCTGTTATGCTCTCTTTCCTTTTCAAGTTCCGCCTGCAGCTTTTCCACCTACCCCCTTAAAAATACAATTTCGCTATCCTCCGGAGGTGTAAACGAACCGTCAACGGTTGACGACAACTTACCGTCAACTTGTTTACGGTCATTTTTCAAAAATGCCTGTTTTATAAGGTTTTCGCCGTCAACAAATATGTAAACAACACCGTCAACCGTTGACGTAAACGGCTGTAAAGCTGTTGACAGTTCCTTACTCTTTCTTTTTTGATGAACAGCTTGCTTTGATACACCTAATTCATCTGCAATTTGTTTTACAGTTTTACTCATAATCACACCTATTCCTCAGACTCGTCACTATTTATATTTTCACCGGCATTTATTCTTGCAATATCTTTAAGAAATTCATCGCCATCTTGAGGGAAGTCTACTCTGCCAACATAACTCATCAACTTGCCTTGCGGTACATTGTCAAAGAATTTCTCAAGGTCAATATCAACTATCCATAAATATCCGTCGTTGAAGTATTCAAGCAATTTAATTATTGCTTGCTCACACCTTCTGTTCGGTCGGAAGCCATAACT
>CALXWJ010000060.1 GCA_944392335.1 uncultured Clostridia bacterium
AGTTATGGCTTCCGACCGAACAGAAGGTGTGAGCAAGCAATAATTAAATTGCTTGAATACTTCAACGACGGATATTTATGGATAGTTGATATTGACCTTGAGAAATTCTTTGACAATGTACCGCAAGACAAGTTGATGAGTTATGTTGGCAGAGTAATACACGACGGAGATACGGAAAGTTTAATCAGAAAATATCTCAAAGCGGGTGTTATGAATAAAGGCAAATACGAGTCAACAGATGTTAAATGACTATAAGGAAGAAAGTCAAAAATGTGTTATACAGCCGGATTGATATGATATTGTAGAAAATTAAATTTTGGAGGATTTTACAATGAAATCAATATTTGAACAAAACGCCGGAACATACACAAAGGTTGGAGATTATTATATCCCTAATATCACAGTACCCGATACAAAGAAATATAATATCGGCAAGTATGGCAGATTACACGCAAAATTTATAAAAGAAAACAGACCTTGTTTTTATTCAATGAAAATGATTGATGGAACTTGGCTTGCCTATCTCGAAGAAATCGACACCTCTGCAAGAGAAATGGTTGATAAAATTATTAAAGATTTAGTTATCAAAAGAGGTGTTACAGAGGAACTTAAAGCGACAGACCAATTTGCTTGGGTTTCAGCAATGCAGCAGATAAAACATACAGCAGAAGAAATCGTATATAATGACTTGATTTTTGTAGAAATAATAAAACGATAGTTTTGTATTAGCAAGCACGGAATTTTGCCGTCAAATTTCCCCTTGTTAGTGCAACGCCCTAAAACCCGAAATAAGAATGGAGGATTTTTTTGATGAAAAATATTATATTAGTTTTAACGATTATTTTTACAATGTCAAATGTAATTTCGGTATCTGCAAATGAGATACCGAGAGAATCCGCACCGCTTTGTGCGACAGAAGAACAAATCATATTGACCGAAACCCTTATGGCTGACATTTTGATTGAAGTACAAAACGGAATGGGTTATGCAGAAGCAAAGGCAAAATCAAATCGTATAATCTTTAATGCAGTTATCTCAAATCAAACAAACGGAAACGGCTTCGGTATTTTATCTGCAATAGCAAACAATGCAATTTTTCAATATCGGGATATGTATTTAAGACCGGAATTTTATGCAGAAAATGAAAGAAAGGTTAAAATCATAATTGCTGATGTGATAACGCAGTATGCAAACGGGGAGCTTGACTATCCCACAGCAGTAAAAAAGAGTTATGAAAAATTATATCAGTCTGTCAATCCGTCTTTTAATTATGACGAGGAATTTTCAAAAGACAGTTGTTATCGTGATATTCCGGCGGTAAACGGCAGCTTGTTTACAATAGCGAGAAAACTGCTGATAGAAGCAAAAATGTAATGCGATAGAAATCCGTTTTTGAGGGTAGGAATATAAAACCATTACCTTGTTAAATTTTGCTTCTGCAAGTCGCATATAATGGGACTTTTTCACCCTCTATTGCGTGACAGAATATAGTAAATAAATATGCCCTGCAACTTTTTCGAGGTTGCAGGGCAGCATTTTAGCAAAAGGTCTTGAAAAATGTATAATTTTGGTGTATAATGTAACTTGTCGGAGTAATCCGATGTTAAAGGTAAGACTGAAAACAGTGTAAAAGCTGGACGGTTATGCTATCATCTCCACGAAAGGAGGTGGTCGCTATGGAATATGTTTACATAATGATATACATTATCACTTTAATTGTGTTAATCATAACCATAAAAAAATAACGCCAGCCGTCCAAAGCAATAGCGTTATTTTTTAATAATACTTTCGTTTTGGCATAACCGTTTGAGGTCTTGCCTTTTTCTATATTCATTATACAGCTAAAATTCGTTTTTGTCAACTGATATTCTGAAATTTACAAAAATAATGATATTGTATTCCTGTTAAAGCACAAAAATCCTATATGTAAAATGCTGAAAATTGGCAAAATCTATTGTAAATCAAAAAATTTGTGATATAATGTTATAGTCACATACTTACAATAGAATAGGATTATTATGTAATGGTAATTATAATTAAGGTAAAAGCGCATTTCTCTGGCTTTTACCATTACCTTTGCGTTGGTGAGTTTATTGTAAGTGTGTGACAACCTGACAATTTGGAGACAATGCGTTTTTCGGTGCATAACTCTGATGTTAGGGGTTATGCACTTTTTTATTTTGCAAACATCATAAAAAATATAGCTACAAACTGTGCAAAAATCTGAAATTTCAACTTACCAACGCAAAGTGTTGACATTTGTATACATTTGTATTATAATATAATTATAAAACTTTGTCAAGAGTTGGAAGTGATAAATTTGGCTGATAAAAAACTTATAATATCTGCAAAGAAATATGTTGGCGATACTGCCGTAGTTTCTGCCCGTTTACCAAGTGACCTTATCAAACGCATTGATGAAATATGTGAGGTAACGGGAAGAAATCGAAATGAAGTTATCCAAATGTGTTTGGAATTTGCTGTTGATAACATAGAAATTGAAAGGTAGGAAAAGATTATGTTTAAAATCTTTGATGTCATAAAATACGAAGGCAATAACGATACTTTTATATGGAAACATCCTTGTGAAGATTTTAACTGTCTCACACAGTTAATTGTTCACGAAAACCAAGAAGCTGTTTTTTATATGAACGGGCAGGCTCTTGATTTGTTTGGACCGGGAAGATATACATTGAAAACTCAAAACATTCCACTTATAGGAAAAGTCCTCAACCTTGCAACAGGTGGCTTGAGTCCGTTTCATTGTGAAGTATATTTTATCAATAAAAGTGAGCAAATGGCTATTAAATGGGGTACGGATAGCCGTGTGCAGTTTGTTGAGCCAACATACAACTTTCCTCTTTCCATCGGTGCTTCGGGTGAAATGAGTTTGCAGGCTGTTGATAGTAGAAAACTTCTTGTAAAACTCGTTGGAACTGAAGATGATTTATCGCAACCTAAATTGGTGTCATATTTTCGTTCGTTCTTAATGACAAGAGTTAAGACATACATAGCACAAATAATCAAGTCAGAAAGCATAAATATTTTTGAAATTGACGAAAAATTAGCACAGTTTTCCGATGCGATAAAAAATTTTTTGATTACTGATTTTGCGGATTATGGTATATCTCTTGAAACTTTCTTTGTAAACAGAGTAATGAAACCCGATGGCGAGCCTCAATACGAGAAATTCAAAGAGCTTCATTTTAGACAATATGCAGATATTGCAGAAGCAAAATTGCGTCAACAAACAGAAATTATTGATGCAGAAACGGAAGCACAGAAAACTGTTATTGACTCAAAAGCTCAAGCTACCAAGCGTGCTCAAGAGGGATACACATATCAACAGGAACGTGGCTTTGATGTTGCTGAAAAGGTTGCAGAAAATGAAGCGGTTGGCGAATTTACCAATATGGGTGTTGGTTTTGGAACAATGGTAGGTGTTGGTGGTGCTGTTGGCGGTATGGTCGGTGGTATGATGAATGAAGCTATGACTACGGCAACCAATCCTCAAAATCAACCCTCACTTCAACCACAAGCGCAGCTTACTCAGAAATTTTGCGATAATTGCGGCACAAAATTAAATGAAGGTGCTGATTTTTGCGAAGAATGTGGGACAAAAATTATAAAATCAAACAATACTTGTACCAACTGTGGGTATGTATTTGAGAGGGATAGCAAATTCTGCCCTAAATGTGGTACAAAAAGGGGTTGATGCAAGTGTCTAAAACATTTAAGGTATATTCGGCAATTTGGGCAATTTGTTTTGCTATGTTTAACATTATTACATTTGCAAGTCCTACCTCTATAAATATTTTCACAGGCAGTTTTTGGATAGGGTACTTATTCATTGACATTGCTTTTGCAGGACAGTTATATTGCTCTTATATTGCTTTTAAAGACGAGAACTTACAAAAAACTTTTTATAATATATCATTAGTATTAGTAAGTTATATTTCATTGGCAGCAATGCTTCTTGCAGGCAGTTTGTGTATGGTAATACCTTTCTTCCCTTTTTGGTTAAGTGTCGTTATATGCGTGTTGGTAGCAAGTATATCCGCAAGTATAATTCTTGTTACTTGTTTTGTGATTGATGTTGTTTCGGGTTTAGATACTGAAATTAAAACCAAAACCTTTGCCATAAAAACATTGACTGCTGATGCGGAGCATTTATTATCCGTAGCACAATCTTTTGAACTGAAAAAAGAATGCGAAAAAATTTATGAAGCCTTGCGTTACAGCGATCCAATGAGCAATGTGGCTCTTTATGAAATCAACGAACAAATTCAACGACAATTCAGCTCATTTGAAAATGCGGTTAATTCATCGGATTTGGAGCTTACCATCGCAGATGGCGAAGAATTGTTAAATTTGATTGATAAACGCAATAAGCAATGCAGATTGTTGAAATGACAGAAAATGAGATATTATAATTTTTTTACAATTACATTTGAAAAAACATAGTTGATAAGGCAAAAGCCTTTTCATAAATAAAATTAACATTGGAGGAACAGTTATGAGCCAAGAAAAAACAAAAGCATCAACAGTATGTGCTAACTGCGGTGGACAGCTTGAAATTGATGCAGCACAAGAAACTATTGAATGTCCATATTGTGGCACCGACTATTCTGTTAGTGATTTGCTGAATGATAGTGATGCAGTCAAAATAGAAAAAATCAAGTCTAAAACACAAAAAGACATTGAGATGGGTAAGTTAGAACACGAAAAGGAAAAAGCAAAAATACAGGAGGAAAAAGATAGCGTTGCGGCTTTCAAAAAGAGTAAATTCAGTAAAGTTCTGATTGGTTTTGCTATATTTGGACTTTTATGTATAATGACGGGCTTTAGAGACGGGAGAATAATGGCAGGTCTTACTGCGGTAGTTATGACTGCATTATTTATAGGTTCTTGGCTTATGGGTATGAAGATAATTAAAGAACCCAAAAAAGGCGTTCGTATATTATCTGCGATAATTGCTTTTGTATTGATTATTCCGTATTTCAGTTTTTATAATGCCAGCCCCGACAGAACAGAAAAGTTTGCTTGGAGCGATATGGAACTATATGAAGTGTTACCAGAGCCATATTCAAACATTGGCGAAATCATATCAAATTCAGAAACTTCTTTAAGTATTTATGTACATAAGATTTCAAAAGCACAGTATAAAGAGTATCTGAAAGAATGCGAAGATATGGGCTATACCATCGATGCTGACAAATCAGAGATGAACTATTCTGCATATAATCAAGATGGTTATAAACTCTCTTTATGGTATAACGAAAGTGATGAAGAATTGCACATAGGTTTAGATGCTCCATTAGAAATGTCCGAAATACAATGGCCTAACAGTGCGATAGCAAAATTATTACCTGTACCAAAATCGAATATTGGTAATATATCTTGGGAAAATTCAGGTGGCTTTGTAATTAAGGTTGGTAATACTACCATTGAAGATTTCAAAGCGTATGCTGATGCTTGTTCAAACAATGGCTTTAATGTTGATTATCAGAAAGGCGATAATTACTATTATGCAGATGATAGCAACGGAAATCACATTTCATTGAACTATGAAGGCAACAACATAATGACAGTTCATGCAACAGCAGCAGACGGTGAAAGCGAAGATGACACTTCATCTGTTGATGCTTTTGTATTGATTGCAGGAGAAGCCGGCGAATATGGGGAATTGTTCACAGTTAATAAAGGCAATGAATTTGAAGAAACCTATTATGTATATCGCATTCCTGCAGGAACATATAAAGTTACAAATGTTGGCGATTATATGAGTCAAGTTAATGTTTATAGTGACGAATTAAAGAAAACCGAAGAAGGTTGGGATGAATACGCAGAAACCTTTGCTGTAGAGTTATTAGATGTAAATAAATCTACCACTATTACTATTGGCGAAGGTCAGCACATACATATAGATGAGCCTTCAGAGTTCAAATTTGAAATGCAATCAAGCGGTGCAAAGGAAGAAACAAAGAAAGATACTTCATCAGAAGATGGTATAAGTTCTGATTTCAAGGCTGCAATGGATAGTTACGAAAAATTCTTTGATGAATATGTTGCCATTATGAAAAAGTATGCAAATAATCCAAGTGATATGAGCATACTCGGAGATTATACTAAGTATATGGGCAAATATGCTCAAATGATGGAAGATTTTGAAAAATGGGAAAGTGAAGATATGAATGCTGCTGAGACGGCTTACTATCTTGAAGTTCAAGGCAGAATTACAAAGAAGTTGCTCGAAGTGGCACAGTAAGGGGGTGTAAGAATGATTGATTTTAATAATGCAAGTTTTATTAAACTGAACATGGTTGGCAATGACGCTTTTAGTTCACAAATAATGCCGATTTTAATTGATGGAGAAACAATTCTTTCCTCATACAAAGGTATTAGAGATGGTGTTGTATTTACCAACAAAAGAATAATTGCTATAAATGTTCAAGGTATTACAGGAAAAAAGAAAGATTTCACATCAATGCCTTACAGTAAAATTCAAGTTTATTCTGTTGAAACAAGTGGCGTGTTTGATATGGATAGCGAATTAGAATTATGGTTTTCCGGCGTTGGCAAGGTTAAATTTGAGTTCACAAGTAATTCAAATGTATCTGAAATCTGCAAATCAATTTCAAATTTTGTATTAAAATAATGGAGGTTTTACAATGAAAAAATTATTATCAATAGTATTAGCGTTAACTTTAGTATTGGCATTAGCCGCTTGCGGTGGTGAAACAAACAATGATGTAGAGAGCAATAATGATGTATCCTCTATCGAAACATCAAACGATGTTGAAAATTCTGCCGAGAACAATGAAGAAGCTCCTGCAGAAACTTCTTCTGATGCAGAGTGGAAACAGTTCTTAAAGGAATATGAGGATTGGGTTGATGAATATATTGAAATCACAAAAAAATATAAAGACAATCCTTCTGATATGTCAATTTTGTCTGATTATACAGATATGATGACAGAGATGACCGAATGGACAAGCAAGACCGAAGATATGGAAAAAGAATTAGAAAATGCTTCTCCTGCGGAATTGGCAGAATATTCTGCTGAACTTGCAAGAATTGCAGGAAAACTTGCAAAAGCAGCATACTAAATAGTGGTATAGGAGGGATTTATTTATGAGAAGCAAAGCATTACTTGTATCAAATATTTTAGCAACGCTGTATTCCGCAACTCTGTTATGGATATTTGGTGGAGCTATAATTGAAGCAGGCGGTTTAGATTACATTGGATATTGGCAGCAGTATTTTGATTTAGTTTTCGAGTTGGCAGGTTTTTCTGCTACAGCAGAAATTGTTTTAACTATTGTAATTTTATTGTTGGTACATATAGGGGCATTTGTTTTAGGTGCGGTATTTGGTTGGATAGCTTATCTATCAAAGAAAAGCGGTTTAGCAAAATTTGCTGCAACTTTATATCTTATCGGAACTATTTGTTTCCCGATATATGTTTTCTTTGGGCTTCCCCTCACAATCATTGGTTTTGTAGTAGGTGGAAAACAGAAGAAAATTAACAAAGCCGTTGTCGGTGCGTAAAATAACTATAAATCATAAGGGTATGCCATTGCTTTGGCGTACCCTTATTTTGGTGCGCCGAGCATGGTGTTTAACTTGACGGTGAAAGTCCGTTATGGGGGTACATATCAACCAACCATTAGTGAAGCACAAGCTATCCATCGTGAGGTGGAAGTGGAGGAAGTGTGTAACAAAATCTTGGCTCGATGAATAAGAACTTAATATCAAGGCTGTGTAAGCGGATAAGGCTACCAAACAAGCTAAAGTCCAAAAGATATGCGTAACCTTATGCAGTAAATTAAGCGAGTAAAAGAGGAAAGTTAAATGTCTTACCTCGGGAGGTCTTGCGGACGAGAAAGTTTTTTTTCGGTCGAAAAAGGTTTGTCGCAAGAAGTCAGCAGAGGTCATAGTACTGCGAAAGCAGGAAGGACTGAACAATTTGTAGTGTTTTCACTACCTAAGATTAAGACAGATAATAGTTAGAATGTGTTAATGAGGAGAGTATGGACGTATTTCAGAGGGTTACTCAAAATAGATGATTTGTCTGTCTGTGGAGAGGAGAGAGAAAACGAGTATGGAACTTTTAGACTTGATTTTATCAAGAGAGAATCTGAACAAAGCATATTTGCAAGTATTCAAAAACAAAGGAGCCGCAGGGATTGATGGTGTGACAGTTGAAGAGTTAAAAGACTATCTGAAAGAGCATAAAGATGAAATCTTATGGAAAATCAGAAACAGAAAATACAAGCCTCAGCCTGTCAGACGAGTACAAATTCCGAAAGAGAATGGCAAAAGGAGAAATCTTGGTATACCAACAGTAGTGGACAGAGTAATACAACAAGCAATAGTGCAAGTGATGAGTCCTATCTATGAAAAACAATTCAGTAATTCAAGCTATGGATTCAGACCAAAACGAAGCTGTGAAATGGCGGTTATCAGAGCATTGGAATGTATGAATGACGGATATTATTGGATAGTAGACTTAGACCTTGAGAAATTCTTTGATACAGTAAATCAGGACAGATTGATAAACATAATCAGAAGAACAATTAAGGACGGAGAAGTAGTATCATTAATTCGAAAATTCTTAGAAAGCGGAGTAATGGAAAACGGACACTATCAGCCGACAAAGGTGGGAACACCGCAAGGCGGTAATTTAAGCCCGTTACTCAGCAACATAATGCTGAATGAACTTGATAAGGAACTTGAAGCAAGAGGACTGAAATTTGTAAGGTATGCAGATGACTGTATGATTTTTGTCAAAAGTGAAAAAGCGGCAAACAGAGTGTTAGCCTCAATAACAAGATTCATAGAGAACAAGCTTGGGCTAAAGGTAAATGCAGAGAAAAGCAAAGTGAGTAAGCCAACGGGAATAAAATTTCTTGGATATGGATTTTGGGTAGGAGCGAAAGGACAATACAAGCCTAAACCGCACTTCAAATCTATAGAAAAACTGAAAAGGAAACTGAAAGCCTTAACGTGCAGAAGTTGGAGTATAAGCCTTGATGTCAGATTGAAGAAGCTTGAATATGTAATCAGAGGATGGGTTAATTACTTTAGAATAGCAAATATGAAGAAGGTGCTTGAAAAGCTTGATAAAAGACTAAGAACGCGAATAAGAGTGATAATTTGGAAACAATGGAAAAAGACAAAAACAAGGTGTGATGCATTAGTCAAACTTGGAATGCCATTTGAACTGGCATTTAACTGTGCAAACACAAGAAAGAGTTATCAGCAAATATGCAAGACACGATATATTGAGTTTGCCTTGAATAACGAAAGATTAAAGAAAAGAGGTCTGCTATCACTAACAGACCACTATCTAAAAGTACATACTGAAATATGAATTGAACCGCCGTATGCCGAACGGCACGTACGGTGGTGTGAGAGGGCGATTATTTCGCCCTACTCGATTTTTTTTGTGTCGTTACGCAAAATTATTTACAAAAAATAAAATTATTATAGTGCATAATGCTAAAATAGCGGATATAAAGTTGCGTTATACAATAATTTGTGGTATAATAAATGTTAGTAGTTGAGATATATAGCATAATGCAAAAAGGAGTGAACAAAATGATTGATTATTTATATTATAAAAAAGATTTTAACGGCAGTATTATACCTGATGAAGAACAATTTAACAAAAATGCAGATCTTGCACAGCGTTATATTAATACGGTTATAAACTGTAAAGCAGTATATAACGAAAATGTTGTAGCAGACTGTATTTGTGCTGTTGCGGAAAAAATATATGAATACGGTGACAATGCCGGAATTAAATCGGAATCTATTGATGGGTGCAGTGTTACATATACCGATCAGGCTGTAAAAAATTTCAATACAATTTTAAAATTATACCTGCCGTCAAGTTTATTGTACAGAGGACTTTAAAAACAGAAAGGAATAATGTTTATGTCACGAATGACACTATATTTTAAAGCAGATGGTGATGAACTGAAGCTTATAGACATAAAAAGCAGTGTTTATACCGGAAATGTAAATTCATATATATGCGAATTTGAATTAAGCTGTGAATGGGAAAATATGAATGTTTTTGCTGTTTTCTGTGTCAATGAAACAGCATATACCGCAGCGCTGTTAAAAGATAGAACCTGTATTCTTCCCAATGAGGTCTTGGAGGAAGAAGGCGAATTTTTTGTGGGACTGTATGCAACAAACGGTGACAGCGACAATCTTAAAAGAATCTCAACAGGTCTTATTTCTGCAAGAATAGAAAAGGGTTGTTTTACAGATGGGCTTACTCCACAAATTCCTACGCCCGATATATGGGAACAGCTTATTTCAAAAACAGTTCCGCATATAGGTGATAATAATAATTGGTTTGTATATGATATTGAAAAAAATGAATATGTGGATACAGGTATATGTGCTGTATTGGACGCAAAAGATATGTATTCAAAAGAAGAAACGGATACAATATTTGAGAAAAAAGAGGATAAGGAAAACAAAGTTACCCAAATATCCGAAACAAGCACCGACACGCAATATCCGTCAGCTAAGGCGGTTTATGATGAGTTGGAATCAAAAGCAGATAAACAGACCGCAAGCGGCGGCTTCATTGCCGGTGAAAATG
>CALXWJ010000061.1 GCA_944392335.1 uncultured Clostridia bacterium
TGGTGACTCAATTATAACACAAAAGGGGGGTTATTGCTATATTTTTATGCAACGAAAAACGAATCGCTTAACTACGGCGATTTTGAACAATATTCACATAAAAACGGGGTGTCTACTTGACACTACCGAATTTGTTAAGGAGGAGATAAAATGGAGAAAGGCAGAATAATATTCTTAAATGGAGTGACAAGTTCTGGAAAAACTTCCATAGTTGAAGCAATGCAGAATAGGGATGATGTATTCTTTTATGTTGTGGCAAACGATTTGTTTCAGGAAATGGTTGGAGAAAAATATTTGCAGCAAAACTATTGGAAATACCTCGGTGAAGTAATTATTATGATGTACCATACAGCAAAATTGTTCTCGGATATGGGTAAAAATGTAATAATTGATGGTATATTGGTTGAAAGGGACGGAATAACTTCTCACTATCCGAGATTGTTGGAAATATTGAAAAATAATCCTCTGGATATAGTTGAAGTATTTTGCCCATTAGAAATATGTAGGCAACGAAATATTGCTCGCGGTGACCGATATGAGTCACAATCGGCAGAACAACATACACTAATGGCAGCAAATATTTCATACAGTTTACGGGTGGATACAAGTGTAAATAGTTCTGCAGAGTGTGCAGAAATGATTATGAAACATGTTTGGGCAACGCGTTTTAATTTGTAAGGGTTTGGTATTATCCCAACAAGCAAAAATGCATCGCATTTTTACGGAAATGGTACACTTTTCCTATGCTTGCTGCGGAACTTTTCACAAACAGACGAAAAGGAATGGATAACCTAAGCGGATAGCTTTCTCTTTAAATGTTACGCAATTAAAGGGCGCGTTTTTGAGAAAAAAGATATAAACCCATGCCCTATGATTTTGTGCCTGTAAAGCCTTTGTTTACAAGACGTATTGAACCTCTAATGCGCACCAGAATGGCGTAAAACAAGGTAATTTTAAACTTCCTTTATGGGAGTGATAATGCTGTCCTGTTCTTATGTATATGGTGCTAAAATGGTGCCCAACTTTACAAAATCAACTTATGCGGAGATATAAAGCGATAAATAGAAATATTTGAAAAGTCCTTGATTTAAGACACTTTTAAGCATTTTCTATAAGCACTTACAAAGGATTATAAAACGCTTTTCTCTATCTAATCAATAAAAAATCATAAAGAAAAAGACAAGAATTATCCTGTCTTAGATATAATGGAAGATTTAACCCTTCCGTTTAGATATAACTTGATGAAAAATGTTTTAATATGGCAAAACATAAACCCTTTAATCCGCTTTTGGATATAACGGCTGAATATTATAAGTATCCAATGCAAAATATTATTATTCCCGCTTCAAAAAATATAAAGGAATTTGCGGTTTCAGATTTTACGCTATTACCATTGTTTGTATATGACAGAGGTAAGCGAAAAAGTGGGCATCAAAGAGATATTGAACATTTGAGCAAGCTTGTTACGCGCAAGAAAAAGTATGAAAAATATCAAGCAACATTTTCAGGAAGATAGTTCTAATTGTTATGGCATACAATATCAACAAATTATACCACAAAATACGTGATAACCGAACCGGGACGCAGCTTCACGGTAAACTTTCCGCTTAAAGATAATAAAACTGAATAAAAATTTTTTACAATGGGCTTGACCTCTATTTGTCATGCGCATTTTTGAATAAAATGTCGTTTATTTATCCAAAATTCAACAAATCGTGTGAATGCATGCAGAAAAAAAGAGCCATGAGCAAAATGATTTTAAAAAATCATTTTGTCACAGCCCTAACTTGAATTATTTTTGTGATTATAAAATATTTTTACATATATTATTTGAACTGTGCATAATACAAATTGGCATATAAACCGTTTTTCTTTAAAAGAACGTCGTGAGTGCCCTGTTCAACGATATCACCGTCATGGACTACCAATATATGATCCGCATTTTGAATTGTAGAAAGCCTGTGAGCTATTACAAAACTTGTTTTGCCCCTCATCAGTTCTCTCATGGCTTGCTGGATTTTCTTTTCGGTTTGAGTATCAACGTTTGAGGTTGCTTCATCCAAAATAAGCATTTTGGAATCCAGAAGCATTGCCCGGGCGATCGTAAGCATTTGTTTCTGACCCTTTGAAAGCCCCGAACCGTCGCCTGTTAATATGGTATCATAGCCTTTTGGCATCTGCAAAATCGCATCATGAATATATGCGGCTTTACATACACGTATAACATCGTCCAGAGTAGCGTCTTCTTTGCCGTATGCAATATTTTCATATATCGTGCCTGTAAAAAGCCAGGTATCCTGCAAAACCATGGTATATGTTTTTCTCAAACTATTTCTGGTTACTTTTGAAATATCCGTTCCGTCAACCTTTATAACACCGCTGTCGGGATCATAAAACCTCATAAGCAGATTAATAAGAGTTGTTTTTCCTGCACCGGTAGGGCCGACAATTGCGGTGAGACTGCCCGGCTCGGCATGAAAACTCAGATCATGTATGATCACCTGCCCCGGGAAATATCCGAAACGTACATGTTCCATCCTGACGTCGCCTTGTACGTTTTCCAATTCAATTGCATCGCAAGCGTCCTTCAATTCCGGTTCTTCATCGATCAGTCTGAATACACGTTCTGCCGCAGCACATGCCGACTGCAATTCGCTCAGTATATTTGCCGCTTCATTTATGGGGCCGGAAAATTTACGCGAATATAATACAAACGAAGACAGATCGCCGATCGAAATACTTTTAAAAAGATATAAGATTGATCCCAATATGCTTATCAGGGAAAGAGAAATGTTATTTATGAAGTTTACGGACGGCCCGGTCATGCTTCCGTAATAGTCAGCATTATAATATGCATCTACGGCTTGAGTATTTTTTTTGTCAAATTTCTCTATAATGGTTTTTTCCTGGTGATACGCTTTTATTGTTTTTTGACCGCTTATGACTTCTTCAACGTATCCGTTTAATTCTCCGAGCTTTGAAGACCGTTTTCTAAACAACGGCCGAACTCTTTTGGTCATATATCTTGTTAATAATATGGACGCCGGGATGGTAACCGCCAAAACAGAAACCAAGGCGGGAGATATTACAAGCATCATTATAAGCGAACCTGCAACGGTTATGACACTTGTGCTGATTTGCAGCAGATCATTTGAAAGAGAAGCATTTACCGTGTCTATATCATAAGAAATTCGGCTTATGATATCACCTGTTTGAGTTCTGTCAAAATATCCGACAGGTAATTCGGTCAGCTTATCGAATACATCTTTACGCATACGAAAGATGATCTTTTGGCTTAAAGATATCATGATAAGGCTTAAAATGTACGATATCAGAGAAGACAAGATGTAAAAACCTATCATTAAAACCGAATAAAACAGCACTTTCTGAAAATCAACGTTACCGGGACCTATAATGGCGTCTATTGCATATCCGGAAAGCATAGGGCCAATCAACCCAAATAAATTGCCGAAAACCGTAAGCAAAAATGCTGTCAGTAAAAGCCATTTATGTCGGTATAAATATCCCCAAAGGCGTATGAATACATATTTTTTATCTTTTGGTTTTTCTGATATACCATTTTTCCCCCTGTGAGAAACATTACTCTTCACTATATCCCACCCCCATCTGTGAATCGCTGATTTCTTTATACGGAGCGCAAGAAGACATAAGCTCCGCATGTGTTCCGTAACCAATAGCTTTGCCTTGTTCCAATACAAGAATGTGGTCGGCATAGCTTATGGAGCTTACTCTTTGAGCAACTATGATCGTCGTAGTATTTTTAAAATGTTTTTTCAATGATTGTCTGAGTTTTGCATCGGTATCATAATCTAATGCACTTGATGAATCGTCCAGAATAAGGAGCTCGGGGTTTGATGCCAACGCTCTTGATATCAACACACGCTGTTTTTGACCGCCGCTTAAGTTTGAACCTCTTATTGCCAGTTGATAATCAAGACCTTCATCAAGCTCATCTATAAATTCCTTTGCCTGTGAATAGGAAACAGCGTCTTCAACAGCGCTTCTTTTTATTTTTCGCCCGAATGATATATTTTCTTCAATGGTATCGGAAAACAAAATATCATTTTGAAATACAATCCCGATTTTGGAATACAGCTCTTTGGGAGGGATACCGCGTATGTTGTCTCCGTTAATACGTATAACACCGCTGTCGGGATCATAAAAACGGATTAAAAGATTTACGATGGTACTTTTTCCCGAGCCTGTAGGCCCTATAATCCCCAGCGTTTCACCCTTTTTAAGAGAAAAGGAGATGTCTGAAACGGTGTTCTTTCTTCCGCTGTTATATGAAAAACCAACGTGATCGAAAGTAATATGATATTCGCTGTCTATATGGTCATTAGCACTTAATTGCAAATCCTTCGGAGTATTCATGATTTCGCTTATTCTTTTTGCGGAGGCAGAACCTTTTGAATACATCACAAACATACGGTTTATAGAAAGCATTGCATTTAAAATAATAGTAAAATACGTTAAAAACGCAAGAATAGTCCCTGTTTTTGTATACCCTTGGTAGACTCTGAAAGCTCCTGCCACAACTACAAGTGTTAAGCCTGCGTTTAAAAATAAATTCATAAGCGGATTACTTGCTGCCATTGTGACAGATGCCTTTGTTTCCTTTCTCACTACCTCTTTATTCACTTCGCAAAAGCGTCTTTTTTCGTAGTCGGTTTTTGACAAAGCTTTGATAACACGTATTCCCGAAGCATCTTCACGTACAATCCTTACCATTTTATCTATACTTTTTTGAAGTTTTATATAAAGGGGAATACCTTTTTTTGATATATAAAATACAACAATGCCTACAAACGGAAGAACAGCCAAAAGAACAAGGGTTAAGACCGGATCCAAAAACATGGTTATAGTTATGCCGCCCAATAGCAATATAGGCGCTCTGACGCCAAGTCTTTGCATCATTCCTATCATTTGATGAATGTTATATGTATCTGAAGTCAGCCTGGACTCCAAAGAGGCTATTGTAAATTCATCTGTCTGTCTGCATGAAAGATAAGAAATTGCCGAAAATAAATCGTGACGTATTTTTTGCGTTGTATTTCTTGCAACAGCCGATGCCATTCTGTTGGCAATTACGTTTCCCGCCCATGCAATGATTGAACAAATCACCATTAATAAACCGTAAAACAATATTTCTTTCATATTTTCTTTTGGAACAATAAAGTCAATAAGATAAGAGAGTATCCAGGGAATAAATAGATCCATTATCGTACCTGTGAATTTTATTATAAAGCCGAGTGTCATTTTAGGTATAGATGGCCGTAAATATTCAAAAATCTTTTTCAATTTTTATTTCTCCTTCCTCAGGATACTGCAATATATATTCAGCCTTTTTCATTATTTTCTCCATCATTGAAAAAACAGCTTCTTTTTCTTTATCGGAAAAATCTTCAAGCAGTCTATCATTCCAGTGATCACGCACTTTTTCCACTTTCGGCAATATATCATATGCTTTTTTTGTTGGGTATACAAGTAATTGGCGTCTGTCATCGGAGCATGGTTCACGGTGTATGAAGCCATTGTTTTCAAGAAGTGACAATTGTCTTGCAACACTGCTTTTATTCACATAAATTTCACGAACAAGTTCTTCTTGGGATATGCCCGGATTTTTGCATATTTTAATAATATATAGATGTTGATAACCGTTTATACCTTCATTTTCAAGCTTATTATTTCGATACAGTGTGAAGCATCTTGATGTACGGTTAACAAAACGCATAAAAGTTGCCATAATGATCCTCCGTTTTTTATAGAAAGATATGGCACGACAAATTGGTTGCATAAGCAACAGTTGCGTGCGCAACTATAGTATATCATTATACATATATATTGTCAATAAAAAAATAAATATTTCTTGGTGTGTCCGAAATGAAGCCGGGCACTGTGTTTGGTGTTTTGTTTTTGGAAGAATAAAATTTATGAAGTGCTTGCCCACAGCGGGAGATTATACTCTCACTTATTACATATATGTACCCCGCCGCCGATTACGGCGGGGTACATCTTGTCCGCAGCTAGAAAAGTGTCACCCATCATTGACAATTCTACAAATTAAAAAAAGGATTAATACAAGGATGGTTGAATGTCAAAATGAATTCCGGTGACAAATGAAATTCCGGAATGCCAAAGAAAATGTGGAATTAAATCAACTTTTTCCTTGGCATTTTTGAAGAAAAGGTGTATAATAATTAAGTAAACAGTCTGTTTTCTGCATGGCAAACAGACAACCGGAAGTTTTTTTGTCAAACTAAATTCCGCTTATCTGACTGA
>CALXWJ010000062.1 GCA_944392335.1 uncultured Clostridia bacterium
CGAACAATGAGGCCCGCATTTATTCCACGGTTCACTTGACTGCGTGTCGATTTTGAAATTTTTAGCGCCTGTGGATTGTATGAAAAAATATGTTATACAATCCACTAAGGCATTGTATACAAAATCGTCACGCCGTCAAGTGACTTTCGCGGCATAAACGCTACTTTTGTAAAAAAATGAACTTATGCAAAAAACTTACACAGATTACTTGACAAACCCAAAGCAACTGTAATATAGATGCAAGTATTATGCATGGTATGCAAAATACTTGTATTTTTTTGACCTTTTTATTTTTCGATAAATAAAATTATTATTTTAAATATATAAGTAATTTAAAATAATATTTTCCTTCGTTTTACAATTATAAAATTAATGTATTTTTATGTTTTTTCTGCCTATAATAGTTACGGATACAGAAATGATTCAATGCAGAAAGGACAGAATAAATTATGAGTGATAAAAAGGAAAGTGCAGTTTTCAGTGTACTTCAAAGAGTCGGACGTTCCTTTATGCTTCCTATAGCACTGCTGCCTATTGCCGGATTACTTTTGGGAATAGGCTCGTCTCTTACAAATACAACAACAATAGAAGCGTATAATCTCGGAGGCATTTTAGGACCGGGAACCTTTTTGAATTCGGTCATGAAAGTACTGGCACAAACGGGTAATATAGTTTTTGCAAATCTTCCCATAATATTTGCAATGGGAGTTGCACTTGGTATGGCGGAAAAAGAACAGGGAACTGCTGTTTTATCGGCGGCTATTGCCTTTTTTATTATGCATCAGACAATATCGTCATTGCTTGCAATTAACGGTCAGCTGAATGAAGGAGCAATGCTTGAGGGTACAATATCCAATGTAGTCGGAATACAGTCGTTGGAAATGGGAGTATTCGGCGGGATAATTGTGGGATTAGGTGTTGCGGCGCTGCATAATAGGTTTTATAAAATACAATTACCGACGGTTATATCATTTTTCGGCGGTGTAAGATTTATACCTATAATATCGACTTTTGTGTATATTCTTGTGGGAATATTAATGTATTTTATATGGCCGTTTATTCAAAAAGCAATATATTCGCTGGGAAATTTGGTTTTGGGTTCCGGATATTTCGGAACATTCATTTACGGTACAATAGAAAGAGCATTGATACCGTTTGGACTGCACCATGTATTTTATATGCCGTTTTGGCAAACCGGACTCGGAGGCACAATGGTTATTGACGGACAAACTGTTGCGGGTGCGCAGAATATATTTTTTGCACAGCTTGCATCTCCCGATACAAAAGAATTTTCGGTTGCTGCCACAAGGTTTATGAGCGGTAAATTCCCTCTTATGATATTTGGTTTACCGGGGGCAGCGCTTGCCATGTACAGCGTTGCAAAGCCATCTAAGAAAAAAGTTGCGGGAGGATTATTGCTGTCGGCAGCATTAACCTCAATAATAACAGGCATAACAGAGCCATTGGAATTCACTTTCCTGTTTGTAGCGCCTTTGTTATATATCATTCACAGTATTTTTGCGGGGCTTGCATATATGTTTATGCATATATTTAACGTTGGTGTGGGAATGACATTTTCAGGAGGTATCATTGACCTGTTTTTGTTCGGTATTCTTCAGGGAAATGCAAAAACCCACTGGGTAAATATAATTTGGGTAGGAATAGTATATTTTATAGTATATTATTTTTTGTTCAGATTCCTTATAAAAAAATTCAATTATATCACACCGGGACGTGAAGATGATGAAGCAGAAACAAAGCTTTATACAAGAAAAGATGTAAATGCCGCAAAAGAAAATAAATCCGAAATGATCATAAAGGGACTTGGCGGAGTGGAAAATCTCGTAAATGTGGATTGTTGTGCTACGCGTTTGAGGGTTACGGTCAAGGATAGCGCCAAAGTAGACGATCCTCTCCTAAAACAGACGGGAGCATCGGGTGTTATAAAAAGCGGCTCGGGAGTTCAGGTAATTTACGGACCGAGAGTAACGGTTATTAAGAGCGAGCTGGAGGATTATATCGATTCATTAAAATAATTAATTTTATTATTAAAAAATAAGGAATTCAATAAGGGCTTGCCTCATCATTAAATAATGACAAAAAAGGGTCATCTTGTCCGCAGTCATAAAATCCGCCGTGATAATAATGCGGCGGATTTTGTTTTTATGTGACCAAAACAAGCCTTACGGCATATTTTAAATAATAAGAATATCATTCAGATATTTTAAGGAGATGATTATATGGGTCTTACCAACAGTTCGATCGGTACCAATGCCATAGATTCGGGTTTGGAAATAAAAAAAAGATGTCAATGTGATAAAGTTGTTGCACTTGCAGGGAATCCTAATGTAGGTAAAAGTACAGTATTTAACGGGCTTACCGGTATGAATCAGCATACGGGAAACTGGCCGGGAAAGACAGTCACAAACGCACAAGGATATTGTCAAACAAAAAATCAGTCATATGTAATGGTAGATATTCCCGGAACATATTCATTAATGGCTCATTCTGCCGAGGAGGAGGTGGCAAGAAATTTTATTTGTTTTGCAGACCCTGATGCGGTTATAGTTGTGTGTGATGCAACCTGTCTTGAAAGAAATCTCAATTTGGTGCTTCAGACAATGGAAATATCGAAAAATGTTGTAGTTTGTATAAATCTTATGGATGAAGCGAAAAGAAAAAATATTTCGATAGATATTGAGCGTCTTTCACAGATTCTTGGAGTGCCTGTAGTCAGTACGGTTGCACGGAAAAAGAAAAGCCTGGATTCCCTGTTACGTACTCTGGATAGAACAGTTTTTGAAAAAGAAAAAAAAGATATATATAAAATTACATACTGTGACGATATCGAAAAAGCAATATCTATAATTGAACCGACTGTAAAGCAACTGTTCGGAAATAAATTAAACTGCAGGTGGCTGAGTCTGAAATTACTTGACAGAGACCCGTCTTTAATAAAAGAAATAAATGCATATTTCGGAGAAGGGCTTTTACATAATAAACAATTAATTAAAGCCGTCGATAAAGCAAAAAAATACTTGAATGAGAATAATGTAACTGCCGATATACTAAATGACAGTATAGTATCATCAATTGTTAAAGCCTGTGAAGAGATCGCGGCAAAAACAATATGTTATCAGAGTGAAAAGTATAATTCTTTTGACAGAAGAATGGATAAAATTTTAACAAGCCGGGCAACAGGTTATCCTGTTATGATCATTTTGATAGCATTGATTTTTTGGATAACCATAATTGGTGCAAATTATCCCTCTGAGGTCTTGTCAAATATTTTATTTTACTTCCAGGATAGATTAACTGATTTTTTCAATTATATTAATGCACCTCAATGGCTTCACGGTGCGGTTGTACTGGGAATATACAGGGTTCTTGCATGGGTAGTATCGGTAATGCTGCCGCCCATGGCAATTTTCTTCCCCCTTTTTACATTGCTGGAAGATGCCGGGTATTTGCCGCGTATAGCATATAATCTGGATAAAACCTTTAAAAAATGCTGTGCCTGCGGAAAACAATCTCTTACTATGTGTATGGGATTCGGATGTAATGCGGCGGGAGTTGTAGGCTGTCGAATTATAGATTCTCCGAGAGAAAGACTTTTAGCAATTCTTACAAATAATTTTGTGCCGTGTAACGGAAGATTCCCTACACTAATAACACTAATAACGATGTTTTTTGTGGGAAGTGCCGGCGGATTATCCACTTTAATATCAGCTTCTCTTCTTACTTGTATTATAGTTTTTGGAATACTTGTTACATTTATGGCAACAAAATTGCTTTCAAAGACACTTTTGAAGGGTACACCATCCTCATTTACACTGGAACTTCCGCCGTATAGGAAGCCACAGGTGGGAAAGGTGATAGTAAGATCAATATTTGACAGAACGCTTTTTGTATTGGGAAGAGCAGCATCAGTAGCCGCTCCGGCAGGCTTGATCATCTGGCTGATGGCAAATGTTCATGTAAATGATATAAGTCTGCTCAGTCATTGTGCAAATTTTTTAGATCCCTTTGCAAAGCTTATGGGTCTTGACGGCGTAATTTTAATTGCTTTTATATTAGGATTTCCGGCAAATGAGATAGTTCTTCCAATTATTATAATGGCATATACCGCACAGGGAACATTAGTTGAAATGGAAAGTGTAATGCAGATGAAAGAATTGTTTGTTGCTAACGGCTGGACGTGGATGACCGCAGTGTCCGTCATGCTGTTCTCATTAATGCATTGGCCATGTTCCACAACAGTCCTTACAATAAAAAAAGAAACGGGCAGTATAAAATGGACTCTGTTGTCCGCAGCATTGCCGACAGTTATCGGAATAGTGTGTTGTATGCTTTTTAATTTTATCGTAAGGATATTTGTTTAATAATTGTTGATAATAAAAAGGCTGCATTAACGGTAAGAAGAAAATCAAATTTTCCTCTTTATCGGTAATGCAGCAATTTATTTATTTATTTATTAATACATTCCGCCCATACCTGACGGGTCCATAGCAGGCGCAGGCTTCTCAGGTTCCGGCTTATCAGCGACAAGGCTTTCGGTTGTTAATACCATAGCGGCAACGCTTGCGGCATTTTGTAAAGCGCTTCTTGTAACCTTTACAGGATCAACTATACCGTCTGAAATCATGTCAACGTATTTTTCAGTTAAAGCATTATAGCCTTCTCCTTCTTTGCAGGTCTTAACCTTATCTACAATTACAGAGCCTTCAAGACCGGCATTTTTAGCAATTTGTTTAACCGGCTCTTCCAAAGCTTTAAGAACAATTTGTACGCCTGTCTTTTCGTCGCCTTCTGTTTCATCCAATAATTTTTCAACAGTAGGAATAGTGTTGATATAGCTTGTTCCGCCGCCGGCAACAATACCTTCTTCAACAGCAGCCTTTGTAGCAGCCAAGGCATCCTCAATTCTTAATTTTATTTCTTTCATTTCGGTTTCTGTTGCGGCGCCGACTTTGATAACTGCAACTCCGCCGGAAAGCTTTGCAAGCCTTTCCTGTAATTTTTCTTTATCAAATTCAGATGTTGAAATATCAATTTCATTTCTTATTTGCTTAATCCGTGCTTTTATTTCATCAGAATTTCCGTATCCGTCAACGATAATGGTATTTTCTTTTTGAATCTTAACTTGCTTTGCACGGCCCAATTGTTCTATTGTTGTTTCCTTAAGCTCAAGTCCCAATTCCTCTGAAATAACCTGACCGCCTGTTAAGATCGCGATATCCTGAAGCATTGCTTTTCTCCTGTCACCGAAGCCCGGAGCTTTAACGGGAACACATACGAAAGTACCTCTTAATTTGTTAACAATAAGAGTAGCCAATGCTTCACCTTCAACGTCCTCAGCAATAATAACAAGCTTTTTGCCCATCTGAACAATCTGCTCTAAAAGAGGAAGGATTTCTTGTATGTTTGAAATTTTCTTGTCTGTGATAAGTATATAAGCGTCGTCGATAACAGCTTCCATTTTGTCTGTATCGGTAACCATGTACGGAGAGATATATCCTCTGTCGAACTGCATACCTTCAACGACCTCTGAATATGTTTCCGCGGTTTTTGATTCCTCTACCGTAATAACGCCGTCAGCAGTAACCTTTTCCATTGCATCTGCGATTAGGTTGCCGATCTCGTCATTTGCTGCAGAAACTGCTGCAACTCTTGCAATATCATCTTTTCCGGATATTTTTTTTGCTTTCTTTAAAAGCTCTGCAACGGCAGCGTCAACAGCCTTTTGAATACCCTTTTTCACGATCATGGGGTTTGCGCCGGCAGTAACATTTTTTGCACCCTCTCTTACCAAGGCCTGAGCCAAAAGAGTTGCGGTGGTCGTACCGTCACCTGCAATATCATTTGTTTTTGTAGCTACCTCTTTTACAAGCTGTGCACCCATATTTTCAAACGGGTCATCCAGATCTATTTCCTTTGCAATAGTAACACCATCGTTTGTGATTAACGGAGAGCCGAATTTTTTATCCAATACGACATTACGTCCTTTTGGACCCAGTGTTATTTTTACTGTATCTGCAAGCTGGTTGATACCGCTTTGCAATGCTCGTCTTGCATCTTCGCCGAATAATATTTGTTTTGCCATAAATATCAGTTCCCTTCTGTTAAAATTATTCTACAATAGCCAAAACGTCACTTTGGCTCAATATTGTATATTCTTCACCGTCAAGCTTTACTTTTGTTCCGGCATACTGAGAAATAAGTACTTTGTCGCCTACTTTAACTTCCATAACTACTTCTTTGCCGTCTACAATACCGCCGGGACCTACAGCCACAACTTCTGCAACCTGAGGTTTTTCCTGAGCAGCACTGGTCAATATAATACCGCTTTTGGTGGTTTCTTCTGCTTCTAACATTTTAATTACAACTCTGTCTTGTAAAGGTTTAATATTCATAAAACATTCCTCCTGTTCTTATTAGCACTCTTTCTCTTTGAGTGCTAACAATTATATTATAGTCATTTTACATATATTTTCAAATCTTACATTACATCAGAAAACACCATTAAATGAAAATATATCCATAATGCTTTAAAATACTCATTAAATCTTTTATTATTGAATATTTTTGCGTATTAGCTGGAAAAATCTTCTATAAGGGCAAAACCTTCCTCCTTGCTTGGTAGCTTGATACCGGCTTTTAATTTTTCTCTGTCCTCAGAAGGCAGGACGCTTGAATTGATATTGATGCTTTTAATAAGGACAGAATCTTCTCCGTTGATCTCATAAAGAGATAAAACTTCATTTTCATTTTTCAAAAGGTAGTAAGAGGAAATAATTGTCGGTATCGGGGAGGGAGTGATCTGCACAACAGGCTGTGTATAATAGATGTCGTCAGATTCTTTTGATTGTGTTTGTGCAGGAAAGTTGTTTTGTCCCAATACATATCTTCCAAGAAAATATCCTCCGGTAAAACCAAAAGAAATACAAATAACAGATAGGATAATATAAGAAAATAATTTTTTTTGTTTCATTGTCTTCCCTTTCTTAAATAAATATAAGTGTATAAATATAATTTTAAAGCTTTTATCTATAATCATTTACATAAAAACTAAAAATATACATTAAATGGAAATATTTATGGCAAAAATGATATTAATATATAAAATAATAAAATTTTTATGTTGTAAAAAAATTTTAAAATGCTTATCCTTTGCCCATATAAAATTTCATAAAAGTATTGCAAAAAAAAACAAAATGTATTATAATATAAAATATGATATTATGGGGTAGAAAGCAATTGTACGGAGGGATGTGCGTTGAGAAGAGGACGGAAGAGAACACATGGCGGCCTTCATTCGATTATACATCATGATAATAAATCAAATAAGAAGAGTGTAAAAACAGGGAAAAAGAGCAGGGGTATTTTCAAGAGCCTTGTATATTCTGTTTTTGTTTGCATTTTTGTTGTTATGATAGCATGTCTTGGAATAGGTGCGGGAATGTATGCGGCAATTACTCAGGAAATTGAGGACATGAATGTACAAAATCTTGCATTGACAAGGTCGTCCATAGTTTATTATACAGACAGTGACGGAAACTCAAGAGAAGCCGAAATATTGTTTGGTGAAGGAAATTGTATATGGGTCAATTCGGATGAAATATCCGAGTATGCAAAGGTTGCTCTTGTATCAATAGAAGACGAGAGATTTTATGAACATAACGGCGTTGATCTGAAAAGAACGGCCGGTGCGGTCTTAGAATATATTAAGGAAAAATTGGGCATGGGTACGGCGTCTTATGGAGGCAGTACGATCACTCAGCAGGTAATAAAGAATATCACACAGGAAAAAGACAGAACACCGACAAGAAAGATAAAAGAAATGATGCGGGCCGTTGCTCTTGAAAAGCAGCTTTCTAAGGATGAAATCCTGACATTGTATTTAAATATTGTATTTTTTGGAAACAATTCGTATGGTATAGAAGCGGCGGCAAACATGTATTTTAATAAAACCGCTGCGGAATTAAATTTAAGTGAAGCGGCATTGATAGTAGGTATAACCAACAGACCGACTTATTATGATCCCATTGAAAATCCGGATAATGCGTTAGAAAGAAGAAATGTTATTTTAAAAAAGATGTATGAGCTGGGAAAGATAAGCGAGGAGGAATATAACGAAGCGTCCAATGCCGATATAGGACTCAGCGAAATTCATACCGCATACAAGAGCAGGATATATTCATATTTTGTTGATACGCTTATAAATGAAGTGATCAGGGATCTGCAGACAGAAAAAGGATATGCGGAAGATTTTGCGAAGCAATTGATATTTGGAGGCGGTCTGAAAATTTATTCAACGATGGATTATGATATCCAAAATGCCGTTGAAGCCGTATTCGAGGATAGCTCCAATTTCAGCGGCGGCGCGAGAAATGCGCAGTCGGCAATGATCGTAATAGATCCCAAAACGGGTGCAATAAAGGGAGTAGTAGGAGGAAAGGGAGAGAAAGTAGACAGCCGCGGACTGAATAGAGCGACGCAAACAAAGCGGCAGCCCGGGTCTTCAATAAAACCGTTATCGGTATATACTCCGGCAATTGAAAAAGGGATAGTAACTCCGTCAACAAAAATTGTTGATGAACCGATAACAATAGGAGACTGGGAACCTAAAAATTCATATTCGGGATTTAAGGGAACGATGACGATTAAGAAAGCGGTGGAGATATCTGCAAATATCCCTGCAATAAAGGTTTTGCAGCAGGTGGGTTTAAATACAAGCTTTGATTATGTAAAAAATAAATTTCATTTATCAACGATAGTTGACGCCGATAAGGATCTGAGCCCTCTTTCACTGGGAGGGCTGACGGAAGGTGTCACGGTTAAAGAAATGGCAGCGGCTTATGCGGTATTTGCAAATGATGGATATTATATACCGGCTTATACCTATACAAAGGTGTTGGATAGCGCGAACAGAGTGCTATTGGAGCATGATCCCGAGAAAGAAAAAGAAAGAGTGATCGAGTCGTCAACGGCATATACTATATCAGATATGTTATATGGCGTTGTAAACGGTTCAAACGGTACGGGAAAGGCTGCAAAGCTTAGCAACGCGCCGACATACGGAAAAACCGGAACAACAAACAATAATTATGATAAATGGTTTGTAGGATATACCTCAAATTATGTGGGAGCGGTATGGTTCGGATTTGATACACAAACCTCCATAAGCAAAGCGGGAATATCGGAAACCATAGCAGTAAGATTGTGGAAAAAAGTCATGGAACCCATTCATGAAAACATTTCGTCTGATGAAATACAGACCTCTGAAGAAATGGTAACGGCATATGTATGTAGTGTAACCGGATTGTTAGCATCTTCTTCATGTAAAGGAACAAACGTATATTTTGTAAAGGGTAGTGAACCAAAACAATATTGTAATGGAGATCATACCTTGTCAGAAACACAAAAAACGCCTACACCGACACCTTCTGCTGCCGCAAATGGAAATACGCCATCGTCCGGAGAGGACATTCAAACAGGTGATTTTTTGCCGGTAGAAGGAAATGACGCGGATAATACAAACAATGCAACTCATGAGACCACAGAAGATAATGACAGCGGCCGGCCGGCAGCCAATACTGATGATAATGTTATAAGTTTAGATTGATAATTTTATAACTAAGTTTATGTTGTAATTGCGAAATTTCTATTTCGCAATGAATTAAAATAAGTTTAATTTGAAAGGAAGTGAAGAAACTATGGATACAGGTAATTGCAGTAACGTAAGTACGGCACCTGATGGGCGAGGGCAAAAATCATATAATAAGCTCTGTGATATATTTGTATTCATAGGAGCTTGATTTTCAATGTCCGATTTGCCCTGATGATGAATATTTTATTTTTAAGAATATTTTTGGATAATCAGGGAGGAGTTAAAAATGGAAGAATTAAATTTATTAAAGGATAAAATTCTCGGTCTTTTGATCAAGAAGAATTATCATGAACTCAGGAATCTATTTGATGGAATGGAACCGGCGGATATAGGTATCGTATTTGAGGATCTACCGAAAGAAAGCTTACCGCTTTTGTTTAGACTTCTTAGCAAGGAGCAGGCGGCGGAGGTATTTGTGGAATTGAATTCCGACATGCAGGAGCTGCTGATCGAAGGATTCAGTGATTTTGAATTAAAAGAGGTATTGGAAGAATTATATCTTGACGATACCGTTGATATTATTGAAGAAATGCCCGCCAATGTGGTCAAGAGAATTTTAAAACACACCGATCCCAATATAAGGGCAAGCATAAATGAAATATTAAAATATCCGAAATACAGTGCAGGAAGTATTATGACAATAGAGTTTGTCGATTTGAAAAAGAATATGACTGTAGAGGATGCTTTTACAAGGATAAGAAGAATCGGTGTTGATAAAGAAACAATCTACACATGCTATGTCATCGATGAAAACAGAGTATTGCTGGGACTTGTTTCGGTAAAAGATTTGTTGCTTGCCGATCAATCCAAAATAATTGAAGATATTATGGAAACAAATGTAATTTATGTCAACACACTTGATGACCAGGAAGATGCCGCAAAGACTTTTGATAAGTATGACTTTTTGGCATTGCCTGTAGTTGATAATGAAAAACGCTTAGTTGGGATTATCACTGTTGACGATGCTATTGATGTTATTCAGGAGGAAAACACCGAGGATATTGAAAAAATGGCTGCCATTATGCCAAATGATAAGCCGTATACACAAACAGGTGTGTTTGAAACATATAAAAAAAGAATACCATGGCTGTTATTGCTCATGATCTCGGCAACTTTTACCGGAAAAATTATCCAGTCCTATGAAGAGGCGCTTGCGGCTTGTGTAATTCTTACTTCATTTATTCCTATGATAATGGATACCGGAGGTAATTCGGGAGGACAGTCCTCGGTTACCATTATAAGAGGAATGTCATTGAATGATATAGAGATGAAGGATATATTCAAAGTGGTCTGGAAAGAGATACGAGTAGCTTTGTGCTGCGGTATCACCCTTGCGGCTGCCAATTTCATAAAGATGTTAATAGTTGATAGAGGGGAAATAATCGCCTCGGGACAAAATCCGGTAATGGTAGCGCTTGTTGTTTGTTTAACATTGATATTTACGGTATTTTTCGCAAAGCTTATAGGATGTACCCTACCCATGCTTGCAAAAAAGGTTGGATTTGACCCGGCAGTTATGGCAAGCCCGTTTATAACGACGGTAGTTGACGCCGTTTCTCTCATGATTTTCTTCAGAATAGCAACAATTATGCTGCATATCAGTTAAGGTGAATTATAGAATTATTTTGCATCGCATAAAGTTTATGTGATAAATATATTATGCCATGCCGGCAGAGAGGATTAAAACAATGACTACAGCAAATAAGATAACCATTTTCAGAATCATATTGGTTCCGATATTTATGATATTGATGTTAATTGATAATACGACATGCAGAATGTGGGCATTGGCGGTTTTCATTATTGCATCAATATCCGATGCGGCAGACGGATATATAGCAAGGCACTGCAATCAGATATCAAATTTCGGTAAATTCATGGATCCGTTGGCAGATAAGATACTTACCACGAGTGCATTTATTATCCTGCTGGAAATAGGAAGAATAACATGGCTCGGTTCGGTTGCGATCATGCTGATACTCGCAAGAGAATTTACCGTTTCAGGGCTTAGGATGCTTGCGGGTGCGGAAGGGAAGGTCATAGCCGCCAGCATGTTCGGAAAAATCAAAACAGTATCTCAGATGATCGCGATAATTGCATCGATCCTTTTGATGAATGATAATTGGTTTACACAATTGCCGGCAGTGTTGATTACAAATATACTGGTATGGATCTCAGTTGTATTTACGGTATTATCGGGAATAGATTATATAATAAAAAATAAATCGGTGTTTACGGTAAATTAGTTTGAGGAGATGTTTAATGAAAAGAATAATTAGCTGTGTCAGAAAAGCAGTTGAAGAGTATGATATGATACAGGAAGGCGACAGAGTGGCGGTAGGTATATCGGGAGGCAAAGACAGTCTTATATTGTTGGGGGCATTGGCGTCATTGAGCCGGTATTACCCGAAAAAATTTACTGTTGTAGGTCTTACTCTTGACATGGGATTTGAAAATGATTATTCAAAAATAAAAGAATACTGCAATAGTTTTGGAGTAGAGTATCTGGTAAAAAAAACAAATATAAAAGAAGTGATTTTCGATTACAGACATGAGACCAACCCTTGCTCCTTATGTGCCAAAATGAGAAGAGGAGCGCTTAATGATTTTGCGATTGAACAAGGATGCCAAAGAGTTGCATTGGGACATCACAATGACGATGTGCTTGAGACTTTTCTTTTAAGTCTTTTGTATGAAGGAAGGATCAATTGTTTTTCACCGGTTACATATCTTGACAGAACAAACTTATATTCTGTCAGACCTTTGATATATGTTAAAGAAGGTGATATCAAAGGAGCGGTAAAAAGATTAAATATCCCTGTTCAGAAAAGTTTATGCCCCGCCGACGGAAGCACAAAAAGACAGGAGATCAAAGATATTTTAGCATCGCTTGATAAAAGTGTAAATCCGGGATTAAAGAAAAGATTGTTCACCGCAATACGTAACAGCTCGATAGAAGGCTGGAATGTAACTGCAGACAAGATACCCCCCGCCTCTTCAGGAGGCGGGTTCCATATATGTAATCAGTGTGAGAGTGAAAACTCCCACTGATCGCAGCACTGTATAACAGCGTGCTTGTCCTCGTTGAATGACGGTATAAGCTCTTATTGAATGAAAGCCGCGAAATATACAGAATGGCAAATTAAGGATAGTTATATTATGACTTCATATATGTTGCCTTTATTTTACCATTCTGTTTTACGGACGGTCTAGACTTCAGTCAATGTCATAGAGCCGTGAAATGCCGTCAGCCATATTGATAAGCTCATCACCTGAGATCTTAAGTACGCAATGTTCCTGCAGGAAATGTTCGGCAAGAGCATTGTTTAATTCAAAGTTGTCAGTGAATTCTTTTAATATAAGTATATCTTTATGTGAGGGATCTTGTATAGTCAGAGCGTGATAGTTTTCCGATTTATAGTATGAGGCGGATTTTATTGCAGTGTGGCTTAAATGTATAATTGCTTGACACAGGGTCTCGAAATCGTTAAAATAAAAGACCGATATGTCCGCAGATTTTTTCTCCTTAACAACGGCACGGATTTTTTTTGTTTTGATATTGTCTTTTGTTATGACTTTTGAAGTTGGTTTTTCTTCGGAAATTTTGGTTACCGTTAAAACTATACTGTCATTTGTGGGCAATGCTTCAACAACGATCTGCCCGGTGTAAGGATTAAAATCTGTTTCTTTTTTTACACGTTCCATTATTCTGAATAAAAAATTGTGAAGCACAGGAGAGTCAGGTTTCAAATTTTTTATATTTATATTCATATTGCTCAGCTCCATCTTGGAAACTGTTACTTTGATCTTATTAAATTCTATCTTTTCAATACGCACCAATATCACTGCCTTTCTGAAATATTGAAAATCTTACAGTCGGCGTAATTTTAATAAAAAACAATGCAAATATCTTTAATAATTATATTACGGTCAAAAGCATTTTAATACTTTTCATTAAAATGAAAGTAAGATGTGTTTATTATAACCTAAGTGCCGATGTCCCCCCGCCGTTATCGGCGGCGGGTTCCATTCATCATTTCAGTGGGAGTTATAATCTCCCACTGAAATCCTGAGGAGAAGACGCTTTCTGTACAGGTCGCAATCTCTGCTCCTTGCAAGCAAAGCAGGAGCGTTGCTCTGATTTAAATTAAAACTCTTTATTATATTATACTATATTTATTTGGATTTGGGAATACTTTTTTTATATTTAACGCAAATTACATAAACTGTAATAAAAAAACATAAGTAAATTTTATTTATATTCCAAATATTTATAATAAGAAAAGATAAATTTGACAATTGACAGCAATTGATTTATAATTATATAGAAGAGTATTTATGATGAAAGAGGATAGATAATGAGAATAGTTGCATTGGTTGGGAAAAGCGGAACGGGAAAGAGTCATCATGCGGCAGAATTGGCACAAAAAAAAGGGACAGAGGCGATAATCGACGATGGTTTACTTATATATTCAAACAAGGTTGTGGCGGGAAAATCCGCAAAAAGAGAACAGAATATAATGGCTTCGGTCAAACGCGCTTTATTTATGGATCCACGGCACGTTGAAGATGTGCGCAGGGGAATAAAAGAGAACAAAATCGAAAATATACTGCTGCTTGGAACATCGGATAGAATGGCCGACAGAATCGCAGAGACCCTTGGCTTGGGAAAGGTTTCCGAATATGTGCGCATAGAGGACATATCTACACCTGAAGATATAGCAATTGCCCAAAATCTCAGAATGACACAGGGAAAGCATATTATCCCGGTCCCGACTTTTGCGATAAAGAATGAATTTTCCGGATATTTTCTTCATCCTCTGAGAATATTTGCAAAAAGAAACGGAAAAAAAGAGCAGATAGATGTTAAATCGATTGTCAGACCGACTTATAGTTATATGGGGGAATACTCAATTTCTGATAATGTTATAAAGCAGGTGGTCGTTTATGAAACGGAAAAAATTGAGAATGTGATAAAATCAGGCAATATTATCGTAAATAAAAATTATGGAGTTGTTGAAATAAATATAACGGTAACACTGAAATACGGATGCATAATTAAATGTGTATGCAAAGAAATCGGTGAAGTAATAAGCAAACAAGTTGAGAAAATGACAGCAATTAATTTATGTAAAATAGATGTTTTTGTAAAAAGCATGATAAAACCGTCAATGCCGGATAAAAGCAGCCTATTATTGAAGGATGATCACAAAAACGGCTGACGGCAAAAATATTTTTAGCGTGGCGGTAATAATGATTTATATGTATTATATGTTGTTGACGAATATTGTTTGTAAGTTGTTTCATTATTTTTCATAGCTTGACATAGATATTTATTTATGCTATTATTGAAGCTGATATTATTTTATAACCTAAGCGCGGATGCCCCCCCGCCGTTATCGGCGGCGAGTCCCATTTCAGGATTTCATTGGGAGTTATAATCTCCCACTGAAATTCTGAGGAGAAGACGCTTTCTGCACAGGTTGCAAGCTGTCGCAATCTCTGCTCCTTGCAAGCAAAGCAGGAGCGTTGCTCCGATTTAAATTCATGCAGGAAAAGATTAAATAAAGATATGGCAAGGGTATTTACAGTATTATCCAAACAGATATTGCCATATTGAATGAAAGGGTTTTGCTCTTTATTGAACAAAAGGTAATAAAATGTATAAAGTGTTAAATAGAATAAACGATCCGCAGGATCTAAAACAATTGAATAATGAAGAACTAAATATTTTATGTGCCGAGATAAGGGACTTTCTTATAGAAAAAGTAACAAAGAGCGGAGGACATCTGGCGTCAAATCTCGGGATTGTTGAATTAACGGTTGCACTGCATTTGGTCTATAACATGCCGAAAGACAAGTTAGTATGGGACGTTGGACATCAATCCTATGTACACAAAATATTAACGGGAAGAAAAGAAAAATTTGATACCTTAAGAAAGTATAAAGGACTGAGCGGTTTCCCAAAAACCTCGGAAAGTGAGTATGATTCATTTAATACCGGACATTCATCGACTTCGGTATCGGCAGCCTTGGGAATGGCGAGGGCAAGAGATCTGTTAAATGACGATTATAATGTTGCGGCTGTATTCGGTGACGGCGCTATGACGGGTGGCATGATTTACGAAGCCTTGAATGATGTAGGGCACAACAAAACATCAATAGTTTATATACTCAATGATAATGAAATGTCAATTTCAAAAAACGTGGGGGCGCTGTCAAAATATTTACGTAACCTGAGACATAAGAAATCATATCATCATTCAAAAGAGGTTATCGAGCATACGCTTGAAAAGGTACCGGTTGTAGGGGAATCAATAAAACACGGTTTAAAACATATAAAAAATACCATTAAATTAAGTGTTATCCCTTCGACTTTTTTTGATGATTTGGGAATTGAATATCTAGGGCCTGTGGACGGACATAATATCGTTGATTTGACGAGCGTTTTAACTCTTGCAAAAGATATGAAGAAGCCCGTGATAGTCCATGTCATAACCCAAAAAGGAAGGGGATACAAGCCGGCAGAGAGCAATCCGCAGAATTTTCATGGTATTCCCGGGGCAGAAGCAAAAAAAGAGGTCAAAGCAAAATATAAAGATTATTCCGGGTGTGCCGGAGAAACATTGGTAAAGCTTGCGGATAAAAATGAAAGAATTGTTGCCATCACGGCAGCAATGACTTCGGGAGTGGGGTTAATTGACTTTTATAAGAAATATCCGAAAAGATTTTTTGACGTGGGAATTGCAGAACAGCATGCTGTGACATTTGCGGCAGGACTTGCTATTTCGGGAGTAGTCCCGGTATTTGCCGTATATTCCTCGTTTTTGCAGCGTTCCTATGATCAGATACTGCATGATGTATGCCTTCAAAATCTGCATGTTGTTTTTCTTGTGGACAGGGCTGGGGTTGTCGGCGCTGACGGAGAAACTCATCATGGAGTACATGATATATCCTTTCTTTCAGATATGCCCGGTATGACAATATTATCGCCGTCATCATTTTCGCAGCTGGAGAGGATGATCGATTATGCAATCAATGAACATAAAGGGCCGATCGCTGTAAGATATCCCAGGGGAAATAGTGAATATATCGGGAAAGAAGACTGTATCGGCGATGAAATGGAGATCATAAATCCCGATGGGAATAATGTTATTATAACCTCGGGCAGAATGGTAAACACTGCTGTAAAATCGGCAGTTATGTTAAAAAAAGATGGAATAAATATAAAGATAGTAAAATTAAATAAAATATATCCCGTCCCCAAGGCTCTATATGAGCATGTAAAGGATGCGCAAAGTATCATTACACTTGAAGATAATACCATATCCGGAGGAATGGGAATGATAATCGGAGCTGAGCTTGAACAAAGAGGTGTTCATACTAAATTTAAAATATGCGCGTTTCCTGATGAGCCTATTATCCATGGAAGTATAAGAGAATTGGATAAGCATTACGGTCTTGACGCCGAAGGTATTGCAAAAGAAATAAAGGAGCTCAAAAATGCCTGAAAAAATCAGATTGGACATTTATATGACCGAAAATAAAATGACTGAAAGCAGAGAGAAGGCAAGAATGCTGATAAAAAACGGACAGGTTTCGGTAAACGGACAGATTTTAAAAAAGGCGGGAAGCCTCATAAATGCGGATAATCCAAGGATAGAGATAATAGGGGGTATGCTTCGATATGTAAGCCGGGGCGGATTAAAGCTTGAGAAGGCAATAGACAGCTTCAATATCAGCTTAAAAGATAAAATTGCCGTTGATATCGGCGCTTCAACGGGTGGATTTACCGACTGTATGCTGAAAAACGGCGTGAAAAAAGTTTTTGCAATAGATGTGGGATCGGGACAATTGGACAAAAGACTGGCAGAGGACGAAAGAGTCGTAAATATGGAGAAAACCAATATCCGTGATGTCACGCCGAAGGATATCGGAGGAACGGCCGATTTTATATCCATCGATGTTTCCTTTATCTCATTAAAGCATGTTATTCCTGCGGCAGGCAATTTACTCAACGAATCCGGTGAGATCGCGGCATTGATAAAACCACAGTTTGAAGCGGGCAGAGGGAAGCTCAGCAAAAAAGGAGTTGTAAGGGATATCAATGTGCATATGGATGTATGTTTAGATGTGATCAAGTTTATAAGTGAGACGGGACTGTATCCCGTAAACTTTGATTTTTCGCCGATTAGGGGGCCTGAAGGGAATATAGAGTATCTTGTATATATAAAAAAAACAAAAACGGATACGGCTTTATCGGAAGCCGAGATAAGAGAAAAGGTTATATTATCGCATGCTTTCTTCAAAGGAGAATAATCAGTAAAATGGAAAAATCAGCCCGAAAGCATACAGTTTATCTGCCCGGCTTGTTTTATGCTTAGTATTTCGAAGGGAGTTAATAAATAAAAACATGAAATTATCTGATGATATGGTAATTAGCGGTAAAAAAGCAATGGGAAGATCATATGCCAAAATAAATCTTACCCTTGATGTTGTGGGAAAAAGACCGGACGGATATCATTCAATTGAAACAATAATGCAAACGGTCAATCTGTCAGATATAATTATTGTAGAAAAATACGGCAATGATATAAAAATAACCTCTAATAAAAAATTTTTACCATTGAATAATAAAAATACGGCATATAAGGCAGCAGAGTTATTTTTTAATGAATTGGGGGAAAAAAGACGGGGTGTGAAAATTTTAATACATAAGAACATACCGGTTGCTGCCGGATTGGCGGGAGGAAGTGGAAACGGAGCGGCCGTGCTTGTTGCGTTGAATATGCTTTATAATAAACCGTTTCGGAAAGAGGAAATTCTTAAGATCGGTACAAAATTGGGAGCGGATGTCCCTTATTGCATGACGGGAGGAACGCAGCTTGCTTCGGGGATAGGAGAAATCATGCAGCCGTTAAAGCCTTTGAAAAGGTGTTATGTTCTGCTTGTAACGCCCCCGATAAGCGTTTCAACTCCCTGGGTTTACAGTGAATTTGACAATACCGAAAAAAATATTTTCCCTGACACAAAGGCCATGATAAACGCGATCGAAAATAATGATTATTTCGGCATTTGTGAAAATTTTTCAAATGCTTTGGAAGATGTTACCGTGAAAAAATATCCCGTTATAAGAGGGATCAAAGAAAAAATGATCTTAAACGGTGCAAACGGCGCGTTAATGAGTGGAAGCGGCCCGACCGTGTTTGGATTTTTTGATGATTACAATAAAGCAAAAGCATCGCAAGACAGTTTTTCCTTAATGTACAAAGACGTGTATCTTGTGACAACACTTTGATAAGGACTGAATACAATCAATGGAATGAAATATTTTAAATTTTTATACAGTCGTCATAAAAATTTAACGGAATAAAAATGAATTATTGCCCCTTATACCGAATAGAATGTATAAAGGGGTGATTTTTTTGAAAGATAAATTAAAAGCATATATTATATCAATAGTGATCCCGTTAGTGATCGGCGGGATTTCGGCCATGCTCACATTTAATAATATGAATATATACGGGGAAATTGAAAAACCGTTTCTTTCGCCGCCTGCCATATTATTTCCCATAGTGTGGACAATTTTATATATACTTATGGGAATAAGCAGTGCAATTATAAAATTGAGTGATAATGAAAATAAAGCAGATGCACTGATCATCTACAGATTTTCATTGCTTATCAATTTTTTCTGGAGTATAATATTTTTTAATATGCGTGCATATAATTTTGCCTTTGTATGGCTGATTGCTTTGTGGTTATTTGTATTTTATACTATAATAAAGTATTCAAAAATCAATAAGACCGCGGCATATCTGCAAATTCCGTACTTACTGTGGATCACTTTTGCGGGATATCTGAATCTTATGATAAGTATATTGAATTGATACAATTTAATGCAACATCCCTCTGCCATATTCATAACAATAAATAATATATACCGCATGTGTCAGAAAAGATTTAATCTTCGATCGAAAGGGAGGCGGCGGCATTTAAATCAAGCGTTGCACGGCTGCCGTCAAGATAAAGATAATATCCTTCACAAGCGATCATTGCCGCGTTATCGGTGCATAAAACCGGTGAAGGATACAGAACGTCTATACCTTTTTCCCTGCACAGTACGATCATTTTATTGCGCAGATCGGAATTTGCGGCAACTCCTCCTGCCATAGCTATTGTTTTCATGTTATTTCTTATTGCCGCATCGATTGTATGTTCACATAACACATCGGTAACGGCGTCCTGAAAGCTTGCGGCAACATCGGCTTTGTTGATTTCCGCGCCCTGCTGCTCAGCTTTGTGTAAGTAGTTTATTACGGCTGTTTTTACACCGCTGAAAGAAAAGTCAAGTGAATCCTTGTCTATTTTAACACGCGGAAAATGAATTGCTTTCGGATCTCCTTGCTTTGCAAGCTTATCTATAAGAGGGCCTCCCGGATAACCCAGCCCGAGAACTCTTGCTATTTTGTCAAAAGCCTCTCCTGCCGCGTCATCTCTTGTTCTTCCTAGAATTTTAAATTTGGTATAATCTTCAGCCAAAACGATATGACTGTGACCTCCCGAGGCCACAAGAGAAATAAAAGGAGGCTTCAGGTCTTTGTGAGCCAAAAAGTTTGCCGCAATATGACCTTTGATATGATGTACGGGGATCAAAGGCTTTTTTGCCGCATACGCGTAACCTTTTGCGTAGGATACACCCACCAAAAGCGCGCCCACAAGCCCCGGCCCGTATGTGACCGCGACGGCATCGATATCGTTAAGGGTAACGCCTGCCTGTATCAATGCTTCTTCAACAACTGCATCGATATTTTCAATATGCTTTCTTGAAGCGATCTCAGGCACAACACCGCCGTATTTTTTGTGTAGGTCTATTTGAGTATTTATAATATTTGATAAAATTTCACGGCCGTTTTTTACAACAGCCGCTGCAGTTTCATCGCATGAACTTTCTATGCCGAGTATCAGTTTATCCATTATATCTTGTCCTTTCCGTAACAGACGATAAAGCATCAGGAATGGTCAGCTCCATTAAAACAGCATTTTCGGTGGGAGAATGATAATAATTTTTCCTTTCTCCTACCACCTTAAAACCGCATGAAGTATATAGAGAAATTGCGGCGTTGTTTGATTTTCTGACTTCAAGAGTAAGACGTGAAATATTATGCTGTATTGCCTTTTTTATAAGCTCAAAAATCATTGCCGATGCAATTTTGCGGCGTCTTGAATCCTTTCTTACCGCAACGTTTGTGATCTGCCCCTCATCCAAAACCTGCCAAAAGCCCGCATAGCCCGCTATAATATCGCCGTCCTTTGCGATAACATATTTTGCCGCTTGATTTGATACCTCGTCAAGGAAGGATTTTTCTGACCATGGAACAGAAAAACATTCTTTGTCAAGCTGTGCAAGAGCTTTAGCATCCTCCCGTGTAATATCCAAAAAAGTAATCATAAAAAATCCACCTGTTTTCAATGCTTTTTAATATAACTATTGAACACATTAGTTATTCTGCTGATTTTCCTGAATTTCCGCAAGTTTATCCGATAACTGAGTCAAGGCGATATAAAGCTTGTCCGCGGTTTCTTCATATTCTTTTAAATCACCGCCGAAAGGATCGGGTATATCCCCCTCCATATCCGCAAGCTCACATATAGTGCGGGTTTTGTCAGCTGCCAGATCTTGTAGGATCAGTTTATGAGCTTGTGTCATTGTGACGATCAAATCGCTTTGAGCAATAAGCTCCGGAGTCAGTTGTTTTGATTTGTGATCACTAAGATCAATATCATATTTTTTAAGAGCTTCAACAGCCTCCGGGCTTGCCGCCTCACCTTCTTTTGCAAACAGGCCTGCCGATTCTATCCTTATATCCAGATCATTTTCAATTGCCAGCTTGTTCATAATGGCAGCTGCCATGGGGCTTCTGCAAGTGTTGCCCGTACATACAAATAATATATTCATTTAGTATTACCTCTTTTAACAATAAAGGAAAAACTCCCTTATTAATAATTATATTCAAATTCTACCTTTAGAAGTTATAACTCAAGTAAAGATGTCCCCCGACGCTTGTCGGCGGGCTTCGTATCTGTAATCAGTGAGAGTACGATCTCCCACCAAAACGCCAAGCAGCTAACGCTCCTATTGCCGGCCGCAACGTTTTCAAGACCCGTTTCAAACGAGCTTAATAGAGTGTTGCTCCTATTTAGAGTAAGTATCATTCTATTCCCAGTGCACTTTTTGCAAGAGTATCCGCAAGATCGTTATATTTGTCTCCGGAGTGGCCTTTCACTTTAATGAAATGAATATCCACAAATTGAGATATTTGTTTATAAGTATTCACATAGTTTTGCGTGCCGAATTTATTTGCCTGCCATACACCGGTGCACCATTTTTCAATTCCCTCGTAGTCATAATAAATATCTATGCTTTTAATACCGTGTTCAAGACAGTATTGCATTATAAATTCAGCGCCCTTGATTTCGCCGGCAACATTTCTCATAGAAACAAGCTCGGGGTCGCGAAAGGCTTTTTTAAATTGTAATTCTTCCCCGTTATAAAACAATACCGCACCATATGAAAACATTGCTTTATCTTTTGAAAAGCTGCCGTCAACATATGCAGCTGCTTCGCTTTTTGTGTGTGTTTTCTTTTTTTCACCGTTCATAAAGGACAGCGCGTCGTCAAGATTTATAAAACTTTTATATTCAGCTCCGGAAAAACCATGTATTTCATTTTTACATTCATCCCATGATTCATATATCCCCGGGTTTCTTCCGATCTTTACCGCATAATATTTTTTCAAAACAACACCTCATTAAAAATAAACGTATGCACCGAAAGAGTGCAAAATACTTAAAAGGTTATTTCAGTTACATAGCCTTTGAATAAGCTCTGCAAGATCCTTTGCTTTTTTATCTATATATTCTTTGTCTTTTCCCTCGATCATGACACGAACCAGGGGTTCAGTTCCGGATGGTCTTATAAGAACTCTGCCCTGTCCCGCAAATTCATCTTCGATATTCTTGATCTCTGCTGCAATTTCTTCAATTTCCATATAGGAATTTTTATATTCCGGCTTTACTGTGGCATTATACAGTACCTGCGGCATAACGGTTATTATTTTTGCAAGCTCGGAGGCTTTTTTATTGGATTTTTTCATAACGGAAAGGAACTGAAGTGCGCTGACAAGCCCGTCGCCCGTTGTATTGTGCTCCAAAAATATAATATGCCCCGATTGTTCGCCGCCCAATACATAACCTTTGTCAAGCATTTCTTCAAGGACGTACCGGTCTCCCACCTTTGTTTTAGGGATATTTATACCCATTTCCTCACCGGCAATGAATAATCCGAGATTACTCATAACGGTTGCAACCAGTGTATTTTTGGCAAGCTTGTTTTCATCCATTAATGCCTTCGCACATATTGCCATTATCTGGTCGCCGTCAATAATATTCCCCTTTTCATCTACCGCGAGCATCCTGTCGGCGTCGCCGTCAAAAGCAATACCCACATCCGCGCCGATGGATACCACATATTGCTGCAGGCTTTCCATGTGAGTAGAGCCGCACATATCATTTATGTTCTTGCCGTCCGGAGTATTGTGTATCGCTTCAACGGAGGCGCCCAATTTGTTTAAAGCCTTAAACGCGGTCTGATAGCTTGCACCGTTAGCGCAGTCTACCGCAATTTTTAATCCTTCAAGATCGGTATCGATGGTAGAAATGGCAAAAGATACATAATCCTCTACCGCCGCATGATTTGCCGATACATAACCAACCCTGCCGTGAGTAGGTAAATCTCCTATCAGCTTTCTGCCTTCAATGTAATCTTCTATTTCATTTTCTATTTCGTCACTAAGCTTATAGCCGTTTCTGTTGAAAAATTTGATTCCGTTATATTCACATGGATTGTGGGAAGCGGAAATAACAACCCCCGCATCTGCTTTATACAGTCTTGTAAGATATGCAACGGCAGGGGTGGGAATTACGCCCAGCGGAATAACTTTAGCGCCTACGGAGCATAATCCGGCAGTCAGAGCAGCCTCTAACATATCTCCTGATTTCCTGGTATCCTTACCGATCAATATCCGGGGTCTTTTTGTGGTCTCTTTTGTTAAAACATAAGCGCCGCTTTGCCCCGTTTTAAATGCAAGCTCTGCCGTAAGGTCTTTATTTGCGATACCTCTTATTCCGTCTGTTCCGAATAGGTTTCCCATTTGATAATCCTCCTTGATAATATAATATATTGTCATTTGTAATTGCGGAAAAGATATGCCCATTTGTTGGCGGCGGTTGCTGTATTTTGAAAAAACAGCCGGTCATCAGAGCGAAGGTTTTCCGTCAGAATCATAAATATGACAAAATTTTTATACTGTCTATTGTAAAGTTCTATACTATATGATATAATAAAATATCGAAAAAGTCAATTATTTTTTCATGAAGGGGTATGGATATGTCCAAAAGAATAAGCGGATTGTTTTTTGTAATAACGGTTTTGGTCACTGTGTTTATTTTTTCACGGTCCATGAAGTCTGCCGTTGAATCAAGAGAGGAAAGTGCATTTTTTGCAAATATTGTATTGGCGTTTTTTCATATAGATCCTGATATTATTATACCTATATTAAGAAAATCAGCACATTTTATTGAATTCTTTTTGCAGGGAGGCTGTTTGTCGGCTGCGATCATATGTCTGGGAAAATATTATCAAAGATTGATATATGTGTTGTTTGTTGGTTTGTTTACCGCCGTGCTCGATGAATTTCTGCAGTTATATGTAGAGGGCAGAGGGAGCATGGTTTCGGACGTACTTATTGATTTTTCGGGAACATGCGCTGCGGTTGTTATCTTTTCCGTTATTTATTATTTATTAAAAGGGAATCATGGTATAAAATATTGTAAAGACATGGTAAATGGTGATGAGGGCGCAAAGTGAATATTGCATTACGGGGGAAAAAAGGAGTAAGATATGTATAATTTTTCTTGGTTTTGGATATTAAGCTATATTATAAATTTTATATTGATAATTACAATTGTATGCTTTCAGCGCAGGGATCCCATCGTATCCATTGCATGGATCCTGTGCTTTATAGCGTTGCCCGCGATCGGTCCTGTTATATTTCTCATATTCGGATTGGGGTTAAAAAGACATACGAAAAATAAATATAAGCAAAAATTTGATATGGCGGCGAAATCAGATGTAAAGCTGAATAAACAATTGAATCACCCGAATATGCAAAAGACAGATTCAAAATATTCGGATATGATAAATTACTTCAGATTGGCGGCAAAAAGCCCATATACGGAAAAGAATGAAATAAAGGTTTATACTGACGCAAAGGAAAAATATATTTCTGTTTTAAATGATATCGAAAATGCAAAAAAAAATATTAATTTACTCTATTTTATAGTCCGGGACGATATTATAGGAAACAAGATCATTGACGCGCTTATTAAAAAGGCGCGTGAGGGTGTAGAGATCCGTTTTTTATATGATGGATTCGGCTCAATCCTGACAAATCCGAAGATTTTTAAAAAATTAAAAAGGGAGAAGAATGTACATGTGGCGGAATTTTTCCCGGTAAGGCTTTTTTCATTTTCAAAAATAAATCATAGAAATCACAGAAAAATTATATTGATAGACGGTAAAATAGCATATATGGGAGGAATGAATCTGGGAGATGAGTATATGGGTTTGGGCAAGCCGTCACCTTGGAGAGATACGCATATAAGGATTGTGGGAGAGGCGGTATTCCAGGTACAGAAATATTTTTGCTTTGATTGGGAATTTTCAACAGGAGAAAATTTATCTGCAAAAATGAAGGATTTCTTTTCTTTTAAAACAGATGTAGAGAATAATCTGCCGGTCCAGATCGTTGCCGCAGGACCCGATTCAAAGGCTGAGGAAATAAAATTCGGTATGATGAAAATGATAAACAGTGCAAAAAAATATATTTACATACAGACGCCGTATTTTGTGCCAGATTCTTCGTTTCTGACGGCTGTAAAAATGGCGGCGGAATCGGGAGTTGACGTAAGGATCATGATCCCCGGAATACCCGATAAAAAATATGTTTACCATACTACGTTATCTTATGTTGAGGATCTGTTAAATTCCGGTGTCCGCGTTTATTGTTACAACGGTTTTATTCATTCAAAAACCATAGTATGCGACGATGATGTCACGACTATAGGAACGACCAATATAGATACGCGCAGCTTTCTTTTACATTTCGAAATAAATGCATTTATGTACAGCAGGGAATTTGCACTGCTCAATAAATCTATTTTTTTGAACGATATAGCAAAATCCAAACCGTTAACACAAAAAGATTATGATGAAAGAAAGATGAATCATCCCATAAGCTATATGCTGGATGGTTTTTTCAGATTGTTTTCACCTATTCTATGATAACCGCCTATTTTTGAGCGGCAGATAAAAAGTGAGAGAATATTTTGCGTGTTTTACATTATTGAAAATTAAGTGTTATTTCTTATTTCCATTTATAGTAGATAAAGTATTTACGGCAAAATGAAAAATTTGTTTGTTTATCTCTCACGTAGTGGTTTGTGTTGCCGATGAATGACAGAACGGAGGATAAAAATGAATTTACCCGCGGAATTTGCCGACAGAATGAAATGGATGCTTGGGGCTGAGTACGAGAAATTTTTGGAAGCCTTTGAAAAACAAGCTCCGTATGCCGGGATCAGATTAAATTTAAAAAAAGAGAATACAAAAAAATTGTTTGAAGAATTATTTTCTGATAAGGATAAAATACCATGGTGTGATTACGGATATTATACTGACAAACAAAAAATAAACGGAAACCATCCCTATCATATTGCCGGGATGTGCTATTTTCAGGAACCGTCGGCAATGGCGTGTGTTGAGGCATTGGACATAAAAGAGGACGATTTTGTTTTGGATCTCTGTGCGGCTCCGGGAGGCAAAGCCACGCAGGCGGGAGCAAAATTATCCGAAAAAGGATTGCTTGTCGCAAATGAAATAATACCGAAACGAGCGTCTGTTCTTGCCGAAAATACAGAACGTTTCGGATTTGGAAATGCTGTTGTGACAAATGAGAGCCCTGACAGGCTTTCGGAAAAATTCAATGAATTTTTTGATAAAATAATAGTTGATGCTCCGTGCTCGGGTGAGGGGATGTTTAAAAAAGAACCCAAGGCGATAACCGAATGGAGTGTGAATCATACAAAAACTTGCGCGCTAAGACAGAAGCATATTATGGAGCATGCTTATAAGATGCTTCGAAAAGGAGGGTGTATGGCATATTCTACCTGTACTTTCGCTCCTTGTGAGAATGAGGGCGTTATTGAGTATATGTTATCAAAATATCCTGATCTGAGTCTTGCCAAAACAGGTCTTGATATGCTCACAGACGGAAATGGGGCATGGGTGGGATCTGACAGGGATATGTCTGATGCCAAGCATATATTTCCGCATATCAACAGAGGAGAGGGTCATTTTGTCGCAGTGCTTCACAAAAGAGGCGGGAGTTCAGAGCGAACGTTCACCCGTATAAAGCCCAAAGAAAGTATCAAAAGCGAGATAAATTTGTTTAAAGAATTTGAAAGATCCGTGTTGAATACGAATTTTGAAGGAATATTTAATATGCTTGGAGATAACTTATACTTGATACCTCACGGGATTGATTTGAATAAGATAAAATTGGTACGCGCGGGACTGCATTTGGGAATAATAAAGAAAAACAGATTTGAACCGTCCTATTCTCTTGCACATGCGTTGAAATATGATGATTTCAAAAGTAAAATATCATTTTCGGCATCAGATGCAGAGCTGAATAAATATCTTCACGGAGAAACAATCAATTCGGAATTGAAGGGATATACGGCGGTAATGGTGGAGAGAAATCCCATAGGCTGGGCAAAAAGCTCGTGCGGGATATTAAAAAACCATTTTCCGAAGCATTTAAGAATACCCTGAATAACACTGAACATTTGATGAAAGTATATGGTATCATATCGGTCATTTATTTATGATAGGTTTCATTTGCATTGATTTTGCAGGCTCTGTAAATTTGTTCACAGAGTACAACTCTCATAAGCTGATGAGGAAGAGTTATTCTTCCGAAGCTTATCTTCATGTCTGCGCGTTTTTTGACCGCCTCCGATAAACCGAGGGAGCCTCCGATAATAAAAGTAATATTACTTGTTGTTTGTGTAAGTGTTTTTATTGTATCGGCAAGCTCTTCGCTTGATATAAGGTCACCTTCAACGCACATAGCGATAACACTGCCGTTATCTTTAAGTTTGGAAAGTATCTGTTCGCCCTCTTTTTCAAGAATTTTCTCATCAATTTTGGCATTTGATTTTTCGGGTATTTTCTGATCGGGCAGTTCAATAATGTTAAGCACCGCGAATCTTGATAATCGTTTGGAATATTCGCAAAGGGCGTCTTTCAGATATTTTTCTTTAAGTTTTCCGATACATATTATATTTATGTTCATATAAATTCAGTCACCTCATACCTTCCGGCAACACACAACCCTATATCGGAGCCGATTTTCGCGCCGTTTTTAGTCAACGCCGCTTCAACAGTCTTGTATGCAATGTTCGGAGCATTGTTTTTATCGCTTAAATGTGAGAGCATAATATGTTTTGTATTGCTTTCAAGCAGATGTACGGCAGTCTCGGCGGTAATATCATTTGACATGTGGCCGTATTTGCCGAGAATCCTTCTTTTCAGCTGATAAGGGTATTCTCCGTGCATAAGCATTTCAACGTCATGATTAGCTTCCAATATAATGGCGTCACTTCCTTTGATGGCGGAAAAAATCACTTCTGTCATGACGCCTGTATCGGTTGCAACGGAATATTTTTTTTGCCCGCACAAAAAAGAATACCCGACAGGATCCTTTGCGTCATGGGAAACAGGAAAAGGGTTTACAATGATATCTCCTATTTCAAAGGCAGTGCAGTTGTTTATTATCCTGATATTTTCATCTTGTATGGGGCCTATATTCATATTCTTGTGAGTTCCGGCGGTTGCATAGATCGGGATGTTAAATCTTCTTGAAATAACTCCGGCTCCCGTTATATGATCGGCATGCTCGTGAGTTATGAGCATGGCATTGATGTTATTTGCATCTATTCCTATATTTTTCAACATGGAGATGAGTTTTTTCCCTGACAAACCGCAGTCGATCAATATAATGGTATTTTTATTTTTTATAATCGAAGCATTACCGCTCGAACCGCTGACAACAGAACAAAACATTTCAAATTCCTTTCAATTGTATACATATAAAAAAGCGGAATATACCGCTTTTGTTAACTCCTGTGTAAAAGGATCAATATAGGTCATGATCGCTTTTTAAGGAAATATCGGGCAATATATAAAAAGCAGAAAACACTTGACGTTTTATGTCAAAGATGTCGATTAAAAGCAAAACAGAAAAGTATAATGCGAAGCATCAGTATACAACTGTTTTTAAAACAGCTGTTCTAATCTTTTAATCAGCTCCTGCAAAACATGACCTGACGATTCTGTCAAATTTGCTAAATGACCTCTACTCTTTTTATGTTTCCGCCAAGCCTGATAAATTTGTCCTCAAAGTTTTCATAGCCTCTGTCAATGTGATAAATATCGTGGATTTCGGTAACTCCGTCCGCCATCAAGCCTGCTATGATCATAGCTGCCCCGGCTCTCAGATCGGTTGCTCTGACACTTGTCCCCATGAGCTTATCAACGCCGTTTATTATAGCAAGCTTACCCTCTACCGTTATGTCCGCACCCATTCTGTTGAGTTCGCCTACATATCTGAAGCGGTCGTCCCATACACCTTCACGAGCGGTGCTTGTACCCTTGACTGCCGATAAGAAGGTAACGAGCTGCGGCTGCATATCGGTGGGATATCCGGGATATGGAAGGGCAATAAAATTAATTTTTTTAAATACTGTGCCTTCTTCCACATAAACTCTTATTTTATCATCAAATTCCTCGATTTTTACACCTGCTTCGATAAGCTTTGCGGAAATGGGCTCAAGATGACGGGGGATGATGTTTTTTATCGTGACATCCCCGCGGGTTGCTGCGGCCGCGATCATAAATGTTCCCGCTTCAATTTGGTCGGGGATGATCGAATATGTTCCGCCGTGGAGCTTTGGTACGCCCTGTATTCTTATAGTATCGGTCCCGGCGCCTCTGATTTTTGCACCCATGGCATTTAAGAAATTGGCAAGGTCAACAATATGAGGTTCTTTTGCAGCATTTTCAATTACCGTAAGACCTTTTGCTTTCACCGCGCCAAGGATCACATTCATTGTTGCACCTACGCTTACAACATCAAAATATACATTTGCACCTCTTAATTCGTCTGCCTGTGCATAAATTGTGGCATATTTTATTTCAATCGTTGCACCGAGAGCTTCAAAACCTTTAATATGCTGATCTATTGGACGTGTACCGAAATCACATCCGCCGGGAGATTTGACGATACATTTATTGGATCTGCCCAAGAGTGCGCCGATCAAATATGATGATCCCCTCATCTTTTCAGTCATATCATTATCCGGTTCTATGGATATAACCTCAGTGCAGTCTATATCGACGGTGTTCTTATCAATATAAGTTATACTTGCACCGAGGTTTTTTAATATTTGTAAATATAAATTAACGTCTTTAATGTTGGGCAGATTTTCAAGACGACAGCTTCCGTCTATCAACAGACAGGCAGGGATGATTGCCACAGCGGCATTTTTTGCACCGCTTATGCATACTTCACCGTGAAGTCTGTTTCCTCCCTTAATTACTATTTTTTCCAATTTGTACTCCTCCGAATAATTTTGTATACAATATAAGAACACGAGCAGTTATGTTTGGAAGCAAAACCAAAACATTTAAAAACACTGTAAAGCGTGTGTTGCTTATATTCGGTTATATACAGCCTATTAGCATAAATTTCAAAATAAAACAATAATTTCGGATCAAATGCAAGCGCAAGGCATGAACGCCTTGCCTTATATAATATTTTATTGACAAAATTCAATGCGGTTTTCTTTAGAATAAAAGACAAAGTACCAAATTATTATTTTTCAGATATATTATAACATATGATTTACCAAAATGCAAAACAATTTTAAAAAAAATTGTTAATTTTTACGGTTTATATATCTTTTAATATAAATTTAAGTAAATTTAATGTTAAATTATTCTTAAACAAGGACAGGATTGAATTCTTTAAGCCAGAAATTTACCTGTATCAGATAACCCATAAACTGGGGTACCGCCATAAGCTGACCGAAAAATGGTTTTCCGTAATCAGAACCTTCGGCACATAATTCTTTAACGCTTTGTTTGTCAATGAAGGTCAAAATAGGGGAAGACGGATCCTCCAATACTTCATTGAGCAGATGGTGAACCGATTTTTCATAATATGGATTGTGAGTTTTCGGATACGGGCTTTTCTTTCGCATAAGCACATCGTTAGGCAATATATTTTTTGCCGCGTCACGCAGAAGGCTTTTTGATATATTGTCACGGCATTTCATGCTCCATGGGATATTCCATACATATTCCGCAAGACGGTGGTCACAGAACGGGACTCTGACTTCAAGCCCTGACGCCATTGACATTCTGTCTTTACGGTCAAGCAGATTTGACATAAACCAGTTAATGTTCAGATATGATATTTCACGGCGTCGTTTTTCTTCTTCGTTGTCGCCTTCAAAGCAAGGAGTTTCGGCAATAGTTTCATCATATCTCATACGGGAGTATTCCTCCAAGTCAAGTGTTTCGGCTACTGCGGGCTTCAAGGCATTTATTCTCATCGACAAATCATAACACCATGGGAAAGCCGGAGTTTTAAAAGCCTTATCGCTTCTGAACCACGGATAACCGCCGAATATTTCATCGGAGCATTCTCCTGATAGGATAACGGTATGATTCTTTTTGATTTCACGGCAAAAATAAAGCAAAGAAGAATCACAGTCCGCCATGCCGGGCAGATCCTTGTAATACATTGCGTCATAAAGATATTTTATAAGATTGTCATTATTGCATACCAAAAAAGTATGATTTGTATCAAACTCTTCTACCATTCTTTTTACCCATGGTATGTCTGCATCGGGCTGGAATGATGAGGCTTTAAAATATTTGTCGTTGTCTTCATAGTCGAAAGAATAGGTAGATAATTGTTTTCCCTGTTTTTTCATTTCAATGGCTGCAACGGCGGAAATAATGCTGGAATCAAGACCGCCTGAGAGAAGCGTGCCTATGGGAACATCGGAAACAAGCTGACGTTTTATAGAATCGTAAAGCAGATCATGGACCTTTTCAACAGTTGTATCATAATCATCGGTATGCTCTTTGCTTTCAAACTGCCAGTATCTGTTTACAAATGTTCCCGAGCGGTTAATGATCATTGTACAGCCCGGACGAAGCTCGTTAACTCCTTTGAATACACCGATTCCCTGTGTTCTTGCCGGAGAAAGGGCAAAAATTTCGCAAAGGCCAGACCTGTCAAGCTGAGGCTTTAAGGATGGATAATGGAACAATGCTTTTATCTCGGATGCAAAAATAAAGGTATTGCTGCATTTTGCATAAAAGAAAGGCTTTACCCCGAATCTGTCCCGGCATATAAAGACCTGCTGACGCATTGAGTCCCAGATACAAAAGGCATATATGCCGTTGATCATTTGAGCGCATTTTTCACCGTAGTGGATATAAGCATACAGCAAGACCTCGGTATCCGATGAGGTATCAAACCGATATCCGCATTTTATCAGATCCCTTTTTAATTCGTCGGTATTGTATAATTCCCCGTTATATGTAATAACAAACTCATAACCTTCAATTGTTTTTTTCATTGGCTGTTTTCCGCCTTCGGGGTCAATGACCGCAAGGCGTGCGTGTGCAAAGGCGGCGTGCTCGCCGACCCATTCCCCGCTGGAATCCGGTCCTCTGTGACTGAGGGACTGCGCCATATCCTTTACAAGCAATCTGTTATATGAGCTATATGCATACATATTTTTTTTAAAATTAACTATGCCGGCAATTCCGCACATATTACCAACTCCTTATTTTTTATTTGTTTATTAATATAATATTCCCGATTTCCTTTAGTGTTCCTCAACACTTAACACAAATGGACGCGTCAAAAGCCTCAATTACAGGATAAAATATATAAATTTTGTCAAAAATATTATAAAATTACTTGAAATCCGGTAATTTTTATGATATTATCTATAGGTATGACATTACACACATTTTCTGATTTTTAAGATGTTGCCTGCGGGTTTCTTAAAAAGGCGAGGGAAATGGAGGAATAAAAAACAAGGAGGAAAAAATAATGTCAAATGTAATTTCAATGAAACAGCTTTTGGAAGCAGGTGTTCATTTCGGACACCAGACAAGAAGATGGAACCCTAAAATGGCGGAGTACATTTTCACGGAAAGAAACGGGATCTATATCATTGATCTTCAAAAAACGGTCAAAAAGGTGGAAGAGGCTTATTATTTCATCAGAGATATCGCGGCTGAGGGTGAAGATATTTTGTTTGTAGGTACCAAAAAGCAAGCCCAGGACTCTATTAAGGAAGAGGCGGAAAGAGTCGGAATGTACTATGTAAATGCAAGATGGCTCGGCGGTATGATGACTAACTTTAAGACGATCCAGAAGAGAATCGAAAGACTTGCGCAGATCAATAAGATGGAAGAAGAAGGCACTTTTGAGCTTTTGCCTAAGAAAGAAGTTATAAAATTAAAGGCGCAAAGAGATAAGCTCGAGAAGTATCTCGGCGGTATTAAAGAAATGAAGAAGCTTCCGGGAGCTTTGTTTGTTGTTGACCCGAGAAAAGAAAAGATCGCTATTGCAGAAGCAAAAAAATTAGGTATTCCGGTTGTAGCAATTGTTGATACAAACTGTGATCCCGAAGAAGTGGATTACGTTATTCCGGGTAATGATGATGCTATCAGAGCAGTTAAATTGATCGCTTCAACAATGGCAAATGCCATTATGGAAGGCAGACAAGGCGCAGACGCTATGCCTGAAACAACTGAAGAGGTTGAAGCTGAGGAAACAGCGGCAGAAGCAGAAGAATAATATTAAAATCTATATAAGCAGTTTCGGATATTTTAATAAGAATGTTGACTGCTCTTCAAATTAAATAAAATATTATATATTGGAGGAAAAAATTATGGCATTTACGGCACAGGACGTTAAAGAATTAAGAGAAATGACCGGCTGCGGTATGATGGACTGTAAAAAAGCGCTTACCGAAACAAACGGTGATAAAGATAAGGCAATTGAATTTTTAAGAGAAAAAGGATTGGCAACTGCTGCGAAAAAAGCAGGAAGAATTGCATCTGAAGGTATTGTTAAGGCATATCTTACAGAGGATAAAAAAATCGGCGTTCTGGTTGAAGTAAATTCTGAAACCGACTTTGTTGCAAAAAATGCCGAATTCCAAGGCTTTGTTTCAAAGGTTGCTGAAATTGTTGCAGATAAAAATCCTGCTGATGTCGACGCTCTAAAGACATTGGCATATGATGATAATCAGAGTGTCGGTGACGCTTTGACAGCATTAATTGCAAAAATCGGTGAAAATATGAATATCAGAAGATTTGCAAGGATGGAAGGAAATATTTGTTCATATACACATGGTGAAGGAAGAATCGGTGTATTGGTACAGGCCGAAGGAAGTCTTGCGGACGCGGATGCATATGAAGCGGCAAGAGACGCGGCAATGCAGATTGCAGCTATAAATCCTCTTTATCTCTCAAAGGACGTTGTTCCGGCTGAAGATGTTGAAAAGGAAAAGCATATAATCATTGCGCAAATCAAAGAGGATCCTAAAAACGCGAATAAACCTGACGCTATTATTGAAAAGATGGTTGGCGGAAAGATCAATAAGTTTTATGAGCAGAATTGTTTGTTACAACAGGAATTTGTTAAGAACGGTGACCTTAAAGTGGAAGAATATCTTGCATCAAAAGGCGTTAAATTAATTAATTATGTAAGATTTGAAAAAGGTGAAGGTCTGGCAAAGAAGGAAGAAAACTTTGCTGATGAAGTTGCAAGTATGATTAAATAATGGGAATTATATAAAATTTTGTATTTGTAAAAAAGGTGAAATATATAAGTATATGTTTTATATATCGGTTTTTGGTAAAATATATACAATAACAAATATAAAAACGAATAATTTTAGTAAAAAATTATTTTTGAAAATGCTTGCAAAAAATAATTGTATGTGTTAAAATATAAAATAATATTAGCAATGGGGCTATGCGTTTTTCGCATGGTCTCTTTTATTATCAAGGGAGGAAATTGAAATGATCGATAAAAAACTTACACAGCATCTTGCAAACCTTTCAAAAATAACCTTTACTGATGAAGAACTTGATAAAATTACAGTTCAAATGGATGATATTATAAATTTAATGGATAAAGTGAAAAATATAGACAGTAATAATCCGACATATACCATAGATCCCGTTAATTACGGGGATTTGAGGTCTGATGTAATCGCGGAATCTTCTTCAAATGAGGAGATATTAAAAAATTCGAAGGCAATAAAAGAAAACAGCTTTGTTGTCCCCAAAGTGGTGTAAAAAGAAAGGAATGGTAATATGTCGCTGAAAGATTTAAGAGAGAAACTTGACTCTCATGATTTGTCAGTACAAGAGCTGACCGAGAGTTATTTGAAAAAAATAAAGAAAAAGGATAAAACGTTAAACAGTTATATAACAATATGTGAAGAAGAAGCAAAAAAGGATGCCAAAGCCGCCCAGGAGATAATCGATAAAGGACAGTCAAAGGCATTAACGGGTATCCCTCTTTCAATAAAGGACAATATCTGTACAAAAGGAATAAAAACAACATGCGCGTCAAAAATGCTTGATGATTTTGTACCTTTTTATGATGCGACAGTAATGGAAAAATTAAATAGTGAAAATGCTGTTATTTTAGGAAAAACCAATATGGATGAATTTGCAATGGGTGCATCAAGCTGTACCTCATATTTCGGAAGAGTAAAAAATCCATATAACACGGATTGCGTCCCGGGAGGTTCATCGGGAGGAGCGGCAGCAAGTGTTGCGGCGGGATTGTGTGCGGCTGCACTTGGAAGCGATACGGGCGGCTCGATCCGTCAGCCTGCTTCCTTTTGCGGAGTTACGGGATTAAAACCTACATACGGGACAATTTCCCGTTATGGGCTTATTGCTTTTGCTTCAAGTCTTGATCAGATAGGAATCCTTGCAAATTCAGCAGAAGATACGGGCTATATTCTCAATGAGATCTACGGGTATGATTTAAATGACAGGACCACATCAAAGAAAGCTGCCGGAAATTATCTTTCAAAAATCGGGAACAGTTTAAAGGGGCTCAGGATAGGTATCCCGAAGGAATTTTTTTCGGATGAAATAGCGGATGAAGTAAAACAAAGCGTTATGGCGGCAGCAGAATATTTCAGATCATGCAAAGCAGAACTTGTTGACAGCTCAATGCCGTCGCTGCCCTACGCCGTTTCGGCATATTATCTTATTTCATCGGCAGAAGCGGCATCTAACCTTGCAAGATTCGATGGGATCAAATACGGACATCGTTCCGATACGGGTGACACCTATAACGAACTTATTTCCAATTCAAGAAGAGAAGGTTTCGGGGATGAAGTCAAAAGAAGGATATTACTCGGGAACTATGCTTTATCAAGCGGATATTATGATGCATATTATAAAAACGCGTCGAGGATAAGAAAAAAAATCAGTGATGAATATGCTCAGATTTTTGCCGGCTGCGATATCATTCTTACCCCTACAGCGCCTACGACAGCATATAAGGCAGGCTATCAGGAAAACGATCCAGTAAAAATGTATTTGGCAGATATATGTACGGTAACGGTAAATATTGCGGGGCTTCCGGCGATCAGTACGACCTGTGGTTATGACAGTAATAATATGCCTATAGGAATGAGTCTTATAGGTAAGGCTTTTGATGAAGCAACAATAATCTCAGCAGCCGACGCATTTGAAAAGGATTTTGCTAAAAAGGAGGCGGTTATATGAAATACATTCCTGTGATCGGACTTGAAATTCATGCGGAAATGCTTACAAGATCGAAAGTTTTTTGCTCCTGTGCAAATGAATTCGGCGGGGACAGAAATGACAGGGTATGCCCCAGATGCTCCGGTATGCCGGGGACGCTTCCGGTTGTAAATCATGATGCCGTCACACTTGCCGCGAAAGCCGGTATTGCATTGGGATGTACGGTAAACAATTATTCTGCATTTGACCGTAAAAATTACTTCTATCCCGATTTGCCGAAGGCTTATCAGATCACACAGTTTGAATTCCCTATCTGCACAAACGGACTTGTTCATGTACTTGACAGGGATATAAGAATTAACAGGATACACATAGAAGAGGATGCCGGGAAGCTTGTTCATGACGATTATGAGGGTATTTCAATGGCAGATTACAATCGCTGCGGCGTTCCTCTTATTGAAATAGTGACCGAACCGGATTTCCGTACAGTTGAAGAGGTTCAGGTCTTTGTTGAGGAAATAGCTTTGCGATTGAAATATGCGGGTGTATGTGACGCAAAGCTTGAACAGGGTTCTTTGAGAGTTGATGTAAATATATCAATAATGCCTTTTGATTCGCAGGAGTTTGGAACCCGTGCCGAGATAAAAAATTTAAATTCAATAAAATCGATTGGCAGAGCAATAGAATATGAAATTGAACGTCAATCCGAATTACTTGATAAAGGGCAAAAGGTCGTGCAGGAAACAAGAAGATTTAACGATAACCATGGAAACACAAAAGCGCTCCGATCAAAGGAGGAAGCTCATGACTATCGTTATTTCCCCGAACCGGATATTCCGCCTGTTTATATAACTGATGAAGAAATATCAGATATTAGAGCGTTAATGCCCGAAATGCCGCAGCAAAGATATATGCGCTATACCAATGACTATAAACTGCCGGCGGATGATGCAAAGCTGATAATTGCCGATAAAGCATTTTCCGACTTTTATGACAGTGCGGTTTCGGTTTACCCAAAATTCAGAGAAATTTCAAATCTCATGTTAGGTGAGGTAAACAGAAATTTAAATGATACGGGAAAAACAATTGGCGACGTACCTTTCTCGCCTGAAGATATTGCTGAAACGATCAAGATGACGGATGACGGGAAGATAAGCAAAAACGCGGCAAAAACAATAGTAAAAATAATGTTTGAATCAGGCGGCACACCGGAAAAGATCGCAAAGGATAATGATTTGATAATGCAGGATAACTCAGATGAGCTTGAAGGAATAGTTGAGGGTGTACTTTCTGAAAATGAAGAAACTGTTGCTGCATACAAAAACGGAAATGAAAAATTATTCGGCTTTTTCATGGGGCAGGTAATGGCTGCTGCCGGAAAGGGTACAAATCCGAAATTAATAAAGGATATCTTGACGAAAAAGTTGAGTAATAACCAATAAAAATTGACGGAAAGAAGATGATGGATATGAGAACTGCCGACGGTCTTGATACTATAAAACAGATAAGACTTGCCGATGTTGTATCATCGGCGGGAAAAGATATAACTTTTTGTGCCTGTATTCATAAGCTGCGCAAAATGAGCGGTTTTACCTTTGTTCTTTTAAGAACGGGAGAAACAGTTTTTCAGGCGGTATATTCAGCTGAATTATGTAAAAAAAATATTGATGATTTATGTGAGGGGACATATATAAAGGTGTCGGGGACAGTCATAGATGATGGGCGCGCTCCTCATCATATTGAAATTCAGATAAAGGATTTTGAAGTTTTGTCAAAACCAAAGGAATTGTATCCTTTGCATGTATCGGATAAAGTATTGGGGTGTTCAATCGAAACAAATCTTGAACATCGCAGCTCCGCTTTGAGAAATCCCAGAGAAAAAATGGTATTCAAAATTTCCGAGGGAGTATGCGGGGGTTTCCGCGAATTCCTGATAAAAAACGGTTTTACAGAGATCCATACGCCTAAGATTGTTGCGGCAGAAGCAGAGGGAGGCGCAAATGTTTTTAAGCTGAAATATTTTGGCAAGGATGCATTTTTGGCGCAAAGCCCCCAATTTTATAAACAAACCTGTGTTGCGTTTTTTGACAGGGTATTTGAAATTGCACCTGTTTATCGTGCTGAAAAGCACAATTCAACAAGACATTTAAATGAATATATAGGACTCGATTTTGAAATGGGTTATATCAATGATATGTCGGATGTTATGGATATGGAGACTGCAATGCTTAAATATGTCATGAATTATTTAAAAGAATATTACAGTTATGAAATATCGGAATTAAACATAACACTTCCGGAAATTGACAAAATACCGGTTTTAACCTTTTTTGAAGCTCTCGATGTCCTGAAAAAAACACATAATCAATTTGACCTGGATCCGCAGGATGAAGCTGCTTTGTGTGAATACGCAAAAAAAGAATATAACAGTGAATTTATATTTATTGAAAAATTTCCCGGGCTGAAAAGACCGTTTTACGCAATGGATTCAAAAGAGGATTCGAAACTTGCCGAAAGTTTTGACCTGCTTTTCAGAGGGCTTGAAATTACTACGGGCGGTCAGAGAATACATGATTATGACCAACAGGTAGCAAAATTGAAAAAGTATAACATTGAACCGGAAGCTATAAAAACATATCTTGAAATACACAAATACGGTATGCCGCCGCACGGCGGTCTGGGAATGGGGCTTGAACGATTGGTCATGAAATTATGTAATCTTTCCAATATTCGACAGGCAAGCTTATTCCCGAGAGATATAAATCATCTTGATCCATGATTTATACAAAATCAACAAACCAACATTTAATTTTACAAAAACCATTTTACCTTTTGTCTTTTGTTTGAGAAATTCTCATTTTATTATTGACAAAAGAATGAAATGTGCTATAATATTATTAAAAGAAATTGTGATAATTAAAACAAGGGCGTTTTATTATATCGCTTACAAAAGTAGGCCTTATGATTACGCCCTTTTTATTTATCAACAAATAAGGAGGTATTCTTTATGTCAGTATCAGATTTTTTTGGAGAAAATGTATTTAATCTTTCGGTTATGAAAAAACGTTTGCCGAAGGAAACATTTAAGTCGGTAGAAACAACAATAAAAGAAGGAACGGCTTTAGATGCGGGAGTTGCAGAGATCGTAGCAACGGCAATGAAGGATTGGGCGATAGAAAAAGGTGCGACACACTTCACACATTGGTTTCAGCCGATGACAGGAGTTACTGCCGAAAAACACGATTCATTTATTTCACCTACGGGAGACGGCAATGTAATTCTTGAATTTTCAGGAAAAAACCTTGTACGCGGTGAACCAGATGCATCAAGTTTCCCTTCGGGAGGGTTGAGAGCAACTTTTGAAGCCAGAGGATATACCGCATGGGATCCTACATCATATGCTTTTATTAAGGATGGTTCGTTATGTATACCAACAGCATTCTATTCATACACCGGTGAAGCGCTTGATAAAAAGACACCTTTGTTGCGGTCAATGGAAGCTATTAACAAGCAAGCATTAAGAGTATTAAAACATTTCAATTCAAATGCAACGAGGGTAATATCATATGTAGGACCGGAACAAGAGTATTTTATTGTTGATGAAAAGCTATATTTACAGCGTAAAGATTTAATGTTAACCGGTAGAACACTATTTGGTGCTCCTCCTGCAAAAGGACAGGAAATGGAAGACCACTATTTCGGACAGATCAAAGACAGAATTTCTGCTTATATGAAGGATCTTGATGAAGAACTTTGGAAATTGGGTGTTTGTGCAACTACAAAACATAACGAAGTTGCCCCGGCACAGCACGAGTTAGCTCCTATTTTTACAACTGCAAATGTTGCGTCTGACAATAATCAGCTTACAATGGAAGTTATGAAGAAGATTGCAAAAAAGCATGGACTGGTATGTTTGCTGCATGAGAAACCCTATGACGGCGTAAACGGATCAGGAAAACACAATAACTGGTCTATAGGAACGAATACCGGAGAGAACCTGTTTAAACCTGGAAAGAAGCCTATTGAAAATAAAAAGTTCCTATTATTCTTGGCAGCTGTAATAAAAGCGGTTGATGAGTATGCAACAATGCTCAGGGTTGCCGTTGCAACAGCAGGGAATGATCATAGATTGGGAGCCAATGAAGCACCTCCGGCTATTGTTTCAATATTCCTCGGAAAACAGCTTGAAGACGTTATTGAAACCTTAAAAACAGGGAAAGTATCCGTTGAAGAAACATTGAGTAAAATATCCGCGGGGGTTGATGCAGTACCTCTTATCAATAAAGATTTGACCGACAGAAACAGAACTTCACCCTTTGCATTTACCGGAAACAGATTTGAATTCAGAATGCCGGGCTCGGCACAATCAATTGCAGGTGTTAATTCTGCCATAAATACGGCTGTTGCGGCGTCTTTATCGGATATTGCCGATGAATTGGATGCGGGAAAAGATGTAATGAGCATTGTTATAGATATTCTTAAAAAGCATGACAGAGTATTGTTTGACGGCAACGGTTATTCAGATGAATGGGTGGCTGAGGCTGAGAAGAGAGGATTGCCGAACTTAAAGTCTACTGTCGAAGCTATTCCTGAATTGTTAAATGAAAAGAATGTAAAGGCTTATGAAAGCATGAATGTTTTGTCAAGAGTTGAGATAGAATCAAGGTATGAAATCCTTTTGGAGGAATATTCAAAAATAATTAACATAGAGATGCTGACGTCTCTTGAAATGGCAAAACAAGAAATATTACCGGCTTGTATAAAATATGTAAACAGCCTTGCGGAGGGTATAAAGACCAAAGAGGCTATAGGGATCAGTGTCCCTGAGGAGAAAAAGACAGTTACCGAAATGGCGTCGCTTACGGAAGAGCTGACTAAAAATATTTCGGAGCTTGAAACGGTTAAATCTAAAATACCTCATGATGCTGATGCATTGGAGATCGCAAAATATTATGAGAAAGACGTTCTTAGTGCTATGGGAGCATTGCGTAAGACAGCAGATACGCTGGAATGTGTTGTTTCAAAAGAATTTTGGCCTTTCCCGACATATGAAGATTTAATGTACAGAGTTTGATATATTATATGTTATACAATTATCTGCCGCGAAATGACCGCGGCAGATTTTGTATGTGAAATTTTATTGGCTATACAAATATATTTAATGGAATATAAACGGTCGTATCTGAAATAATGTACAATTTTATAATATCCATATTGACATATATACAAAAATTTAATATAATATGCAGTATTGATTAAATATATTTACCAAAATATATGCTGATGGGAAAAGCAGCGGAATGGAGATAAAATTTATGAATATTATAATTGCCGGCTGCGGAAAGGTAGGTCAAAAACTTGCCAAGCAGCTTAACAGCGATGAACATCAGGATATTACAGTAATTGACCTAAAATATAATATCGTACAGCAAATTGTCGGCAGAAACGATATTATGGGTATAGCCGGAAGCTGTACCAATCTTGACACGTTACTTGAAGCGGGGATCCAAAATGCAGATATATTGATAGCGGTGACCGGTTCGGACGAAGTGAATATTATAACATGTCTTATTGCAAAAAAAGCCGGTAATTGCCAAACAATTGCAAGAGTAAGGAAACCGGAATACAACAAAAATCTTTATGTTTTTAAAGAGGATCTGGGCCTTGCTATGGTCATAAACCCGGAACATGCAGCTGCAAATGAAATGGCAAGAATACTTCGATTCCCGTCTGCGATACAGATAGATACGTTTGCAAAGGGACATATTGAAATATTGAAATTCAAAATTCCGGACAGCTGTATTTTAAAAGATATGGCGGTTGCCGACATTCGAACCAAGCTGGGATGTGACGTACTTATATGCGGAGTCGAGAGGAAAGACGATGCTTTTATTCCTGGCGGAGATTTTGTTTTAAAGGAAAATGATTTTGTAAGTTTTGTCGCGTCTCCTAAAAATTCCGCGCATTTTTTTAAAAAAATAGGAATTAAAACAAACAGCGTTAAGGATACGATAATAGTCGGAGGCGGGGATACCGCATATTATCTTGCAAAAAATCTGATGCAAACCGGGATTCAGGTAAAGATCATCGAACAAAATGAAAAAAGATGTGATGAACTGTGCCGGTTATTGCCCAAAGCGTCAATTATCAATGCTGACGGAACGGATGATCAGCTGCTTATGGAGGAAGGGCTTGAAAATGCCCAATCCTTTGTAGCATTGACTAATATAGATGAAGAAAATATTATGCTGTCGTTATTTGCAAAAAGCAAGATGCCCGGAAAGATCATAACCAAAATAAACAGAATAGCTTATGATAATGTTATAAACAATCTTGATCTGGGTACAATAATTTATCCAAAAAATATAACAGCAGAGTACATTGTAAATTTTGTAAGAGCGAAAATAAATTCAATAGGCAGCAACATAGAGACTATGCATATTATCCTTAACGGAAAGGCAGAAGCATTGGAATTTAAGATAACAAAAAATTCTCCTATTATCAATAGACCATTGGAGGAACTCCCGATAAAGGAAAATGTATTAATAGCATGTATATACCGCAACGGGACTGTATTTTCGCCGCGGGGTCAGGATGTCATATTGCCTATGGATACCGTTATTATCATAACGCTCAAATCCGGACTGAATGATATTGAGGATATATTGGAACAGGGAAAGAAGTAAGGCTATGAATTACAGAATGATACTAAACATATTGGGTTGGGTCCTTAAATTTGAAGCCGCCGCAATGCTGCTTCCCTTTGTGTGTTCGCTTATTTATATGGAAACAGCGGCATTGAGCTTTGTTATTTGTATATTGCTATGTTTTTTATGCGGTTTTTTTCTTGCAAGAATAAAGCCAAAAAGCAAAATAATGTATTCAAAGGACGGATTTACTGCCGTTGCACTCTCATGGATTGTTATAAGTATATTTGGAGCGCTGCCGTTTATCATTTCGGGTTCAATGTCTAACTTTGCCGATGCTTTGTTTGAAACGGTTTCGGGATTTACGACAACTGGGGCTTCAATTTTATCAGATGTTGAATCATTTCCGAAAGGAGTAGTTTTTTGGAGAAGCTTTACACACTGGATAGGCGGAATGGGGGTTGTCGTATTTTTAGTTGCGGTACTTCCCCTTTCGGGAGGGAACAATTTATATTTGTTAAAAGCGGAAAGTCCCGGTCCTTCGGTAAGCAAGCTCGTTCCGAAAGTAAGAGCCACCGCAAAAATATTGTATAGTATATACAGTGTAATGACATTGATCGAAATAGTCATTCTTTTGATCGGCGGAATGGATATTTTTGAAGCAATAACAATATCCTTCGGTACGGCCGGAACAGGAGGGTTTGCGGTCAGAAACTCAAGTATGGCTGATTATTCCTCTTTTATACAAAATACCGTAACAATATTTATGATCCTATTCGGTGTAAATTTCAGCTTGTATTATTTGGTTTTAGTCAGAAAATTCAAAGAGGTCCTTCGGTCCGAAGAGTTTCGTACATATATATTAATTATAATTGTCTCAACAACATTGATATGTATAAATTCGTATCATTTGTTTGACGGGCCCGGCAGTGCTGTAAAGCATAGCGCATTCCAGGTCGCTTCGATCATGACGACTACCGGGTATGCAACAGACGACTTTAACAGGTGGCCGGTGTTTTCCAAAACTATTCTTGTGATATTGATGCTGATAGGCGCTTGTGCCGGCAGTACAGGCGGCGGGATAAAGGTATCAAGAATTATCATTGCATTAAAAACAGTTGCAAAAGAACTTATTTTAACGGCTCATCCTAAAAGTACACGAAAAATCACTATGGATAAAAGAATTGTTGAACACGAAACAATACGCTCGATAAATGTGTTTATTATGGCATATGCCGTAATTTTTGTGGCTTCAACGCTTATTATCAGTATTGATAATTTTGATTTTACAACAAATTTTACAGCCGTTGCGGCAACCATAAACAATATAGGGCCTGGACTTAATGCGGTGGGACCTACCGGGAATTTCGGCGGATTTTCCAATATATCAAAAATAGTACTGACATTTGATATGCTGATAGGACGACTTGAAATTTTTCCGATACTAATGTTATTCTCACCTTATACATGGAGAAAATAACGGTATAGACCGGTAATATATTTTTTATTAAGATTTATGCCGGACAAAACGAAAAAACAAAGGAGACAGCAATGAAATTAAAGGAAATTATAAGTATAATCGAAAAAGAGTATCCGCCTGTTCTTGCATATGATTGGGACAATTCGGGAATGTTTTACGGGAATACCGAAAGTGAGATAACAAGGATAATTGTGACACTTGATATTACTCCCGAAGTTGTATATCAAGCAATTAAAAATAAAGCAGGGTTAATTCTTGCACACCATCCGATCATAATGGAGGGTATAAAAAAGCTTTCGGGTAATTCAATGGCGGTTAAGATAATTACCGAAGCAATAAAAAACGATATTGCCATATATTCTGCGCATACAAATATGGATACCGCAAAAAATGGAATAAATCAGAAATTAGCAGAAATATTCAGCCTTAAAGATGTGGAAATACTGGAAAATGATAAGCCGTTTGATGATTGCGGATTGGGAAGAATAGGCTTGCTTGAAAAAGAAATGCCGCTTTTTGAATTTTGTGAAGTTGTAAAGCAAAAACTCAATACTCCTTTTGTGCGTCTTTGCGGAGAGAACAGACCTGTAAAAAAGGTTGCGGTGGCTTCGGGAAGCTGCTCTGAGTATGTTCCGACCGCGATAAAAAAAGGTGCGGATGTTATTGTAACAGCCGACATGAAATATCATAACTGTATTGAATTTGTGTATGACGGCATAGCAATAATAGATGCGGGACATTACCCTACAGAAATAATTGTGCGTGATATTTTTAAAGAACTTCTGAAAAATACGGATGTGAAAATCATTAAAGCAGAAAGCGCCGATATTTTTAAAGTAAGATAAATATATTCAAATATTAAAAAAAGGAACCAAACAAAAATATCGTGCATTAAATATCATTAAATTGAAAACTGAATACAGATATGAAACATCACAAAAAATTGTGGTGTTTTTTTCTTTCGAAAAAATTATTACTGAGCAGCCATACCAATAATTAAAAAAGAATAAGATTGAAATTATTTACAAAAAAATGTTATAAATTGCCTAATAACCTGTTGCGTGTTGAAAATATATATGATAAAATATTATATATCTCAATGAGAATTTGGGATTGTCATATCATAATGATTTTAGTCAAACCTCGACAATGCGGATTGGCGGAACACGAATATCAATCTCCAAGCAGATATGTATTATTCAAATCATATTGAAACATTTCCATTCCCTGCTAACAAATTCTGTGTTAATAGATTAAAAGAAAAAGAGGTTTTGTAAATGAAAAAAATATTTATAACTTTAATGATATTAATGACGATGCTTATTACAACAACCGTATATGCTGAAGATATTCCATATACTGTTGGCAGGGACAGTGTAGTTAAAATGACGGATTGTGCTTATAACGGCAATGTCTATGTGATGGTTGGCACAAAGGGATACATTGGTGTATCTGATGATTTGACAAAATGGAATGAAGTTTCAAATGTATGTTATACAGATATTGAAAATATTATCTGGGACGGAAAAGAATTTGTATTTATATCAAATTTTAATGTCTATAAATCTTCTGACGGATATAATTGGAGCAAGCAAGCATCTGATGTCATTGCCGGAAAAGAATTTCAGTATATAGACGGAAAATATTTAGTAAGACAGGCAGATGACGACAAAACAAATTCCGTTGTGACAGCACGTGTTGGTTTTACATCTGACTTTAAGAATTTTGAAGAAATAGACTTTTCCCAAGCTGAAAATATGTCTGAGCTGCATTATACCTTTACACCTGATTTTTATTATATAAACGGATTTTATTTTGTTCAAGGGTTAATTCCAGATATTGTATATTCAACTGATTTAAAAACATGGAATATACTTCCCGAATTGCCGAATAAAAACAACTCGGATAAAAAGCGGTTGTTATTTACAAATATAGGAGACTCATATGTTATTTACTATGAAGAAAATGATTCTGTTGTTGCGTATTCAATAAGCCTTGATAATATATCAGAATGGACAAAGCATACAACAAATTTACCAAACACTATTTCTGACAGAACAATGCAGAAAACACATGAAGGCATATTTTGCTTTTCGTCATTTTATGATGCGTATTACTCAAATGATGGATTTACCTTTGAAAAAATAGATTTCAGATGTGTTAATCCGGTTGTGAATGAGTATATTCCGTTATCTGTTTATCAGAATAACAGTCATGCTTTAGTCAATCTTAATGAAACGAGAATCTGTGATAAAATTCAGGATGTTCCGCCTTCGGAACAGAAGCCTATATGGACAGGGAAAGAATACATCAAATATGATTCGACAGTATTACAATCAAGTGATGCTGTAAATTATTCACAATCAAATATATTGAGTGAGAATTATCTTTCAATTTACCAAAAAGGTGCAACAACAATAAAATATACAGGCAAATTTTATATGGCTCGTGTTGGGGGATATGAGGATCCTAAAGGTCGCGGCGGTGCTTTGGAAAACGGACGCACATTATTCTTGCTTGATAATGAATGGAATGTAGTAAAAACATATTTGTTTGATGGTGATGTGTGCGATATGGCGTATTGCGGCAACAGATATTATGTTAAAATAGGAGACTTAATAAATAAAGATAAATATACAATTCTGAGTTCTGACGATATGGAAAATTGGGTTGTTGAAAATGATATGACAGAAGTGCCGATAAGCAACAGTAAGTCTGTTTTGCTCCCTGAATACGATAGACAAACATCAAGCAATATTTCTTATACATCAAGAGACACTATAGAAAATATAAAATTAATGAACGGGCAGTGGGGATTTGTTCCGGTAAATTATGAAACCAAGACAGATAACAATGTTTATATTATTAATGAGATATATGCAGCTAAAATGATGTTGCCTGACGGAGTCTTTATAGGCTTTTCCAATGACGGTGTTTACTATACAAAAGTCAGAATATCTGATGATTTTATTAAGCTGTCCGAAAGAAGCACAAATAATAAAGATGATATATTTTATTCTGCAAATGAAAGTATTGTATATAGTGAATATGGATTTAACCTGACCTTTAATATGAACGACATACAGACTGCCTTACAACACGGTGAAACCGCATATGTTGAGGTCAACGGAGAAATTTTAGGATTTGATACAATGCCTGTAATTGAAAATGACAGAACGCTTGTTCCCCTAAGGTTTATTTTTGAAACACTGGGAGCGGAAGTTGACTGGATAGCTGATACGAATACAGCCCTTGTAAATGACGAGGATACAACGATTATGTTTTCCATTGACAACACAACAGCAGTTGTGAATGATGTTTCAAAAGTCATGGATGTTCCGGCAAGGCTTATCAATGATAAAACACTTGTTCCGTTAAGATTTTTAAGTGAAGAACTTGGATTCGATGTTGAATGGAATGAGGAAACAAGAACAGCATCTATCAGCAAATAAGTATAATTATATCGAGGAAGGATTATTTACCTACCTCGATTTTTATTTATTATGATTGTTATAGCATTCAAGCTTAGTCACATAGCTTTATCAGGGTTTCAACACTCGGAAAGGCTATACCTTTTCGTATGCACTGACAGTTTCCCGCGCATCTCCTAATTGAGTAGATAAAGTGAGCTGACTCATATGTTTTTCGGTACGTAATAAGTATAATTTTTTTATAAAAGCATCTCTTTTAGATATTATATTTACAAAGAAAATGTTATAAATTATTTAATAACATGTTGCGTGTTGTAAATATATATGATAAAATACCATATATCTCAATGAGAATTTGGGATTGTCATATCATAATGATTTTAGTCAAACCTCGACAATGCGGATTGGCGGAACACGAATATCAATCTCCAAGTAGATATGTATTATTCAAATCATATTGAAACATTTCCATTCCCTGCTAACAAATTCTGTGTTAATAGATTAAAAGAAAAAGAGGTTTTATAAATGAAAAAAATAATAATATCATTATTTACATTTATAATGTTTGTAAATACTTGTGTTAGCGCTAATTTTATTAGCTGTTCATATGTTTATGAACGAACTGATAGCGGAAAGCTGTTTTACGATATTGCGGCTAATGAAACCACTTCTGTATTAGTAGGAAAAACAGGACGAATATATTGTTTTGATTCAGGCAAATGGAATGAAATAGATACAGGTTATTTTGATACATTCGAACAAGTCGAGTACGGAACAGATAAATTTGTTGCGGTCAGCAAAGATATTGCAATTCAATCGACGAACGGTAAAGATTGGACATTGCTGTCATCAGAGTTGAACTGTGCCGAGAATGGTCTGTTTCTTTATGCAGACAATGCCTTTATAATCGAAAGGGACAATGGTGTATACAGAACGGTTGATTTTTTGACATACAATAAAATTTTAGAATCGTTGGTTCAATCAAATAAGATTCAATTTTATAACAATGACATATTTTATGATAATAAAATCAAATCTGCATATGATATGCCCGAAATAAAACATATTTTTGATAATGTTTTTGGAGAAAACAATATAACGGATACATATGGATTTAATAAAAAATTCAAACTGTTTATCAGTCTTTCAGGAATAGCATTAGATGCTTTTCCCGTTTCTATTGACAATATTGCTTATATAGAAGCATCAGAAGACAGCATTTCAGTTTATTATGTAAAAGATGGTGAATTATTAAAATCAACTACAACCGATTTTGTTAATTGGGAAAACATAACGATTGACTTACCCGAAAAGAGTGAACATTTAAGCAATATTATAATAGGTAAATATAATAATAAATATCTGTTGATTTATGATACAAATGAAATAGAAGATAGAAGAAGCAAGCAAAACTATATCACATCATATGACTTAGAAACATTTGAATACTTAACTGTCACATCTATAAGAGGTGATATTTATTCCAAAGACAGTAAGATTTATATTATTACACCGATGGAATTATATTCGTATGAAAATTCGGATTTTGTAAAACAATTGTCAACTGATACTGTTATGTATAAAGATGATATAATTAGTACAGACAAGGACGATTTTCTATGGAAACGTGATAATGGGAACAAGCTATATATTGGTAAAAATAATACTTGGGAATTAGTTGAAAATCCTGATCCGTTTTTAATAAGCCATTATATTGATGGAAATGCAAATTATCAGATAATATGGACAGGAGCAAACTACTTGATAAGACCTACAGACTATGATAATGGTTATAATCCCACCGAAGCCAAAGGAACAATAAATGTATATGATGAAAATTTAAACTTGATAAAAACCATAGCAGGCGATGAGTATATTTTACAAATGTCTTTTGTAAATGGTAAATGTTATGTTCTTACGTCTGAAGATACCGTGTCATCTTTATCCGAAACAGGTGAGTGGGAGGTTGAAAATCGGAGCAGCTTACCTATTGGCAATAAAATAACAGAAGCATACAAAGTTATTACGCCAAAAGAAAGTGGTTATGGGTATAATCAGAGTATATCAAGCATAATGAATAACAATATAGAAAAGAAAATATGTTATGAAAACTGGCAAGGTTCAAATGTTGATGTTATTAATAACTATTATGTAAGATATGATGATTCAATGGTCTCTTTGTCGAGTGATTGTGTGTATTGGACGGATATAAAATTACCAAGCGGAATTAGAAATGTTAAAAAGATAAATATAGTGGACAATAAAATTATAGTAACAACTCCTGATGTTATATTGCATTATTCAATATCTGACATTTTTAACAGAAGCAAAGAAACATATGTTGAGGTCAACGGAGAAATTTTAGGATTTGATACAATGCCTGTAATTGAAAATGACAGAACGCTTGTTCCCTTAAGGTTTATTTTTGAAACACTGGGAGCGGAAGTTGACTGGATAGCTGATACAAATACAGCACTTGTAAATGACGAGGATACAACGATTATGTTTTCCATTGACAACACAACGGCAGTTGTAAATGATGTTTCAAAAGTCATGGATGTTCCGGCAAGGCTTATCAATGATAAAACACTTGTTCCGTTAAGATTTTTAAGTGAAGAACTCGGATTCAATGTTGAATGGAATGAGGAAACAAGAACAGCATCAATCAGCAAATAAGCATAATTTTTTTATATAAACACCTCTTTTATATGTTACATATGTAATTATACAAATAAAATATGAAATGCAATAAAAAAAATATAAGGTAAATATGGAAGGATCTTTATCAATAGTTATGGTAAAATAATTAAAATAAAATTCAGTGACAAGCAGTTGGTGTCAGACAGCTGCTTGTTCATTTTTGTGTAACGAAAAGCACCTGCTTATGACTGCGATGCCATACCAATAATTATGCCTAAAGCTTTATTTTTCTGGGGATATGTTAGCGTTCTAAAGGTGGTTACAAGTTCAAGTTCTTCAGGAGAAAGATTTTTATCGCAAAAATCTTTGATGCTATATCTTATTTCTGTTCGGTCCAACAAAAAATCAGCGGATACGTTGAATATGTCGCACAGTTTCATCAGGGTTTCGACACTTGGAAAAGCCTTGCCTTTTTCGTATGCACTGATGGTTTCCTGTGCAACACCCAATTGAGTGGATAAAGCGAGCTGACTTATATGTTTTTCTGTACGTAATAAGTATAAATTTTTCATATAAACACCCCTTTCAGATATTGTATTTATAATTATATAAAATATACTTGCAAATTATAGATATATAATATATAATATAAGAAATACAATGTCTTATAAAAGGTGGTACAGTATGGATAAAAAGATTTGTTGTTTTGCATGGCATGGGCATTTAGGCTATAAAGATGAATTGAAAAATTTAATTTACAATAAATGCATTGAATTAATTACGATTAATTATGTAAGAAAATTTTGTGTAGGGAATTACGGAAATTTTGACACAATGGCTGCAAATATTGTTAGAGAATTGAAACATGAATATCCGGAAATTGAACTAAATTTAATAATTCCTTATCTTACGGCTGAAATAAATAATTATAAAGAATATGATAATATTATTATGGTTGATATTCCGCTTAATACACCTAAACGTTATTGGATATTGAAATCCAATCAATATATGATAAATCAATCAAATTATCTCGTTGCATATGTGAACTATTCCTTTGGAGGTGCTGTTAAGACGTTGGAGTATGCTAAACGACGAAAACACATAGTTATTTTTAATTTCGGCAATTATAAAAATTGAATACATCGGTTAAACATATTCTATATACCGTCAAAAAAAGCTCTGCATTCAAAGGAAAGCAGAGCTTTTTCCATATTTTATTTAGTATTTGCTTGTAAAAAATTTGTATTGTAAAATTTAATAAAGGTCTAAAATCCTTTTTGAAATATAAACAATTACAAATCTATACTTTACATCAATGTTTTATTTGTAAATCAGTTAAGTTCAAAAGATTTACAATCGGTACATTCACAAGCTGTAGGATTTGATTCGTGTGTTCCTATCATAATTGAAGAAAGAGAACAATAATCTTTTGAATTGCAGTGATGTTTACATTGCTGAACTGTACATTTAATACTTTCATTTGGATTTGAACATTTGTTATTCATGATTTTCCCTCCAGAGTTATTTTTTTCAATACTTAAAATAAATAACATAAATATATACAGAAATTTATTTTAAATATCTATAAAATATTTTCTCTTTTTTTGCAAAAAATATGCAAAATTTTTAACAATAAATTTTTAATGCTCTGTATCTGTAGAAGGAATAAGAAGAGAGAGGGCGGTAATCTGCGTCTTTTGAGTGAGCGGCGAGAAGAACGGTAGTGGGTGTCCCTCTGCCGGCGTCAACCACAACAGGAGAATGATCAAATCTTCCGTCAGACGAATTAAAATCCAGTTGTATTATATCTCCGGGTTCTATATCTTTTAATGTAGTAAGCTTTGCTTTTGGACCGGGGCCTTTGTTATTAATAAGGAAATTGTACAATTCGTTTACTCCGGTCCATGCGGGAGCCCTGTTGTTGACGTTTATATAGTACCATCCGAAAGTCGGAGTATAGTTCATCACACCGCAGCCGGCATACAAAACCTGAGATGCAAAGTTTGTACAATCTCCTCCTATATTATTAAAGTTATAATATGCGGGGTTTCTGCCGAACGCCCATTTATGTGCATATTGAACTGCTTTTTCACGGTTATACATTCATTTTCACCTCTTTTAAATTTAATAAAAAAAATTATTGCAAAAAAAGAAAGTATGTTATATAATATAATATGATATGTAAAATCGCAGCGTGAATATGACAAATTTATGATTTGTGTATGTTATGATTCATACAACCGAAATACATGGAGGACGGATTAATGATATTAAGTATTGCGGATCTTGTAATTGAGGTAAAATCAAGGTACAAATATACATATGATCTTTGCCGTGATTATTTGTATAAAGGTGATAAAACTGTAGATTTTATTACCTTTGCAACAAACGAGCAATTAAAACAAGAGGCGGAAAAAACTCCGCAGTATCCGTTGGATGTAATAGAAAATACATGTATATATCGTAATATTTGTAATGAAATACTTAAATTTAACGGTATTTTCATACATGCGGCAGCGATATCGGTTGATGATGAGGCTTATCTTTTTACGGCGAACAGTGGTACCGGCAAGACGACTCATATGAATCTGTGGCTTGATAAATTTCAACAAAGAGCATTTGTAATAAATGGGGACAAACCTATTTTGAGAAAATTAAACGGGATTATCAAGGTATACGGAACACCGTGGTGCGGTAAAGAAGGAATGAATAAAAATATTTCGGCGCCTCTAAAAGCTATATGCATATTGGAAAGATCACCGACAAATGTAATAAATAAGGAGAACAATAAGGATGCGCTCATGTTTTTGATAACGCAGACACAGCGTCCCAAAGATCCCGGATTATATGCTTTGATGTATGATAATTTGGGTATGATAATTGAGAATACCGATATTTACAGATTAAAATGCAATATGAAAAAGGCAGCATGTGAGATTGCGTATAATGCCATGAAATAAGATACATATGTTGTATAAAATATTTATATACAAATTTTAAAGAGAAAGGATGTTATTATGTATAAGTTTAACAACGAAAAAAAGGAAATAACATTTGAAAAGTATAATACTCCCACTCCGTGGATGAATTACTTTTCAAACGGTACGTTTCATACAATGATGTCTCAGGCAGGAGGCGGTGTTGCCTTTTATAAGTCACCGCAGATATGGAGAATCAATCATTACAGATTTTTCCATTTGCCCACAGACCGAAGCGGATTTTATGCATTTATAAAGGATGGGAACGATTATTGGACGCCGACAAACGAGCCGTGCAAGTCAAAGCCGGAGCAGTGGTGTTCAACTCATGGTATGGGATATTCGCGTTTTGAAGCAAAAAAGAACGGTGTAGGGGTTGTTGCTACATACTTTGTTGGGCCGTATGAAAATGCTTTGATATGGAATATTAAATTGGTATCGGACACTGATAAGAAGATCACGATCTTCCCTTATGTGGAATTGGGTATGATGGAATTTATGAGAGAACTCCAGTGGCAGTGTTACAATAAGCATCAGCTGTCAGTATATAATTTGGGAGATATTCTTGTGTATAAATACGGCGTAGAAATGCAGCCTAAGCCTGATGAAACACCTCTTGTATACTTTGCGGCAGATGTTCCCGTATCGGGATATGATTGTGACAGAGATGAATTTGTCGGTTCATACAGAAGCGAAGAAAATCCTAAAAATATTGAAGAAGGAAAATGTACAAATTCAACATTATACGGCGGAGATCCCTGTTTTGCCCTTCAGCTTGATATTGAATTAAAGGCGGGAGAAGAAAAGACTGTTAATGTATTTTTAGGAACGGCAATGACAGAGGAAGAAATAAAAAATTGCGCTGCACATTGCAGAGAGAAAGATTTTGTTGAAAAATCCTTTAATGCATTGCATGAACATTGGGAGAATCATTTAAACAAATTTAAGTGTGAAATCCCCGATAAAGATGCGGAAACAATGATTAATATTTGGAATCCGTATCAGGCGGAAAGAAACTTCCAGTTCTCAAGAAATATTTCGTATTATGCAACAGGAACTTTCAGAGGTGTTGGCGTAAGAGATACAGCACAGGATATATTGTCAATGGTACCGTTTGATACAAGACGAGCAAAGGATAAGCTGAATCTGTTGCTGTCACAGCAATATCAGGATGGTCATACAAACCATTACTGTTTCCCTACAGAGGGTTGGGAACCGCTTGCAAGAACACACTCGGACAATCATTTGTGGCTTGTAATGACTGCATACAATATTGTTATTGAAGAAGGTACTCTTGATTATCTGGATGAAGAAGTTGAATACTATGACGGCGGTAAAGGCACTGTTTGGGAGCATATTAAAAAATCAATTGATTTTTGTATGGCAAATCTCGGAAGCCACGGTTTTCCGCTTATGCTTGCATCCGACTGGAACGATATGCTGTATAAGGTATGCCGTGAAGGAAAGGGAGAAAGTATATGGACTTCAATGCAGTTCGGTACAGTATTAAGACAGATTGCTGAACTTGCTGAACTTAAAGGCGAAGATAAACAGAAATATCTTGATATATACGAACAGCAGAAGAAGCTTGTGAATGAAATTGCATGGGACGGAGAATGGTACAGAAGATGTATTACAGATAACGGTACATTTATAGGATCAAAAGCTGAGCCGCAGGCAAAAATCTGGCTTAACACTCAAAGCTGGGCGGTAATTTCAGGTATGGGTGATAAAGGTGAAACAGCGATGGACAGCGTTAAAAAATATCTTGACACCGAATTGGGTATTAAGAAAATACATCCTTCAATGAAAGACTATCCGTCAAAAGAAGATCCTCTTACATATTACAACACAGGCTGTGGTGAAAACGGCTCGGTATTCTGTCATGCAAATACATGGGCGATTATTGCGGAATGTATCCTGAAAAGACCTGAGTATGCATATAAATATTATCATCAGTTATTGCCAATGGTTGCACAGGCAAAGGCGGGAGAATGGAGATATAAAGCAGAGCCTTATGTATATTCATCAAATATATTCGGACCTGAAAGCGATAAGTTCGGACTTGCAAATGTTTCATGGCTGTCAGGTACTGCTGCATGGATGTATGTTGCGGCAACTCAATATATATTGGGTGTAAGAGCACAGTGGGACGGATTGCTGATTGATCCATGTATGCCAAAAGAATGGGATAATGTAAAAATAACAAGAGAATTCAGAGGCTGTGTATATCATATTACCATTAAAAACGGCGGAAAGAAAACATTTATTCCTCATGTTGAAGGAAGAAAAGAATATACAGTTGAAGTATGATGTGATTATAAAAGAATAATCAGATAAAAATTAATCCCCTTAAACATTTTGAAAAATGATTAATTTCGGAATGTAAGAGGGGATTTTTTATGAATAAAATTATTATTCAATATATTTCTGTTTAAGGTTACAAATATGTAACAAAATCGTAAAAACATAATTCTTGACTTATTGTTCGTCTTATTATATTATATAATGAGGGAAATTTACAAAGTAATATAATATACTGCTTTGTATATTACTATGTTATGTATTTTCCGACAAAGTTCTTGATTGTGCCGTAAACAGAGATGTCTTTTTAAGATAATACTGCGGAATCGGCGGATAAGAAAGGAATATTTTAATATGTATTATTATATCAGAGGAAAGTATGTCTTAAAAGGTGAAACCTACGTTGTAATTGATGTAGGCGGAATAGGATATAAGATATACACCTCAACGGCGAATATAGAAAAAATGCCGTCATACGGTAGTGAAATTACAATGTATACACATTTATATGTACGAGAAGATGCACAGGATTTATACGGATTTATAACAAATGAAGAGTTGACATTGTTTTTACAGCTTATGTCGATATCCGGAATAGGCCCCAAAGCCGCACTCTCTGTTTTATCGGTTACAACGCCGGAACAGTTTGCAATGGCGGTTATTTCAAATGACGTAAAGATGCTGACAAGAGCGCAGGGAATAGGCCCTAAAGCGGCACAAAGGATCATATTGGAATTGAAGGACAAAATAAAATCGACTGATGCAATGCCTGAGAATATAAAAACGGCAGTGATTGAAGAACAAAACAATCAGTCGGAAGCAATAACGGCGCTTATAGTTTTGGGGTATACGGCAAATGAGGCAAAACGTGCCGTTTCCGGGATCGATCCATCGTTAAATGTTGAGGCAATAATAAAAGAAGCCTTGAAAATACTTATGAAGCAGGTGTAAACATTGATTTTTGATGATGATGAAAGAATTGTAACAGGCGATCTTATAGAAGAAGACACAGAAATCGAAAGTGGTCTGAGACCGCGCCAATTCAGTAATTATATAGGCCAGGATAAGGTAAAGGAGAATCTTCAAATTTACATAAAAGCCGCACTTGACAGAAAAGAAGCGCTTGATCATGTGCTTTTATACGGTCCTCCGGGATTGGGCAAAACCACTCTTGCGGGAGTAATTGCCAATGAAATGGGTGTGAATTTAAGGATAACAAGCGGGCCGGCAATTGAAAAAGCCGGAGATCTTGCCGCAATTCTTACAAACCTGTCACAGCATGATATTTTATTCATAGATGAGATTCACAGAATGAGCAGGGCGGTGGAAGAGATTCTTTATCCGGCAATGGAAGATTTTGCTTTGGATATTATTATAGGTAAAGGGCCGTCCGCAAAATCGATTCGTCTTGATTTGCCGAAATTCACCCTGATCGGAGCTACAACAAGGGCGGGTAATTTATCTGCGCCGTTACGTGACCGATTTGGTGTAATTTCACGGCTGGAGCTTTATTCGCCCGACGATTTGATAAAGATCATAACACGTTCCGCGTCTATATTAAATGTAGAAATTGATGAAGAAGGTGCAAGGGAAATTGCGATGCGGTCACGAGGGACGCCGCGTATCGCAAACAGGTTTTTAAAACGTGTACGTGATTTTGCGGAAGTAAAATATAACGGAAAAATCACAAAAGAAATTGCGGATCTTGCACTGTCATTGATGGAGGTTGACAATAAAGGCCTTGATATGACCGACAGTAAAATGATTATGACAATGATAAAGTCATTTGGTGGAGGACCGGTAGGTCTTGATACGATAGCTGCTTCGATAGGTGAAGATACCAATACGATAGAAGATGTATATGAGCCTTATCTGATGCAGCTTGGGTTTATTTCAAGAACCCCGAGAGGCAGGATAGTTATGCCGCCGGCATATGAACATTTTAATATTCCAATACCTTATAAAGAATAATTTAAGGTTAATTGCCGGATCAATATGAGGCAGTTACTTAAAATATATATTTACGAAAGGAAGTATATGTGAATGAAAGCTAAGTTATTGCTGTTAATAACGGTAGTTTTATGTTTTTTTAAAATATCTTCAGCATCCGCCCTTACTTTGCAATATAACGGAGGACAATATGAATACACCGGATCGGTATATTCTTTAATGGTCAATGACCAGTATGTACAGACATCTCTGCCGCCGATAATTTTTAATGATTATGCGTTGGTCCCTATAAGAGATGTATTTGAAGCAATGGGGGCAACGGTGAAGTATATCGATGCATCTCAGCAGATTTTTATTGAATATAATGATACCTACCTGCGTTTAAAAATTGGAAGCAGTGATGCATATATAGATGCAAACCATGTAACCATACCGGGTAATGTTACTCCTATGCTGATAGCAGAAGCGGGCAGAGATGCAAAGACCATGGTGCCTGTGAGATTTGTATCTGAAAGCCTGGGGTTATACGTAGAGTTTGACGGAGGGAACGGAATAATTAAAATAGTAGATTCAAATGCCGGGAAGCAGCCTGTTTTATATAATGTTAAATGCTCTATGTTTGACAGTGTAACAGCCACAATGGAATTGTATCTGGATGCACCGGTGCAATCCATAACAACACCGGTTTATACCGAAGCAGGTGTACTGTATTTCGACATACCGAATGCAACACATTCACTTGCAAATACTACTCCCATAAATACAGGGGCAATAAAACAGCTTCGTGTGGGAATACATGATGGTTTTACACGAGTTGCGCTTGATCTTGAAAATTGTAAAAGCTACAATGTAGCATTGTCGGAAAATAAGAAAATAATATTGATAGCAATTGTAAAATTTGAAGAAACGGAGAACGTTACGCCTCCAAATTCCGGGAACGGGAAGGTGGTTGTCATAGACGCTGGCCACGGAGGCAGTGATCCCGGAACAAGCGGAAGCGTCGGTGGAAAAACTTATCAGGAAAAAGATATTAATCTTTCGGTTGCAAAAAAGGTACGTGATATTTTATCAGCAAACGGAGTCACGGTGTTAATGACAAGAGATGGGGATACATATCCGTCATTGACAGATCGTTCGGATCTTGCAAATGCAAATAATGCAGTGATATTTGCAAGCATACATTCAAATTCCGCGTCCGCTGCATCAGCATCCGGATTTGAAGTGTATTATAGTGTTCAGAATAATGAATCGGTAACAGGATTAAGCAGTTCGGAGCTTGCATCATCGGTAGTAAACAGTATAAGTAAAAATGTTTCAATAAGAAACAGAGGTGTCAAAACGGAAAATCATGTTGTGACAAGAACAAGCAATATGCCGGCGATACTTATAGAAATAGGATTTATGTCAAACCCTGATGAACTTTCATTGATGATAAGTGATGATGTTCAGAACAGCTTTGCAAAAGGAGTTGCAGACGGAATACTTGCAGTAATAAATAAAGCGAATCCTCCGCAATAATATAACGTGAAAATACCTGTGCATTTCATATGTTTACAGAACTATGAAGTATACATATGCCGACGTCATTCAAACAGGCAATTTGCTTGCATTTTTCATGTTATAATTTGTACTGCTGTATATCGGCAAAACAGAGATTATTTAGGGAAAGAGACCAAAATGGAAAGAAAAGATTTTTACTATGATTTACCGCAGGAACTTATTGCACAGGAACCTCTTGAAGACAGAAGTGCCTCAAGGTTAATGTGCCTTGATAAAAAAACGGGTGAATTTTCACATAAGCATTTTTATGATATTATTGATTTGTTAAATCCGGGGGATTGCCTTATTTTAAATGATACAAAGGTAATACCCGCAAGGCTTTACGGATACAAAGAGGATACAGGCGGTGCAATTGAATTTTTGCTTCTCCATAAGCATTCGCTTGATGTGTGGGAGGTAATATTAAAACCGGGAAGAAGGGCAAAGCCCGGAACGGTTTTTGTATTCGGAGACGGGAAACTGAAAGCAGAGATTCTTGAAGTTATAAATGACGGAAACCGACTTGTAAGATTTATATATGACGGTGTGTTTGAAAATATACTTGATGAATTGGGTGAAATGCCCCTTCCGCATTATATTACAAAAAAATTGGAGGATAAGGACAGGTATCAGACAGTTTATGCAAAAAATTCAGGATCTGCCGCTGCGCCTACGGCGGGGCTGCATTTTACAAATGGACTGCTTGCAAAAATAAAAGCAAAGGGAATAAACATAGGATATGTTACTTTGCACGTAGGACTGGGAACGTTCAGACCGGTAAAAGCAGACAATATCGAGGAACATAAGATGCATTCTGAATTTTATATTTTGCCTCAGGAAACGGCCGATTTGGTAAATAAAACAAAGGCGTCGGGAAAAAGGGTAATATCGGTGGGAACAACCGCAACAAGAACACTCGAAACCGCAGGTGTAAACGGTATGCCCATTAAGGCAGGTACGGGATGGACGGATATTTTCATATATCCCGGAAAGGAATTTCATGTTATAGACGCACTTATCACCAATTTTCATCTTCCCGAATCAACTCTGATAATGCTTGTAAGCGCTTTGGCGGGAAAGGATAATGTTTTGAGAGCTTATAATGAAGCTGTTAAGGAAAGATACAGATTTTTCAGCTTTGGCGACGCCATGTTTATTAGTTAAAAACAGATAGCTTATTGCTTTAATATCCTGATACTGAATATCTTTTGCGTTATACAATTTTGCCGGTATGTTTGATGATTGTATGGTCATATTATTATTGTGTATTTGTATTATCACTGAGGATGTCGGAAGAGGTGAGGGGAAAATGTCAAAGGGCAGAAAAACAGTAACGGGGATATTTTTATTTCTGGTCATAGCTTCATGCATTGCATGGCTGAGCGTGCGGGACCGTCCGCAAAACAAGGAATATTTAAACAAGGATTTATCGGAGAATAATAACGAGAGCGGACTGAATAATATTATAGATCCCAACGGAACGAATGTGCAAACCAGGTTTAAAACTCCTGACGGATATACACGTTTTGAGGAAGATGACACAAGCTTTGCGGAATTTGTAAGGAACTATCCTCTTTATCCTGATAAAAGCCTGGTCTATCTATACAATAAGGAGCCAAAAGCCCGTCAGGATGTACATGCGGCAGTATTCAAAATGGATCTGTCCGACCGTGATTTACAGCAGTGCGCGGATTCCGTTATGAGAATGTATGCGGAATATTATTGGAACACTCATCAATATGACAAAATAGGATTTCATTTTGTCAGCGGTTTTTTCTGTTCGTATGATAAATGGCGTGAAGGCTGCCGTGTAAGCGTGAACGGAAATGACGTCCAATGGGTAAAAAGTGAGGATATAGATACGAGCCGGGAAGGTTTTGAACAATATCTTGAAACAGTATTTACTTATGCGGGTACTTTATCGATGGAGGATGAGAGTGCCCCGGCAGACATTTCAGACATTAAGATAGGAGATGTGTTTCTTTGGGGAGGAAGCCCCGGTCATGTTGTCATGGTGGCTGATGTATGTATTAATGAACAAAATAACGATAAAGCATTCTTGCTTGCCCAAGGGTATATGCCTGCCCAGCAGTTTCACATACTGAAAAATCCCGCGCATGAAGATGATCCGTGGTACTATCTTTCGGAATTCTCATGGCCTTTTAAAACACCGGAGTATACATTCAAAGAGGGCACCCTCAAACGGCCGATGTATTAAAAAGAGGTAATGATAATAAATAATTGAATTGTAAAAATAACTCGATTCTTTTCGGAATATGAGTTATTTTTCTACATATGAGCTGTTTTAAGTGCATTTTAAAGAATAACTGAGAGATAAAAGCAACGAAAAAATATTTATCAATATATTGCAGCCGCCGCATTGACAATTAATAATGGTTGTTGTATAATAATAATTAAAATCTGGTTTTCGGAGGTGCTTTAATGTTTGAACAATTGAGCCATACCGCGCTGCAGGTTATAAGCCGGATCAAAAGCCGCGGATATTCGGCATTTATCGCTGGAGCAACCGTTCGTGAACTGGTAATGAATGAAACACCTTCTTCGTATATTATAATAACAGACGCGGAGCCTGCAAGGATAAAAGTATTGTTTAAAAGGACTCTTGAGAACCGCGACAGAAAAAAAGTAATAACGGTGATCGAAAACAAGACGGCTTTTGATATTTATTGCCGTGACAATAAAACAGAGGCTTGTGAATATGCCGAAGAGGCATTAAAGAGGTTATTGACCAATTTTGATTTTACAATGAATGCCATGCTTTATAATAATGAGGATGGGCTTATTGATTATTTCGGCGCAATGTCGGATATAAAAAACAAAACTATAAAGATGATGGAATCATCAAAGCTTTTTGCAGCGCAAAAGCCCGTAAGAATGTTAAGAGCGGTAAGATATTGCGCGCAGCTTGGTTTTAAGCTTGATGAAAAAACAACGAGCGACATTAAAAGATATGCCGTTTTTATAAAAAGAACACCGAGCGAGAAAATAAGGGAGGAGCTTGATAAAATTCTTATGTCGGATAATCCGGGAGTTTTTATCGACTTAAATAAACTCGGTCTGTTAAAGCATATTATGCCTGAATTGGATGTCTGCTTTGATGTCCCGCAAAAAAACAAATATCATATTTATAATGTGGGAGAACATATAGTCCATGCCGTTATAAACACACCCAATGATCCGGCATTGAGGTGGGCCGCGCTCATGCATGATATAGGAAAACCCCTTTGTAAAAGTGAGGATTCTAACGGCATAATACATTTTTACGGACATCACAGAGAAAGCGTTCGGCTTGCTTCAGATATATTGAGACAATTCAAAACCGAACCGGAGCTGACAAAAGAGATACTTGTTTTGGTAGAAAATCATGACGTCAGAATAGAAGCAACACCGCAGGGGGTAAAGAAAATGATGATGAGAACGGGAGCCGAAACCTTTGCAAAGCTGCTTTTATTGCAGGAGGCGGACAATAAGGCAAAAAACATGAAGTATTTCACCGATAAAATGAACAAAATCAATGACGTCAGGAAAATATATCAAAAAGTTGTAGCGGAACGTCATCCATACCGTATTTCCGATCTGGCGGTAAACGGACGTGATTTGAATAAGCTGGGATTCAGACCGGGACATGAAATATGGGATACACTCCAGATGCTTTTAAATGAGGTGTTAATAGATCCCGGACTGAATACAAGAGAATATTTAATTACAAGAGCCAAGCAATACAAACGAAAAAGGGTTTAGAGATGCAGTCCTTTAAGCTCTTTTTTTTGTATGCAGTTGGTAGAAAGCAATACCAGTGCATATGTAACGATGCCTATGAAGGCCGTTATTATCAGTGCGACCGAGGAGGATTTAAAGATAATACACATAGGATCATTTAACAGATATACCACGACGCCCATGACTGCGGCCGCAAATAACGGTTTTAACAGGGAATTTGACGGGTTCAATCTGATATGTAAATTGTGCTTGATACTGAATGTGTTTAATATCATAATAACCAAAAATTCGGCTGTTGCGCCTATCGGCGCTCCGAATATATTTATTTCGGGATACGGGATCAAAAAAAAGTTTACGGCAAGTTTTATTGCCATTCCGATAAGCCCATAAAAAAATGGTTCCATGATTTTCCCGCCGGCATGTAATATTACCGTGAACAGCTGAGATACACATACAAAAACCATGCAAGGAGAAAGTATTTTTAAAAGCTGTGCGGAAGCCGTGTTGTGAAACAGCAGATCAAGCAGCTGTTCGGAGAAAAGATATGTCATAAGAGCAGAAGGAAGCGCTATTATTAAAGTCAGCTTTAAAGACAGCGAAGCGGTATTTTCCACAAGAGTATAGTCCTTTTTCGCAAGAGCTCCGGAAATCAAAGGAAGAACGCTTACGCCTAACGCGCCTATTATTCCCGTAGGCAGATGAAAAATTGTCAGAGCATAACCCGAATAGGCGCCGTATAGCCACCTTGCCCCGTCAATTGACAGTCTGAGATTTTCTGATAGATTATCAAAGTGTGAAGTGTATGCAGAATAGTTTAATAAAAATTTTTCGGCAGTTTCAGGGGTGAATTTTATTTTCAGCAGACTGTTTCGTATCAGAGATACATCAAGTAAATCTAGGGAGCCGGATATACATGAGCATATAAGCATGGGAACGGCAATTGAAGCGAGTGTATAGCAAATATCCCTTTTTCTTTTTTTCTCTCCCTTATAGGGGAGACTTTTGTTTGAAGGGATGTACATCAAAAAAAGGATAAGGGTTGCAACGATTTCTCCCACCGTAATACCGGTTATTGCTCCGGCCGAAGTTATTTCAATGGCTGCGTTTCTCAGAAAATATGCGCCCAAAAATCCTACCACCAGCTTTATAACAGCTTCAATAACCTGAGACAAGGCCGTCGGAAGCATATTGACACAGCCTTGATAAAAGCTTTTGTAAACGGTGCCCAATGCGACAAAGAATATGGACGGAGATATTAATTTGATTGCCAATTCGGCCTTCGGGTCCTTCATCGAGTATGCAAAAAAACCTGCCATGAAATATAGTATGAGAGTTCCCGCCATTCCCAGGACAGATAAGATTACGGTCGATACTTTGATACCCCGTTTTACTGTGCTGTAATTCCCGAGTGCATATTCTTCTGCGGTAAAGCGTGAAAGCGCAAGAGGGATACCCGAAATGATAAATGAAAGGATCATGGAATAAACACCCAGGGCAGTGTTAAAAATTGCCATACCTTCTTCTTTGAGTATATATGTAAGAGGTATTTTAAATACTGCGCCTAATATTTTGGATACGGCATTTGCTCCGATCAAAACTGCAGTGCCTTTTAAAAAACTGTCTTGTCTCATAATTACTCTCCGTTCCTTTGCCGACTGCCGGCATCATGATCAAAATTGTAAAATTACAGATAGATCTGAAAATTATCCCATATATGCTTATTTGCATGAGTCTGTGAATATCTGTAAACTATATTATTAAAATAACTGTGCACAAGATGTCGATGTCCCCCGCCGAAAGAGGCGGCGTGCCCCATATTTGCAAGAAGTGAGAGTACAAACTCTCACTTCTTGCAGAGTTAGCTATGCCGGCGCTCTTGTCCTCTTTAAATAACAGGTCAAGCCCTTATTGAAATTGTGAGTTTTTTATTGATATATTATTTTATTTATGATATAATTTTTTTATTACAAAAGTGTAAAAATATTTATTATGTTAAGAATGATAATGCTGCATTTGGGCGGCGGAACGGAGGACAAAATGAAATATACGATGGATGATTTACTTAATATTATGATCAAATTGAGATCGGAAAACGGATGCCCGTGGGACAGAGCCCAGGATCATGAAAGCATAAAACGTTCGATGATTGAAGAGGTATACGAAGCCATTGAAGCTCTTGATAATCATAACGATAAAATGTTTGCAAATGAATTGGGGGATGTGCTTTTGCAGGTCGTTTTCCATGCAAGGATCGCCGAAGAAAGAGGGGCATTTAATTTTGACAACGTTTTATATGAAATATGCAGCAAGCTGATCCAAAGACATCCGCATGTGTTCGAAGCTGTAGATGCCGATGATCCCGATGCTGCTTTGGACGTGTGGGAAAAAAGCAAAAAGAAAGAGAAGAACTTAAAAAGCCATACCGATGCGCTAAAGGACGTAGCGTCAAATTTGCCTGCTCTCATAAGAGCGGAAAAAGTACAAAAGAAAGCAAAAAAGGTCGGATTTGACTGGGACAGCATTGACGGCGCAGCCGAAAAAGTATATGAAGAACTTGATGAAATAAAGCAAGCACTGAAAAATAATGATCAGAGGGAAACAGAAGAAGAATTCGGCGACCTTTTATTTGCAGCCGTAAATTTGGGAAGATTTTTAAATGCAGACCCCGAAATGAGCCTTACAAATGCGACAAATAAATTTATAAAAAGGTTTGAAAAGATGGAAAATACCGCAAGGGACAGAGGCCTTGAACTGACTGATATGTCAGCTGATGAGCTTGATGCACTCTGGAACGAAATAAAAAAATAATTGTATGGTGGATTGGCGGTATGAATTTTAATAACTTATTCTTAAAATTAATAAAAATAAAACTGCGCCAAGTTGTCCCACGCCGCTTTTGTCGGTGAGTTCCATATCTGTAATCAGTGTGAGAGTAAAATCTCCTACTGGTTACAACGTTGTATAGCTGCGCTCTTATCCTCATTGAATAATGGGACAAGCCTTTAATGAATCTCCCGCCAAAACGCTTAAAAGCTAACACTCCTATTGCCTGTTGCAATTTTTTTAAATTCCATTTCAAACAAGCTTGATGGCGCGTTGCCCCGATCTAAAATTATGAATATATTATAAATAATTGAAAAAATTAATAAAAACTATGGTAATTTCGGAAAATATGTGTTATAATATAGGATAGGATTATAATAGGGTTAAATGTGCCAAAAACAACGATGAATGATATAACCAAATTTTAATATACGGGAGTGAAGAAAATAATGGGTTTGTTTGATAAAATATTCGGAACATATTCTCAAAGAGAATTAAAAAGAGTAAAACCTATCGCCGACAGTGTAGTTGCACTGGACGAAGAGATGAAGAATCTTACTGACGCCGAATTAAAGGCAAAAACAGGTGAATTTAAAGAAAGAATAAAAAACGGTGAATCGCTTGACGATCTGCTGCCGGAGGCTTTTGCCGTAATGAGAGAAGCAAGCTGGAGAGTTTTGGGGATGAAGCATTTTTATGTACAGATCATTGGTGGGATAATCCTTCATCAGGGAAGGATCGCGGAAATGAAAACAGGTGAAGGTAAAACTCTCGTATCAACTCTTCCTGCATATCTTAACGCTTTGACGGGTAAAGGCGTACATATCGTTACGGTAAACGATTATCTGGCAAAGCGTGACAGCGAATGGATGGGCAAGGTATACAGATTTTTGGGGCTTGAAGTCGGATTGATAATACATGATCTCGGCAACGATGAAAGAAGAGCCGCATATAATGCAGATATAACCTACGGAACAAATAACGAATTGGGATTTGATTATCTTCGTGACAATATGGTGACCTATAAAGAAGAGATGGTTCAAAGAGGTCATAATTATGCGATTGTTGACGAGGTCGACTCTATCTTGATAGACGAAGCAAGGACCCCGTTGATCATTTCCGGCATGGGAAAGGATGCAAATGAGTTATATAAAATAGCGGATCGCTTTGTAAAGGGATTAAAAAAGCTTGTAGTAACGGAGCATGATGATAAACAGCTCGACGAAGATATTGATGCGGATTATATAGTTGACGAAAAAGCGAAATCCGCGGCATTGACAGACAGAGGTATTGAAAAGGCTGAAAAGTATTTTAATATCGAGAACTTGTCTGATCCGGAAAATATGAAGATCCAGCATCATATAAATCAGGCTCTTCAAGCAAACGGTGTTATGCACAGAGACCAGCAATATGTCGTTAAGGACGGAGAGGTAATGATCGTTGATGAATTTACAGGCAGGATCATGCCCGGAAGAAGATATTCGGATGGGCTTCATCAGGCGATCGAGGCAAAAGAGGGTGTAACTGTTGAAAGAGAATCAAGAACACTTGCAACAATAACCTTCCAAAACTTTTTCAGATTGTATAATAAATTATCAGGTATGACAGGTACGGCATTGACGGAAGAAACGGAATTTCAGCAAATTTATAAGCTGGACGTTGTTGAGGTGCCGACAAATAAGCCCATTGCAAGAATCGACGAGCCTGATTCGGTCTATAAGACCGAGAATGGGAAATTCCATGCAGTTATTAAAGAGATCAAAGAAAGTCATGCAAAAGGTCAGCCTGTCCTTGTTGGTACTGTTAATATAGATAAATCAGAGAAATTATCAGCGATGCTGAAAAGAGAGGGAATAAAGCATGAGGTATTAAATGCAAAATTCCATGCCAAGGAAGCAGAAATAATTGCGCAGGCAGGTAAAAAAGGCGCCGTAACAATCGCCACCAACATGGCGGGACGTGGTACGGACATTATTCTCGGCGGTAACGCAGAATATATGGCGAAGCATGAGCTTGCAAAAATGGGAATGAGCGAAGAACTGATCGTTGAGGCAACCGGATATGCGGATACCGACAACGAAGAGATCATCGAAGCAAGAAGATTGTATAATGAATATTACGACAAGTTCAAAGCAGAGCTCCAGGACGATCAGGAAGAAGTAAAGAAACTTGGCGGTTTGTATATAATTGGTACTGAGCGACATGAATCAAGACGTATTGACAATCAGTTAAGAGGCCGTGCCGGACGTCAGGGAGATCCGGGAAAATCAAAGTTTTTCCTGTCGCTTGAGGATGATCTGATGAGGATATTCGGGTCAGACAGAGTAAAGAAAATGGTTGATGCTCTGGGGCTTGACGAAGATGAAGCGATTGAGGCAAAAATACTTTCAAACTCCATTGAAAACGCACAGAAGAATCTTGAAAGCCGTAACTTTGATGCACGTAAGCATGTCTTGCAGTATGACGAAGTTATGAATCAGCAAAGAAAGATCATATATAAGCAAAGACAGGCGGTTCTTGACGGTGAAGACGTAAGCGGAACGATCAAGAATATGATGGAAGCGATCATTGATTCGGCGATCGATGATTTTATCGGTATTACAGATATACCTGAGGAATGGAACTTAAGGGCATTGACGGAATTTGCCAATACAAATTTGGCGGCACACGGTGAATTTGAGATATCAAAGGAAGAGCTTGAAACAATAACCAAGGAAGAAATAAAAGAAAAACTCTTAAAAATTGCAAACGAGCGATATGCACAGCAGGAACAGCTATTCGGAGAAAACATGCGTGAATTGGAACGTGTGATTTTGTTGAGAGTGGTCGATACATTATGGATGGATCATCTTGATGAGATGGAACATGTTAAACGTGAAATCGGATTGAGGGCATATGGTCAGCATGACCCTGTTGTTGAATATAGAACAGTCGGAAGCGAGCTTTACGAGGGAATGCTTGAATCAATCAAGAGAGATACTGTAAGATATATCCTTTCAGTACAGCCAAAACCGCGGGTTGAGATCAAACGTGAGCAGGTTGCAAAGCCTATTGATACCGGAAGTGACGGATCATTGGGCAAACAACCGAAAAAAGCTACGAAAGCTCCCGGAAGAAACGATCCGTGTCCCTGCGGAAGTGGAAAGAAGTATAAGCATTGCTGCGGAAGATGATCGATATATCCGAATAAGTGTGAATAGCTTGAAATAAACGGGGCATAACTGCGGGCAAGATATCCCTCTATAGACGGGCTTTATATCTGTAATCGGTGTAAGAGTACAATTTCCCATCGATTACAGCGCTATCTATGCCTGCATTTTAGTCCTTATTGAATAACGGGATAAACCCTTATAGGAAACGGTAAAATCTTTTTATTATTTTAATTATTATAATTGATGGGAAGTGAAATAATGTTAGAGCTTGATGAATATAAACTTCAGCTGCACGGAATGGAAAAAAACATTAATGAACTGAGGGATTCACTTTGACGTCGACAAGGCAGTATCCGAAATAAAGGAATTGGAAACACAAAGTGCCCAGCCGGGATTTTGGGATGATATGGAAAAATCTCAAAAGGTGCTTCAAAAGACGAAGCAGTTAAAGGATAAAGTCGGAAAATATGAAAACCTAAAGCGTTCATGGGAGGACGCTGTGGTTTTGATCGATCTTGCCAATGAGGAAAATGATGAGTCAATGATTCCTGAAATAAAGAAAACGGTCGAAGAAATAAATAATGAACTGGAAAAAATGACATTGGAAACATTGTTATCCGGGCCGTATGATAAAAACAATGCCATCATGACCTTTCATGCGGGCGCAGGAGGTACTGAGGCACAGGATTGGTGTGAAATGCTTATAAGAATGTATCAGATGTATGCCCAAAAAAACGGCTATTCGGTGCAGACGCTTGATATTCTTCCGGGTGATGATGCAGGTGTAAAAAGTGCAACCATTATGATATCGGGCGAGAACGCATACGGATACCTGAAGTCTGAAAAGGGAGTTCACAGATTAGTAAGAATTTCGCCTTTTGATGCAGCCGGAAGGCGGCACACATCTTTCGCGTCAATAGAAGTTATGCCTGAAATAGATGATGATGTTGAGATCAATATCAGACCGGAGGACCTGAGAGTTGATACTTATCGTTCAAGCGGTGCAGGAGGACAGCACATCAATAAAACTGATTCTGCGATCAGAATAACGCATATACCTACCGGAATAGTTGTTTCATGCCAGACTCAGCGCTCGCAGCATCAAAACAGGGAATATGCCATGAGAATGCTAAAAGCAAAGCTTGCAGAGCTTGCAGAACAGCAGCAAAAAGAAAAAATCGAGGATATTAAGGGAGTACAGAAGGAAATCGCATGGGGAAGCCAGATACGTTCATACGTGTTTCATCCCTATAATCTTGTTAAAGACCACCGAACGGGATATGAAATGGGCAATATAGGCGCTGTTATGGATGGAGACCTTAACGGATTTATAAATGCTTATCTTAAAGCGGCAAGTCTCGGACAATTACAAAATAATTGATGTATAATTTTTGCCCTGTAAACAGCCATGATAAAATTGTGATTATAAATAAAGGGCGTATATCATTTTCGATATACACCCTTTTGTCTTTGGAAAATATCATAGTGAGGCCTAAAATAATAAACCGTCTTATTAAAGGCCGTATTCATGATATACGTACAGACATATAAAATTATTTATTGTTGTTTTGCTGATTGTTTTTTTGCTGTTTGTTGTTTTGACGATTATTCTGTTGATTGTTGTTTTGTTGATTGTTGTTTTGCTGATTGTTTTGGTTATTTTGATTGTTAGCCATTTTAATCACTTCCTCTCTTAACAATAGATATAATGCCGCAAAATGGAATAAAATATACATATTTAATAAAAAAAATGGAGAAAGTTATGCACAAGGTTAATTGGAATTTTAAAAACAGTTTGCTGGAACCGAAAAAAATTTCAGAGTTTTCAAAGAAATATAAGATTTCGTATGTTATGTCAACGGTTTTATTGAATCGCGGCATAGAAACCGAGGAACAGGTCAGAGGATATATTTCAAAATCACTTGAATTTGTCAACAATCCAAAAATGCTGCCGGATATTGAGGCGGCAGCGGAAAGGATCATAGAAGCAATAAAAAAGAAAGAAAAAATCATGATTTATGGAGATTATGATGTTGACGGGGTAACTTCAACTTCATTACTGTATAGTTTTTTGAAGGATAACGGGGCTGATGTGGAATTTTTTATTCCGGACAGGATAAAGGATGGGTACGGTTTAAATATACTCGCCGTAAACAGGATATCCAAAAGAGGGACAAAACTGCTTATTACAGTTGACTGCGGCATATCGTCTTTCGGAGAGGTAGAGCTTGCAAAGGCTCAGAAAATGGATGTGATAATTACGGATCATCATACGTGTAAGGAAAAGATACCGCAGGCATTGGCTGTTGTTGATCCGAAAAGACCCGATTCACAATATCCGTTTAACGCTTTGGCGGGTGTGGGTGTTGCCTTTAAGCTGGTGCTTGCGGTTGCTATGAATATGGGATTGAATACAAGAGAATGTTTTGATAAATATGTTGAATTTGCAGCAATAGGGACCGTTGCCGATGTGGTATCATTGCAGGGCGAAAACAGAGTCATTGTGCATAAAGGCATACAAAGCATGGCAAAAAGCAATAATTACGGAATAAAATCTCTTTTAAAGGTTTGCGGAGCATATGAAAAGGAGCTAAATTCAACAACCGTTGCGTTTATGATTTCCCCGAGACTGAATGCGGCCGGCAGGATGGGAAGCGCCGATCTTGCGGTGAATCTATTATTGAGCAGATCGGAGGAAGAAGCATACGGATTGGCGGTAAAGCTGGATGAAACAAATAAGCAGCGTCAAAAAATCGAGCTTGAAATATTAAGAGAAACGGTCAAAATGATAGAGAATGATACAAATAAAGATAATAAAAAAGTAATTGTACTTGCAAAAGAGGGCTGGCATCATGGGGTTATCGGTATAGTTGCGTCAAGGATCGTGGAAATGTATTATAAACCATGTATCCTTATTGCACAGGAAGGCAATATCGGAAAGGGTTCAGGGCGTTCTGTCAGCGGAATGAATCTTTTTGACGCATTGACGGAATGTGAGGATCTGCTCACTCAATACGGAGGCCACGATCAGGCGGCGGGTTTAACACTAAATATGGATAATTTTGATGCATTTGTGACAAAAATAAATAAATACGCACAGCAGAATATAAAAACAGAATTGGTAAAAACACTTGACATTGACTGCAGCGTCCCCGGCGGGTTTATTTCGCTGCAGAGTGCAAAACAGTTAAAATGGTTAGAGCCTGTAGGTATGGACAATGAAAAGCCGGTATTTGCCGTAAAAGGCGTAAAAGTCGTAAATGCTTCTGTCATGGGAGCGGATGGGAAACATCTGAGGGTAAGGGTAGATATTTCTGGAAATGTTGTTGATGCGGTAGGCTTTGGTTTCGGAGAGTATGCAAAATACCTTGTGCCGGACAGGATGATCGACATTGCCTTTAACCTTGATGTTAATAATTTTATGAATAATGAAAAGGTGCAACTTATTATTAAGGATATAAAAAGTACAAAACGATAGAAGAGGATATAGCTTTGGACAAGATGTCCCCCTGCTTTTGTCAGCGGCGGGTCTCATATCTGTAATCGGTGTGAGAGTACGATCTCCAGCTGATTACAGCGCTCTTGTCCTTGTTAAATAGCGAGGTAAGCTATTATTGAAAGCTAAAGTTTCGGAACAGCCGACGTATATGAAAGGATATGATATTATGGATAGATTGGAATACAGCAGTATACTGGAACCTGACAAGCTGCCCGGTATAAATGTAACGGATACTGACGCCATAATTGAAGAAATAATAAAAATGGTCAAAGGCTACAGCCCAAAAGCAAATACCGATATGATCTATGTGGCATATAAAGTAGCTCAGGCCGCTCATAAAAATCAATTCAGAAAATCAGGGGAGCCGTATATAGATCATCCGGTACAAACTGCATACATTGCTGCCGAATTATCTATGGATGCAGTGGCAATAAGTTCTGCATTGCTTCATGATGTAATTGAAGATACTCAATATACATTTGATGATTTGGAAATTTTATTCGGCAGAAATGTTGCAGAAATTGTTGACGGTGTAACAAAACTTACCAAATTGCAGTATACTTCACATGAAGAACAACAGGTTGAAAATTTAAGAAAAATGTTTCTTGCAATGTCTAAGGATATCAGAGTAGTCATAATCAAACTGATAGACAGACTTCATAATATGAGAACACTTAATTATCAGTCACATGAAAAACAGTTGGAAAAGGCAAAAGAAACTCTTGAAATTTATTCGCCTTTGGCACACAGACTCGGTATGTCAAAGATTAAGTCAGAACTTGAGGATTTGTCATTAAAATATCTTGATCCTATTGCCTATGAAGAAATAAGAACAAATATAAATCAGAAAAAAAGCGAACGTGAACAATATGTTGCGGATATTATAGAAACACTTGAAGATAAGATGAATGAACTGGGAATAAAAGCCCAGATAACAGGCAGGGCAAAACATTTTTATTCAATATTCAGAAAAATGTTTGCACAAAACAAAAGCATTGATGAAATATATGACTTGTTTGCAGTCAGAATAATTGTCGATACTGTGGCGGAATGTTATGCGGTTTTGGGAATGGTGCATGAAATGTATACGCCTATACCTATGAGATTTAAAGATTATATTGCTATGCCGAAACCAAATATGTATCAATCATTGCATACAACGGTTGTTGGTCCAAAAGGTACTCCGTTTGAAATTCAGATAAGAACATGGGATATGCATAAGGTGGCAGAGGAAGGTATTGCCGCGCATTGGAAATATAAAGAAGGAATATCGGGACAGACCGATATGGATTCAAAACTGGAATGGGTAAGACAACTGCTTGAAAATCAGCAGGATATAATGGATACAGATGAGTTTTTAAATAATATAAAGCTTGATTTGTTCAACGAAGAGGTTTTTGCTCTTACTCCTAATGGAAAGGTTATATCGTTAAGAAACGGAAGTACCGTAATTGACTTTGCATTTGCTATTCATACACAAGTAGGATGTAAAATGTGCGGAGCAAAGGTTAACGGTAAAATAGTACCCCATGATTATAAATTAAAAAATGGTGATATTGTTGAAATCCTTACTTCACCTACCGTAAAAGGGCCAAGCAGAGATTGGCTTAAAATTGTAAAAACTTCTCAGGCCAAAACAAAAATTAATCAATGGCTTAAAAAAGAATGCAGAGAAGAAAATATTATAAGCGGAAAAGAATATATAGAAAAAGAGTGCAAGAGAATAAATGTTCCGTCATCTGTTTTATTCAGAGATGAATGGCTTGCACCGATTTTCAGAAAATATCAGTTTAACTCCATTGATGACCTTTACGCAAGTGTCGGATACGGCGGTCTGACAGCACAAAAGGTTGTAATGAGGTTAAACGAAGAATATGTGAAATTAAAAAAAGAAGAAAAATCACAGGAACATCAGGATATTCCGGAAACTCGTGTGAAAAAGAGTAAAAAGACAAAGAACAGCGGAATTAATGTTGTAGGTATAGATAACTGTCTTGTTCGTCTTGCCGGATGCTGTAACCCCGTGCCCGGAGATGATATTATAGGGTTTATTACAAAGGGCAGAGGCGTTTCGGTACATCGTGCAGATTGTTCGAATATGCAGCATGAGGTATTATCTGAAGAAGATAAACTTAGATTTATTCCTGTTGAATGGGCAGAGGAAAAGCATTCTGTTTATATTGCTACAATGACAATAGAAACAGAAGATAAGCCCGGAATGATGATGGCTATTTCTACCGTTTTGGCAGAATTGAAATTAAATTGTGTTTCATTTACAGGAAGAGTTACAAAAAATAAGATAGGAATTATTAATTTAAGCGTTGAGATTTCCGATACAGCTGATGTGAAAAAAGCAGCGACAAAGATAAAACAACTTCCGGGAATTATAAGCGTTTCAAGAACAAAGAATTAAAAGGTGATATAATATGCAATGCGAAAAAATAAAAATCAGTACGGAATATATAAAACTTGATCAGCTTCTGAAATTTTCGGGTATTGCGGAAAATGGCGCTGACGCAAAAGATATGATTCTGTCGGAAATTGTATCGGTAAACGGAGAAATCTGTATAATGAGAGGTAAAAAAATACGCCCGGGGGATGTTGTTCTTCTTGATTTTGAGGACGGACAATATCAGATTGAGGTTGAATGATTTATGTATATAAAATCTTTGACGTTGGATTATTTTCGTAACTATGAACATGAAAGTATACAGCTTTGTCCTACAATAAATGTATTTTACGGAAATAATGCCCAGGGTAAAACAAACTTATTAGAGGCAGTTTATTTGTTTTCAAACGGGAGAAGTCACAGAGCAAAAAGCGACAGAGAATTGATAAAATTCAATAAGAATTTGTTCAGTCTTAATCTTGAGTTTTGCGATGCTAACAGAGAATACAATATGCAGATGAGGGTGTCAAAGGACGGAAAAAAACTAATAAAAGTAAATAATGTGGGTATAAAAAAGCTTTCTATGCTGATGAATTATCTCAATGTTGTAATGTTTTCTCCTGAGGATCTTGATATAATTAAGGGCTCACCCTCTGTAAGAAGAAGATTTATAGATGAAGCAATAAGTCAGCTTTATCCGAAATATCTGTCAAATCTAATAAATTATCAGAAAACTCTGGCACAAAAAAACAGTTTGCTAAAAAATATAAAATATTCGGGAACAGATACGGACAATGTTCTTTCGGCATGGAATATTCAGCTTGCGGGATACGGTTCTGTAATATACAAATACAGATGTGATTTTATTTCAAAGCTCAACGATATGTCAAAACCGATTCATAAAGATATTGCTGATGAAAATTTTGAAATTATATATATCCCCGGAATAAAATTGTCTGATGATAATACGGAAAAATCTTTTTTGGACACTCTTGAACAAAACCAGAAAAGAGAGATTGAAGCCGGGACTTGTTTAGTCGGTACCCATAGAGATGATTTGAAGCTTTTTGTCAATGATAGTGAGGCACGTGTTTTCGGATCTCAGGGTCAGCAGCGAAGCTGTGTGCTGACACTTAAAATAGCAGAAACCGAATACATAAAGTCAATAAAGGACGAGTATCCTGTACTGCTGTTAGACGATATAATGAGTGAACTGGATGTTAACAGAAGGCGTTATCTTTGGGAAAGAATAACCGATAAACAGGTACTTCTGACTTGTACCGATATTGATATATTAAATGATAGACGCAATATATCGCTTTTTAAAATTAACGGAGGAAAAATAATCAGATAATGGCGAAACTTAAAAATTTACCGGTTGAAAAAAATAAAGAATATGAATTGTATATTGAATCTGTTACATCGGAAGGCATGGGTGTGGCACATATTGAAGGTTTTTGCGTTTTTGTGCAGGGAACAGTTACCGGTGATAGAATCAGAGCTTTGATTGTTAAAGTAAAATCATCCTATGCATATGGAAAAATTATAAGTATAATTGAAAAATCACAGTACAGAACAGAAGCAGTTTGCCCTGTGTTTTCTAAATGCGGCGGCTGTCAGCTTATGCATATAGATTATAGTTATCAGCTTGAAATTAAAAAGAGTATAATAGAAAATGCACTTTCTCGAATCGGAGGACTCAATGCTGTGGTTTCGGAAATGATAGGTGCAGATAATCAATTCAGATACAGAAATAAAATGATTTTTCCGGTGGGAGCGGATAAAAATAATAATCCCGTGTGCGGTTTTTTTCGTGAACGAAGCCATGATATAATACCTCTTGAGGATTGTGCTTTGGGAAGTGAAATAAACAGTAAAATTATAAATATTTTTATGGATTTTATTAAACAGTACAATATCAGTGTGTATAGTGAAGAAAAACATGAGGGAATCGCAAGAAGAATATTTGTAAGAGAAGCATTTAATACCAATGAACTGATGATTGTTATATCTGTAAATGCCGATAGAATCCCACATGAAAAAGAACTCGTAAATGCATTGCTTTCGGTATCCGATAATATTAAAAGTATTATTCTGAATGTCAATAAAAAAAGGACAAATCTTGTTTTGGGAGATAAAAATGTTTTGCTGTACGGCAGAGAATATATCGTGGATTATTTGTGTGATTTGAAATTTGAAATTTCTCCAAACAGTTTTTTTCAGGTGAATCCTCATCAGACAAAAAAACTCTACGATAAAGCAATTGATATGGCAAAAATAACTCAAAACGATAGGGTTTTGGATATATACTGCGGAATAGGTACTATTTCTTTGGCGGCAGCTAAAAAAGCAAAATACGTAATCGGTGTGGAAATAGTTGAACAGGCAATTTCAGACGCTAAAAAAAATGCAGAAAGAAACGGTATTTACAATGCAGAGTTCTATGCAGCAGATGCTGCAGAAATTGTCCCTGAATTGATTGAAAAAGGCGAAAAACCGGATGTTGTTATCCTTGACCCTCCGAGAAAGGGCAGCGATGAAAATACCCTTGCCGCAATCCTGAAAGTAAAACCGGATAGAATAGTCTATGTGTCCTGTAACCCAGCAACACTTGCACGTGACCTGAAATTTTTGTGCGACGGCGGGTATCATATAAAAAAAGTGTGCGGCGTTGATATGTTTCCTCAAACCGTGCATGTCGAGACGGTGGTATTGATGTCAAAAACCGAAAATAAAGACTGAAAAACGCCTGATTTGCGGCGTTTTTCAGTATCCTTCAGAACTGACAGCAATTCCCCTCGCCAGTCTGTTCCTGTTGAGGGGAACAAATCTAAAGGACTTTTTGTTATCCAAATCCCAGCCACAACCTGCCAGTGGGCGGATTAGATGTTTTGCCCTTACAGCAGTTCAGACCACTCGATACTAAGGGCAGACTTGGCAGTGAAATAGATAACAGGAGGATTACTCATATGTATTTTAATTTAAATCGAATGCCGTCTACACAGAAAGAAATTGAATGGCAGTGGGGGCGGGCTGTGAAAGAATACATTGATTTTTCTGCAATCAGTGTGAATGGTACCAACTATGATTTTGGGATTAATTTGGACTATTTTAACATGACGGATGCAAAAGCAGACCAAATTTCTTTTGTCGGAAGACGGTATGAGGTTTTTGAACAAGTAGTTGGTTTGAGAGATTTTAGATTAGAAATCTTTGGAGATATTCATCAAGACACACAGATTGGTATGATTTTAAATGGTATTAGTCGCTATCGTGAGGAGTCTTCTCCGTATGGTTTGTTTGCGTCATACAGGTATATAGGGAAATCTGTTTGCTGTGCTATCACAGCTTGTCTTGTTGATAAAGATTGGGGCACAGAGATAGATATTGCAGTGATCGAGATAGGTCAAGATGAGAATGCATATGTTCTGCCTGTAGAAATTTCGGAAGAAGCATTAGACTATTTTTCTTTCGATGACATTATGAGATTAGCGTACTGGCTGGGCAACTTCTGGGTGGGAGTACAATACGAAATAAATAATCGTCCAGAAGAAATAAAAGTTGTTGAACAGAGAGGGCCAATTTCACCAGATGACGATGCGTATAAATCACAAGACAGAATCGTGTTAATTAAGAGAATTGTTGCTGTCGATAAATATGGAAGGCCTATTGAGTATGGTGCAACTGGTTCAGGGCGTAAATATCATGTTTCATCTTGGGGTGTTCGAGGTCATGAACGAACATTCTCTGACGGGAGAGTAATTCCGGTAAGACCGTATCGAAAGGGAAAAAAACGAAATAATCCGGAGATTTACAGAGAAAAACGATATGTATTTGATGATGAAAAAATCGATGATGATATCAATGAATAACCTATTTTAGGAGGGATATAGTGGCAACATTTAAAGATAGAGAAGTATTTGAGTTTTGTGAGAAGACTTTTGAAGAATTAAAGAGACAAGACAATGGCTATTTTCCACATAAACACGATAAAGAGGTATTTAATAGAGCATCAGCACAGTTTGGAATTGGAGTGGAAGAGGTAGATAAGATATACGATTCTTATAATAAGGTTGCTGCTCAGCTAGAAATTATGAAAATCAATCGTCTTCCGAAGAAGAAAAGAAAAGCAGCAATGATGAGGAAGATGCAAGACATAGTTTTGAACAATAAGGATCTTCCCTTTTATAAAATGGAAGGCGAACCACAAGAACCAATTTTGCCTGCAACAGATATTATAGAAGAAGGATATAAAGACCTTATATCTACTTTAGCTCATGTCGGTTGGACCATTCCTTTGACCATTGATATACAACGATTAGAGGAACTACGCAATTGTATTTCAGATGATGAAAAGATAGAAGAATTCTTTTTGAATTTTTATACAGATAAACAACTAGATGAATTATCACAAACAATTTGTTCTGCAATAGATAATCAAGGACAGAAAAAGAGATTTGAAGAAGCGTATTTGATTTTTAAACAGGGAATGTATTCCTCTTGTTTGACTGTATTGACGACGATTCTTGAAGGAGTAATTTCAAGTTTTGGATACGATCCTAAGGATGTGAGAGTTATGAGAATATGTAATTATCATGCATCTGAAGAAAAAAACAACGGGAATGCCATAAAGAGCCTGTGCTGGCAATCGATTTATGAATATACTACACTCTTGTTTGAAAAAAGCGATTTTTCTAAGGCGGAGCCAGACGAAGCAAATCGACATTGGCTTGTACATGGAAGAACAAGTCAAATTGGAGAGAAGGTCGATTGTATAAGGGTAATAAATGCTCTCTCGACAATTTCTAACCTGAGATAAAAATAACCCTCCCGGCCACCATGGCTGAGAGGGTTCGTGCGTTTATGTAGTTATGCACCAACGTCGATATTAACACCGGATTTCAGTTCAACGGTGATGCGGTCATTCCAGACGGTTATCTGCTTAAGCGAGCGTTTTACCAGGGTTTCATCAAATTCTGTCAAATATGTGGGCTGGTTGCGGATGAAATCCTGCAGCTCATTGATGCGGCGGATTTGCTCGTCACGGGCGGAGGTGTTCATGACGCTTTGCTGTTTCAGGTCTCGAAGTCTTAGAATTTCATCGGCAACAGCATCGTAGCTTTCTTTGTTGTTTGCCTTTTGGAGCAGCTCCTGCTGAAGGACCGCAAGCTTTTCATCAATTTCATCTGTCACTGTGGAGGATGAGCGAATTGCTTCGGCTATATTTTGCTGGAGCTGTTCCTGATATCCCGGCTTATCTCCCAGCAGTTCGTTAATGGCTGACAGAACCACATTTTCTAATACCGTTTCATTGACAGTTCTGGCATGACATTCCAATCCGGTGGATTCCAGCCTGCTGATACAGCGCCATACGATGGATTTACAGCCGCGATTGCTCCAGTGGATTCGTCGGAACAGCTCTCCGCACTCGCCGCAAACCACAATCTGTGAAAAGCAATGATTTGCAGCTGGTGCAGCTGTAGCCTCGTTTTTTGTCTTGCTGACGGATCAGTTTTGCGGCTTCAGCGGGCCGTAGAAGTAGGAGGCTGTAGCGCCGCCGTCGATAAGGAAATCTGCGCCGGTGATAAACGCGCCCTTATCGCTCATTAACAATTCTGCCACATTTGCGACCTCATCCGCCGTACCGGGACGTCCTGCGGGGCACTTTGCGAACATATTCTTATAAAAGTCTCCTCTCGGTCCGTTAAACTCATCCAATGCCAACGGTGTTACAATAATTCCGTGAGAAATGGAATTAACGCGAGCGCCTTTTTCACCCCATTTCACCGATTCTGCCATAACGCGCTTTTCATTGCACCGTTTAGCCAATTGATAAGCGTGCAGTGTATCGCGGATGTTCTCAGGTTTAAGAATATCCAAATTTAAAAGTTCCTCTGTCGGTGTACATGCCAGCTGCTCATCCTCCTTCGGAGTCAAAGCGGGCATGCGGTGACCCGACTGGCTTGAAATGGTCACACCCACTCCGCCGGGAGCGATCACCTTGCTGGCCTCTTCAAGCAGGACAGCGGTTCCGTACAGGTCAACTTTCAAGATTGCTTCAATAGGGGCTTGGCTTGGAGAAACCCCGGCCGCGTTTACCAACATAGTGATAGGCCCGTGCTTCTGCCCTTGTGCAATAAGCGCACGAATGGATTCTCTTGAAGAAAAATCCATTTCCATTGCCACGGTATCAAATCCGGCTTCATTCATTATTTTTGAAATAGCCTGTGCATTTTCCGATTTTTTATCACCGATAACAATCTTCATCCCATATCCCATCCTGCGGGCGATAGCCATGCCTATCTGTCCCGCGCCTGTTAAAATCATAACGTTTTTCATATAAAAAACTCCTTTCGTTCCCGGTGTTGATAATATTTTCATTATAACCTAAGTGCAGATGTTTCCCGCCGTTATCGGCGGCGGGTTCCATTTCAGGGTTTTTGTGGAAGTTATAATCTCCCACAAAAACCCTGAGGAGCTAACGCTCCCTGCACAGGTTGCAATCTGTCACAATCTCTGCTCCTTGCAAGCAAAGCAGGAGAATTGCTCCGATTTAAAGTCTTTGCCTATTCCCCAGCTGTGTTCAGTATTGCCGGAAAACAGTGTTCTTGTCCTTATTTAATAACGGGGCTCTTATTGGATTCAGATGTGTCAAAAAAGTTTTTGCCTCTCTATAGCGTTTTATGTAAAGTAAGCTTTTGATTTTTAAATTTCTCTCCGTTTTCTTTTAGATCAGCTTACTGTTGGAAATAAGCCGCGATTTCTTTCATGCGGCTGCTTTGCTTGACATGGAAAGGGCAGCGTCGGTCACAGTGAGCGCAGCCGATGCAGGCATCTGCCTTTACCGTCAGCTTTTTGTAATGACCGACGGCAAGCTGATCCCCTACAGAAGCCAGATCATAGTATTTATTCACCAGACCAACATTGATGCCGACAGGACAGGGTTGACAGTGATTGCAGTAAACGCAGCTACCCTGTGCTGCAGTCGGAGTAAACCGGCCGATGACCGAGTAATCCTTTTCTTGTTTTGAGGCATTGTCAAATCCCAGCAGCGCATCCAGATCATCCATCCCCCGTACACCGGGAACTACCGTCAGAACACCGGGACGATCCAGGGCATATTGGATACATTGGAATCGTGTCATAGCGGTGTGGAATGGCGAAGTCTTTTCATCCAGTAATTTACCGCCGTGGAATGGCTTCATAACCGAAATGCCTACGCCCATAGCTTCACAGCGACGGAACAGTTCTGCCCGTTCGGAGACAGAACCAATCCCCAGTTCATCTCCTTGTTCCAGATCATAAGCAGGGTTGATGGAGAACATCATCAGGTCGATCAGACCGGTGTCCAGTACCCGGTTTGCTACAGAAGGTGTGTGTGAGGAAAAGCCGATGTGGTGAATTCGTCCCATATCTTTTAGCTCTTTCAAGGAATCAAGAATCCCGTTTCGGAGCAGATCGTCAAAATCGTCGTCTTCATCCAGGCAGTGGAGGAAACCAAAGTCAGTATAGTCTGTACCGAGTGTCTTCAGCTCCCATTCAAAGGTATCTCGGATGGTATTCAGATCACGTGACCAGCCGTACTCGCCTTTTTGGTTATATACCGCGCCGAAGTGCAGTTGAAAAAACACCTTATTCCTTTGTCCGATGATTGCCCTGCCGAAAGGTTCATAAACATTTCTGTTGCTTGCACAAAGATCAAAAAAGTTGATGCCGTTTGCCACAGCCTTGCGGATCACCGATTCGATTTCTTCGCCGGAATTTTCATGAATACCGCCCATACCAAGTCCCAAAACGCTTAATTTTTCATTTATTCCGCCATGAGGCAGTTGTCTGTATTCCATATGTTTGATCTCCTCCTTGTATATTTTTTACAGTTTTCCATTCAAACAAGATCACCGCCGATGGTTCTTTGGATAAATTCCGCGGCCGCCGCGGTATGACCATTTTCAAAATTGACGATTTGCATTGATTTTTACCTTAATATCTTGATTCGAAGCTGAGCTGTAATTGCGAGTCCCGTTTTCTACAGCTTTCTTTTATCTATATTAAGAATCGTCTTTCATACGTAGTCAAATTCACATCTCATAAGCACCGTATCGCCGGTATTATTGAGCTTTTACCCAGGTCTCAACCTTTTTTTGTGAGGACGCAGCCTCTGCTCCGTGGATAGAAAGACCGTTCTCAACCTTTGCTCCCTTGCAAATCTTTTTCAAATCCTTCTCGCTGCTGCCCATGCCGCTGCCTTCGTTGGTACAGAAAGGAAGAATACGCTTACCTGAAAGATCATAGTGCTCCAAAAATGTGAACATCGCCATAGGCATTGTGCCCCACCAGTTGGGATAACCTACGAATATCGTATCGTAATTATCAAGGCTGTCCAAATATTCCTTAAGCTCCGGACGTGCTCCCTCGCGAAGCTCTGCCTTTGCATCTTCTATGCATTCGTAGTAATTCTCAGAATAGGTTTTTACGGTATCGACTTTAAATAAGTCTCCGCCTGTAATATCGGCGATCATTTCGGCAATGATCTCGGTATTGCCCTTTTCCAGTTTTTTAATACTTCCGTTGCAATAATTTTCTCCTTTGCGTGAATAATAAACGATCAATATTTTACTCATTGAAATTACCTCCTGTGATATGTTTTTATGCATTAAAAAAGTGAATGATGTATTTATGCCGGAACAATCGGAAATTGTCTGCATGTTTTATCCCGCTTTGTTATTTTTCAAAATCCATTGCTTTTTGTTTCAGCATCTTTCTTATTTTCAAATGCTGAGGACAAACCCCTTCGCCCTTTCTGACCGCATAATCATGGGCTGTGTTAAAATAATTAAATCCGCGGGATATGACCTAAGCAAAGGTGCCTGCCATACTCTAAAAAATTCAAAAAATTTGTTATGCTCCGAACCTTTACATCCATAAGAAAATATAAATTTCTGGGTGTTTTTTCCTAAATATAATTTTAATATATTTTATATAAAAATTCAATTTTGTTTTTGAATGTATATCATAAGTTTTTCTAATCCGATTTGCTGACGGCAATTTCTATATGAGTGTCGTTTGCTGTCACACTTATATGGAGGAAATTGATTCAATTGGTGCGGCATATTAATTTATTTTTCGTTTATCTTGTGTCATAAGCTTTTGCAGAATGTCTGCAAACTTCTCTATATAATAGTTTGTATTGTTCTTTCTCCAGAACGCACAGTAATTGCGCATTATCTGTTTATCATCACGGTATATGGGGATACGCCGTATTGAACTCGTCTCAGGAGGTAGTGTTCCGACGCTTTCTACCGGAAGAAAACCTCTGTTGCTGACCACCAGCAGACGGCCTTCCTCAAGATTATCCGCAAACAGATAACTGCCTCCGAACCCCAATGTGTTTTGATAATACTCCTGTTCTGCATTCTGCTGCTCCCGTGAGGAAATGAGTATGCATGGAGTACGTTTTAATTCTTCTATCTCTACATGGTCTTTCATGCCGAGTGGGTTATATAAAGACAGTTCCGCATAACAGCCGCATTGCATCAATTCGTAATTTATGTATGTATCGGAAAAAGCACGACGCTGGTCACTGAGAATAAGATCCACCTCGCCAAAACGAAGCAAATCATAAAGCTCCTCATGCGTACCGTTGACAATATTGATCGTGACTTCAGGATAGATTTTTGAAAACTCGGCAATTGCCTCATGAAGTTCCAGACCGCTGTAGCAGCGCAGATATCCGATGCGCATCTGTAATTCATTGTCCATGCCGAGACTTTTCGTTTTACGGATCATATCTTCTACCTGTTCCAGTATGGTTTTGCTGTAAGAATAGAAAAATTCCCCTGCGGGAGTGACTGTAAAACGCTTGTTTTCCCTGTGGATCAACTCTACTCCGAGCTCCTTTTCCAAAGAACTGATCTGCTGGGAAATAGCCGACTGAGATATATAGCATTGATCCGCCGCCTCGGTAAAACTATTGCAGTCAACAACTGCGGCAAAATATTTCATTTGTCTCAATAGCATAAACGGTTCCTCCTTTGATGACGTTTTTTCGCATCGTCAGCCGTCAATATGGTTATATTATTATATCACTTTTTCGCATGGATTACAATCTTTTTATGACCAATTCCCAAAATCAAGATCTCATTTGGAGATGTTTATCGGGAACCTTAATCATAAGATCTGCTTTTAAGTTTTATTGGGATTTGAATTTTAAAATATTTTCCGTTTGTTTTATAATTTGCTTATAAGCTTCCAAATCATATAACTGTTGACAAGATGTCCTCCGCTTTTGTCGGCGGCGGTTTTTATGTCATTTACCTATTTGCTTAAGATCCATGCAATACCGGTGGCAGTGCGCTCCGCCGCATTATCATAGTGATTGCCGGGATTCAGCTGAAACATTGTGTCGATCCCCCGGCTGCTATAGAACGCATTGATTTCTTCGGTATTGTGCTGTACTTCCTTCATGTAAGGATTTCGTGTTTTACACTCCTTGTTTCCCAGAGAAAAATACAGGCGATCCGGTTTACGCTTCATCTCGTGAGAGAAGATATATTCTCTGATTCCCGGAAACCACAGAGAGCCGGACATACTGGCGGCCCGTGAAAACACATCGGTCCGATAGAGAGAGTACACCGCAAGCAAACCGGCTAAAGAGTATCCCGCAAGACCGCGCCATAAAGGCCGGCCCTTGATTTCTTTTTCTGCCCTCGGCATAATTTCTCGGGTTAAAAGCAGCAGGTAATCATCTGCGCCTCCGGTGCAGGGCGCGGCATTCTTTGAAATAGGCGCAATATCCCAAGGCGCCATATCGTGATCCCAACAAAGTCCACTGATGGTCACAAGTGTAAAATCATGGCAGCCTATGTCCTGCAAAGCCTTAATTACCTGTTCCCCTTCATTTGAAAAGGTATTGAGATAGATCACAGGCATATCCGGTAAAGCGCCGGGAAAAACCGAAACATTTTTATTTTCTACTGTAAAAGAAATCATCTTTTTCCCTCATTTCTCTTGACGATATCTGATATAAGTATTATACTATATATAAAATAAAAATCAAGTACGCAGAATATTCTGACATAGTATAAAAGTATACTATCACGTGCTCTGTATCCTATTTGATATGGAGTTTTCATCAGCGCTTTTGTGTAAGGGGGTGTCACTTTGGAATTGTCAGAACTGACGGCATACGCCGAGGAAAAATTTCATATTCGGGAGCAGCATAAATGGTCAGATTTTCCCGGCTTTTCTGTTTTGGCAGATCCCGGTACGGGAAAGTGGATCGCCCTTCTTATGCGCCAATGGGATACAGATACCGGAAAGGAAATACAAAGATGCGACTTAAAATGCGGTCAGTATAGCCTTTCTGAATTGTCAGAACCTTACATTTTTCTCCCATTTCGTATGAAGGGGAGAAAGTGGATAGGTATCAAATTTGACGACCGTACGAAGCCGGACATCATCTTTCGGCTTTTCGACCGCGCGGTTTATTCCGGAAAAGAGCGGGGCTATACCATTGTTCTTGACAAAACACCAGCAAAGCATACGAACATATATCAGGACACGGCTCTGCCCTCTTTTAGAAAACGGTCTGCCTCGGCAGAGCTTGAAGTCCCGGATAAGATCCGTGAGATGCTGAAGCTGTATGAGTATAAAGACGGCTCTTTTGCGCACAAGTGCAAAAACTTTTACCGTCAGGGTAAGTTTATGGAGGATTATGAGGACGATATGTCGTGGACAGGGGAATACAGGCACTATTTTCCGACCTACCACGATCTGAATATCAGGCAGCTCCGGGGATACTTTACCTGGCGCACACGTGTCAGAAAAGGGGACTTTTCCCCGATTGCCGCTTCGCTTGCCTACTTGTACTTGTATGAACTGCTCAACGGGATCGGGACAAGCTCACCGGAGGACAGCCTTAAAAAAATGCAGGAATTTGAGACCGGTTTTCTTGACTCCGGGATCGGAGATCCGCATATGCGGAAAAACCTGCGTCGCTGGATGCTGGAATATGCGGTGATCCATGATGTTCCCGCGGAACTGGCACGCAAATATGCCAATCCTGACATTATAAAAAAGGATATGGCTCTTTCGATACTCAGATATCCGAAAGAATTTGCTGATGAGGAGATATTTTCAGCCCTTTGCGGCTTTTCCGGAAAAAAGCTGGAACAGTCGCCTGTTATCAAGAAAGACGAGACCCTGGGCAAGCATTTGTTCGCCTCCGTTTGGCGTTATGCGTTGGAAGACTCTTGGAATAGCGGGAATTTTTTCACGCTGTGTTTTGGGAAACAAAAATCCTTTCCATGGCATCCGCTTGTCAATGCTGTCTATTGGGAGGAACATACTCATCCGGATACCGATTATATACTGGATAGGTGCAGAGGGTATCATTGCCGGGAAGGTGTGTGGCAGGAAGAACGATATGAAAGCCTGTATTTTGACAGGAAAAGATTTCATGCCTTCCTGCATGAGACAGATCGGCGGCTGCGAAAATACCTGAAAACCGGTCATTACCTCAAAGTAAATCCCGATGAGGCGTGGGCGGCGCCCTATGTGGAACAGGTAATGGAAGCCCGGCGGCAAGCAGAGATCGAAGCTTCAAGACCGAAGATCACGATTGACCTTTCCGGTCTGGAACAGATACGTCGGGATGCGCTGATCACAAGGGACAGCCTTCTGACTGAGGATGAAACGGACAAAGAAGCGCAGGACAACCGGAAAAACCAGCCGGCAGAAGGGCACGACGAATCGGCGCGGGATCAAACAAAATCCGCAGACATCATATGTTCGGCGCTGGATGCGCTTCATACGCAGATACTTATGGCTCTTTCACAAGGAAAACCCATAGACACGTATATGAGTGCAAACCATCTTATGCCGTCTGTCGTGGCAGATACGATCAACGAGGCACTGTTTGATGAGATCGGAGATAATGTTCTTGAATGTGATGGCAATTCCATCATGGTAATAGAGGATTACAGAGAAGATATCCTGCAAATGCTTGGAGGTAAAAATATATGAATGAAGCTAATAAAAAAGTACCAAAGCGAATATCGCAAACCATAATAAATTCTTTAAAAGGCGGCGTAGTTCCCCGAATCGGCCTGCCCTATATAACGGTAGGAAGAAAAAATGAGATCGAAGCCCTACTCCATGATGTGGACATTATTGCCGACGGCGGAGCGTCCTTCCGCTTCATCGTAGGCAGATACGGCTCGGGTAAGAGTTTCCTGATCCAGACGATACGCAATTATTGTATGGACAAAGGGTTTATCGTAGCCGATGCGGATCTCTCGCCCCAAAGGCGTCTGCAGGGAACGCACGGGCAGGGACTGGCGACGTACCGTGAGCTGATCAGCAACCTGTCCACCAAAACCAAGCCGGAGGGCGGAGCTCTGACATTGGTGATGGACAGATGGATCAGCGGCGTACAGACAGAGGCTGTACAACAGACCGGTCTTGAACCCGGCAATCCCGCGCTGACAAAAGCAGTGGATCAGAAGATTTACGCGGTCACCTCCGCAGTCAGCGAATTGGTGCACGGATTTGAGTTTGCAAGGCTTCTTTCGATCTATTACCACGCTTATGTGGACGGCGACGACGAGATGAAAGCGAAAGTTGTCCGCTGGTTCCGCGGTGAATATGCCCTAAAGCGTGAGGCAAAGGAGGAGCTTGGCGTAAATATTATTATCACTGATGACGACTGGTATGATTACCTGAAGATATTTGCCGTATTTTTCCGCCTGGCGGGGTATGCAGGTATGATAATAATGATTGATGAACTGGTAAATCTCTATAAGATACCGAACACCATCACCCGACAATACAATTATGAAAAGCTGCTGACTATGTATAATGATACTTTGCAGGGAAAAGCCCGGTATCTTGGCATAATCATGGGCGCGACGCCCCAGGCGATCGAAGATAAGCGGCGGGGAGTATACAGCTATGAGGCGCTCCGTTCCCGTCTTACAGAGGGAAAGTTTTCAAGACCTGGTACAAGGGATATGCTGGCGCCTGTTATTCATCTGGAACCTCTGACGCCGGAGGAGATGCTGGTGCTTTGTGAAAAGTTATCCGGTATGCATGCCGATCTATACGGATATGAAATAAAAATTAACACCGATGATCTTGCACGCTTTATCAAGCTGGAATACGGCAGGATCGGTGCGAATCAAAACATTACTCCCCGTGAGGTGATCAGGGACTTTATCGAGCTTTTGGACTTGCTGTATCAGAATCCGACAATGACGATGGAGGAACTTTTGCGGTCGGATGATTTCACCTATGCGAAATCCGAGGCAGTATCCGATGAAACAGACAAAAACTATACGGAGTTTACGATATGAACGTTTTTAACAGATATGCCCCATTTATTCAGGATTATATTTATCGTTCCGGCTGGCAGGCACTTCGGGGCGTGCAGAATGCCGCCGGTGACGCTGTATTTGGCACTGAGGACAATGTGCTGCTTACCGCCTCTACAGCATCCGGCAAGACCGAGGCGGCGTTTTTTCCTGTCCTAACCCTGCTGGACGAGGACCCGCCTCACAGCGTGGGCGTATTATATATCGCGCCGTTGAAGGCACTCATCAACGACCAGTTTGGAAGGCTCGGTGAGCTGTGCGAGGAGGCCGGTATCCCTGTGACCCGCTGGCACGGCGATGTACCGCAGACGCAAAAACGAAAACTGCTAAAAAAACCCTCCGGTATTTTGCAGATCACGCCCGAATCCCTGGAATCGTTGATGATCAACAAGCACATGGAGATCCCGTCGCTGTTCGGCGACCTGCGGTTCATTGTCATTGACGAGATTCATTCACTGCTGAGAGGTGACCGGGGATTGCAGACTTTCTGCCTGATCGAGCGTATGTGTAAGCTGGCAGGCTGTGATCCAAGAAGGATCGGACTTTCCGCAACCATAGGCGATCCTGAGGCGGCGGGACGTTTTTTGGCAGCGGGCAGCGACCGGCGGACTGTTATTCCGCGGTTTGACGGCGGCAGGGAGGTGTGGCGGCTTTCCATGGAGCATTTTTATAACACTGCTCCCCAGGCGGACGAAGGAAAGCAGATCATGCCGGAAACCCCTATTCCGGAATCACCGACAGATACCGCGCCGAAGGCGGCAGATCCGGGAGTCGGCTATATTTTTGAGCACACCCGGGGCAAGAAATGCCTGATCTTTACCAACTCCCGTGAAGAGTGCGAGGCGGTTTGCCAGAATCTTAGGCAATACTGTGAGGCAAATCATGAACCAGACCGCTTCCTCATCCATCACGGGAACCTTTCTGCATCCTATAGGGAAAGCGCGGAGGAGGAGATGAAGGATGATGATTCCTTCATGTCTGTTTGTGCCACCGCAACGCTGGAGCTTGGCATTGACATCGGCAAGCTGGAACGGGCGTTCCAGATCGATGCGCCCTTTACGGTGTCCGGATTTTTGCAGCGCATGGGAAGAACGGGCAGGCGCGGCGATCCGTCTGAAATGTGGTTTGTTATGCGGGAGGATCACCCGGAGCCGCGGGCTATGATGCCGGACATGATCCCATGGTATCTTATCCAAGGCATTGCCTTGGTACAGCTTTATATAGAAGAGCGTTTCGTAGAGCCGCCGCGCATGGGGCGGCTGCCTTACAGTCTGCTCTATCATCAGACCATGAGTACACTGGCTTCCTGCGGGGAGATGACCCCCGGCGAACTGGCATCCAGAGTGCTTACGCTTTCCTGCTTTCACCGGGTATCGCAGGAGGATTACCGTATCCTGCTGCGGCACTTGCTGGATATCGACCACATCAGCCGGACAGAAAACGGCGGTCTGATCGTTGGGCTTACAGGTGAGAGGATCGTAAACAACTACAAGTTCTACGCGGTATTTCAGGAAAATATCGAATACTCCGTGCGCTCAGGCTCGGAGGAACTGGGCACCATTGTAAAGCCGCCGCCGGTCGGGGATAAGATCGCCATTGCCGGACGGGTCTGGCTTGTGGAAGAGGTGGATCATAAAAAGCGGGAGGTCTACTGTACCCTGGTAAAGGGAAATATCCCGGCCTATTTCGGTGATGTTGCAGGTGATATCCACACACACATCCTGGAGCGGATGTACGTTGTTTTAAACGAGCAGAAAAGCTATCCGTATCTAATGCGGCACGCGGCGTGCAGGCTGCAGGATGCTCGTGACACCTTTCAAAAATCCGGTATACAGGATCATCCGCTGGTGCACCTTGGCGGAAATATGTGGGCGCTGTTCCCATGGCTTGGCAGTTATGCCTTTCTTGCGCTGGAACGGTTTTTGAAGATCCGCTGCAAAAAGCAGCTGGGGCTGAAAGGACTGAACCCCTCAAGACCCTATTATCTGCAATTCACCATGAAAGTCAGTGAGGAAGAATTTTATCGGATCACAGCAGAAGAAGCGGCAAAGGAATTTGACCCGCTGGAACTTGTCTACCCCAAAGAGGTTCCGGTTTTTGAAAAATATGACGAGTATGTGCCGGAGGAGCTGATACGTAAGGGGTTTGCGCTGGGCGTGCTGGATATTGATGGTATGAAGCAGAGGGTACTCGGCTGGTCAAAGGATGCCGAATGGTAATTTAATCGGAGCAGTGCTGCTACAAGCTTGTTTGAAATGGAGCTTGAAAACGCTGCAACCGGCACATGGGCGTTAGCTCCTCGTTTGAGCGGGAGATTGTGTTCTCACTGATTACAGATATGGAATCCGCCGTCAAGAGGCGGACGGCTTTATCAATCGTGTATATTTTAATGAAATTCCGCCCCATGTGGGAATATTCCTTCATCCGGAGGGGACGGGATTTGATGCCGGTATTCTATGAAATTATGGTTTGGGGGTTTAAGCATGAAAATGACCAATCGAAAAATGACTAAAAAATCTTTGCGGGAGGATGTGCTGCGATTTGCTGCAGAACACTACGAAACACAGCCGGAGTATCCGTGGATGCCTATGCCGAATTATGTTGTTCTTAGGCATACAGACAATAAAAAGTGGTATGGGCTGATCATGGATGTGCCGAAAGCTCGATTGGGATTGCCGGGTAATGAAATTGTTGATATTTTAAATGTAAAGTGTGACCCTGTTATGAGTGGATCACTGCGTATGAACAAAGGATTCCTGCCTGCCTACCACATGAATCACAACAGCTGGATCACAATTCTTTTAGATGGAACGGTGGAGAAAGAATTTATTTTCTCATTGCTGGAAATGAGTTATGGCCTTACCGGAACGCATAAAAAAAGGCAGCCTGCCTTACGAGAAAAGAAGGAATGGATCGTACCGGTAAATCCGAAATACTACGATTTACAAAAAGTATTTTCCGAAAACGACATATTCTTGTATCAATTATGGTGAAGCCGTTTGACCGAATGAGATTGAAAAGCAATCCATTTGCATCAATGCTGATATTGGAAAGGTTATTGAAGATATTATAACAGAAAAAGGAAATAGAAAATGAAAAATACTTTTAGGGAGGATTCAAATGTTAATATTTTATTTTACGGGAACTGGAAATAGCCTTGCAGTTGCAAAATAATTTCATGGGGAACGGATCTCCATTCCTCATGCGATGAAAGAAAATCAAAGGGTTTACACAAATGAAGAAATAGGAATTGTTTTTCCCTTATATTGCTTAAATCCGCCCAAAATGGTAAGAGAATTTTTATATAGAACAAAATTTGAGACAAAATATCTTTTTGCCATTGCGACTTATGGGAATTTACCGGGTGCGGCCATGCAGGAATTACAAAACACGGTAAAGGACTATGGCTATCAATTTGATTACATGAATACATTGCTGATGGTAGATAATTTCCTCCCGAATTTTGAAATCAACGAAGAGCTTTCAAAATTACCCCAAAAGAATATACAGGAACATATGAATCAAATTACAAATGATATTAAGAATCACAAACACTTTATTCCTGATACAACAGAAAGGGACCGGGTGCTTTCTGATATGTGCAAATCACTCTTAATTCAGCAGGATAAAGGAGAAGCAGCGAAAAGCTTTATAGTGACGCAAAAATGTAATCATTGCGGCGTTTGCGTTAAAGTTTGTCCGGCAGCCAATATATCTGCTTCTGCACAAACAACATTTGGCAATCAATGTGAAAGCTGTTACGCATGTATACACGCTTGCCCGCAAAATGCAATTCACTTAAAAAATGAAAAAAGTCCGGTGCGATGGCGGCACCCGGAGGTGTCATTAGAAGAACTAATCGCGTCTAACCAGCAAATCTAAGGATGTTGATGCTTTGTCAGATTCTCATGGAATGTCAGAATTGCTGTCTATTGCCGGAGGGACAGATTGTTATAAGATGTTGGTGCAATTTGTATTTTAGTATTGCGGAGGTATGTTATGCACGATATATGGAACCCTTGGCACGGCTGCGTAAAATGCAGCGAAGGCTGTCAGAACTGCTATATGTATTTTTTAGATCGTATTCACAACAGAAACGGCGCGGATATTTATCGTACAAAAGCAGGTTTTCGCTATCCACTGCAAAAATCCAAAAACGGTGAATATAAGATAAAAAGCGGCGAGCTTATACGGGTATGTATGACCTCTGATTTCTTTTTGGAGGAAGCGGATAAATGGCGTAATGAAGCGTGGGATATTATGAAAGAAAGAAGAGATGTAAAATTCTTTCTTTTAACAAAACGCCCTGAACGCGTTAAAAATTGTTTGCCGTATGATTGGGGCAGCGGTTGGGAAAATATCTTCTTCAATGTTACTTGTGAAAATCAGAAACGCGCTGATGAGCGTATACCAATTCTTTTGGATTTACCGTTTAAGCATAAAGGTATTATGTGCGCGCCGTTTATAGGCGAGGTGCATATAGAGCAGTATTTGAAAACGGGACAAATTGAACAGGTCATTTGCGGTGGTGAAAACTACGACGGCTCCCGTCCGTGTAATTTTGAATGGATAAAACACTTGCGTAATGAATGTGAAAAATACAATGTAACCTTTTGCTTTATAGAAACAGGGACGAATTTTATAAAAGACGGTAAAAGATATAATATTCCCAAAAAACTGATACAAAGTGAAATGGCTTTTAAGTCGGGAGTGAATTATACCGGAAAACCGATTGAATTTAAGCTGAAAGACCGTTTTGGTATGGATATTCCGCAAGATAAATTATATATACCGCACTACAGACAAAACTGTGAGAAATGCGGAAGCAAGCTGATTTGTAATGGGTGCAGTGATTGTGGCAAGTGCAGGTGATATTATGAATAAATCAGAATTGGTGAATAAATTAAACGGCCTTTTACTTGCTGAAATGCCGCAGTATAAATCACAAGCGAAGTTTTTTCAAGATGATTATATATCGCAAAGACAGCTTTTAACAAGTCTTATGAATGTAAGACCATCTATGGATGCAAGCGAGGAATTTTTGAATTTACAAAATGAGTTGTTAAGTATAGAAACAGCAGAAAAAGGAATTGTTGACGTCAGCGAACGAAACGGCAGAATTGTATTATGGCAGGGTGATATAACAAGATTGAACGTAGACGCTATTGTAAACGCGGCTAATGATAAGCTGCTCGGCTGTTTTTATCCTTGCCACAGTTGCATTGATAACGCAATACATTCAGCGGCGGGAATACAATTACGGCTTGAATGCGCGAAAGTAATGAAAAAGCAGGGCTTTGACGAGCCGACAGGAAAGGCTAAAATAACCGGAGCCTATAACCTACCTTGTAAATATGTTATCCATACCGTAGGGCCGATTGTTCAAGAAAAATTAACAGTTCGGCATTGTAGGCAGCTTGCAGAGTGTTATAAATCCTGTCTTTTGCTCGCGGCTGAAAACAATATAAAGAGTATAGCATTTTGTTGTATTTCAACAGGTGAGTTTCACTTGCCAAATTAAAAAGCGGCAGAAATCGCAATCAGCGAAACAATGGATTTTCTTGAAAAGGATAACAGCATAGAAAAGGTTGTATTTAATGTATTTAAGGCCAAGGATTATGAGATTTATAAACGAATATTAAATAGAAAAGAATGCTTGTAAACTCGGGTGTTGTTCCTTGTTTTCGATTGATACGATATATTGAGGCGCAAGGTAATTTGTTGTCTAACTGATCTTTTATTATTTGGGTGGCAGTTCCCGCTGATTTTATTGCTTGCCCTAACGCCTTGAAATCATCGTACTGCCGTTCCCCGCCACTTAGAATTGATTTTGAAAAATAAAAATCAATTCCGGAGGAATGGCAATGAAATATACAGACGAGCAAAAGGAACATATCCGACATTGTTTTGATAGCTATTGCAAAAAGACGATACGGTATCAGGCAATTACACTTTATCGGGAAAGCGCTAAATATGTGGAGCGCAATGTTTCCTTTGAGGACATACCGAACGATTATTTTTCAGGGCGCGGCGAGTGTGATACATACCCGTTTTTACAATATCACTTTGAAGCCTTTGGGTATCATTTTTCTGTCAATGATTATAATTTAGGAAAGGCATTATTGCAGCTGCCAAAGAAAAAGCGTGATGTAATTCTAATGTATTACTTCGTAAATTTTACGCTGACAGAGGTTGCGGGAATGCTTGGAAAACCGCACCAAAATATCAGCTACATTCATGTCCGGGCATAAAAAAAGCTGAGTGAGATTATGGAGGATGGACAAGATGAATAAGTATATTTTGCCCGACTTTGGAACAATCCAAAAGGCAAATGCCGGCAACTCAGCAGCGATGCAAAAATTGTTAGTACATTATAACACATACATTATGTTTTTTGCAAAACACAATGGTGTTGTCAATGATGTGTATGCAGAGGAAATCAAAGAAAGGCTGATGAAAGCGATATTGAAATTTGATATTGACAGGTAATACCTATGGAGAGCAGCCAGCCGCCTTTAGCTGCTCACGTGGACATATAAAAAGTTGTTTTTGGGGTTGGTAAGGGGTTTATATTACTCTCGCAGTTTGTCTTTCCGAGACCTTTGGTTCTACTGATGCTGCAAGACTCTAAATGCCCACTCGCATGTGCAGAATGTAGAAAATTAAAAAGCTGATTTTGCGGAATTGTTTTGTGGTGACTCAATTATAACACAAAAAAGGGGTTATCGATATATTTTATGAAACAAAAACAAATCGCATAACTACGGCGATTTTGAAAAATATTCATATAAAAACGGGGTGTCTACTTGACACTACAATTTCAATCAGGGGGGTAAAAATGAAAATTAAAATCAATTTTGCAATAAAATTTTTGGCACTGATGCTTTATTTTGTAACAGCCGGAATATTTGTGCCGGAGAACAGTGGCATCTTAGGTATAGCACAGGTGTTTGATGAGGAAAGCTACTATGACTTTGCTGGCGGTGACGGAACGGCGGAAAATCCCTACCGTGTAAAAACGATGTATCATTTAAACAATGTCCGCAAATACTTAAATGCATACTTTATTCAGACAGCGGATATTGACCTGACAACTGCAACAGCAGAGGGCGGCGTATTTTATAACGGCGGTAGTGGCTGGGAACCGATTGGTACGAGCAGTACGGCGTTCAGAGGCAACTATGATGGCTGCGGGCATCACATTATTGGTTTGAAAAGCAAACAATCATTCGATGCTGGTTTATTTGGTTATAACTGTGGCACAATTCAGAATCTCAGCATGGAGAGAGGCGTGATGTCTTCAAAAAATTATGCAGGAAGTATCGCGGGGCGTAATTTTAATGGCACAATCACAAACTGCTACAATACGGGTACAGTGACTGTTACGTCTTCTTATAATGCATATGCAGGAGGCATTGTGGGATGCAATTATAATGGCACAATCACAAATTGCTACAACAGGGGAGTGGTGACTGCAACATCATCATTTTCTTCGTATAATGCGTATGCAGGAGGCATTGTAGGGGGTAATTATGAGGGCACAGTCACAAATTGTAATAACACAGGTGATATTTCAACCTCAACCTTAACATCATTCTCATACTCATATACAGGAGGCATCGTTGGTGGTAATTATGAGGGTACAATCACAAACTGCTACAATACGGGAGTGGTGATTGCTACATCAACATTTTTTTCAGATGATACATATGCAGGAGGCATTATAGGTGACAATTATGAGGGCACAATCACAAACTGTTATTATCACACTGCTCCAACATTAAATACGGAATACGGTACGGAATTGACCTTTGATGAATTAAAAAGGCAGGAAAGCTATGATGGCTTCGATTTTGAAACGGTATGGTATTTTGACAGCAATGGTTACTATCCCTTCCCGCTTTTGCAGGGCATGAACTTACCTGAACAGGAGGAAGAAAACTATTATGACTTTGCAGGAGGTACAGGGCGCCTGGAAAATCCTTACCGTATTTCAACACCGCAACAGCTTGATAATGTGCGAAATTACTTAAATGCATACTTTGTGCAGACACAGAATATTGATATTACAGTTGCAACAGCGGATGGCGGTGAGTTTTATAACAGCGGTAGTGGCTGGATGCCGATAGGAACAGATGAAAGCATGCCGTTTAGAGGAAATTATGACGGCGGCGGCTATTCTATTATTGGCTTAAAAACTTCAGGTGCAACATATGCCGGTTTATTTGGTTATAACCGCGGCATAATTCAGAATCTCGGCATAGAGGACAGCACGGTGTTATCCTTAACCTCATCTTTACGCTCATATGCAGGAGGTATCACGGGGTATAATGATGATGGCATAATCACAAACTGTTACAACACAGGAGCAGTGACTGCTACATCTACATCTTATTATCATGTATATGCAGGAGGCATTGTGGGATGCAATTATAATGGCACAATCACAAATTGCTATAACAGTGGAGTTGTGACCGTTGAATCTGCATCTTCTTTATATTCTTCATATGTTGGAGGTATCGTGGGGTATAGTTCTAGCACAATCACAAATTGCTACAACACAGGAGTAGTGATTTCTCCATTTGTGTCTTCAATAGAGTCTCCATTTGTAGGAGGTATCGTGGGGTATAGTTCTGGTGCAATCACAAAAAGTTTTAATTTAGGAGAAATTACGGCTGAAGGAGGCGAAACAACTTATGCTGGAGGAATTGCAGGATACAGTACCGCAAAAATATCTGATGTTTTTAATAGTGGTGATATCATGTCGCAGACAAGCAGCAGAAGTGATTTCGCTTGCGGCGGGGGTCTGGTTGGCTACACCAATGGCAGTAGCATATCCTACAGTTACAGCATAGGAAATGTGCAGGGCACACCGAAGTATACCGGCAATGTTATAGGTTACAATGATGGCTCAGTATTCAACTATCTCTACTTTATCGGAACAAACGAAGATTCTGGAATAGGAAACGTCGCCAATAGCATATATATAAATTTCAATATAAAAAGTGCCACATTTTATCAAATAAATATGCACAATATTTGTCGGTGTTTTACGGAGGACGAATAGTGTAAATTATCATTTCCCATCTTCTCCGTAATAGCTTTGCAA
>CALXWJ010000063.1 GCA_944392335.1 uncultured Clostridia bacterium
TAGCGAAGGAGCTGCGCATGACACAAGCGAAAGCAAAGCGCACTTATGAAATGTTCTATCATAAACAAGTGCTTGCGCTTGTCAAGGCATTGCAGGAAAAGGCGGAAAGCAAAGAAGAAAAAAATGCTATATGGGATTATTATTTCGGAAGATACCGTTCTTCCAAAAAAAACTATGATATGTTGACGAAAGGATAAGCTGCCGCGTTGCGGCCTACAGGGGTTTTAAAAGGGGAAAAATCCCTCTTTGGCACACAACCTTGTTTGCAAGGTGTAGAGAGATATATAGTAAATAGAAAATGATTCCCGAAAAAGCCTTGATATTTATGGGTAGGTAAGTTATAATATTATCGACCCATAAAAGTGAGGTGAATTGATTGGGCAACAAAAAAATGGGACGCCCTACGGACAATCCCAAAAATATTTCGTTAAAGGTATTACTTGACGATGATACTTCAAAAAAACTTGAAGAATGTTCTGAAGTATTAAAAGTATCAAAAGCTGAAGTAATGCGGCGAGGTGTTAATGAGATTCACAAGGGTCTCCCCAAATAAAAAAGGAAGCGGCTCCTCCTCGCTAAAGTGAAGCCACTTCCTCACGCGCAACTGCTTAAAAAACAGAAACACAAAAATATTATATCATTTGTGCCGAAGTTTTTCAAGGGGTTGAGACTAAAATTATGGAAAGGATAATTTTTATGATAGTTAGACAACTCAAAGCAGATAAGTATGAATATCTTCAAAACAACAAAGCTCTTTCATCCCTGTTGGAAATTCTGATATGGCAGGGGGTGGCGTGATGAACATACCGGAAGAATTTTATTACGGCAACGTCAACCCGCAGGAACAATTCTATAAACGTGAATCTGAATATGCCGCTTTTGTTAAAACCGTTTCTGATAATGAGGAAAAATTAAGAGCCTGCTTGGGCGATGAGGAGCAGCGCTTGCTTTCACAACTCATGAACGCCCAGAGTGAAATCATTTCCATTGAAGCCCGCGAGCGTTTTATTGAAGGGTGGAAGCTTGGAGCAAAATTCATGATCGATACGCTTTTAATGCCGTGATATAGCCCAATGATTGGAATATGTGAGGAATAAAACGCAAAGAGGCTGTGACAAGATGAACCATTCCCCGTCAAGTAGACAGTTTAAAAAATCTTTGTATGCCGTGCCTGATTTCGGGCACGGTATTTGTATTATGCTGCCATGCTTAGATACTCATGATACTCCATCCGCTCCCTCTGAGTAGTATTTCCTTAACCAAGTTTGAAGGCTGTACTGTTTAACACCATATTTGGCTGAAACTTTAAATTGGCTTATTTGTCCCTGTAAATATCCTGTCACCGCTATCAATTTTTGTTCATAATCAATATGTTTATTAATTTTCATAGAAAACCCCCTTAGAGTGGATTGAAATATTTTTGTTATTTCGTGTGTCCACTCTAAAGGGATTATATCACCTTGCAACAGCCCAATTTTTAAGTTTATCTGCCACAACAATTTTTATATTTCTTGCCGCTTCCGCATGGGCATGGCTCATTTCTGCCGATTTTTTTAGGAGCTGCTCTTGTCATACTTACGTTGTAAGGAATATCTATATTATCATATAGTCCCATATCATTCAGTTCTTGACCGGTATATCCAAAAAATATTTGTTTTCTTGTTGTGTTATGCATTTGTTCGATAATCATATAAATATTATCAAAATCTTTCTGAGTTTTCACCCCGATATCAAGCAGTAAATCATCATCCAATATTACATATGTATCATTATCAAGCAAACATTGATGAGAAATATATTTACACAAATCATCGGCCGTTTCGTCCGTAAGATACATTTTGTTTGTGAGATAGTTAAACAATTTGATGTATTCATTGGTTTTATCAAAATAATCCTCATCTGCATATTTTAAAATTTTTTTTCTTGAAGGGATATAATATATTGATAAGCTATTAATTATGTCTGAATGTATTGATAAAAGAAGATTGTGATATTCTTCGGTATCGTTAAATATATAAAACAATGTATTATCGGAAATATACCAAATAAAGTGCCCTTCTGACAGATAATCAATTATAGCCCTGAATTCTTCTTTTGACAGGTCATGATTTTGTCTGTCATATATGTCGAATACATCATCTGCAGAGATAATGCCATATAATCTTGTCAGTGCAGCGCAATAACTTTGAACAAGCATTATCTTTTCGTGCTTTTTTTTCAATTCTTCGGTGTAGATTTTTGAAAACAATTCAGCAGCATCTGTACATATTGACAGTTCTTTATTATCATCATATGTGTAACCTAATATTAGAAAGGTAATCATATCATCTAAATGATCATACGGAATTTTTCCTTTTTTAAGTAATGCTTCAAGTAACAGAGTACTTTTCTGATTAAGAAATAATAAATTTTTTTCTGCAATTTGGTGGGATAACAACTGACTTGAAATCATTTCTGCCATTTCCTTTTTGTGTAGCCGTGAATATCCTGATAACCTAAGAAATTTACATAACGAAATCAGTGAGCTTTTGTTAAATTGCATCAGATTCTCTTTTATAGTCATATTATCAGCTCCGTTTTATCTTTAGAATTCCAATTAAAGCACGCAATTTAAAATCCAATGCTTTATTATACAGCTATTACCTTATGTAATTGGTTGCAATCTTTGCTTCTCTTTGAGGCTTTTCAATTCCCGCCTTATTTGCGGCGTCGATACACTTCAACAGCCATGCCATATTTTTTGCAAGAGTACGCATTGTCTGCATGCCTTCTAAGTCTTGGACGACCTCCTCAGGCTTATTTCCGTGTACCATATTCCAATACTGTGAGGATACTACCGGCATATTGTTTATGGTAAAATATTTATTTAATTGATCAAACGCGGCAGTTGCTCCGCCCCTTCTGCAGCTCACGATCGCAGCGCCCGGTTTATCGGCAAGTTTTTTCCCGCATATGTAAAACATACGGTCAAGAAAAGAGGTTATCCCGCCTGAAGCTGCCGCATAGTGAACAGGGCTTGCGAAAACAAATCCGTCGGCCTCAATAAATTTTTCCATTGCGGAATTTACAATATCATCCTGAACGCATTTTCCGGTTTTTGAACAGGCTCCGCAGCCCATACATCCGCCTATAGGCTTGCTGCCTATATGAAAAATTTCTGTTTCTATTCCGTTTCTTTCAAGCTCGTCTGCAACTTCCTTTAATGCGGTATAGGTGCAGCCGTTTTTCTTTGCGCTTCCGTTTACAAGTAAAACTTTCATTTTTATACCCCTTTCATATATTGTATAATTTAATTGACATTCAATATTAAAATATGCGGACGTATTATTAAAATTGTAGAGACGTGCCGCATATTTTTTATTATGTAAATTTATGATTTTATCAGAAATTTTATGATTAAAATCTGAAATCTCTTTCACCGTTTTTTATCTTTTCAAGCCTTTCAACTACAATGTCACGGACTTTTTGACTGGGAATATTATTAATTTCCTTTAAGATCAATTCGTCTCCGATTTTTTTTGTGTCTTCTGAGGCATAATCTTCAATATATTCTTTTAAGGTCATTAATGCATTAGGATGGCAGCAGTTTAAAATTTGCTGAGACTTGCATAAGCTCATAAATCTGTCGCCGGTTCTTCCTTCCCTGTAGCAGGCTGTACAAAAACTCGGGATATAGCCCATTTTCATAAGCCAGTTTACAACATCGTCAAGAGTCCTTGTATCGGAGACGTCAAATTGCGATGAATCTTCTTCATCAGGTTCCTCCTCGGCATATCCGCCGACGCTTGTTTTAGATCCCCCGCTGATTTGAGAAACGCCCAAGTGTATAACTCTTTCTCTGCATTTTTGGCTTTCTCTTGTAGATACGATCAATCCTGTATACGGAACGGAAACTCTGAGACAGGCAACGATCTTTGCAAAGATGTCATCATTGATACCGTTATCAAAGGAATCGGCGTCAATATCATCCGCATGGCGTATTCTCGGCACGCTGATCGTGTGCGGGCCGACGCCGAATACCGCTTCCAAGTGCTCTGCATGCATAAGCAGTGCGGCAAATTCGTATTTATACAGTTCAAGACCGAAAAGAACTCCAAGACCTACATCGTCAATTCCGCCCTGCATTGCTCTGTCCATAGCCTCGGTATGATATGCATAATCATGTTTCGGGCCTGTGGGATGAAGCTTTTCATAGCTTTCTTTATGGTATGTTTCCTGAAAAAGAATATATGTGCCTATTCCGGCTTCTTTTAACTTTCTGTAATTTTCAACGGTAGTTGCCGCAATATTTACATTTACACGGCGAATGGTACCGTTTTTGTGTTTAATGCTGTAGATGGTTTTGATGCTTTCAAGGATATATTCTATAGGATTGTTTACGGGATCTTCTCCCGATTCAATTGCAAGACGCTTATGACCCATATCCTGCAATGCGATAACTTCTTTTTTTATTTCCTCCTGAGTAAGCTTTTTTCTGGGGATATGCTTGTTTTTCAAATGATAGGGACAGTATACACAGCCGTTAACACAATAATTTGAAAGGTAAAGCGGGGCAAACAGCACTATACGGTTACCGTAAAAATCCTTTTTTATTTGTTCTGCAAGGGCATAGATCTCCTGATTTTTTTCTTCTATGTCACATAGCAAAAGCACCGTTGCATCCCTGTGCGAAAGCCCTTTTCTTTCCTTTGCCTTTTCAATGATCTTATCGATCAATTCGGCATTGTGCTTGTTTGCTCCCGCATATTCCAGGGTTTTTAAAACTTCTTCATGATTTATAAATTCTTCTGCTTTTGATGATTTTGGATCATACATAAATAATTCCTCCTTCTTTTGAGTCAGATATCTCTTTCCCATCAGATAAATTTTAAATATATATTTAATACAACATGATATATTCTGTTATGCAGTGTTGTATCAATAAACAATCAGCTGTTTAAATAAAATCAGTATTGTGATATCCTTTCAATATATGAGTTATAGGCATTTTTGATATCAACCAAGGTATCATTTCCGAATTTTTCCAGAAATGCTTTGCCGATCTCAAAACCGACAACGGCCTCAAGAACAACTGAACACGCGTAAACCGCGCAGGTATCCGATCTTTCGACCGATGCTTTTTTTGTTTCCTTTGTATTTATGTCTACCGTGTTTAACGGAGTATACAGTGTTGGTATCGGTTTCATTGCGGCGCGTACTATAATAGGTTCTCCGTTTGACATCCCGCCTTCGATCCCTCCGGCATTATTTGTACCTCTTGAATATTTACCGTTGCTGTAATATATTTCATCGTGAACGGAGGAACCGAGTTTTTTTGCCGCTTCAAATCCATCTCCTATTTCAACGCCTTTTATTGCCTGAACGCTCATAGCGGAAAAGGCGATATTTGCATCAAGCTTCCTGTCATACTGGGCATAGCTTCCCAAGCCTATGGGGACATTACAAATTCTTACTTCAACAATGCCTCCCACAGATTCGCCTTTTGCTTTTGCATTATCGATAAACGCAATAGCTTCTTTTTCTGATTTTTCCGAACCAAAGCCTACCGGTGAATTTTTTGCCCGCTTATAAAATTCATCATCAAAAATCTTTGATTCATCAAATACGGGACCTATACTTACACATCTTGAATAAAATTTAATGTCAAACTGCTCAAGCATCTGTTTTATTATAGACCCGACGGCGACCCGCGCGGCGGTTTCTCTTGCACTCGCTCTTTCAAGGACGTTCCTAAGATCCCTGTGATTATATTTCAATCCGCCTGTCAGATCTGCATGACCGGGGCGGGGGGCTGTAACTGTCTTTTCCGAAACAGCGTTTTGGGAATCCATTATTTTTTCCCAGTTTACCCAATCACGATTTTCTATCCTGAGGGAAATCGGGCTTCCGATGGTATATCCGTTTCTTATACCGGACAGTATTTCGGCTTTATCGGTTTCTATCTTCATCCTTCCGCCTCTTGCGTAACCTTGCTGTCGGTCGTGCAGCGCTTCGTTTATTTTTTGAACGTCAATAAAAACACCAGAAGGCATGCCTTCGATTATCGCCGTCAGACATTTGCCGTGAGTTTCACCTGCCGTAAAATATCTTAACATCTTTATGCACCTCCTTTGTATAATTCAATGGGGGATAAATCCTGATATTAAACGTTTTAGGATTTATTAGGATCGATATATTATGATTGTTTAAATCATCGATCTAACATATTATAGCACAACCTGTTTATATTTTCAATGACCTTACTGTAAATTTTATTGTAATTTTTCTGTTTTAGTATTCCATTTGTCCATTCTGTAAAATAAATATGACATGATGGTTGAAATCGTCCATCCTATTGGCCATGCCATGAATATGCCGAGTACCTCCAGGTAATTTACAAGTATTAATGAAATAATGACACGCAAAGAAAGATCGGCAAAAGTTGCGATCATAAATCTTATCATTTCTCCCGCTCCGCGAAGTACACCGTCTGTAACCAATTTGATTGATACCACGAAATAGAAAGGCGACAGGATCCTTAAAAATATTATTCCTGTTTCCATTGCATCTCCGGTCACGCTGTCCATAAACAGATAGATAAGGTATTTGCCGAACAAGAAGTATAATATAATAATTGGTATACATAACATGATTACAAGTTTCAGACCGGCTTTATAGCCCTCGCTTACACGCTTGTATTTTTGCGCTCCTATATTTTGCGATGTAAAGTTTGACACACCGTTTGCAAAGGTAGTAAAGGAGGTGGTTACAAGACTGTTCAGCTTTACGCCGGCAGAAAATCCCGCCATAACGGCGGTGCCAAAGCTATTTATCACGCCCTGTATTATAATATTCCCCACAGAGATAAAGCTCTGCTGTAATATGCTCGGTACTGCAATAACGGTAATTTTCCATAAAATATCCCATGAGAATATTTTGACCTTTCCTTCGGTTTTTATATGTATAAGGCGCAAAAACACAACTATAATTGATAAAATCGCGCTTATTCCCTGACAGATAAAGGTTGCCCATGCAACGCCTGCCACTCCCATATCAAAGGCGGCAACAAATAATATATCCATTAAAACATTTGCGACGGATGAGACCGCCAAAAATATAAATGGTGTTTTTGAGTCCCCCAAAGCGGAAAAAATACCGGTTGCTATGTTATAAAAAAACATAAATGGTAAGCCGAACACATATATATCAAGATAAAGCTTGGAGTCGGACATTATCTCTTGTGGAGTATTGATCATATGTAACAGCTTTTCACCGAACCCCAGCCCGAATGCCATAAGGACCAAGCAGAGTATGCCTCCCGAAATCAGTGTTGTATAAACAGACGTTTTCATTTTTTCATAATCCTTACTGCCGAAGAATCTTGAAACTATTACCGAACATCCGATATTTACACCAAAAGCAAAGGCTATAAATACCAATGTTATTTCATAGCTGTTACCAACAGCCGCCAAAGCGCTTTCTCCGACGAATTTCCCCGCGACAAGACTGTCGGCAATATTGTAAAGCTGCTGGAATATTACACTTGCAAATAACGGCATACAAAACCGCCAAATTACTTTTCCGGGATCACCTATGGTCAAATCCCTGTTCATATTTATCATCCTTCCGTGTATATCATAAGCTTTCTATTGTTTTTATTCCTTCAAATAACATTTCCTTTGTCACTTTATAAGGTATAACCTTCATATCGGGATCGGCAAGCGCACCCTCAAGAACGGTGTCAAGGTACTGTCTGTCACACGGAATGTTTCTTTGAGCAAGAGTTGTTTCAATATCGATACTTTGAAGAAATTTTTTGATTTTCTTCGCTTCGTCAATATTATTATCTACCGCAAGCTGCACCATGGTACAATAGCCTACCACATCACCATGTAAAAACTTTTCTTCAAATCCTTCTATATTGGTTAATCCGTAAAACAGTGCATGTGCCATTGCTCCGTTGTAATCCGGATCGATCAGCATTGAAACCATGCCGGTAGAAATCAAGATCGCCAACGCGGTTTGTTCAAGGGCATTGTTGATCTCATTTTTTTTGCATGCCTCAATTGCATCATGTGCATATCTCATTAACGGGATATTACACATTGAACTTATGGTAAGCCCCATTTCCGAGGAATAATCAAGAACCCTTCCCCTCATGGAAAATTCCACCTCATAGTGTTTTGCCAGGGTATCGCCGACCCCGGCGCGAATAAATTTATGAGGTGCGTCACTTATAATCTGAGTATCTATAAAGCAATGAAAGGCGGGTCTTTTGTAATATTCGAATTTTTTAAATACATGGTTTGGGGTGTATACGACGGAAAGAGCGGAGGAAGCGGCGCATGTAGAGGCGATCGTCGGTATTGTCACAACATTCACATTTAACATTTTTGCTAAGAATTTTGCGGTATCAAGAGCTTTTCCGCCGCCCACTCCCAATATAAAATCTATTGTGCTGTTTTTATATTTTTCAAATAATTCCGTTACTCTTTCTTCGGTACATTCATTGCCGTAGATAACTCTGTCCGTCATCTCAAAATCATGGGATATTTTGGGAAGCAGTCTTTTTTCGGTCACCGATAAAGCGGTTTTCCCGCCGATCAAAAGAAAATGCTTTCCCAAAGAGGAACATATATCGTTAAAGCTGTCAAAAGCATCTGCTCCGATGGTATAAGCAGGGTAAAATTGTTGGTGCATAATAATCTCTCCTCACAACAAAAGTATACTCCGTCGTTCATTGTCGACGGAGTATAAATATTTGAATTTTTAATTATTTAACAGCATACTGGTCAAATTATATTTTGCGGCAATTTCTGCAACAGTTCCGTCATCCATAAGCTCTTTAATGGCTTCATTGACTTTTTCGGTAATGTCGCTTCCCTGTCTGAAAGCGATACCGTATTCTTGATCTCCAAAGTTATTATCGATATTGACAACCAAATCAGGATAATCGGTTCCTTCGCCAACCATGCCGTATGCACAGACACTGTCTACCAACGCGATGTCTGCCGTGCCTGCCTCAACCTCCATCAATGCCTTTGCCATTGAGTCTGCCGGAATATAAGTTGAATTTGCGAAAAAGTCTTTTGCTGATACTACAACGGTTTCATCGTCTTCTATCGTTCCGTTGATCTTGCCCTCACCGGTTGAACCCTGTTCTGCAATAACAGTAGCGCCGCTTGGATCCTTTACATAAATATCAGCTTTGTCCGCCTTCATAACCATGGCTTGTGTATTCTTAAGATATGGGTCGGAAATACTCATGGTTTGTTTTCTGTCCTCCGTTATACACATACCGTTCCAGATACAATCGATATTTCTTGAATTTAATTCGATTTCCTTTGAATCCCAGTTGATCTCGGTAAATTCAATGTCAAGATCAAGCTTTTCTCCTACCGCTTTTGCAAGGTCTGTATCAAATCCCACAAGCTCGTTATTGTCGTCATAATAGTTCATAGGGTTAAACAATGTAATACCTATTACCATTTTTCCTGCTTCCTGCACTTGTTCAAAATCTGATTTTTCGGCTGTATCTGAGCAGCCGGAAATTGCTGCTGACAACATTATTGCAGCCATCGACAAAGATAAAAATTTTTTCATTTTTTTATTTCCTTTCATAAAAGATTTTAAATACTTTAACACTATAACACTTTATCATACTAAAGTCAATAGTTTTTTTTGTATTTTGTGTATTATATATATATTTTTTTATACATTTTGGAGTATATATATAAATTCTATAAAGAAAAATCGGTATAGAATACAGTATAAATACGCGCCGTGTATGAGCGGAACGGAAAATTGCAGTATAGGCGGCATTGCCGTAAACAAAGCGGAACGGAAAAATCCGTATTGAAAAAAAGGTCTGTTTGTGGTAATATATAAAAAACAATTATATACGGGAGAATATTATGATAAGGAATATATTATTTGATCTGGATGATACCATATTGGATTTTAAAAGAGCCGAAAGGGAAGCGCTGATAAAAACACTGTTATATTTCAATATCATCCCCGAAGAAAAAATACTCACAAGATACAGTGAAATAAACAAAGCTCAGTGGAAACTTCTTGAACAGGGGAAAATAACACGTGATGAGGTAAAGCTCAGACGATATGTTATTTTGTTTAATGAAATGAAGATAACACAATGCTCGGCTCATGAAGCTACAAAATATTATGAAGAACAGCTTGGAAAGGGGCATTTTTTCATTAAAGACGCAGAAGAAGTCTTAAAAGAATTATCGAAAAATTACAGATTATACATAGTTACCAACGGAAGTGAACAGGTGCAGACCGGAAGGATAAAAAGCTCGGGAATAGAAAAATATATTGACGGGGTATATAATTCTGAAAAAATAGGCTGTGAAAAGCCGGGCATAGAATTTTTTGAAAAGTGTTTTTCTCATATTCCGAATTTTAAGCATGATGAAACGATCATAGTAGGCGACAGCCTTTCCTCCGACATACAGGGAGGGATCAATTCCGGAATAAAAACAGTCTGGTTTAATCCGGATAAATATGAAAATCGGTCTGATATAACACCTGACTATGAAATTTCAAGACTTTCGGAGCTTTCGGAGCTGCTTGAAAATATTTTTTGACGTTTTTGCAGGTATGCTTTAAAATTGCGGTAATTTCATTGCTTTTTTCATCCGGTGTGATACTTTTTTGCTGACATTTTATTTGCATATTCAAAAACGTGGCGCCAGTGCGCCGGAATACATCCATATTGACAAACCGGAAAAATTATGATAAAATGTAAACAATATATTATATTTTTTCAGCTTCAGATTTACGGTTGGAAATACATTGACTTTGATTATGATATTCTGATGTTGAATTTCCATGCACATTATCACAGTCAAAGCCTTGCGTTTTTCGGTGTGTGGTTTTGATAAACCGCGCGCTTTTTTAGTTTGGAAGGAGAGGTTTTTGTAAAAAAAAGGCTTTTAAGTTTACTGTTAGTCATCGGTGTGTTATCCGCGCTGATAACCGCCATGCCGATCTCGGTGAGTGCTGAGACTTACGGTTATTATACATATACCGTATCAAACGAGCAGGCAACAATAACCGATTGCGACACCTCTGTAAGCGGACATATAACAATTCCCAATACCTTAGGCGATTATCCTGTAACAAGCATTGCAGATCGGGCATTTGCTTCTTGCAGCAGTTTGAAAAGTGTGACAATCCCAAACAGTGTGACAAGCATCGGAGATCGGGCATTTGCTTATTGCACCGGTTTAGAAAGCATAACAATACCAAATAGTGTAATAGCCATAGGATATGGCGCTTTTGAATGGTGCGGCGGTCTGCGAAGCATAGAAATACCGGATGGTGTAACAATCATAGAAGGTTATACATTTTATTGTTGCGGCAGTTTGCAAAGCATAACAATACCGGACGGTGTAACAACAATAGGATCTTATGCATTTCATTCTTGCACCGGTTTGGAAAGCATAAACATACCAAATAGCGTGACAAGTATCGAACGTTATGCATTTGGTTCCTGCAACAGTTTGCAAAATATATATGTAGATGAAGATAATTTATATTATTGCGATGTTGACGGAAATTTGTTTAGCAAAGATAAAACAAAGTTGATACAATATGCTATAGGTAAAACATCTGCTTCGTATAAAATACCGGATGGTGTAACAACTATAGGATATGGTGCATTTTTAGATTGCAGCGGTTTAGAAAATATAACCATGCCAAATAGTGTAATAGCCATAGAATATGGTGCTTTTGAATGTTGCGGCGGTCTGCAAAGCATAGAAATACCGGACGGTGTAACAACCATAGAAGCTTATACATTTTATGGTTGCGGCAGTTTGAAAAGTGTAACGATCCCAAACAGTGTAACAAGAATTGGAGAATGTGCATTTGCCAATTGCAGCAGTCTGCCAAGCATAACAATAGGAAATAATGTAACAACCATAGAATATGGCGCTTTTGAACATTGCAGCGCTATAGAAAGTATAACCATACCAAACAGTGTAACAATCATTGAAAATTATGCGTTTTATGATTGTACCAGCGTAAAAGATATTTATTATAGCGGGAGCAAATCAGAGTGGTCAAATATTAATATTGGGTCGTCTAATTCCGGTTTGCGTTACGATGCCATACATTATAATACGCCGGGATCCGTGCAGGATTATAGGCATGATGTTGCTTATTATATAGAAGGAAACACCCTTACAGTATATGCTTTAATCGAAAATAATACCGATACCGATCTGACCGCAGACTCAGTGATAGCAGTGTATGATATTAACGGAGCATTGAAAGCATTACAAATCTGTAATGGAACAACCTTAAAGCATAACGGCAATGTTTTAAGCTTTGCTTTTGACACATACGACTACGAAACAGGTGATTATATAAAGCTGTTTACATTGGATGAAATCAATAAAATGAGACCTATACTTCCGTCGATAAATAAAGCTTTACAAAACTAAGAAAGCCATACCGTAAGAGGATTTTGGAACATCCGAATCCTCTTACGGCAAGTTAAAAATTTTGCATGATAAAATGCACCGCTTTTGACTTAAAAAATAGGAAAAAGCGTGATATTTTTTTAAAAAGTATTGACAAATATATTAAGATATGCTATAATTCATTTTGTTGTTGAAATACAATAAAATATGTTATATGCTCGAGTGGCGGAATTGGCAGACGCCCAGGACTTAAAATCCTGTGGGAAGAAATTCCCGTGTCGGTTCGACCCCGACCTCGAGCACCAAACATGACAAACCTCTATGGGGTTTGTTTTTTTCTTGTCAGAAAAAATAAAGATATAATTTCATCGAAATTACCAGGATAAGAATTCGTTGCCTTTTAACTTATATATTGCTTCAACAAAAAAGTAGTCGCCGTAAATAATAGGCATATGGATACCGCCCGTATATCTTTCGGTCCCCATCATTAATATGGCGTCCTCATCCTCGCTCCAATTGCAAAATTCCTTTTCCATGGCTTTTAACAGTTTCATGGCTGCATTGATATAAATTTTCTTTTCATGCTCCGGTACGCATTTTGCAATTTCAATAAGTCCGCATGCAGCACATGCCCCGGCTGTGCTGTCATATAAAACAGGTTCATCGGGAGCTCTGAAATCAACTTTTGGCAAATAATCATCGCATACACAGGCGATAAAATAATGTGCTACTTGTTTTGCGGTATCAAGATATTCCTGAATGCCGGTATGGATATATGATAAAACAAATCCGTATATGGCCCAAGCCTGACCTCTTGACCATGATGAACCGACCGCATAGCCCTGTCCTGCGATCGTTTCTATCGCATCGCCTGTTTGAGGGTCGTGGGAGACAATGTGGACCACGCTTCCATCGGGTCTTATGTGATCTCTGATAGTCATGTTTGCATGCTCAAGTGCAATATATTTGAATCTATCGTCGCCGATCTCATAAGAGGCCCGGTATAAAAGAGGGATATTCATCATGGAGTCAATAATTGTCCAGCCTTCATGTTCATTCCCTTCCCAGTCGTTCCATGCTCTTATAAATTTCCCTTTTATGTTGAATCTTGAAGCCAGTACAGACGCGGCATATAAAAATCTTGTTTTTGAATCTTCATTCCCGGTATATCTGTAACTTACACCGCTTAATATATTCCACATAAATCCGACGTCGTGGTGTAGCTCTTTATACATTTTTAAGGCTTTGTCCATCAATTTTTCGGAAGTCTCTGCCGTGATACGGTATTCTTCGTTTTTTGTAGCTATGTACATAAGCCACATCATGCCGCCCCAGAATCCGTTTGTCCACCATGCCGGTGCGTCATCTATCTTGTTGTCATGAACCCCGTTAATTGTTGTATACGGAATTTTATTTCTTGATTTGACAGCAACACGGCTGAGTTTTTTATCTATTTTTTCCCATGTTTCATCTATCCATTGCCTGTTTTGTTCAATTATATTTTCCACATTATCATCCCTTTCTGTGTTAATCGGTTAAATTATATTAAATTTTGTGATATTTGTCAAGTATGAAAGTAAAATTTAAATCTCACGCCAAAACGCTGAGGAGCCGGCGCTCCTATTACCGGTTGCAACATTTTCAAATCCCATTTCAAGAAAGCTTGATGGAGCGTTGCTCCGATTAAAAAAAAAGACTGCCGCAGCGGCAGAACATAATGCTCGCTGCGACAGTCTTAATAATTTAGGATAAAATTGTAGTATAGAGAAGATATTTAGGATTTTGGGGAAACAAATTATTTTATAATTACTACCTCTTTGACTATTTCATCGTATATTCTGATGAATACTCTGTTGTTTTCGTCTTCATCATAAGCCTGGATATCACCGATGGTAGCAGTTGTTATATTATTTTTAGATTTTGTTGTGTCAATGCTGTATACAACTACATCTGAAGATAATACAAGATTTCTTTCGTTTGCATCATTTACGGTTACGTTGATTGAGTTTGAAAACTTTTTATTTACCTTACCGTATATGATTTCAAGATCCTCAACAGGAGTTTCGTTCTTTTCCGTATCCTTTGACGTGATGTCAAACAATACTCTGACATTAACAATTTCACCGTTTTCATTTGTTTTATATTGGATTATATCACCCATTTCAAGTGAATCTTCGCCTTCACCCTTAACAAGTATTCCTGTAGTTTCAGCTAAAACTTCAATTGATTGTCCGTCACGGTATGCATATAATTTTTCTGTTTCTTCATCATCGTCGTTTACAGCCGATACTACCTTATCTACAACCGCGATCGTTGCTTCCGCGTTTGTTTGGAATTCAGCATTTGTAATAACAACGGCTTTAGCAGTATACTCTTCAGTTATATCAAATACCAATGCGTTGTATTTTTGCTTATCTTCAAACATATCCAATGTTGCTATGCTGTAGTCAGATACATCGTCTTGTATATCGAAGATAAATGTTTCGTCTGTTATTCTGATTGAACCGAGTGAATTGAGCTTTTCATTATAAACCGCGTCTTCTAAGTTATAATCAAGCGTAAATGCATCTTCTTTCGCACCGCCTGTGCTTGTGTTGTCGGTTGCTGTATAGATGGCAGTAATTTTGTCATCAGAGTTAGTTGTATAAGTGATAAGCTGCTTTTTGGTTTCGCCGTCTTCAATGAAATTTTTAACTACTTCTGTAGCCTTTTGACCTGAAGCACCGTTGTATTTAATTTTATCGTTAGCTGTAAAGGTCTTGTCTTCACCTTCTTTAGTAAAGATTCTGAACGTAGCTGTTTCTGTTTCAGCTGAAGAATAAGCTCTTATAAGATAACCGTAGTTGTCGCTTACAGATACCTTGTTGTTTACAGCCGCGATCTTACCTTCAATATCAAGATAGAATATGCCTTCATTTCCAATGTTTAATGCTTCAGTATAGTTCTTGGCAATTTTATAATGTTTGCCTTCAATATAGACGCCTTCTGCATCCTTGGCTGTAATTTTACCTGATACTGTTGTATTGGATACGGCAATATCAAATATTTCATGGTCTGAGCTTTCGGCAACGGATAATACATCATATTCTTTAAGATCGCTTACATCAATTTCCTGAAGCCCTTTTAAAATTCTGTATGATACATCCTCATCTTCACCCAAATTGATCGTAGGCGCGCCGTATTTATCTATGATTTTGCCTGAATTTGTAACCTCTTCAACAACTATATTATAGTAGTTTGTCGCAAATACAATATCATATATGCCGTTTCTGTCTGTATCAAGCAATGTTACTTTACCTGCTTTATCTGCCAAAGTCAGCAATTCATCTGTCATTGTTTCAGCTTTTCCGTTGTAAATAAACTTAGCTTCATCTTCAATGGCTGCTATTGTTGTCTTTGCAGAATTTTCATTTTCATAGTATTCAATTGCCTTTTTTTCATTTTTTGTCGTAATACCTTCAAACAAATCGGCAGTTACGGTAATTGTTGAGTTTTGATCCTTTTTAGGCATTGCCAATATTATTTCTTCGTCGCCTGCTTCATTTTCTCTTACATAGTATACAACATTATATCCGAACAGGTTATTCATGTTATATGATGTTTCGTAAACAGAATCACCTATTTTGATTTCACCTTCATTAAGGTTTGAGTCGCCTTCAAGACTTGTTGAAGGGATTGCAGTAATCTGACCTTCTGCCTTGGTAACCTTTAATTTATCCTCCAAAAGGGTTTTATCCGTTACTTCATAAGAAGCGTTTTCTCCATAGCCGGTTCTTTCCATAAGCTTAACAGTAAGTGCATTGTTTACTACATATGCAACATTACCTCTTGTGATAGCGGCGTTGGTTGTGCCTTGAACATTTTTTGTCATTCCGTTGCTTCCAGCAACTGAAATATATCCGTTGGGGAATCCACCCTTATCTTCAGCCATAACTTCATATCCTGTCGCTCTTACGAATATTGCCATGGCTTCGGCATAGGTTATTGAATCGTCCGGTCTGAAATTACCGTCGTCATCACCGATGATAAGACCTTGTGATGTTGCAACGTTGATATACCCGTTTGCCCAGTGGCTTGATGTTACGTCGGGGAATCTTGTTTCGTCCTGTGCGGTAGTCGCTAAATCTTCAAGTCCCATGGCATGAACTGCCATTTTTGCAACCTCGGAACGCTTGATATTATCATCAAGTCTGAATGCCCCGTCATCGTCACCGATCATAATTTTAAGGGCTGCCAATAATTGAACAGGTTCCTCAAATCTTGTTCCGGCAACATCCTCCGGCAGGATTGATGCAAAAGCGGCAATGGGTGCTGCGGCAAAAGCTGCTGCCAATATACCGGTTATTGATTTTTTGAATAAATTCATAGTGTATCCTCACTTTCCCGGATTATTATCCGAACTTATAAAATTAACTCACATCGCGGTTTACAATAAAATTGTTATTATGTCAACCACGGTTATTATAATACTATAATTTATTCAAAAAATCAAGCTGTAATATATGGTAATTTAATTATTATTTTATGTATATAAAATCACATGGATATTTATATATAAATGATAAAGCTTTAAATTTAAATAGGAGCAGCACTCCATTAAGCTTGTTTGAAATGTAGATCGCAAACGCTGCAACCGGCAATAGGAGCATTTTGGCAGGAGAACCAATAAGTGCTTGTCCCGTAAGTCAATGAGGATAAGCCTTTATTGAAATGTTAGTTTAAAGATGTTTTATTTAACCTGCCTTTTGAATTTAGATATAGGGGGGGGTGATGCGGATATATCTTAAATGAAAAAATAAATTTTTAAATAATTCCGGTTTTAACCATCTCATCCGTTATTTTTGCATATTCTTTAATGCCGAGACGTTCGCCTCGTATGGAAGGTTCTATCCCACTGTTTTTTAAAATGTTTTCAAAAAACATTTTATCTTTTGAAAATCCGCTTGAAAGGCAATTTAAAAGTGTTTTTCTTCTTTGAGCAAAAGCGGCTTTTACAACTTTAAAGAATAATTTTTCATCAGATACTTCAACATTTGGTTTGTCACAGATCTGCATACGCAAAACTGCAGAATCAACCTTTGGGGGCGGATAAAATTTTGAGGCCCCGACCTTGCATATAATCTCAGGCTTGGTATAAAAGGCGCACAAAACACTTATTGCCCCATATTCCTTTGTGCCGGGTTTTGCGCATAATCTTTGCGCAACTTCTTTTTGTACCATTACCACTACGTTTTTTAAATTATATTTTCCTTCGATCAATTTTGCTATTATTGGAGTTGTGATATAATAGGGAAGATTTGCGGCAACACTTATTTTTTCACCGGCAAATTCATCATACAGAAGCTGCTTTAAATTTATTTTCATAAAATCGTCGTTTATGATTTTAACGTTTTTACAATCCTTTAAAGTATAGTTTAAGACTTTTATCAAAGATTTATCTATTTCAATCGATACGACCTTTTTGAAATCTCTTGATAAAACTTTAGTAAGGACGCCAAACCCGGGACCTATTTCCAAAACACTGTCAGCACCTGATGCCGCCTCGGATATTTTTTCGAGGACCCCGGAATCCATGAGAAAATTTTGCCCAAGGCTTTTTGAAAAGTCAAACCCGAACATTGAGGAGAGTTGTTTGATTGATGATAAAGATGTTAATTCCATATTTATGCCTTTCCCGGTCAAGCTTGACCGATATTTTATTTAAAAAGAGATTACCGTAAATTGCCGGACAATAAATAAAGGCGCCTGCCGGCACCTTTATTATACTATATTTAACTTAAAATGTAAACAGTTGCGCTCTTTCTTCCGAACTGTACACATTCATTTACAGTATTAAAGCATAAATCAACTTTGTTTCCTTTAATTGCCCCTCCCGTATCTCCGGCAATACAGTAGCCGTATGACCAGGATTTTCCTCCGTCAGAAGATTCAATATATAACTTTGTACCCAACGGGATAACTTTCGGGTCAACTGCGACGACACCGTATTTAGGTGTAAGACCGTATGCGGTTTTTGAATATCCGCCGTTTTCATGTGACGCCCCGCTGTAAGCAGTAGCGGATACTTCAAGCTTTTTTGAATAGGTAAATCCATTGTTTGATACTTGTTTTGAACCTACCTTTATTACTTTGTTGATCGGTTCTTTTGAAATTTCTTCAGAGATATAATCTTTTGAAATAATTTCGCCGTTCTTCTTTCTGACAGAATATTTAATTGATTTTTCACCGGCAACGCCTTCGGTTACAACAACTGTTGTACCTGCAGTCATGGACGAATCATTTTTTCTGATGGTTTTAAAATCAATCGGTTCCGTTTCAATAACTTCTTCTGTTGTATATCTATCAATCGTAATCGGCATATTCTCGGTTATTGTTGTTTGCAGCCCCGGAGTCACTTCATCCTCAGCAGACAGCGTAACTCCTATTTCCTCCAAAGCTTCCGCAACGGTCGGTTTGGTTACATATGCTGTATAAGTTTTCCCGTCTGCTGAAAGCTCGATTGCTCTGCCCTTGCGTATAATTAAAATATCGTTGTCGGAAATTTCATCCTCAGGATCCATATTCATATGATCCGAGTCCCCGACCGTGATCTCATTCTCGGTTAAAAATTCTTCAACTGTAGACTTTCTGGTTTTCATTGTTTCATCAGTTTGAGTTCCATTGAATTCATCAATTGTTGTAAATGTTATGTTTTTCAATGTCGCATCATATACTGCACCCATTGTGATCAGGGTCACGACAGTAACTAAGAACAATGCAAGAATTACACGCTTTAAATGTCCCGGACAGGCATGAAAGTTTAATTTTTTCATATTATAAACATTCCTTTCTGTGCCTTGTGACACTAAACAAATCAGCGAATAAAGCTTTTACCCTATTTTCTGATAAAGTTTTTAGTTTTGTTCAAATTTAACCTCCAACTCAGCTATGCGCATTATTATATACTCTTCACCTCCAATTGTCAACAAATCTGTTACAAAGTTGTTACATCTTGACAAAATTCACAATAGATTTTATGTGAATTTCACTCAATTTTTATACATATTTACTGTATTAATAATATTATATGATTGTCCATTTTAATTCAGAACAACCTTTTTTTGTCGAATTTTGGCTTGAATTTATGGGTAAAAACATTCAAATTAATGTATAATTAAATATTAAAATGGTTAAAATATCCATGAAATAATATGCTTAAAATGCTACAAAATTGTTAAAAGGAAGTGTTAATTTTTCTATGAAAAATTTATCAAAGCAGGTTGTTATTTTAGATAACATTTCATCACCGTATATTTATCAGGCAATTATTATTCTGAAAAATTATCCTCAGGGGCAGCATGAAAAAATAATATCGGAGGCAGAGAAAATTGTTGCATCTTATTTTGATAAAAAAATACCGGCTGAAAAGCCGAAAAAAAATACATCCGATATAGGCTTGAAATGTGCCGTTGCACTTTTAAGTATTGCATTGTTTTTAAGTATCGTATTACCGATGCTGAGATAACAGTGCCGCATATACGCAATCGGCAGCGGGTAAAATCAAAAATATCAAAAAATTTGGTTAAAGCATACACAGCTTCAGCTATCGGTCAGCAGATATATTTGTTGGCCGGTTGAAGCCGTTTTTTATGTAATATGAGTAAATTAAAATCTATATGAATTAGCTGATAGGGAGGGACGATCTTAATATGAATCATTCAATGCCTACAATCAAGGAATTGTATAAAATAGGAAGAGGACCGTCAAGCTCACATACAATAGGACCGGAACGTGCATGCAGCATGTTTAAATCCTGTAGCCCGGGTGCGGATTCCTTTAAAGTGATTTTATACGGTTCGCTCGCAAGCACAGGTAAAGGACACGGAACTGATACGGTTATTAAAAAGGTTTTTGAAGGATATAAAACTGAAATTGAATATAATGATACCGAAACAAATTTGGATCATCCCAATACAATGGATATTTTTTCATATAAGAATAATTTACAAATGGATCATTGGCGTGTATACAGTATAGGCGGAGGGCAAATAAAAATAAAGGGAGTTTTTTTGGACGAGAATAAACCTTTGTACAGGCATACGGCTTTTTGCGATATTGCCGGATATTGCAAGAAAAAAAATATTCGTCTTTGGGAATATGTTGCAGACACAGAGGGAACAGATATTTTTGAATTTCTTGATAATATATGGCATCATATGAAAGACAGTATTAAAAGTGGTTTGCAGACAAGCGGAATACTTCCCGGAGGGCTCAGTTTACAAAGAAAGGCAAAATATCTCTATGAACGGCAGCCTGAGGATGAGAGTCCGGAAACAAGGGAGAATCGGCTTGTGTGCGCGTATGCTTTTGCGGCAAGCGAACAGAACGCGGCAGGGGAGGTCATTGTTACCGCACCGACCTGCGGCTCATGTGGCGTATTGCCTGCTGTAATGCTTTATGAACAGCACAAACACGGTTTCAGCGATGAAGATATAGCTAGGGCGCTTGCGGTTTCGGGATTGATTGGGAATTTGATAAAAACAAATGCATCAATAAGCGGCGCCGAATGCGGATGCCAGGCGGAAATCGGCTCGGCTTGTTCTATGGCTGCAGCAGGGCTGGGAGAGCTGTTTTCCATGAGTATCGAACAAATTGAATATGCGGCGGAAATTGCCATGGAGCATCATCTCGGATTGACGTGTGATCCGATTCTTGGTCTTGTACAAATTCCTTGCATAGAACGTAATGCCGTAGCTGCAATGCGTGCAATAAATGCAGTCAACCTTGCCGATTTTTTGAGTGAAACACGGAAAATATCTTTTGATTGGGTAATTAAAACTATGTATGAAACGGGGATCGATATGCTCAAAAAATATAAGGAAACAAGTAAGGGAGGATTGGCGAAAATTTATCCAAAATAATAAACCGGTACAAACGATTGATATAAAATCTATTTGTACCGGTTTATATTTATATAACTGCGCACATGTTGTCCCCCGCCGTAATCGGCGGGTTCAATATTTGTAATCAATGAGAGTACAATCTCCCGCTGATTACAGCAAAGCACAGCCTGTGCTCTTGTCCTCGCCCGAGACGGGACAAGCCCTTATTGAAAAAGAATTTTTGATTTAATTAATCGGTTCAAAATCCGCCGCTCCGTGTTTACATAACGGACAGATAAAATCCTCGGGCAGTTCATCGCCTTCATATATATATCCGCAGACTTTGCATACAAAACCTTTCTTTCCTTCCGTTTCGGGCTTTGGTTTAACATGTTTTTGATAATAGGTATATGTCATTGTTTCTTTGTCACTCATAACTCTTGATTCGGTAACTTTACAGATAAACATTCCGTGAGAATCAAAATCAACATATTGTTCGACCTCCAGCGACATAAAAGAATTGATGTATCTGGGAAGGAATACAAGACCGTTATCCGATCTGTGAGGGGTACAGTCTGCAAATTTGTCAACCCCTCTTCCGCTTTGAAAACCGAATGTCTCAAATACTTTAAACGGTGCATCAACAGATAGACAATTTACATTCATTTTTCCCGTTTGTTTAATTATATGATAGGAATAATTTGCCTTATTTATTGTAACGGCTATTCTGTTAGGGTTATCTGTGACCTGCGATACTGTATTTACTATAAGTCCGTTATCACGCTTGCCGTCGTTTGATGTTACTACATAAAGACCGTATCCGATATTAAATAACGCCTTTAGATCATTTTTATTTGCGGTTTTTTCTGATTGTGCCAAGTAGTCTTTGCACAGCTCATCGGATAATGCATCTATTTGTTCGTGATTGTCTTTTTTTAATGCCGATCTTATTGTTACTGTTGTATTGGTATAGGTAATATTTTTGCAGTTTTCAAGCATATGTCTCATGGTTTTTGCGGCTAAAGGCGCCCATGTGCCGTTTTCAATGAAAGCAACTGTTCTGTTTTGGAAATTTCTTTCGGTCAATTTATTTATAAATTCTCGCATGTATGGGAATATGTCGGCATTATATGTTGTGGTTGCCAAAACGAGCTTGCTGTAACGAAAAGCATCGGTAACATTTTGTGCCATGTCGGAACGTGCCAAATCACATATTACAACCTTCGGCGCGCCCTTTTGCTTCAGTTTTTCCGCAAGTTCCGATACCGCTGCCTTTGTATTCCCGTATACCGATGTATATGCAATAACAATACCCTCGTCTTCCACGCTATATGATGACCAGGTATCATAAAGTTTTAAATAATATCCAAGATTTTCATTCAAAACCGGTCCGTGCAGGGGGCATATGATCTGAATATCAAGACCTGCTGCTTTTTTTAACACAGTCTGGACCTGTGGACCGTATTTCCCAACAATTCCTATATAATAGCGTCTTGCCTCATCTGCCCACGGCTCCTCTGCATCCATGGCTCCGAATTTCCCAAAGCCGTCGGCGGAAAATAATACCTTATCGTATGAATCATATGTCATCATGACCTCCGGCCAGTGTACCATAGGTGCATATACAAAGGTTAATTCATGTTGCCCCAAACTTAGTGTTTCGCCGTTTTCCACAATTACTTTTTTTTCTTCAAAGTCAAAATCAAAAAACTGCTCCATCATTGAAAAGGTTTTTTTGTTTGCAACTATCTTTGCATCGGGATATGTGTTTAGAAAATTTACTATGTTTGCCGAATGATCGGGTTCCATATGCTGTACAATGAGATAGTCGGGCTTCCTTGAACCCAATATATCGGATAAATTGTCAAGCCATTCATGCTTGAAATTAATATCAACAGTGTCCATTACAGCAACCTTATCATCAATAATCACATATGAATTATAAGACATTCCGTTGGGTACAACGTATTGTCCCTCAAAAAGATCGACATTTCTGTCATTTACACCTGCATAAAAAATATCATTTGTTATTTTCATATCATAATCCGCCTTTCAGGATTTTTTATAAAACAATCATTGTGTTTTTGTTGACTTTTCTTATATATTATACTATAATAAATTTATAATGTCTGTTGTAATAACAACATTTGGAATATTTTATTCTTATTATTGCCGGCTGGTTTTAAATTTATGATAAAAGTATTAAATGAATTTTATCGGTACGAGGAGATTTATATGATTAAAGCACTTATTTTTGATTTGGACGGAACAATTTGCGATACACTATCAACCATTGCTCATTACGGTAATATGTCGCTGGAATATAATGGTTTTTTGCCGATACCTCAGGAAAACTATAAATATTTTGCGGGTGACGGCAAGGTTATCCTTATACACAGAATGTTAAAATATCATAATGCCGATACGGAAGAAAATTTTCAAAAAGTTGAAAAAAAATATGACTGTGAATATGAAAAGGATACTATTTTTGAATCAAAGCCCTTTGACGGTATTGAAGAATTATTATTAAAATTAAAGAAAAAAGGTATAAAAACGGCTGTTTTATCGAACAAACCGGATAATGTTACCGTATTGCTTGTGAATAAGATTTTAAACGGTTTGATAGATGTATGTCACGGAAAGCGTGATAATATTCCGACAAAGCCCGATCCCGAAGGGGTTTTTCTTACTATACAGGAATTGGGAGTAAATATAGATGAATGTTTATTTATAGGAGATACAAATATAGATATTAATACCGCAAAAAATGCAGGAATGAAGTCTATTGGTGTTTTATGGGGCTTTCGTGATGAAAAAGAATTGAAAGAAGCCGGGGCAGATTATATCGTGTCTTCACCATCTGATATATATGATATTCTTTTAAAAATAGAGAACGAGTAAAAAAGAGAATAAAAGAGTATAAAAGAGATTAAGAGAGTTTTAAAATAGTATTTTAATTTTTTTTTTAAAAGTGTTGACAAAAAATGAAAAAAGTAGTATCATTATTCCTGCAGGCATGATTATAGGATATTCATGCCATTCGGATTATCGTTTTTAGAAGGAGGAATTTTAAATGAGCAGCTATATGGCAAAACCACAGGAAATTAACAGAAAATGGTACATCATTGATGCGGCAGACAAACCTTTGGGCCGTGTTGCAGCACAGGCAGCAAGCATTTTAAGAGGTAAACATCTTCCTACATTTACCCCGAACGTAGATTGCGGAGATCATGTAATAATTATAAATGCTGCAAAAACAGTTTTAACAGGTAACAAGTTAAATCAAAAAGTTCGTTATTATCATACCGGATGGGTAGGCGGAATTAAAGAAATCCATTATAATAAATTGATGGCAACAAACCCGCAAAAGGCTATGATGATGGCTGTTAAGGGGATGCTACCTAACAATACAATTGGAAGAAAAGCTTTGACAAGACTTCGTGTTTACAAAGATGACCAACACACTCATGAGGCTCAGAAGCCTGAAAATTGGACAGGCGAAATAAAGTAAAGGAGGATTTTAATTATGGCAAAAGAACAATATTACGGTACAGGTAGAAGAAAGTCTTCCGTTGCAAGAGTTCGTTTGGTTCCGGGTAACGGTAAGGTTACCATTAACGGAAGGGACATTGATGATTACTTCGGTCTTGATACTTTGAAAGTAATCGTTCGTCAACCGTTGACTTTGACTTCAACAACTGATAAGTTCGATGTTATCGCAAAAGTAGAGGGCGGCGGATTTACAGGTCAGGCAGGCGCTATTCGCCACGGTGTGGCAAGAGCTTTGCTTGAAGTGGATTCCGATGCGTTTAGACCCGCTTTGAAAACCGCAGGATTCTTGACAAGAGATTCAAGAATGAAGGAAAGAAAGAAGTACGGTCTCAAAGCCGCTCGTCGTGCTCCGCAGTTCTCCAAGAGATAATCTGTGTGCTTTTCACGGCTATCGAAAACCTTTATTTACGGGGTTTTTGGAGTACTCAGTTGGACTGAAAAGCGGTCAAAAGTGTGCAACAAGTAACACACAAGCGACACACAAGCAACAAAATTCTCAATTTGACAAGGGTTTTAAAAGAGATGTTTTTCTCCACAAAAGAAAGACATCTCTTTCTTTTATCTTAAATTTTATTGATTGCATTAATAAGCTCCTCAATATCCAAATGAGTATAGATTCTTTCGGTGAGCGTCATGCTACCTGCGTGACCTACAATTTTTTTAATCGTAGTTTGGTCAACCTTTGCCTCTGCAAGCATTGATATACAAGTGTGTCTGCAACAATGCGGCGTTTGTGACAAGCCTAAGTTGTTCATAAGCGGTAAGAAATAGCTGTCATAATAATTACGGTATTTGAACTGTTCCCCATTTTCAGTATGCAAAAGGTATTCGCTCTTAGTATCGTTATACCAAAACCGAAAAAATGGCAATACTTTATCTGCAATCGGAACTTTCTTGATACCGTTTTCTGTTTTACTGGCTAAAACATCAAAGTATCTTTCGTTTAAGTGCACGTTTTCTTTTTTCAAGTCAAGCAATTCGGATATTCTTACACCCGTATAAATCAGCATTAAAACAATCTGATAATATTTATCGTCTTTTTGTTCCCACAGGCGTTCTATCTCCTTTTTGCTAAACTTATTCCTATCCATTTTGTTTGGATTTCGATCTTTGAATGTGTGTCGGGCATGGTATAAATTTCAATATAAAAAGTGCCACATTTTATCAAATAAATATGCACAATATTTGTCGGTGTTTTACGGAGGACGAATAGTGTAAATTATCATTTCCCATCTTCTCCGTAATAGCTTTGCA
>CALXWJ010000064.1 GCA_944392335.1 uncultured Clostridia bacterium
AAATAAAGAAGATGTAAGAATGATTGATATTTATTTTGATTGTGTGAATATTAAAAGGATTGAAAATACAGAGGGCGGGTACAGGATTATTTTTGGAAATGAAAAGGATGAGAGTTTATCGCTTATATTAAACGAGGCAAATTTTATAAGCCTATATTACGGCATAAAAAGCAGGTGCGAAGCAAAAGGACTGATTCCGGTCAGGAGCTGAGTAAATTTGGATTAAAAACATAACAAATATTACATGCTTATATACTACACATTGATTGAGGTAATTAAAATGACGGTTAAGGAGTGGCTGAACAAATCGCGGACAATGGAAAGGGAACTCAAACAGCTTGAAGAATTAAAGGGAAAAGCGTACAGCTTAGCATGCGGAGGGTCTGACAGTACAAACAGGGATGAAAGGGTACAGACAAGCAAGAAAAACAGTACAGATGATAAATTTGCGGCTTATGCAGATTATTCAAGACAAGTAGACGAAATGACAGCACAGCTGATAAAATACAGAGGCGAGCTGTTAATAGTATTAAGTGGTATGGAAAACGAAAAATACAAATTTCTGCTGATTGAAAGATACATAAATTGCAAAACGTGGGAACAGGTATCAGATTCCATAGGGCTTAAAGATGTGCGACATATATACCGATTACATAAAAAAGCGCTGAGGTCTGTAAAAATCCCGTCAAATGAGTAAGCGGAGGTCAACCCTCCGCCAGCTTCTCAATTGCTTTTAGTAAGAACTCACTTCGGCTCATATCGTTTGATTTACAATAATTATCAATACGATCAAAAAGCTCCGGTTTGATCTGAACGTTAAACTGTTTATATGCTTTTTTATTGTAGCGAGCCTTTACCTGTGTTGATGTGTGACCCATAAAAATTACCTCCAAATCGTTAAAATCAAATTTACTATTGACAGTACAAGAGCCGTTATTGAAATAATAAGCGTCATATTCTTCATGTTGACATTTTGAAACGGATATGTTATAATATAATTGCCCCGAAGGGCGAGGGGATTTTATTTCCCCTCACTTAACAGCTTAATAATTACGGCTATTAAGTTTATTGTTGCAGTGATGAGGTTGATTAGCGCAACCTTGTCACTTTTTTTATTCCGTTTCATTCTCTCACCTCACTTTCTGTATATATTATATCATACTATTAATAGTATGTCAATACTTTTTTTACATAAAAATTAAATTTAATATAAAATCGCCAACAGAGGGGAAAAATAAGTGCTATTATGGTACCATGAAAAAGAATAAAGCAGAGGGATTGATCCTCTGCTTTTTAATTTAATCCAAGGCGTTCTTTTAATGCATCTTGGAGAAGCGCTGAAAAATTAATATTTGCATTTTCAGCACAGGTATTTAGATAACTTGGTATGGTAAGCGTTTTCTTTACTGCTTTAGAATCATGCTTTTTCATATATTCAAGCATATTAAATTCTATAAGAACTACAAAATCATCTTTTTCACATATTATATCTTTTGGATTTGTTGATTTTGGAGGTTCTGAGTTGTTTGCAAAACAGTCTTCCAAACAGAGACCAATAGCATCTATGGTATATGAATAAGCTTCATCTAAAGTGTCGCCTTGTGTAAAACAACCGTCTATATCAGGCACACTGACAGAGTAACCAATATCTTCAGGGTGAAAAACTGCGGGATAAAATAATGATTTCATGGCTATACCTCCTTAAATATATTTTATGCCGGGCTAAGCGGGATTATTTAAGTCCCGCTTGTTTTAGTATATTTTTTTCTGTACCCGGTTTTAAATCTTTTGAATGATAAGGAACAACGGCAGACCTATTTGTTTTTGGGTTTTTGTAAAGTTTATGAGAACCATTAGTCCTTACATACTCAAAGCCATTTGATTCTAAAAGTTTAATCATTTCTTTTGGCGTCATTGGCATATTATGTGCTCCTCTCCTTATCTTGATGATATTATAACACGTATTAATACGTATGTCAATACTTATTGCAAAAAAAATTAAATTTAATATAAAATTGCCAACAGAGGGGAAAAATAAGTGCTATTATGGTATCATGAAAAAGAATAAAGCAGAGGGATTGATCCTCTGCTTACTTCAATGATAATTCTTGCTTTAGTGCTTCTTGTAAGATAGATGAAAAATTGACATGTTGTTTTTCAGCTTCTTCATTGAGCCATGCGGGTATTGAAAGCGTTTTTTTGACTGCCTTTGTATTACGTCTGTATTTGTTTGCATCTACTGATACCAATGTAGCAAAAGAGTTTTTATCTGGTTTTAAAGCAGATATATCGGAAGGTTTTGGAAGCTCCACATTATCTTCCAATAAAGATGAGATGTAAAGTCCCAGAGCTTCCTGTGCTGAAGACATAGTTTCCGGGAGAGTACTTCCATATGTTTGGCATCCGTCAAGGTCCGGAAACTCTACCCAAAAAGAGTTATCTTCATTGTGAAATATAGCAGGGTAAATAGTAAGCATATAAATGACCTCCATAATTTATTATGTGCAAACAAGGGCTTATTTAAGCCCTGTTCGCTTTAGTATTTTATTTAGTAAGCCAGTTGGTATATCGGTGTTATGTACTGGTATTATTTCGGTTTGATTATCTTTTTTCATAATATGGTGACTGCCGTGTATTCTATCCAGTACCCAACCGTTTTTCAAAAGGACTTTTACTAAGTCTTTTCCTTTCATTACCAACCCTCCTTACAATATATATTATATACGTAAAATACGTATTTGTCAATGCTTTTTTATAAAAAAATTTAATTTTTTTTATAAATGTCATGGTATGTCATGTTTTATCTATGATATAATGTACAATAGAAAAAGATATAAAAATTGGAATCTCCTAAATTAATCAACTGTAAGAAAGCGCTCTGTAACAGGGTGCTTTTTTGCATACAGAAAGGTGGTAAGATATGCTCAAAAATGTAAGAGAAGAAAAATATTGTCAATTGCGTGCATGCGGAAAAAGCCAGCGTCAAGCATATCTTGAAGCATATCCGCAAAG
>CALXWJ010000065.1 GCA_944392335.1 uncultured Clostridia bacterium
AAATCTGATTTGTTCTTGAGTTCCTCACCGTCGGCACTCTTTCCACAGCATTGTTTCGCCTAAGCTGTCAAGGGTGACGGCTCTTTTTATTGCTTTTGCGTTTTTTCATTCCTACTTTACACTACCATTATACTAATATTATAACTAAAAATATTCCTGCAGTAATTCCCAAACCGCGTATCATTTTAGCCTGATTGTCATATTCTTGTTTTGCCTCCGATGTTTGAATATCTATCAATGATTTTATATGATCAATATTTTTTAATTGTCCGCTGCGGTCAGTCATTCCAAGCTCTCCGCCCAGTAAAGATATTATTTCACAGTCATGCTTTGTAAGCCTTAAGGAAGCGGCGTCTTGTTCCACCGCGGTTTTCCAGCGCTGTTTTAAAGGAATATCGCGCGACATTGCAGAAGTGTTATAAAATATTTCATTCATTTCAATAATGGAGGAGATGCGGCAAAGTATGGTATCTATGCAATCGCAGGTATAATTTATTTCATTTTCCATGACCGTAAGCCCGGAAGATATTTTTAAAAGACTTTTGTATCTTTTATATAAAAGTAAAGCCCTTGAAAGACCGAATACAGTTGTCCCACATATGATCAGAGCGCTGCCGATTATTTTACAGATCACAGTATACCTCCTCAATTGTACCGGGACCGTTCCGGTGGCTGAGAGTTACAAAACAGTTGAATTTATTGATCCATGAAATGCCGGCTTGTTTGAGTGTTAAAAAGCTTTTTGAATGGACGGTCGCGATAACCGCAACACCGGAGGATATTGCTTTTGTTACGGCATTTATATCTTCTTCAAGCCCTATCTCATCGGTTGCTATAACTTGCGGTGACATTGTCCTTAAAAGAATAAGCATTGCTTCCGATTTAGACGCTCCTTCCAAAACATCGCTGGAATATCCGAGATCATATCCGGTATATCCGTTATAGACCGCGCTTATTTCATTGCGTTCATCAGCAATGGAGACACGATAGCCTTTTTGTGAGATTAATCGTATCAGATCCCGAAGCATGGTTGTTTTGCCGCAGCCCGGCGGAGAAATAATAAGAGTATTGAGAATGTGCCCGTCCTTTATGCAATGTGGGATCAATGCTTCGGCAACGCCGGTCACCTCGTGAGAAAGCCTGAAATTAAGACTGCTTATATTTTTTTGAGAAGAAATACTACCGTTTTCCAAAACAGCGCTTCCGCAGATCCCTACCCTGTGGCCGCCACATACCGTTATATATCCCTGTCTGAGACAATCTTCAAATGCATAAAGGGAGCTTTCGCTGATCAATTCAATCGCTTCGTTTATATCGGTACCTTCCACGATTACCGCGTTCGTCTCATTTTTTGAAAGCCTTGCATGTTCATCAATAAAATATCCGCCGTCATTAAAATAAATCATGAGAGGCCGTCCCCTTCTGAGCCGTATTTCCTCTGCTTGATTAAGTTTTACTAAAGATAAATATTTTCGCAGGCGCTTTGGAATATATTTAATTATGGGATGGTATTCAAAAGCTTGTTCGTTATTTAATATTAACATTTGTGACACCTCTTTTTTTTCCTATTCTATTAAAAAATGTAAAGATTTAGAACAAAAAAATAAGAATCCCGCCCGACAATATGATCGCAGCCCGCGGTAGCTTACTCCAAAACACTGTTGTATGCACAATAAATATCAGGCATGTATCACAAACATAAATGACTGGTATCGCTATAACCGCGCACATGTTGTCCCCCGCCGTAATCGGCGGCAGGTTCCATATTGTAATCAGCGAGAGTGCAATCTCCCACTGATTGCAGCGCAGCACCGTAGGGGAGATTCACGAATCGCCTGTTTTGCTCTTGTCCTCGCTCAAGACGGACAAGCCCTTATTGAATATGTAAAGTTGTTTTCAGATAATTTATTTATTGATATTAAACTCATCAGCCAGCTTTTTTATTGCCTTTTTTTCGATTCTTGAAACATAGGAACGGGATATTCCCAAAATATCAGCCACTTCCTGCTGTGTAAGTCTTTTTTTGCCGGTCAGGCCGTATCGCCATATTATTATATCCATCTCATTTCTTTTCAAAACTTTACCCATTATATGATATAATTTCTTTATATCCATTTTTACGGCAATTTCATCCACTATATCCGAACTGTCCGAAGGCAGGATATCCGCAAAGGTAAGAGCATTTCCTTCCTTGTCGGTACCTATACATTCATCAAGGGATATTTCATTGCTTAATTTTTTGGAGCTTCTCAAATGCATAAGAACTTCATTTTCGATACATCTTGAGATATATGCGGCAAGTTTTGCATTTTTTTCCGGATTAAAGGTGTTTATCCCTTTGATCAGCCCTACAATACCAACCGATATAAGGTCATCGGCATTGGAGTCATTGCTGTACTTTTTTGTTATGTGGGCGACCAGTCTCAGATTGTGCTCTATGAGAATATTGCGTGCATTTATATCACCTTTGGCATACAGATCCAAATATTTTTTTTCTTCTTCTGCCGAAAGCTGTTTTGGAAAAGCATTGCCTCCTCCTATGTATCCCGTAAGAAACATCAGCTCATGTAATAATTGAATTAAAAATTCAAACATGGTACGTCCTCTTTTCTTTATTTTAATAATTAAACCATTTGAATTTGGTATACATGAATATTGTACCCGGACTCGGGAGGGGATGTTTAATTAAACAGTATTATGTATATGAAAAAAAGATACGGTTGTTTCCTTTGTGCTTATCCTTTATTTTAATGAATTTGAATTTTAAAACAAAATAACCTTGCTGACGATATATATACGATATAATCTTTAATCTGCTATCGCAAAAACCGTAACGGTCACGCCGGATATGAGGGTTTTAAATTATTTTTCTTTGAAACCGCCCTTTGTGAAGGCTGTATATGTCTATACGTTGAATATATGTTTATATTGAAAAAATGGAATATTTATGATATAATTGCATTAATGATATTTAATTTAAATACGGCATTATCGTACTGACGGTTTTTGTCGTAACATATTTGATAAGAAGGAGTATTATTATGTTTACTTATAGGGAGGATACACAGGCAGGCAGGAAATATCGGCAGGATTATTTAGATTCATTAAACAAGCTGATCGATGACAAAAGAAAAGAAGCAGATATGATTCGTTATCGGCATTTTTGTGAAATGATAAAAAAGAAAGAGGAGTACAGGACCGAGTTTAAAAATATGCTCGGATGGCCGCTGACAGAAATTGACAATAAAATTCCCGAAGTAAAAAGGGAATTTATTTTCTCAGAAAACGGAATAAATATTTATCGCATGCAATTTAATATTTTGGGGAATTTGAAATTTTATGGGATATATTTTGAATCGAAGTGTGAAAAACCCATGCCGCTTGTAATAGCGCAGCACGGAGGACGTGGTACCCCGGAGCTATGCTCGGGATTTTTCGGTGACAGTGCCAATTATAACGGCATGGTAACAAGGGTTTTAAAATACGGTGTAAATGTATTTGCCCCGCAATTGCTTTTATGGGATAAAGAGACATATGGAACGGATTATGACAGAGCAGCGCTGGATGCACAATTAAAACAAATAGGCTCGTCAATTACGTCAGTGGAAATTTATGGAATCATGAAAAGCATAGATTATTTATCATCATTAGAAAATACAGACAGCGATCATATAGGAATGATTGGATTATCATACGGCGGATTTTATACATTGTTTACCGCGGCCGTTGATACAAGAATAAAGGCTGCGCTTTCATACAGCCAATATAATAACAGATACGAGTACTCGTGGACAGATTGGACATGGTTTTGCTCGGCACAGAAATTTTTGGATAATGAAGCTGCCATATTGATACACCCAAGACATTTGTTTATTGAGGTAGGCGACAAAGATGAATTATTTGATTATTCTTTGGCACAAAAGGAATATGAAAAATTATTAAAGATGTGTGATAATACTGATTGGGTAGAATTCAAGATTTTTCATGGGACTCATGAAGTTGACAGAGATGATGTATTTTTAGATAAATTTATGCAGACAGTAAAAAAATAAATATAACCTAAATAAAGGTGCCCCGCCGCTGCCGGCGGCGGGGTGCATATGTGTAATCAATGTAATATTACGATCTACCGTTGATAATAATGAAGAGCCCACTATTGCCGGCTGCAATCGTTTTCAAGCTCCATTTCAAACAAGCTTGATGGAGCGCAGCCCCGATTTAAATTTATATGATTTATGCGTCTTTGTTAAAATCGGCGGGAAGGGTCAGTCTTACGGTCGCAATACCGTCGGAGCAAAGCAAATTGCAGCTGTACTGTTTCCCGAATATTAATTTTATTCTTGAATTCACATTCAGCAATCCGATATGCTGAGTATCGGGGTAAACATCACTTTCCAGTTTTTCGTTTATTTCAAACAATGTTTTTTTATCAATATTGCTTCCGGAATTTATAACATCAATGATAAGATTATTTTTGGACAGATAGCTTTTTATTTTTATAAATCCTTTGTGAGGTTCGGGCGTTTTCAATATACCGTGCATTATACTGTTTTCAACCAGGGGCTGGAGCATAAATTTAAGCACGGTCATTTCTTCTGTTTCGGGAGCGATGTCGGTGCTGAAAGTTATCATATTATCATATTTTATGTTCTGTAGTTTTATATATTTTTCCACAAACAGTATTTCCTGTTCCAATTCTATTATATATGTTTTTGAATCAATGGTCGCTCTTAACAAATCCGAAAGTGTTTTTATTATGCTTGTTATTTCGGTAGATTTTCCGTTATTTTGTTCCGCATCCAAAAGTGTGATCACATTTAACGTATTGAACAGAAAATGCGGGTTGATTTGATTTTGAAGGATCATTGTCTGAGCTTTTTTTAATTTATTATATTGTACTACCAGTTCCTTTTCATATACGGAATTTCTTTTTGAGAAGGAAAACAAATTTTTGAGCAAACGGCGGAATTCATTTTTTGTGTATCCGGAGGAGTTTATGTCGTTATTTACAAGCATTGATATCAAGTCTATCAAGGTCATTGAAAAGCTGTTTGAAAGTATTGAGTTTGAAATTATGATTATGACAAAAAAAACCAAAGTATACACGATGAGTATTGCAGAATAGGAATTTGTGAAATTGTCATCGATATTATACTGAAAGGCTATGTCAAACAGTGTTTCATCCGGACACAAAACCATGTTGTTTAACTCACTGTAGATATTAAAATTTTTGTTGATAGCTTCCGTATCGGTTGAATATATTATTTTGTCTGAATTATCGATCAGATAAAAATCCTTGATAAAATTGTTTGAAAAATAAAGTATATCGGAAAGATCATCGCAGTCAACGTTATATACAATCATACCCTCGGGAAAATTGTGCATTGTGAGGTTGGTAGAAAAAGTAAGAAAGTGTTTTTCTTCATTATTAATTGTGGGGGTGCGGTATACTATATTGTTAAGCTCCGAGCCGACCCAGGCTTTGTCGGGGAAATTTTCCACAGACGAATTGATGGAGTTGGATAAAATATAGTCAGCGTTTTTGCTATAGATATATATTGAATCTATATAGTTTGATGACAGGCAAATGTTATTGAGAGAATTATTTATCTGAGAGGTAATGACTGCCAGCTCATTTTTATCGGTATATTCCGTGTAAAAATAATTTTTTACTTCCGCAGAGGATAAAAGTATATTTTGTGTTGAATAGATAGAGTTGATTACTTCCGTTAATTGTTCCGGAAGCTTTTCGATATAAAATTCATATTTTGTGGCAATTTGAGATTTAAGGTTTAATTTGTTGACGCTGTAAAGGAATATTATTGTTATGATCAACAGCGGTAATACAAAAAATATTATTAATTTTTTTATATAATATGAAAATATGCTCGATCGATTCAGCTTTATTAAATTAAATAATGTATTATCCTTTGACATGGCAACTCAATCCTTTTTTACCGAATATATTGTAAAAATCAAAAAATATATTTAGTATAACTGCTTTTAGGAAAAAAACTTATTTCTGTATTCCGAAGGAGAACAGCCGGTAAAATTTTTGAACACTCTGTAAAATGTCCTTTTGTTGCAAAATCCTGATTGTGCGGCTATTTCCGATATTTTTGTGTTTGTATTTATCAACAGATTCTTGGCTTTGTTGACTCGGAACTGATTTAGGTTGTTAATAAAAGATTCACCGGTGTATTTTTTAAACATTCGGCTTGTATTATATGTTGAAAGGGAAAGATAATCCGCAATTTCCTGAAGGGATATATCTGACTGATAATTTTTTTCGATATATGCCATCGCCGAATTAATATATGGTTCGATGCCCTGCTCCGATGAATGGGGTTTTATGTTTAACGCGTCAACAATCTCATTGGTAAGGTTTTCAAATAATGTCACATTGCTTGTGATCGAATAATGTATATTGTGTTTCAATATTGTTTCGCACAGCTTTATTTGCTGTGAGAGAATATTGTTTATCTCATTTACGTGCATCGGTTTATTTAAAATACATAAAAAAATGATTCTATTATAATTAAAATGAAGAGGGATGAAAAAAATATTGTTATTTTTCAAAATGTTTTGTACGGCATAGTAGAGCCTGTCTATGTTATATCCCCAGTTGGATATGAGCATGTCGAAGGTTTCTATGGATAATTGAATAATAAACATATTTCCGCTTTGTATATCAAAGGGGATTTTATGCAAATTAAATATATTTACCAATTCATTGGATGTTATTTTACCTGAATAAAAGTCGATCAGCCCCTGCTGACATTCAAGCAATTGGAGATTGGGCTCGTCATTAAAGGAAGTACTTGTAAGCTGATCCACAATACGGCTGCATAAATTGTCTATATCGGCGACATTAATCGGTTTTAAAAGATAGTCAAATACATTGTTTACAACGGCGGCATGTGTATATTCAAAATCCGTATATGCAGTTATAAAAACAAAAATAATATTTTTATATTTTTCACGGATAGCGCAAAGAAAATCTATACCGGACATTTGAGGCATAGCTATGTCTGAAACAATTATATCGATTTTGTTGTTTTCAAGAAAATCCAGTGCGGTCTCAGGGTTTGTAAATGATTTTTTGATCTCTATATTATATTTATTCCATACAAGAAGTGATGTAAGCTTGTTTATTTCATATGGCTCATCGTCCACCAAAATCATGTTAAACATATAATCTCCATTCTGCTGATTCAGTCTGATACACGGGTTTAAATCATATTAAAAATACAGCCGAACAAAGGACATAAATGAGAGTATGTATTTAAAAATCAACAAACCGATGTATGTCAGAATCAGGTAGCTTATTGTAATTATAAATTTTCATTTATCAATATCTTTTTATAAAATTTTGTTTATCAAAATTATATCACAGTAATTGTTTTTTTTCAAGTGTATAATTGCGAAGGGACAAAAAATGTCACTTGCCAAGCAAGAAATGTCACTTGCGCAGTAAAAAAGAAAATGATATAATTATAAAACAATTAGATTTATTATGGGATAAATGTAATTTAAAATATGTGTTTTGATAATAAAACATGCAGATTATATATTTCTACATTTAATATATGAGAAAATGTTTTCGTTTTATTTTAAAATATGTAAAAGAAAGTGGGTAATATATGCAAAAAGCAAAAAAAATTTTTTTGCTGCTTTTGATACAAATAATATTGGTGTCTCTTTATGCCTGCGGCAGAACAAGCGAAACTGCCGGAATGATACCTACTCTGAAATGGTATGTACACGGCGAGGTACAGCCCGATCAGGAAAGAGTGAACAAAGAGATAAACAAAATTCTTGAAGATAAAGCGGGATGCCATCTTGACATCATATATCTGGATCCGCAGGTATATGCGGAAAAGATGCAGATGCTTATGGCAAGCAATGATACATATGATTTGTGTTTCACGGGTTATGTAAATACTTATAAAAAAGCGGCCCAAAAAGGGGGATTGCTTGCGCTTGACGGCTATCTTGATGATTTCCCGGGAATAAGGGAAGCCATCCCTGAATATGCGCTTGAAGCGGCAAAGATAGACGGAAAGATATATGCAATCCCCAATATCCAAATAATGGCACAATGTACGGGATTGTTTATAAATAAAGAATTATTTGAAGAATACGGGCAAATGGATGTCGAAGATATATCCGGCGTTGAGGATGTTGAGCCGTTTCTTGAATGGGTAAAAAATACTCATCCGGAGATACATGCTTTCGGATTGGGTGATGCAAGAGGCTGGAAAAAGAAATTCGATTATAAATTGATTTCCGAAATTTGCCTTGGCGTGGATATAATTGAAAAGGGCGGAAAAATAGAAGCAGTCAGATCTTTTTCAACCCGCGAAAAGTTGTATGAAGCAAAAAAGATAAGAGAATATTTTGAAAAAGGATATATGCGTCCGGACATTGCGGTATACGACAGTTTTGACAGTGATAATATTTGCCGGACATCCGCAGTATGGCGAGGAGTATATAAGCCCGGAGCAAGTGCCGAACTGTATGAAAGAACAGGGATTGAAACAATCTGTATCCCCGTTTCTCAGCCGATAATACGCCATGATACCGGAAAGACGACAATGACCGGTGTGGGAAGATACAGCAGATATCCGGATAAAGCCATGCGTATCATCGAGCTTATGAATACAGATAAAGAATTATATAATCTGGTATGTTTTGGGATCGAGGGAGTCCATTATAAAATGAAAGATGAAAAGCATATTGAAAAAATACCTGATTCGGGTTATAATGTAGGAAATTCATGGATGTTTGGAAAGCAATTCAATGCTTTATTGCTGGAGGGACAGGAGGATGATGTATGGGAGCAGACAGAAAGATTCAATGAAAATGCCGAGGTTTCGCCGATAATGGGCTTTTCATTCGACACCACGGCAGTCAGCAGAGAGATCGCCGGGATCGAGACGATATATGAGCAGTATACAGCATTCACAAAAGGGTTTGAACCGTTAGAAGCATATTATGATGAATTTGTTTCCGAGCTTGAAAATGTCGGAATCGATAATGTTGTCAATGAAGTAAACAGACAGCTGGAGGAATTTTTTGAATATAAGAAATAAAAAATGTCGGGTAAATTATTAAGGAGGAAAAAATAATGATAATAAAAAAAGGATTGTTGACGGTCATTTTACTGACAGCCATAACTGCAAATTCGGCAAATGCAGCAATAATAAATGAACCTTTGGGAGAAGAAGTGCTGACCGACACCAGCAAAAAAATCACAATAAGCGGAACGATCCCGTTGGCAGATGACAATAATGAAATATACAATATTGTTACGCTTGAGGTTTTAACAAAGGAGGCTTCACAGCAGATCATAAATTCTACACAAGAAAATAAATATGATTTAATAGATGAATATGTGATCGATAAAAATAAAATTGAATATATTGCCCAAACCGAGGCGGACGAGAACGGAAATTACAGTTTTGAATTCGTCAAGACCTCAGAATCGGGAGATTACATTATAAGAATAGGATATTATGCAAAGAACGATGAAAATGAATATGTTATAACATATAACTACAAAAGCCCCGAGGATCTTATCGGATTATTTGACGAAATGGAACAGGCATACAATGCAAAAAACAAAGAAACCTTGAAGGAGGTTTTGAATAAATACTCCGAATCGGATGTAATCAATATTGAAAAATGGAATGAGATCACGGCATCCGGTGATGAAGGCCAAATAGATTTTGTGCTTGGCTACATGCTGAATCAAACGCTGCCGGAAAGTGAAGCGGAGATCGAACAATACATAGAGGACGCAAGCCTGATCGAAGAACTCAATAAAAAGACCGTTGATGAGGTCAAAGCGGTATTGGAGCAGGAGGAAAAAAGAAAAGAGTTCGGAATTGACGAAACGGTATATGCATGGATGATGTCCGAGGATAATACAGAGGTCCAAGATACTATCTTCAAAAAGCTGTCCGGAAAAAATATGGAGAATATGTCAGTCGAAGATGTGACGGATCTCATTCATTATACCATAGTATTTGAGGAGCTTAACGGCGTGCTTTGGACAAATATTTTAAAGGTTATTGAAAATAATAATACAGTGCTGAATATCGATTTATCGGAACAGTCTGAATTTGAAGGCCTTAACGAAACACAGCAGGATGAGGCTTTGAAGGATTTTAAATCTTCGGTTTCCAAGGCTGTTGAGATAGAAGATATAAAAGAAATTTTTGATAGAGCAGTTGAAGACGCAAAGGATTCCGGCGGCGGAACCGGAGGAGGTACACAAGGCGGTCCCGGAGGAGGCTCCGGAACAGGAAGCAGTGACAGCAGAAATGAAAGCCCAAGCTCAAGCGGGAGTATAATTTCATATCCGTCCGGCACAATTCCCAATACTTCAAACACGGGAACAAATACTGAAGATGAATCTTCACAGGCGGCATTTAATGATATAGAAGATGTTGCATGGGCGGCGGAAGCAATTACGCGTCTTAAAGAAAAAGGTGTCTTGGCAGGAAACGGCGACGGAAGCTTCAAACCTCAAGACCCTGTTACGAGAGAAGAATTTCTGAAAATGGTTATAGAGGCATTGGCTTTAAAAAATGAATCTGAGGACGTTTCTTTCAGCGATGTCGACAAAAACAGCTGGTATTATCCTTATATATGCGGAGGAGTTTATTATAAATTAATAAACGGAATGGAGGACGGAAGCTTCGGAATAGGTCAAAGTATTAAAAGAGCTGACGTCGCGGTGATCTTGGTAAGATTACTTAAAATGTACGGAAAAGAATATACATGGAAAAGCATTGTGTATAAAGATGTAATAAAAGAAGAATTGGAATATGCATATGACGCGATTTACAGTGTTTCCGAGGCGAGGCTTATGACCGGAACGGGGGATGTTACTTTTGAACCGTTCAAAAGTTTGACCAGAGCGGAAGCGGCGGTCATTATTGACAGAGTAATAACATTGCTTGAAAATAACTGATAATGGAGGTAATGGGATGAAAAAGAAGATAGTTAGTTTTATTTTACTGCTTACATATGTCTTTACACTAACCGTTTTTGCGGAGGATACATCAAATTATTCAAAGGAAATCGAGTATTTGTCGGCATATGGGATAATGTCCGTTCTGAGCGACGAGGCAATGGCTGAAAAAATAACACAGCAAGAGTTCAGAAATGCTGTTTCGGTAATTGTTAACGGCGATGAACAAAGGATGAACGAGATAGACAGCTTCGGGGAAGTTTACCAGAGCGACGGAGAAGTTACTCTTTTAAAAGCCGTAATGACATTGGTAAAATTGATAGGGTATGATAATTTGGCAATCCAAAACGGCGGAACATATAACGGATATATGAGTACCGCGGCTCAAAACGGGATTCTTGACGGAATAAAAGGAACAAGCGAGTCGGATACCATAACCTATGCGCAGGCAGGAAAGATGATATACAATACCCTGCAGGCTCCTTTGGTTACATTCAGCTTTGAGGACGGAAAAGCCGTATATAAGGTTGATAAAAATAAAACGCTTTTAACAGAAGAAATGTCGGTATATGATGTAAAAGGCATTGTGACCGCGACATCCGACTATGCATTGCCTGGATATTCAAAAACACGTCAGGGTGTAATTATGATAGGCGATAATGAATATGAAATATCACAGACATCCATGAACGGTTATTTCGGATGCGATATTACCGCGCAATATCAATATAATGAGGATGACGATGTTTCAAGGATCATAAAAATGGATCTAAGATATTCAGATACGGTTTTGAATATTGATCCGAATGATATTGAAAGCTTTGATGCTTCAGGAAGATATGTGTACATAGATCCGACAACGGACAGAGAAAAAAATGCAGTAATAGAACAGGATGCAAACTATTATTATAATTATGATTATTTGAGTGCAAGCACACCGATCAATAATATAAATTTTATGCCTCAAACAGGGTCTGTTAAATTGATTGATAATGATAAAAACGGAAATTATGACATTGTTATTATTCTTGATTATGAAGTAAGAGTCGTTGAGCTGGCTGACAGTGAATTTATTTATTCAAAATACGGTGAAGGCTCGGTTGAAATAACATATGATACTGTAATAACAGATTCAAGCGGCGCTGTGTTTAATGATGCTTCGGTCTTATCCGAAAATGATGTTGTGCATGTTATTTTTGAAGAAGGAAGCAATAAAGCAAGATATGTTTACATATATACACAGTCGGTTACGGGCAGAATAACTTATATAGACAAAGATGTAGAAAAGATAATCATAATAGATAATGATAAAGAATACACAATCCCCGACAAAAAGTATGACCTTTGTGCAATATTGAATCCAAACATGAATGTCACTCTTTATCTTGATATGAACAGCAATTTTGCAGGATATACAATTACACAATCCACTGACTGGGCTTATGGATATATGGTAGATATAAAAACATACTTGTCGGAGGATACCGGAGAAGATGTATTATCCGTAAAGCTTTATGATGTAAATGAACGAAAATTAAAGACTCTTTTCTGCCGCGAAAGGGTAAAGGCTGAAGGAATAACATATAAAAGAGCGGCATACCAGACGCTGATTGACAATCTTGGTCTTTATGAGTATATGGAGGACGGAACAAAGAGAGTATGGGATCAGCTTATAAGATATAAAGTAAATAGTGATGGGCTTATAACAGAAATGGATTTTGCACCCAATGCTACTGATTATTCCGCGATAATTAATATAATTCCGCCCAGCACTGCTACAGGCCTTTATAAATTAACCGGCTCAATGTCTTATCTTGCTTCAAATGATGCTTCTACAATAGCGTCGGCAATGGACAGAACACGTTCAAGACTGCCTTATTGGGCAAATTCACATCCGATATATCATAAAAGAATAATTTTATCTGAAAACGGTCAGGCAAAATATAATACCTGGCATCCTGAAATAACGGTCAGCAATGATACTGTTGCGCTTTTTGTCCCGCAGGACAGGAATAATGAAGAAGGATACAGAGTATCAACAGCAGGAGTAAGCAGAAGCGAACCTCAGCTGGTTATAGATTTCTTTACGGTGGCAGAAGAATCGGAATCAACAACCATTATGGTCATATATGACGGGGACGGAGCCCCAACATCCGATTCGGCAGGCGGTGTAAATAATGATGTAAACATTATAGATCCTCTTTCAACTGCCTATATCATAACAGATATAAATGAAGTTTATCTTGAAGACAGTGAACTGGTAACTCATCAAATTGATTTGTGCGGAGTAAACGGAGAAATAACTCTTTACACAAAAAATGATCAATGGGTAGATACCGTTGGCATGAAAGAGGGAGATTTCGTAGCAATGTCCTACAGCGGACAGTTTATTGATGCAATCGATATACTGACATCGGTTGATGAATTTAAGGACTATCAAAATCCTGATTTCAAAAATATGACGGCAGAGGTATTCGGTGACAGAGGGCAGATCGTGGGATATGCATATGAAAACAGAGATGGAATAGGACTGGTTACCTCAGATCCCGCGAATATAAACAATCTGACCTGGGGAGAGCTTACGGTAATGCCTATACAGACCGCCGCGCCTATGTATGAGTATGACGCGAAGAACGGTACCGTTACGGCGGCGGACATAAGCTGTATAAAATGGTATCAGAACACGCATGATCTGGAGAACACTTCGATCGTATATACAGGTTATCAGAATGCAGATGCAAAATATACGTTTGTAATAAATAATTTATTTGAGTAGAAAGGAGGAAAAGACATGAAATTATTAAAATTATTAACGGCTGTTAATCTTGCGGCGTCAATTGGTATTTGCGCGTCTACGGCGGCTTTTTCGGCGCCGATGAGTGAATTTGTTGTGTTTTATGAGGATTTTTGTTCAAGCGGTGTTGCAAGCACTGTTTTGCCAAATGAAAAAGACTGGTATTGCAGAGCAGAATATTTAGACGACGGTGAGTATAAGGAAGCAAACAGAACAGGAACGAGATTCAGGGCGCTTGTTTCTATATCCGATGAAGGAACGAAGATCAAAAACAGTACAGCTGATTTTAAAGCATGGCTTTACAAAATGTATAACAATAAGTATTTGTCTTCATTTCTTACCGACAATTATTATATTGAAATGAATATCAGAGTGGATGATTATATTTCGGGATTTGACGGCGAAAACAGATTTTCAGCAATGTTTCAATTCTCACAGCAAGCCGGAGATGATTTAATAAAATTTTCGGTTGAAGAGGACGGGATAAAATATCTTTCCGACAGCGGATGGCAGACTTATACCGATTTTACAGCGGGAAATGAACTGCACACATATAAACTTGAAGTTTCATATATGAACGCAACAATGTATATAGACGGCAATGAGGCTTTCAGCTATACTTTGCCTGTATCGGATGAATTTACTCATATCAGATTCGGCTGCGGCAGCAGAGGAGAGTTCGATCAGGGACAATGCCTTGTTTCAGACATGAAATTTGCAAAGCAGTATGAGGACAGCGTTATAATTGATGAGCTTAAAGATTTTGAAAAAGTATCGTCTTATGAAAATGTTACGTTGCTGGATAAGAGTGAAAGATACGGAACGGCTAACGGTATAGGCTTTAAAAGTGCAGGCTATATTGAATATGATTTAACAGATCAGTCGGGGCTTTCCGATATTATGCTTAATTTCACATCGGAAACCGGCGCTTATGAAGATGTAAAGATAACAGGATGGGATATTTTTGGCAATGAAATTGAAATATCAAAAGAGCTGTTTGATATGATCGATTTTGCAGGAAGGCTTTCCGATGAGACTTCCATAAGACGGACGTTCTGTACCAATGAAGATTTTGAAGAATTCATAAGTGCAAACTTTTCAATTACAAAAATCAGGATCGAGTATACTGGAAATACAGACGATGCCCTTGAACTGTTAAATACAGAGATCACATATACCGATGCGCAGTATCCGTATTTTGTAGGTGTTACGGCAGGGTCAAAGGAAATTACGGACAATATGATTTCCGCAGCGGCCGGGACAGTAGAGCTGGAATTCAGCTGTGATGCAAGAACGATTGATAATAAAGACGGAGATATTAGACTGTTCTGTGAGGATGAAGAGGTAGTGACTGTAATATCCAAGGAGGGCACAAAAATAATTATAAAGCCCGAAAACGGATTTTTGTACGGTAAAAATTATAGGCTCACATTGTCGGATTCACTTGTAAATTCGGGAATAAGGGATATGCCGAGCGAAATTGCTTTTGCGACATATTCTTGTGACTATGAAGCAAAAGACGCTGTATTTGACCAGGGAAGCTGCAACTTTACGCTAAAGAGTAATTATATAGATGATAGAAGCGTTGCGGTAATAATCGTATCATATAAAGACGGCGCGATTCTTGATATGAATTCAATAGAAGTCAACATTAAAGCCGGAGAGGAAAAACAGATAACAACGGGAAGTATAGTAACAGAGGATGCAGATGATGTCGCTGTGATGATATGGGATAGTCTCAGATCCAGAAAAGCACTTGTAAGAACTATTAGATAAGGAGCAGAGAACAGTTTATGAGAAAGAACAAACTTATTGTTTTTGCTGTTGCAGCAGCAATGGCCGTGAGCTGTATTCCTCCAATGAGTATGGCAAGTGCTGCGGATCCGGCGGTAAAAATCTATGTATCTCCTTTCGGCAATGACACAACAGGGAACGGAAGTTATGAATTACCGTTTAAAACAATAGTCAAAGCGCAGACATTAATAAATTCATATAAAAATGATGCAAATACGAATGAAATAAAAATAATTTTGAGAGAAGGCGATTATCCTCCGTTTTCGGTTAATTCCGAAAACGGAGGGAATGAAAATATCAAAATAAGCTATGAAGCTTATCAGAACGAAAAAGCAACAATTACAGACGCTGCAAAGCTGTCGCCAGAAAATTTCAAAACCGTAGGGAAAAATTCCGAGCTGTATCTGCGCATACCCTATGAAGCAAGAGCAAATGTTTTGGAGTATGATCTGACAGAGGATGGAATAAGCGGAGTAATACCGCCGACGCCTTTGGGCGAGGCACAGACAGATACGGCATGTGAGCCGGGGCTTTTTATTGATGATACCGCAATGCAGACGGCGAGGTGGCCTGACAATGGGTATATAACATTATCGGAATACGCGACTGCAAAAAATCCGGTTTTGGACCCGGAAACGAACACTTATATAACAGAGATCGAAAATCTTGCCACTACGGACACCACAAAGTGGCTTGATGCGGACAACACATATATATGCGGTTTTTTGACAAATGTATATTTCTATAAAAGAGCAAAGATAAGAGGGCTGGACGAAGACGGCTTCAAGGCGGAAAGTGAAGTAAGACCGGATGCGCCGGTATTTTTCCTCAACATTCCGGAAGAACTTGATTCTCCGGGAGAGTGGTATTATAATCAGGATGAAAATAAGATATATGTGTATCCGCCAGATGATATAAAGGATTCCGATATACGTTTTGTATATAAAGGAGGGAGCCTTATTTCGGGCAATGCGGACAATATCACGATAGACGGGCTTATTCTTAACGGAAGCTACGGTGCCGCTGTGGATCTTACCGGGAAAAATATCATCGTAAAAAACTGTATTATCAAAAACGGATGTACAAAAGCATTGCAGATTTCCGGTGAGAGCAACAGGGCAGAGGCAAACCATATATATAATATGGGAATGGGAGGAATATTCTTTTATCCCGACTGGGCAAAACAATGGGAGTATATGAAAACGTTTACTGACGACAATAATATTATAACCAACAATGATATACATGATTTTAACCAGGTTCAAAGAGCATATGCAAACGGGATATACGCATACGGCGTCAACAGCGTGATATCTCATAATTCATTGCATTCGGCGTCGGGTAATGCAATATCCTTTGTGGGAATAGGAATTATATGTGAATATAATGAAATGTATGATGTTGCCACAGAGGTGGGAGATGCAGGCGCAATTTATGTAGGCGGTGCATGGCTTAACAGAGGACATGAAATAAGATACAATAAAATCTACAGTACACAGTTGTCCGATTACGTTTCAGGAGTATTTCTTGATGATTGTGCCTCCGCAAATACCATAAGCGGAAATATAATTGATGGATTTGCAAGTGCAGTAAAGATACATGGCGGAATGGAAAATGTTATTGAAAACAATGTATTTTCCTTTGCTGGAGATAACACAGAGGTACTGGACTGCGGAATATCGGTAATCAGCAAAGCAGGCATTGAACAGATGCCGGATCAGACCGCGCCTACACATGGAACTTATAAGCAAGAACTTTATTATTATGCACAAAATCCTGCATGGCAGCAGCGCTGGCCCGGACTGGATTCCTTATTTGACAGGGAGGATTACAAATATCCCTCCTTTAATAAGTTTGAAAACAATATCTTTGTGGGAATATCCGCGGATAGAATGATAGACGCGACATCCCAGTCACTTGCAAGCTGGAATTGCAGCGTTGACAATAATGTTATATATGAAAATCCTGAGGGCTTTTATAAAGATTACGGCCAAAAAGATTTTAGGTATGAAATACCTCAGGGTGAGGAAAAAGAATATGTATTCGGTAAAAACAATGATATTTATTACAGAAGATATTTAAGAGATGAAATAGGAAACAACTATAACCTTGAAACAGAAATTGTTATTGAAGATTTTTCCGAAAATACTGTCGGAAACATGATGCAGGAATACAGAGGAGCAACTGTTGAAGTAGGTAACAGCGGATACAGAATGCAGTTTTCAATTGAGAAAGATGGAATTTATGTTTTAAATAATGAACGGTTAAGAACAAGGCTTAAGCCGATTACAGTAACAGCAGGAGTAAGCTATAAATACGGTGTAAAGGTAAGAGATGCAAATGCACAGCTCTATGTAAATGACGAATATGCGGGAAGTTTTGAATTGCCTGAAAAAAATATTGATGCGGGAGATATGGCTGCGGATGATATTCAGATTAGTTATCGTATACCCGAAGGTGACAATATTTCATTTGTTATGAAAAGCATAAAATTGGATAAAGTTTATCCCGGAGGTCTGGTTATGGCGGACAATTTTGATAAGGAGTATGAAGGCCCCGGAACAAAGACAGCTTCAGGCATTGAGACAGTAAAGCTTTCGGATAATGAAAGCTTTATTTCAAAGGACGGAGCGTACAGTTCGGATTATATTGCAACTTCAGTACACGGATACGGAGATTATTTGGAGTATACCGTTCCGGAAGGATGTTATATAACGGATATTTCCTGTGTATATACCGCAAATCCGGTAAAACAGAATATGAATTTTTGGGCAATGGACGGAGAAAACGGTGTCCCTGTATATTTTGGACTTGGGAATAAAACACTTGTGAGAAAAGATATTTACGGATGGAATATGTTCAGATGCTCCGTAACTCCTACGGAAGGGGGAAAGGAAAATTTACTTAAAAACCGTTATACAACATTAAGATGCGAATTAAGTGAATATGATGATTCTTCAGAGTACAGAGTGCCGGGATTTTTGTTGGTAGCCATTGCATATACCGGACCGGGGCTTGAAAACAGTGAGGGTATATATAATATTTATGACCTCGATTTTACAGATTTAACCGAGGATAGATTTTATATGGAATTTTCATCGGTTGATCCGGGAATAAACAGAGAGCCTTATGTAACTGTGCAAAATGGTGGTGTAAGGTTTAAAACCACTTCGGAAATGACGCAAAGAGAAATTCTCCCTGTAGAAAAAATGGGGTTATATACCACTTCCGAAACGGGGCTGAATAATCTTACAAATTACGCGCTTATAAATGTTGATAAAGCATCATATAAAGTATATGATGAAGAGGATCATCTCAGAATAAAATTCAGCTATGGCGGAGAGAGCAGCTTTGATGCAATAGCCGCAGGGTATAATGATGGAAAACTCGTAACAGTCAGCAAAAAAACAATTACGGGTGATGATGAATTAACAGTTTCAAAAGATAATATAACAAGTTTAAAGTTATTTATATGGGATGATATTTCAGGCGGGATACCTATAGAAATTGCCGCGGCAAAGAATTACTGAAAAGAAAGGAAGATAGTATGAATAATTCAAAATTGTCCGGTTCCGGGAAAATCAGACGAATTATAGGCGCATGTATCGCCGTAAGTATGCTGTTTGGTACACAGATAAGCTATTTATCCGCAAGTGCAGAGGACACGGAGGTTAGAAGAATATATGTATCGCCTGACAGCACCGGCGGAGACGGAAGCAGCTCAAACCCGGTTAACTCAATTGAAAAAGCACTTGACCTTGCAAGAGCGGAAAGAGATTCAATGGCATCGGGTACGGTTGAGATCGTTTTAAAGCCGGGAACATACAGAATAGAAAAGACAATTACCATAAATAATGTAAATTCAGGTAATGAGAATGTTCAGATTGCTATAGTAGGAGAAGAGGGAGGAAAGGCAAAAATAACAAACTCGATTCTTCTTCCAAATGATAAATTTGAAAAAGTAAGCGATCAGGCAGTAAAGGACAGAATTCCCGATGCGGCAAAAAACAATATATACTGTATAAATCTTAAATCAGTTGGTATTCAAAATGTGGGTGACAGAGGAAGACTGCAAAACGCGACAACAACCCTGGTTGTTATGAATGATGAAAAGTTCGTTACGGCAAAATGGCCTAATAATTCCGAAGAGCTTGTGGGCGGAATAGGAAGAGCTTTGCTTGGCGAAATAACAGTTTCCGATGATGCCGCACAGACATACGGATTTACTGCAGATGTTGAAAAGGAAAGAATGGAAAGATGGATGGGTGCAGAGGATGCAACCATATTCGGAAATTTTGAATACGGCTATACCACGGCATTTATGGATATAAGAGGTCTTGATCCGGAAAAACAAAATATTACAATGGGCGGACAACAGCTTGTATTTAAGAATAACGGCTATTGGTGGATTGAAAATCTTATTGAAGAACTTGATCAGCCCGGTGAATTTTATGTTGACAGAACCAACGGAATTTTATATCTTTACCCTAACGGAGATATAAGTACCGCGGAAATCGAATATTCCGCAGCAGACAACAGCGGAGGCGGAATGAATCATATTTTCACCGTAACCGGAGCAAGCAATTTCAGAATAGAGAATGTATGGATAGAAAACAGTCTTGGTATGTCTGTAAATTGTGACTGGCAGTCGAATGATATAATTATCAAAAACTGCCGTATGAGAAACGCAAATATGGGAGTATATTCTCAGGCTCCGGGAACTATAATTGAAGGCTGTGACATTTATAATATGTCAGAGGGCGGAATAACCGCATATGCAGGAAACAGAAGCACTTTAACCCCCGGAAGAATGGTTGTGACAAACAATCATATACATAAAACGAATCAGGGCCGAAGACTGGGATGGGTAATGACAACAGAAGGTGTTGACAACGTGTATTCTCATAATTTGCTGCATGACGCACCTCATGCCGCCATAAATTACGGAGGTAACGGGAATAAAATTGAATATAACGAAATTTATGATGTTATTCAGGATACCACCGATGCGGGAACCATTTACGGAGGACGTACATGGTCAGCATACGGAAATGTGATTCAGTACAATTATATTCATGATATAAGACATTGGCAAGGTACGGGCGGCAGTGTTTCAATATATCTTGACGATATGATTTCCGGTATTGAGGTAAAAAATAATATTATTCAGAGAACTGCGGGATATATGCTTATCGGAGGCGGACATGACAATGTTGTTACCAATAACATATTCCTTGACGGACTTGATACAACAACCGATGCATTGGTATTTGACGCAAGAGGCTACGGTACTCACGGACAAAGCTTTTATACAAACGATCCCGAAAACAGCGTATTGGTACAATCAATAAAGGCGGTACAGTATGATTCGGACATATGGCTTGAAAAATATCCCGGAGTTGCGGCGGTGCTTGAAGCAGAAAATCCGATAGACCCGTATAATAACCTTGTTTCGGGAAATCTCGCGGCTAACTGGAGCATGATGCCGTATAACCAGATAGCAAATGAAGTAAAAAAATCCGGTACTGTAGAAAACAACCATATGACTATGAAAAAATTAAGTTATGAATATAATGATATGGGAGTAATCGAGTTTACAAAACCGGAGGAATTTGATGAATTTGAAGGTGTTGAATGGTTTGACACATCAACTATAGGCCTTTTGGGCGGAGGCAATTATGATATTCCTTTGGAACGTCAGACATATGCGGATTATGCCGTGGATTTGCAGAGCGATGCAAGCAACGTAACACTGGTTGATTATCCTGACAAGGTAATTGATGCGGTGGATCTGTTAAGTAATCCTGCAAATCTGGAAATGACAGAGGACGGATCGGTTACGGCATCAGGATCAAACTATATTGTAACAGGACAGGTTGGATATAAGGCGGAGAAGTTTGATAATTTTGTTTTAAGATATAAATATAAAATGTCTGAAGGATTGGGCAGCTCCCAGGTATATATCAGGGCGCTGACGCCGATAGGCGATTGTTGGACCGGCAACTATTCCTATAATTTCTGGTTAAAACCGGACAGCTTTGAAACTCAGCGGTGGAATCCCGCAAGTACAATGATTGCCGTAAGCTCAGATGCTGTATGGAGACCTAACGGTGAGTGGAACAATATTGAATTTGTTTTTGACAATCTTGATAACGGAAGTGTTGCAATTTATGTAAATATAAACGGACATACGGTTTCGAGTACCCAGGATAACAACGTAATGAAGGTGTCGGATCCGGGGTATATAATGTTTGGTGCACCGGGAGGCTCGGTTGAGATAGGGAAATATGATCCGTCATTAAATACAGCCGATCAGACATATCTTGATCAGAATAAGGAAATACAGGATATTCTTGATCAGGCTCAGGATAATGAGGAAGATACCGTTACAGAACCTGTAGAGAATCCTGTAAGAATAGTGCTTGACGGAAAAGAACTGGAAACGGATACAGCGCCGTATATAAAAAATGACAGAACCTATGTGCCGGTGAGAACAATATTTGAAGCATTGGGTGCACAGATTGACTGGAATGACCAATCAAGAGGAGTAAGTGCATTTTACAATAACAACAGAATGTATATAGGAATAAACGATACATATGCGGTATTAAACGGTGAAAAAATAGAAACCGATTCTCCGGCAGAGATAGTTAATGACAGAACAATGGCAGGTGTAAGATTTGTTTCTGAAATGTTCGGATGTCAGGTGGATTGGATAGGAGAGTCAAGAATTGTACAGATAAAGACACAGGAATATTTACAGCAACAGCAGTCAACGGCGGGAAACGAAGAAACAGAGCAGAGCGGTGAAACGGAACAAACCGTAGGAGATGAAAAAGCTTCTGTAAAATATAATGATAAAGGCAATGTATTGCTTTTCCACAGCGTTCCGCAGCTGATAAATTACAGTTTGTTAAATCCTGTTGCCGACGGATTGCTTGATAAGACGGCAAATGTGGAATCGTTAATAGATTTTAATAAGGTTGAAGAAAACTATTATTTAAGAGAAGGGCTGTTAAATGTTAAGACAAAGCTTAACAATCAGACAGACAGAACTCTGAATGTGGTCTTTTTAGGCGGAAGCATAACAGAACATGACGGTTACAGAAATCATATCTGTGACTGGCTCTCGGAACAGTTTGGAGAAAACAGGTTTAACTTTATAAATTCCGGATACGGAGGAACAGGTTCAGAATTTGGTAAAAACAGATTCTGGTATGATGTTGCATCGTATGATCCCGATTTAATTTTTGTTGAATTTGCGGTAAATGACAGCTCACAGCCTGCCAAAACCGTTATGCAGAATATGGAGTCTATTGTAAGACAGGCATTAAATTACAATTCGACAACACAGATCGTATTTGTATATACTTTCTGCCCGGGCAGTGACGTCGAACAGGCAGCAGCGGGAAAATGGACCAATATGGCAAAGATCATGGATTATGTTGCCGCAAATTACGGTATTCCATCGATATTTATAGGTGCAGATGCCGCAATTGATATACAAGAGGGAAGAGCTTTAGGTAAAAAAGCCGATCAAAATGATACAAATATGGATCTGCCTCTTTATTCGGAGGACGGAGTTCATCCGAGCGAAGCCGGATCGTTGAGATATTTTGATACCATCAGACCTTTCCTTGAAGAGCTTTTGGTTTCATCAAGTGCTGTATTGGATAATATGAGTGACGGAGAACAGATCCCGTATCTGTTCAAGGATTCGGCAGGAGACAGGGTAAACTTCTCACTGGATAATTATATTGAAGGAGAAGGAATGAAAAAGGAAACGGCCGATACCTATGCCGAGGCATATGAACAAATCGAAAATGTATATACATCAGACATACCGGGCGAAGGCGTAACATTTAGTTTTATCGGAACTCAGGCAGGTATCATAACGCTGTCAGGCCCTGATTCAGGTCAGGTCGATGTATATGTGGACGGAGAGCTTGTAAATACACAAAGTGCATGGCATCCGATATTCTCCAACGGCAGTGAAACACCGTATGCGATCTCTACTCCGATACTTGAAAATGGTGAACATACGGTAAGCTTTAAAGTGTCTGATAAAATATATGATAAGATTCAGGCATTGGAAACCGTATCTCCGACACAGGTAGAGGCTTATGAGTCAATAGGCGATGCAGTCCTTAATTCTACAAAGATCATATTTGAATCCGGCTGGGTCAATGGTACTATGCAATAGTGAGATATTAATTTAAAAACGGCGGCAGGAACGGCATGTGAGAAAGAATCACGGTATATGCCGTTTCTGCCGATGCATAAGAAAATACATTCTATACCTGAATAAAATTATTGGATAAAATATTTTTCGGATTAAAATCAAGGTATGATGTAAAAATCGGAGGTGATCAATAAAATATTTTGCCCGTACATGGAAAATGTTGGATTAAACCTATTAACAAATTTTAATTCAAAAAAATTTTAAAATGAAGGGAAGAAAAAAAATGAAAAAAATTATAAGCGTAATTACAACCCTTGTAATGCTTGCATCATTGGTTCCGCAGATGGTATCGGCAGCTACGCCCGAATCAGGGACATTAAACGAAACCGTAGGGTATACTTTTGACAGTGAGACAAAAACCCTGACTATTACAGGTACCGGCGCCATGCCTGATTATTCGGGAAACAGCGATGACTCACGTCCTTGGGACAGTGATGCAAATATTGAAAGAGTAATTATCAGTGAAGGTATCACCACAATAGGAAACGGTGCATTTGGAGACATGATCGAATTAAGGTATGTTACAATACCTGAATCGGTGACAAAAATAGGCGACCGTGCTTTTCAGTCAAGTTACATGATTCAGAGCATGGGATTTGCAAAAGACGCAAAAGTAACATATATCGGTACATATGCTTTGGGATGGTCACAGCAGTTTACTTACATAACGATCCCGGAATCGGTAACAAGTATCGGATATTCAATGTTTGAAGGACAAAATAATATTAAAAAGATCATTATTCCGGGTGAGAACACACCGCTTCCGGACAACTTCATTTTTCCTGCCGGATGTAAATTTTATGTAAAGGAAAATTCTTTGGCTTATGAAACTGTAGTAAGCAATGAATGGGATTATGAAATTATTACCGCGGCGGGAAACACCGGTGATAAGAATTTCCAGTGGTATATTACCGACAGCGGCGAACTCAATGTAATAGGCTATGAATACATGAAGGATTATTCGGCATCAGACCCTGCTCCATGGACGGAATACAGCGATATTATCACATCTATAGTTTACGGTGACAGAAATTCATTATATCAGCCGTATAATGTGGGTGCATATGCATTCAGCGGACTCACAAATGCAGATGAAATCACATTTAACTGCAATACGGTTACAGAAATAGGAGAGAGCGCATTCAGCAATACCCCTGTAAATACAGTTTCACTTTCGGATAAAATAACAAAAGTCGGTGCAAATGCATTTGATTCGGCAGCAACGGTTGTGGCAAGAGGAATAGAAACGGATGTTGCACAAAGCGCCGTAGGTGCGGATACAACGGTTTATTGTTATCCTGACAGTACGTGGAAAACAGCTTTTCCTGATGCTTTGGACATAAAAACATTCAAAGTTTTGGGTATAGGGAACAGCTTTACAAGAGATGCAACCGAATATTTATATAATATATCGGAACAGGCTCTCGGAGAAGAAGCAGCGTATACCGATATTGTTATAGGAAGGGCCTACAGAGGCGGAGAAGATATATTCGGACACTGGTATCTGATAAACGGTACCGAAGATAAAACAAATTCAATATGGACATATAACACTTTCTCTGCTTTTGGAACTACCGGAAAAGAAGTGTATATTGATAAAGCACTTTCAGACCAGGATTGGGATTATATATGGTTCCAGGGATATTACAACAACACGAACCCTGACAGGAACGAGGTTGTAGGAAGCTTCGGACAGGATGATTATGCATTGAAAGGTATTGTCGATTATGTAAAAGAAAAAGTTCCTGATGCAAAAACCGCATATTATCTTGTATGGCCGAGAAACTGCGATTATCTGGACAATGATCCTGAAAACATAAATAATGTTTCGACAAGTGCCGAAATGTATGAAAAGCTTATAACTAAAGCAAATCAGGTTATGGAGCTGACAGGATCAGACGGGGAAAAACTGTTTGATTATATGCTTCCTGTGGGAACGGCCATTGAAAATGCGCGTACAAGTGCATTGAATAATATCAATTATGAGCCTGATACGGCAACAAAATATACCAATCTTCAAAGCGATGGCGTTCATTTGAATCCTGTAGGATGTACCATTGCTTCAATGGCAATTTTCAGAACACTTACAGAGGGAAAATCGATTGACAATATAACATTTAAGCCTACAGAGCAATATCTTGATGAGTATCTTGATATGGCAAAGGAAGCGGCAAATAATGCATATTTATATCCGACCGTAACAACAGAGGCAAGTGCGGCAAATAAATATGATCCGCTTGATGTTCTTGACACAAATGACTATATGGATGTGCTTTGTGATTATATAAATAATAATGACGATGTATTGGTTCCTTTCCAAGCATCAAATGAGGTAAAAATCCAGAAAGTTACGGAATATGTAAATGCAAAGGCACAAGAAGACCCGGATGAGATTTTAGCGGGTGCGGACTTGAATTATTCCGTAGGATATGATGAGGCGCAGCAGCAGTATTATATTATATCAAATGTAGGCTATCAGACAATTAAAAAATATTTTGATGTAAATATTGTAGAAGATATTGATCCTGAAATTACAGCCCTTGATAAGGCTATGGAGGTCGTAACAGACGGTCTTATTCCGCTTGAGGCAAACAGCACATGGGAAAGTAACAGTTCAACGCAGGAAGAAAGAACAGCGGCTGTTCAAAAATATATAGACGCATATCTTGTGGGAGATCTTTCAAGTCTTACTGCCGAGGCTACATATAATAACGGAAGCTATGATGTGGAATTTACAAATGCCAGAGGATTAAAGCAGACAAAAACACTTTCGAATATGGAATTTGTTTATACATTGGAGGCGGCGAATGAAACCTTTGACGGTTATGCCGATATTAATGATCTTTCAACTACTTTCAAAATAGATAATCCTTATGAATCATATTATGATGCACAAAACGGCGAGCTTACAATAAAATCGCAGGTAAATATCCGTAATCAGGTTATAGGCTCTGTTAATCAGTTTGAATTTAACGATGGTTCTATAAATGATGCGTATATTTATGAGGTAAGATTCAGAGTAAATGATTACCTTGATCCCGAGGTTATAGACGATACACATTATTCCGCAGGTACACGTATCGCAAACGGTTTATATGATGTTTTATTTACCGTTGAAAAGGACGGAATATACTATAAAGCCGCAGACGGCTGGAATATGATAAGCCGTGAGGGTGATAATGAATATCACACATATAAGGTTATAGCAAAAGAAGGCGGATATGTATCGTTATTTGTTGATAGTATCAAACTTCTTGATTATAACGCGCCGATAATTACAAGCCCTGATTATTGGAGCACTGATATTGTATCATTGGGATATAAAGCAGGCGATAAAACAAGTACAACAGAAACCACTCCGGCATCCATGACAGTGGATAGCCTGAATCTGAAAAATATCTATGAGAACGAAGTATTTAAGTTAGATGTATCTGTTGATCCTTCCAAAGACGGAAGAAACAATTTGTTTGGCTTCACACCGGGAACGGTAAGCACAAAGACAATACCGTATTATTCATATGAGTTTACCGGATGGGAAGCAACGGAAGACACCTATGTATATGTAAAATTGCCTAAAAATACCTATATAACAAATGTCAAGGCATTCGGTTCAGATACTGCATATTATCAGGATAATCTTTCGCTCCCCGATACGGAAATAAGACTGTACAGATACGGATACGGAAATAAAACTCCGGAATCTGTTTTGGAAAATGCAGGAGTAAACGTTTCAAATAATATACTCAGAACGGTAATGTGGACAGATGTATGGGGACAAAGATTTACTTTGAAGAACAAAGACGCCATAGAGGCCGGAAACTATAATATGGTACTTGTAAGGGTCCAGGCACCGAGAGCAGATGGTAAGGGGGTTGCCTTATTACAGGATCTTGAAATTGAATACAAGTATTTTTATGATACCGAGGATGAAATAATAATTGCCGATGACATGGAATATCAGACGCCGGGTGATTATGAGGAAGTTCCGGGCGTTCCGGGATATTACGGATACCAGACCATTACAAACAACAATGTAACAGCTTATGACTGGCAGTTTGACAGCAATTATTTCCCTCTGTCACCCGATAATCTTACCGATACTGTTGAATGGTACGGAAACAACAACAGCAGATGGGCTTACAGACCAAATGATCAATTTAACGGTGTTATGCTCTATACATGGTTCGGACCGACTGCTACAATATCAATAACTAAACACAATAAGCCCGATTTCGGACCGAATTATACATTAAGCGCCGACTTCCTGTTCAATAAGGAACGGGCATTAGAAGATCCTCATGCGGACAAGGGAGATTTCATCACATATGTAAATAATGACGGCTATAAGCTGTGGTTTACACCTTGTGTAAATACCTCTGAAATAAGATATCTTGAATACAGACTGTTTGGTGATACATGGTCAACTGCATATGCATATGCGGATCTTCCCGCTGAAATTCAGGATAAAGTATGGCATGAGTATAAGGCTGTTGTTAACGGCGATCAGGCAACATTGTACTTTGACGGAGTGGAAGTTGTAACCTATACAATGCCACCGATGACTGCTGAGGATGTTGAAACAATGTCCTTTAGCGCACAAAGTGATAAGGAAAACAACGGTCAGTATAAGGTTGCATTGAAGGATGTTCTTGTTACAAGACCTGCCGGACAAACAGAACCGGCTGATGAATATATTGAGGGTATTACAGAAGCAGGCGCACAGGCGGCTTATGATGGCGCAAATGTAACAATCACATTCAATGAGAATGTTACGGGTCAGGCATTTAATGCATACATCGCAGTATATAATGAAAATGATAAGCTTATTGCAGTTGATGCGGAGGATATTGCAATGACAATTGACGGCACAGACGTTCTTTCGGTACCGTATACGGAAGGACAAAAATTAAAGGTATTATTCTGGAATGAACAGATGACGCCTGTACTCGATATGCTGACAAAATAAAAATTAAATAGATGATATTTTCGACAAGCCCCATTATTTGGGGCTTGTTTACTGATTATTAAAATATCAGGCTCTATAACAGCGAAACTTTGCTCTTGCCCTCGTCGCATGACGGGACAAGCCCTTATTAAATAAAAAATTTAGGAGAGAAAAAATGAATATTTATGTACAAGCAAATAAGAATACAGCCGGCGACGGAAGCTTTGAGGCGCCGTTTAATACAATTGAAGAAGCAAGAGATTATATCAAAAATACAGATGAAGAAGATATTACGGTAAACATAAGAGGAGGGCGGTATTTTATAAAAAATACGATCCGTTTTACAAAGGATGATAAACCCGCAGTATATAAGGCCTATAATGATGAAAAGGTAATATTTGACGGGGGGATCATACTTGACAATTCTCTGGCAAAGAAAATAACGGATAACAGTATAAAAGAGCGAATAATAGAAGAAAAAATAAGAGATGAGGTATATGAACTGGATTTATCCGGATATGATATAGAGCTTGCGGAGTACGGGATAAGGGGATTTAGAAGAATGCATATACCGTCTGCAAACGAATTGTTTATAAATTCAAAACCGCAAAAGGTCAGCGAATACCCGAAAGAGAAAAAATTTATTCCGATGAACAAGGTCATAGAGGGCGGAAACGATCTTATAAACGGACATGATTTTAATTTAAAGAAGCCGATAATAGGATATGTAATTGAAAGAGGCGACAAATGGGCAAAGGCAAAGGATGCGTACATCACCGGTTATCTTTGCGTCGGTTATGCGGATGATACGATAAAAATTGAAAAAATAGATACAAAAAACAGAACATTAACACTGTCCACATGCTCGCGTTTTTCAATTAAGGAGGACACGGAAACAAAATGGAAAATCTTAAATTTACTCGAAGAAATTTCAGAGCCGGGAGAATATTATATTGATATTGAAAATAAAAAATTATATTTTTATCCGCCTCAAGATATAGATATGTCGTCCGCGTTTCTTCAGCTTTCGGTGCTGGATACACCAATGATTTCATTTATCGGAGCAAAAAATATTAAATTCCAGGGAATTGTATTCGAAAATTCACGGGGATCGGGTGTTTATATAGGCGGCGGAGAAAGCGTTAACATTGATAATTGCACATTCAGAAATTTGGGAATGATTGCAGTACAGGTTGGACAGGGGACGTCGATCGTCCCGGAAGAAAAAACAACCGGACACGGAGAATATTTAGAAGGGTTTGAGCCGATACCTCAGCACGAAATGATCGGTGACTGGCACGGATATTTGTATGCATATGCAGCATGGGACGGGAACGGAGGACGGGATCATCTTATTTCAAACTGTGATATGTATGATCTTGGTTCCGGCGGCGTGCTGCTGGGAGGGGGAAACAGAAAAAAACTTATTCCCGCCAACAATACGGTATATAATTGCCATATTACACGAATAAACAGACTTGACGTCGCCTCGAAAAGCGCCGTAAATATATGGGGAGTGGGCAATAAGGTAAGCCATTGTGATATGCATGATTTGAGCGGTACATGTATATATATTCACGGGAATGACCATATAATAGAATATAATAAAATACATGACGTTGTAAAAACAATTACAGACGGCGCCGCGATATATCTTGGCAGAGATCCGAGTGAAGTAGGTAATGTCATAAAACATAATTTTATATATAATATAAAAAATCCGCACAGTTATGATTTGTATGGATATACCGCAATTTATTTTGACGATCATGCTATATACAATGAAGTATACGGAAATTATTTTTACGATATAGTACAAAGAGGCCCGTTTTTCTTCAGTACAATTCATTGGAACGGGGGAGGCGGCACATCGGTTGCAAATAATATTTTTATAGACTGTTATCCCGGAATGGATCCGAACACATATGATAATTCCTATGAGGTTATGCATAATACCGATTTTCAAAATGGAGATATATTTATAAAACGTGTATCGTCAAAGGATGAAAATGACTTGTCGGGCGTGGATGTTACAAGCGATATCTGGAAAGAAAAATATCCGTATTTATATGATACATATATGAATGATTTTGTGCAGGAAACAAGAAATTACAATAATTTTGTCTGCTGCGGCCAGTATCAGAACTTTGTTGATGAAAATCCAAGCAATCTCAATTTTAAGCTGAGAAAGGATTCATATATGTTTTTCAAATATGCAAGAGTGCATGACAGAATAAAGGGCTATGACGGTGAAAAGGTGTATTTCAAAGATATTGATTTTTACTCCATAGGATTGGTTAACGACAAAAGGGCTCTTTTGCGGTATGGGCTGTAAATATGGAACACGCCGCTTGCCGGCGGCAGGTTCCATATCTGTAATTGGTGAGAGAGTACAATCTCTCGCTGAAATGCTGAGGAGCTAACGCTCCTATTGCAGATTTCAACAGTATCAAGCTCCATTTAAAACAAGCTTGATAACATTACTTTGATTTAAAAACATAATATAAATATCAGATGAGGTTACTGCTAATGGGTTTTATTATAAAGCTTTATCAATTGTTGAATTTAATGCAGTAACCTTATTTAACTTTTACATCACAATTTATATTAATAAATATAAGAAAATTTTTTTCTTGAAAAAAAAATAAATGTATGATATTATATTAATAATAATTTCCGTGTATTATGCCCACTACGGATTTTGAGGAAAGGCGGATTATATGACTCTTCAGCAATTATATTATATTATAACCATTTCCGAAACCGGTTCTCTTAATAAAGCGTCTGAAATTTTATATATAACTCAACCCTCTTTGACAAGTGCAATCAAAGAGCTTGAAAAAGAAATAGGAATTACAATTTTTCACAGAAGCGGCAGAGGCGTTACGCTTACAAATGACGGTGAAGAATTTATATTATATGCTCGTCAAATATACCAGCAATACGAAAACCTGCTTGAAAAATACGGAAAAGACGGGAATTTCAAGAAAAAATTCTGCGTATCCACTCAACACTATTCTTTTGCCGTAAAGGCTTTTGTGGAAATGGTGAAAAAATCCGATATTTTAAAATATGAGTTTGCCATTCGTGAAACAAAAACTTATGACGTCATTTCCGATGTTGCAACACTGAAAAGTGAAATCGGTTTATTATATTTAAGCGAATTTAACAAAAAAATAATAACAAAGCTCTTAAACACAAATAACCTTGAATTTCATAAGCTGATAGTCTGCAAAGCATACGTATATCTTTGGAAAGGTCATCCGCTGGCAAAGAATAAATCGATATCCTTTTCACAGTTAAAAAATTATCCGTGTCTTTCCTTTGAACAGGGAGGCAACAGTTCTTTTTATTTTGCCGAAGAAATTCTCAGTACAAACGAATATCCTCAAAGTATAAAGGTATGCGACAGAGCAACTGTGCTTAATCTGATGGTGGGACTCAACGGTTATACTATCTGTTCTGGCATTATCTGCGAAGAGCTTAACGGCACCGATTATGCGGCAATTCCTTTTGAAGATGACGAAACAAACATTAACAACGAAATGGAAATAGGATATATAATCAAAAAAAATAATTTATTGAGCGATATGGGTAAACTATATATAGAAGAGATCAAGGATTATTTGAATAAATATATAAGCTGATTTCCGTTTGAGTTCAATAAGGACTTGTTCCGTTATCAAACGGGAACAAGAGCACAGCTATGCGGCTCTGTATTCAGTGTGAGCTTGTACTCTCATATCGATCACAGATATGGGTCCCTGCGCCGATAACGGCGGGAGACATATCGGTCTGAGTTATAGATTTTATTTATATCAAAATATATTTTTCATGTATTAGACAAATAAAGCTTTTTATATTATAATATTTAATATCGGAGATGGATATTGCGGTTAATGGATTTAATTTTTGCGTTTTTTGACATAATATTTTCCATAAACCGAACATATATTGATATGCCGGTTAAAATAAAAAAGATTGGAGTTTTTATTATGAAAAAAACAATATCAATATTATCAGCACTTTTGGTTGTGGCAGGTCTGACTGCCTGCGGTTCATCAACAGGTCTTGAAATCGCCGTTCCAAACGACACGACAAATGAAGCAAGGGCTTTGTTATTACTTGAAAATAACGGCTACATCACACTTGCCGACGGAGCAGGGATTACCGCAACAATAAAGGATATATCAGAAAATCCATACAACCTGCAATTTCAAGAAGTCGAAGCCGCTCAGATCCCCAATATTTTACAGGATGTTGACTATGCAATAATAAATTCAAATTACGCTATTCCTGCCGGAATAAATCCGGTCAGCGATTCTCTTGCGATTGAAGACTCGTCTTCTGCATACAGTAATATTCTTGCCGTAAAAGAAGGCAATGAAGAAACACCAAAAATAAAGGCTTTGGTTGCTGCCCTTAAAAGTCAGGCCGTTGCGGATTTTATTGAACAAAATTACAACGGGGCTGTTATAAGTATAGTATCAGATCCCGGCGACGGATACGCAACCGATGTAAATTACGATGAATTAAGCGGCAGTGTTATTACGGTTGCGGCATCTCCTACGCCCCACGCCGAAATTCTTGCGGTTGCAAAAGATATTCTTGCCGCAAGGAACATAACTCTTGATATTATCGAATTTACGGATTATATTCAGCCAAATAATGTTGTTGACAGCGGTGAAATTGATGCAAACTATTTCCAGCATGCTCCTTATCTAGAGGATTTTAACAAGGAAAACGGAACAAAACTTTCGAATGTTGCTGCGATCCACGTTGAACCGATGGGCATTTACGGTGGAAAACAAACATCTTTGGACGCGATAAAAGCAGAATAGCAAAAGAGGGATTAATAATAAATTCACAACACATCGGCTGCAAATATTTTGCGGCTGATGCGTTTGTATTTATGGATACTAAACAATCTCATCTTTTTTGTTCGGCAAGGGCTTGTCCCGTTATCAAACGAGGACAAGAACGCTGCTCAGCAGCGCTGTAATCAGCGGGAGCTTGTACTCTCGCATCGATCACAGATATGAAGCCCCCGCCAAAACAGGCGGGGACATATTCGCTTAGATTATAAGCGATACAATCAGCAAAAGTTTACGAAACGGGAGGGGATAATATGATAGAGATAAAAAACTTATCAAAAAGTTTTACCACTGCAGACAAGCAAATATCTGCACTTAATAATATCGATCTGACGATTCAAGACGGTGATATATATGGTATAATCGGAATGAGTGGTGCAGGCAAAAGCACTCTTGTCCGCTGTATTAACATGCTTGAACGTCCGACCGAAGGCTCGGTAATAATAGACGGACAGGATATAGGAACACTGAAAGAATCACAGCTGCGAAAAGTTCGTCGGAATATAGCAATGATTTTTCAGGGTTTTAATCTGCTGATGCAGAGAAGCTGTCTTGACAATATATGCTTTCCTCTTGAGCTTGCCGGAGTAAAAAAATCAGAAGCTAAAAAGAAAGCTCTTGAACTTTTAAATATTGTTGAACTGCCCGATAAAGCAAATGCATATCCGGCACAGCTTTCCGGCGGGCAGCAGCAAAGAATAGCAATTGCAAGGGCATTGGCAACAAACCCCAAAGTTTTGCTTTGCGATGAGGCAACCAGCGCATTGGATCCAAAAACGACACACGCCATTCTTGAATTGATCCGTGATATCAATAAACGTTTGAAAATAACTGTAATTATAATTACCCATCAGATGAGTGTGGTTGAGGACATATGCAATAAGGTGGCTATTCTTGACGAGGGTAAAATCGTTGAAGAAGGAGATGTTTCGGAAATCTTTGCAAATCCCCGGTCGGATGCCGCAAAAAGGCTTGTATTCCCAGACGGTTCAAATGAAGTTTTGCTCAATGACACAGATCAGCGTCAATTAAGAGTTGTATTTAACGGCGCTTTAGCCGCAAGCGAGCCTATAATAACGCAAATGGCAATTGATGAACATATTGCGGCGAATATCCTTTACGCTTCCACAAAATGTCTTGGGGATAGGGTATACGGCAGTATGATACTGGGATTTGAGAATGACGATGATATTATAGCCCGTGCCATAGCATATCTTAATAAAAATAAAAATGTGATTACAGAGGAGGTCAATAACAATGTTTGATAAAATATTATCCCCGGAAGCGGTATCAGAGGCATTGACAATTATGGTTGAAGAAATGCCGTTTGGCCTATGGGAAACATTTTACGTTACGGTGGTGTCAACCATTGCGGCGGTAATAATAGGGCTTCCTTTAGGCGTCTTGCTAGTGGCAGGAGAAAAGGACGGCATACTTCCTCTTCCAAAGGCGTTTATGCATATATTGAATGTTGTAATTAATCTTCTCCGCTCCATTCCCTTTCTTCTGCTTATGATTATGGTTTTTCCTTTGGCAAGGCTGATTGTCGGCACGAGCGTTGGAACAACGGCGTCGATCGTCCCGCTGGTAATTGCGGCGTTCCCGTTTGTCGCGCGCCTGATTGAAAGCAGCTTAAGGGAGATAAACCCTAATATTATAGAAGCTGCGCAAAGCATGGGCGCATCACCGATACAAATTATAATTAAAGTAATGATCCCTGAAAGTGTACCTTCTCTTATTTCAAATATCACCATTGCAATAACCACCATTCTCGGTTATACGGCAATGAGCGGTATCATAGGCGGAGGCGGTTTGGGTAAAATTGCGATCAACTACGGCTATTATCGTTATAAATATCTCGTTATGATCATTGCGGTGATTATTCTTATAATTTTGGTGCAATTATTCCAAAGTATAGGAACATATCTTGCCGTTAAGCTTGATAAACGTATCAAACATTAAAATATCCAAACAATAAAATGCTTTGTAAAAATATTATAAAGAACAATGCCGGACGTGATCCGATCAGAGAAACAGCCCTGAACAGTCACGTCCTACCGGTTATTTTCAATAAGGGCTTGTCCCGTTATTCAACGGGGACAAGAGCACTGCACAGCAGTGCTGTAATCAGTGGGAGATTGTACTCTCACACTGATTACAGATATGTAACTGCAGCCCGCCTGCAAAGGCGGTGGGAATACCTTGTACGCAGTTATACATTATTGTACCGTTGCATATTCCAGCCAGCGATATATCAGTTCATCATTTTCACCATACATGCCAAGCTCGATGCGGTATGTGTTTTTGCTTATAAAGCTTGCGTAATATTCTTCATCCGAATACTTTAAGGTGCTTGACTGCCTTCCATCTATGGGCTTTGGCGCATACAGCGTTATCGTTTTTCCGTCGGCAGTTACTTCTGCCTGCGTGCTGTCATTATATATTTTTGCTTTATAGCCGTTTTCATCCTTTTGGATTCCTCCTAATGAGCTTACTCTGTGACCGTCGGCATTATAGACGCTTGCTTTTATGTTTTTTATTTCATCATATTGCGAATCGGCTTTGATCACCATTTTATCATTGGCTGCATAAAGGATTTCTACGTCAATGCCATTGACCGTCCGGTTTTTATAGTTGTTTTTTTCAAAATCCAAAAATAATGATGAATCTGAAACCGAATTAACAATATTAAGATATGTGCGGTCAAAATCTCCGAGTATATCTGCTTTTTCCGGTCTGAATACAGTATCGGCTATCTCTGACGCATCAAAATTCATTTCTTCTGATAATTCTAAAAATTCCATTGCAGGATTGATCATAATACCCTCATCATCAAGTTCAAATGTAATGCGTATATGTCTGCCGTCATCGGGCTGAATATTAAAGTCGTTCGTTAATTCTTCGGGCAGTCCGCTGAAATTCATTATATATCTGTTTTCGTAATCCAAAAGTGAAACAGTCTGACTTAATCTTAATATATTGCTTCCCGATGAAAAGGTACCTATGATAGAATTTCTGATATTCCCCTTTGTATCCCTGAATGCATATTCGCCGATATTGACATCTACGGTACCATTATCGCCTGCAAATTCTTCGGCCCAGTCCGGAATAGGATTATTACCGATATCTATACTGAATTTTATTCCCGATAGATAATATATCTCATTTTTATCCCAATGCTCCAACCCGTCATCTTGAGAAACTGCCATAACAACGGTTGCGGCACTAAATGCAATTGTAAGTGCAAGCGTCATAACAAGTGACATTGTTTTTGCTATTTTGCTGTTTTTGGAACGTATTTTTGCAAATCGCCTTTGCAGCATCCTTTTACTGCTGCTCATTTTGGTTGTGTATAAATTTTCAAGCATTTATTCCATCCTTTCATACTGATTCCGGAATTGTTTTCAATAAGGGCTTGTCCTGTTATTAAACAAGGGCAAAAGCTGTGTTGTTCATTTATAAGAATAGTTTTTAACGGCCCATATATTCTTCCGGCCTCTTATTCAAGCTCAAACATCTTTTTTAAATCATCAATTTCATCTTTTGATATTGCGTCGCTTTGTACGAGTGATGCAACAAAATTTTTTAATGAACCGTCATACAGCTTTGAGAGCAATGAACGGGATTCGTTTACATTGTATTCCTCTTGTTTAAGAATGGGATAATAATAATTTGCCTTTCCTTTCTTTTCATAACCGATAACACCCTTTTTAGCCAATCTCTGCATAAGTGTCGACACGGTCGATGGCGTCCACTCCTTTCCCTCCAGTAAATTGCATACATCTCCTACCATCAGCTTTTTATCCTCACGCCATAAAATCTTCATTATTGCGTATTCCGAATCGGTTATAACCTGTTTTACCATTGACATATAAAAACCCCCCGTTTATATAATTACATTTGTAGCTACTATCTATATTTTACACTTGTAGCTTTAGTTTGTCAATAGTTTTTTTTATTTTAATAAAAAAATTTAATAAGGGCTTGTCACGTTATTCAATAAAGACAAAAGCCCAGGCTGTGCTTTGCTGTATTCAATGGGAGATTGCACTCTCGCTGATTACAAATATTGAAACCCGCCGCTGATTACGGCGGGGGACAACATGTGCGCAGTTATAAATATACCCCCGCTCAAAGGCGGGGGATATCTTATACGCAGTTTTATTGTTACTCATTATCACTGCCACAATCGGCAGCATACATGTCAACAAACTCATATTCTTTCATGAAAAAGGGAGTACATCTTTATGATATATCAACTCAACCCCTGTAATCAATCCGAATAAATGGTTCTTCAATTTTTTCATCGACTAAAAGCATATATTTTTTCGGATGCCGATATGCATTTGCAAACGCCTCATTTTTACGATAATCCCTAAGTTGTTTCAAATTCAACTCGGTAGTATAAATCCCCTCCTCTTTCCCTGCCTGCAAAATACAAATATCCCGAGAGCCCTCCGAATCCGGAAGATATGCCATACCGTCAAAGACGCTTGAAGCGCCGTTGCAGTCGGGAACGCCGTAAGGATAATTGCACGTAGCGATCGATAACATATTTTCAAAGGCCCTTGCACGTAACTGCGAAAGGCGGTTGATTTCCATAGGACAGGCATTGGGAACTAAGATAAGCTCCGCGCCTTTTAGCATTAAGATTCTTGCACTCTCAGGGAATTCCCTGTCAAAACAAATCATTGCCCCCACCTTCACATCACCGCAGCCGGTATTAAGCGAACACACATAAAAATCTTCACCCGGCATTAAATTCCGTTCTACATCAAAATCACAGGTATGTACCTTTGAATAAGTTAATGCTCTTTCTCCGAATCTATCAAAAAGGATTAATGTATTACGCGGCAGATCATTGGTTTTTTCAAGCAAAGTAATCCCTATTGCCATTTTCAATTCTTTTGCAAGATCACGAAATGAAAGAACAAAATCACTGTTTAGAGAAATTGCTTCAGCCTTCCATTCTTCAACAGGTCTGTTGTAAATGTTGTATCCGTTGCTCCACATTTCGGGAAATAGAGCAATTTCTGCACCCATCCTGCTTGCTTTTTTGCAAAAATCAGTTCCTTTATTTAAATTCTCCTCCAACGTTTTACACGGTGATATTTGCAGTAATGCAATCTTTAACATTTGAGAATTTTCTTTTGATTTCGACATAACTCATATCTCCTATCTTTTATTTTTACACGGGCGTTCAATCTTGTTGTCCGCGATTACAGTAATTTTTAACATTCCGACACCAGGTCTTATTGTATCAACAGATAAAAACCATCTTTATCAAGCATTTTTTTCCCCGATCGTTTTTCCCCAACAGCCTATTTTGGTGATCATGTCCTTTTCCGAATAATATGCATTCGGTGAATATTCATCATCAGAGTATCGTATGCACATCAATGCAAGCTCTTTCATGAATTTATCAATATTGTGAGGTATTTTTTTCTCATCCGCTTTTATATCAAAGTATACTCTGTAAAATTCAGAACAAAAATATTCAAGCCCTATATATCCGCTTTTAAAACTTTCCAAAAGGTAAATCAGTTCTTCATACCTCGTCATTGTGAATCTCCTTTACATATTTTAATGAAACGATTCTTTTTCTTAAAAGAAAAGACTGCGCCAAAAATAAAACACATATCGGCAGCAGTCTTTGTATTACATTGTACTTAACGCGTCCTGTAACCACCATGAACCAATATCAAATGCCTTGTAAAGATCATTTCTTTCACCAGTCCGATAATTGATCCCGGTACCTACTTCATCTACGGTATTATCCTGGATACTGAATTTTACCTTTGTTGAAACATCAATATCACCGACTTTTTTTGTTTCGAGAATTTCAATTTCCAATATTAATTTATCCTCAAGATTCCCGTAATAGATCTTATTACCCTTCCGGTAGATCGGTTTTCCTTTAAATGTCAGTCCCTTTGCTTTTTTTGCAGCTGCCATATAAACACATCCTTTCTTATATATGTAGATGCAGAAACAATTATTGCGATCACTGTATACCGCCTTAACATTTATTAAAATATTCGCTGACGTTCGCTTTTATGAATTGTTGATCAAATACACTGAAAATATCATATGACAGCGGTAATTTCAAGATTTTTGGCAGTCACTGTTCAATAATGGCTTGTCCCGTCTTGGGCGAGGACAAGAGCGCAGGCAAAGCTTGCGCTGTAATCAGTGGGAGATTGTACTCTCACTGACTACAAATATGGAACCCGCCGATTACGGCGGGAACATCTTGTCCACAATTATAAATTATAACCTCTTTCGATTAATTTCATGTTATAATCTATCAAATCTTTCTTTGTGGGTGGTACTGCTTTTTCAACTCCTGCCCTTATTTCTTCCAGTGTAAATATTTCAGTATTTTTCAGCAATGCGCCGATCATGATCATATTTGCCATATTAGCCTTTGCTTCCTTTGTTGCAATTCCCGTTGCTTCAACCGGAACGATCTTAACGTCATTTCTTTTTATATCTCTGTCAATAAGTGTTTTATCATAAATAATGGTTCCGCCCGGCAATACATCATTTTCAAACTTATCCAGCGACGGCTTATTCATGCTTATGAGAATATTTGGCGTAATGATGATCGGTGATCCTACCGGTTCATCCGAAACGATAACATGGCAATTTGCGGCGCCGCCTCTCATTTCAGGTCCGTATGACGGCAACCATGATAATTGCTTGCCTTTAACCAATGCTGTATATGCTAATATCTTTCCGGCAAAGAGGATACCCTGGCCGCCGAATCCGGTTATAATAATATTATCAGTCATTTTTGTGATCCTCCTTACTTATTTTCATTATCAATGTCCTTGTATACACCCAATGGGTAATAAGGAAGCATATCTTTTTGCAATCTCTTTATTGCTTCTATTGGAGATAATCCCCAGTTTGTAGGACAGGTAGAAAGTACTTCAACAAGTGAAAATCCTTTTCCTTCTATCTGATTTTGAAATGCCTTTTTAATTGAAGCCTTAGCCTTTTTTATATTCGGTACAGAATCCAATGCAACTCTTGCTATATAACTTGGTCCGTCAAGAGTCGATAACATTTCACAAACTCTTATAGGATTTCCCTGCGTTTTGATATCACGTCCGTACGGCGATGTCTGAGTGACCTGACCCGGAAGTGTTGTCGGAGCCATCTGTCCTCCGGTCATACCGTAAATTGTATTGTTAATAAATATAATGGTGATATTTTCGCCTCTTGCAGCAGAATGAACTGTTTCAGCTGTTCCGATAGCAGCCAAATCACCATCTCCCTGATATGTAAATACTACCTTATCGGGATGTACTCTTTTTATACCTGTTGCAACGGCAGGAGCTCTTCCATGAGCTGCTTCCTGCATATCGCAATTAAAATAATCATAAGCCATAACCGCACATCCAACCGGCGCGACACCGATTGCATTGCCCTCAACTCCCAATTCATCCAACACTTCGGCAACAAGTCTGTGACATATACCGTGTGTGCAGCCCGGGCAATAATGGAAAGGCGCGTCTGTTAAAGCATGTGGTTTTTGAAATACTATAGCCATTATTTTAAACCTCCTGCAATTTTTCTTACTTCCTCAATTATTTCCTGAGGAGTCGGAATAATACCTCCTGTTCTTCCGAAGAAGTATACGGGTGCTTTTCCGTTTACTGCAATTTTTACATCTTCGACCATTTGTCCCATACTCATTTCTACCGAAAGAAATGCCTTAGCGGTTTTTGCAGCTTCTGCAAAAATTTTATCAGGGAACGGCCATAATGTAATAGGTCTGATTACACCGACTTTTAAACCTTCACTGCGAAGCGTTTTGACAGCCGATTCAACAACACGGCTCGTTGTCCCGTAAGCAGTTACAACGATGTCTGCATCCTCTATATCATGAGCTTCATAGCGCTGCTCTTTTTCCTTTATAATATCATATCTTTTCTGACGCTCAATGATTGTCTTTTCAAGCGCCTCAGGTGATAAATAAAGCGAATTTATAATGTTATGTTCCCTCTTTAAGCCGGTACCTGTTGTAGCCCAGCTTTTATCGGCTTTTTTCGGTTCGGGAACGGAATCAAAGTCTACCGGCTCCATCATCTGGCCCAATGTACCGTCACCGAGAATCATTGCGGGTACTCTGTATTCTTCCGATTTATTAAACGCATCAGCTGTAAGCGATACAATTTCCTGCACCGAATTCGGCGCAAAAACTATCAAATGATAATCACCGTGTCCGCCGCCCTTTGTCACCTGGAAATAATCCGACTGCGCCGGCTGGATCCCGCCCAAGCCGGGGCCTCCTCTTACAATATCCACAATAACACACGGCAAATCCGCACCTGCTATGTAAGAAATACCCTCAGACTTCAAGCTGATACCGGGGCTTGATGAGCTTGTCATCGCGCGCGCGCCCGCACCTGCGGCACCGTATACCATATTAATGGCTGCCACTTCACTCTCAGCCTGTAAAAATACACCGCCGATTTTCGGCATTTTCTTTGCCATGTATGCGGATAATTCCGTCTGCGGAGTTATCGGATAACCGAAAAAATGTCTGCATCCTGAACGGATTGCGGCTTCTCCGATAGCTTCATTTCCTTTCATTAAAACCTTTTCACTCATTATATCCACCTCTCATTATACGTCTTTTTCTACCGTAATTACCACATCGGGACATACTGTTGCACAAAAAGCGCAGCCTATACATTTTTCCTGTTCGGTAATCCGGGCCGGTCTGAAGCCCTTTGCATTAAGCCTGTCTTCCGCAAGTTTAATAATTTGCTTCGGGCATGCATTCACACAAAGCTCGCAGCCTTTACATCTGTCTTCACGAAAAGTTACTTTATTCATTGCTTTTCTTCCTTTCTGTATGGACTTATGGATAAAACGCTGAGGAAACACAAATTCTATAGTTCCCAAGGCATTTTTATATATATATTCATGGGGAATTTCCGGTCATCAAATTCTTTGGGAAGCTTTGACAAAGACTTTTCCAGTCCGCACTGCATGCTGACAGGTATTCCCATCTTTTCCGACAATTTACTGATCTGCTCATAATTTGAAAGCAAGGTATCTTCTGTTGTTAACTTGCCAAGATTCGTATTATTCGCAATATCGGTAAATTTAAGGCGTGACGCGTGTTCAATATTTTTTGCCATTTCAAAAAGCTCATCGCAAGTTCCCGTAAGCGGTCTTTTTGTACTGACCACAAAAATCATACGATAAGGCTCATTTTTAAAAAAGCTGTTGTATTGACCGAGAACATAAGCGCCGTCGTCATCTCCGCCTACATCAAAAATAATATTTGATTTTTTATCATAAAATACTTTTTTAATTTCCTGCGGCACCGTCGGCATATCAAGGTTTGAATTTGCAAATTCGGAAGCAATAAGCTCAATACCGTGTTCATTTAATATTTTTCTTGCGTCCGCGGTACGAAAATAAGGATTTACAATGTCCAAATCAATGATCGTTACTTTTTTCCCCTCATTTGCAAGCTTTATGGCATAATTCAGTGCTACTTCGGTTTTTCCGCTGCCATAATGACCGCAAAAAATATTCAATCTTGCACTCATCATATCACTCCGTTTGCTGTTATTATTAAATTATACCACAAAAAATTAATTAAATCAATAGTTAAAATCCCAAATAATATATGTTTATATTAAGCAAATCAGTTATGATTTAACAATAAATTTTTAAATCGGAGCAGCGCTTTGTTAGGCTTATTCGAAACGGAGCATAAAAACATTGCAGCCGTCAATGGCAGCGTCAGCTCCGATTTAAATGTATCTGCCGTAAAAATATGTCATCAAAACTGCAAAGATATTACTGTCGATCCGAAAAAATCCCCGTATTTTTCCCGCATGATGCGGTATAGAATGAAACATATCTTATATTTTATATGTTTTATTCCGTTTCATATACTCAGACGGCGTTAATCCGGTTTTTTGTTTAAAAAAACGGCAGAAATGATACGGATTTGAAAATCCGCATTGTTCGGCAATCGCATTTATTTTCAAAATACCTTCTGCCAGCATTTGTTTTGACTTATTTATTCTCATATTTATAACATACTGCTTCGGTGATATCGTGTATATTTTTTTGAACATTTTTCTGAAATACTCCTCGCTCAATTTGCATTGCTGTGCCAGTATTGCATTAGTAATATCACGGCAATAATTATTTTCCAAATAATTTATCGCAGCAGCAAGGGGACTTGACGCAAAATTTTCACCGCGGGCAATAATATTTAAAATATTATAAAATATACTCATAACGGCTAACCTATTGTTTTTTAAAAGAAACAGCTTTTTCATTTGTTCAAATTCTTTTATTAAAGATTCGACATTTTTGACAGGCAGTACTGTTATTGTGTCAGAAATAAGATTTTCGCCTTCAAAATTTATGACCGGGAATTTACCTTCTTTATTTCTATGTATAGTGTAGCTCTGCCCCTTTGGTAAAATAACTGCGTGATCACGGTCGGATATAAAGGATTTCCCTTTATGGATATATGTTATCTGGCCATCCGCTGTAAAGGACAGGCCGCTGCATTTTCGATTATTCATTTTTTCAACCCTTCCCTTAGGGGAGAATATTGTCACAACGTCTAAAATATCCGTAATAATAATATCATTCAGATCCATTATCTGTCACCTCTATGCTATTATACCATAATCCTCAATATAAATCAAATTAATTGCACAAAATTATACCATAAACATCAATATTACACCATTTTAATCATTGCAGGCAGATTTTAAATTATATACAATAATGTAAAATATTATTAAAAGAGGTGTTATTTATGGATTTCTCAGGAAAAACATCAATTTCCACAGGGGCTGCTTCGGGAATGGGCCTTCTGTTTGCTCAAAATCTATCAGAGCTTGGCGCAAATGTTGTTCTTTGTGATGTAAATAAGGAAGCGCTTGATGAAAAAGTTGATGAAATAAATTCAAAACATAACGGAAAAGCTGTTGGGATCGTGTGTGATGTCCGTGATTATTCTCAGGTCTGTCTTACGGTCAGCAAAACTGTTGAACTTTTTGGCAGCATTGATATTATGGCAAACTTTGCAGGCGGTACGGCAGTAAGAATGAGAAATGTCAACCCCAATAAGTACCCCGAATTTCCGGATGTCCCTATAGATGTATATGATTGGGGAATTGATGTGAATTTAAAGGGACCCTTTTATTTTGCACATGCCGTTTTAAAACAGATGAGAGAACAAAACAGCGGTCTTATAATAAATATTGGGTCGATAACAGGAATGGAGGGGGACGGATACGGCATGGATTATCCCGTATCAAAAGCCGGGCTTATGTTCGGGCTCACAAAATCCATTGCCCGATACGGCGCGAAATATAATATAAGATGTGTTTGTATCTCTCCGGGGCCCGTTTTAACAAGGGCAAATATGGCTAATATGAAAACTCTTTTGGGCAGGGCGGCAGACCCTCAGGAAATAATTGATTTATGCCTTTTTGTTGCGTCGGAAAAAGGTCAATTTATCAACGGTGAAAATATAATGATTGACGGCGGAAGAAATGCTATGGGAAGGTGTTAACATTATGAAAAAGAGTTTTTTAAACAGCGATAAAGCAATTCTTACCGTTATGGTGCAGGCAGATAATCCCGGCAGAATAAAAGAACTTATTGACAAATCCCTGCCATGCGGTGCAGAAGCCTTCGGAATGCAGTTTGAGCAGCTGAAGCCCGAATATCGGAAAACAGAAATATATAAGGAGCTTTTTTCCTATACTGATAAGCCTGTGTATGTAACCGACTACCGTTACGCAAGCAACGCCGGGAAAACCGATGAGACTCTTGCGCAAGAGCTTTTGGAATTAGCGGACTGCGGGGCAACATTATGCGATGTTATCGGAGATTTGTTTGATAAGCAGCCGGACGAGGTCGCAACATCACCCGATGCAATAAACAAACAAAAAGACCTTATAGAAAAACTGCACGCAAAGGGTTCACAGGTGCTGATCTCATCACACATTCAAAAATATACCCCCGCTGAAAGAGTGCTTGAGATTGCTTTGGAGCATCAAAACCGCGGCGCAGATATTTCAAAAATAGTTACATGGGCAGAAACAATGGAACAACAGCTTGAAAACCTGAAAATTATCAATATGCTAAAGGAAAACATCAATATACCCTTTCTTTTTCTTGCAGGCGGAGAATGTGGGATTTTGAGAAAAATCGGCGGTGAGCTTGGTTGTTGCATGTATTTGACCGTTTATGAATATGACGAACTTGCAACAATGTCACAGCCGCTTTTGAAAAAAGTTAAGACCATAAGAGATAATATGTGAAGAGACAGTATATATGGAAATATTCCCCCGCTTTTGTATAAATATGCCCCATTGTATTTTTATTCGGTGGCATATCAGTTGATGCGGAATGACCGTCGTATAAAGGCTTTATCGATCCGATTAAAGGCTTGGAAAATACACCGTGTTAAACGGATAAAAAAGGAGACCAACTATGATTAATTTAAATAATAAGACAGCGCTTGTAACGGGCGCGGCAGTAGGAATAGGCAGAGCAACGGCGATCGTACTTGCGCGAAACGGCGCTAGGCTTGTGCTTATAGATATAAACTATAAAAAGCTTGAGGAAGTAAAAAAAGAAGTAGAAGAATACACAAAAGACGTACTGATATTTAAATGTGATGTAAGTGACGAAGAAGGCGTTAACGATATTGTAAAAAAAGCGCTAAAAGCTTTCGGCTCAATTGATATACTTGTTAATAACGCAGCGCTTTGGAGGTGCTGGGATTCATTTTTAAATACGTCCGTTGAAGCTTGGAAAAAATTTATAGATGTTAATATTATGGGTGTTGTATACTGCTGTAGGGCAGTGCTTCCGAAAATGCTTGAAAACAAGTGGGGAAGAATTATAAACGTATCTTCTGTTGCCGGTGTTTACGGAAATACAAATATGGTACACTATTCAACTACAAAAGGCGCTGTAAATTTATTCACAAAAGCTCTTGCAAAAGAGGTAACGTCAGAAGGTGTTCTTGTAAACAGCGTTTGTCCCGGAAGTGTAAGTCCGGCGGAAAATTCTGATATAGACTATACGCAGGAAAGCGAGCTTTCCTTTATGGGAAGGACGGGCTCGGACAGGGAAAACGCAAATTTGATTTGCTTTCTTGCCGGTGATGAAGCAAGCTACATATCGGGGCAGAACATACAGATAGACGGCTGCAGGAGGAAAATGTAATTTAAAATGCCCGGCTTTTTCTTATTTCCCGCGGTGTGCATCCGGTATGCTTTTTCAGCACCTTTCTGAAATATGATCCCGAGCTGAAATTCAGCATAGAGGCGATCTCTTCGATTTTTTTATCTGTGGTTATCAGCATATCAACCCCCATTTTGCATAGTATCTGCTGTCTGTAATCATTTGGCGTTATGCCGGTAACCTTTTTAAAAAGCGAATACAAATAAGGCCGGCTTATTGTACACATATCGGCAATTTCCGAAAGCGAGGAATGAGGATGCTTTCGTATACACTGCTTGATTTTGTCAACAGTTATTTCTTCTTTGTTTTCGGTATGGTATGTTAAATATGGGATCACATCGGACATAACATCGTAAAAAAGACTAAGGGTTTTGCACTTTACATTGGTGCCGTCAGTGGGAATATTGATGATTTTATCCGCAATTTGTTTATCATAAGGAAGCTTTTGCAGGTCGAATTTTGCGTTTTCTTTTGCGTGAAGCTCCAAAAATCCAAAAGAAAGAAAGCTGATTTCATCGGCTCCATACCAGTACGATTGGTATCCTAGGGCATTTGGAATAAAAAAGACATCGCCTTCTTTTATTTCGATTGTTTTGTTTTCGGAAACAATTTTAGCATGTCCTTTGTGCATATAGGCAAGATAGTTCATAGGCGAGCCTTTTGTGTTGTCCGTATAGTGATAGCTTGTAAAACGCCAATTAAAAAAAAAGAAGTTATCATCTGAAATTATATTATTCATCTAAAACACCCCGCTTTAGTATATAATTTTACCTCTTTTATATATTATATTGTATTTCTTTGAAAAAGTCAATGTGATACAATGACTATATAAATATATAAGGAGGTTTTCTGCATGACAAACAAGCAGATCGTATTCACAAAGTTAAATACTGCGGAATTATTGGATGTTGACTATCAAAAACCGTCAGCAGACGAAATCGTTGTCAAAACCGCTTTCAGTACGATAAGCTGCGGGACAGAAAAGGCAAATATCACGGGTGATGCAAATGTCAGCATTTTTTCAGGTGAAAACGAACCTGTTGTGTTTCCGAGAGCGACGGGCTATAGCAGTTCAGGCACGGTTATCGCCAAGGGAAGCAATGTAGTGTCGATTAATGTGGGTGACAATGTGGTAATGTCGTGGAGTATGCATAAAAGTATCAATGTCATTTCTGAGGATAACGCGGTGAAATTTGATGAAGAAAATATTTCTATGCAGGATGCCGCACTGTGCCATATTGCAACCTTCCCATTGGCAGCACTCAGAAAAACAAGACTTGAGATCGGCGAGTCTATGGTTGTAATGGGACTTGGTGTTCTGGGGCTTATGGCAGTGCAATTTGCAAAAGCGGCAGGAGCAGTTCCGATCATTGCAGCAGATCCCGTAGCCGAAAGAAGAGAAAAGGCGCTGAAGTTCGGAGCGGATTATGCATTAGATCCTTTTGAAAAAGATTTTGCACAAAAGGTAAAAGATTTAACCTGCGGCGGCGTGAACGCGGCTATTGAGGTTACCGGGTCGGGAGCGGGACTTAATCAATGCCTTGACTGCATGGCAAGGTTTGGAAGAATTGCACTTTTAGGCTGCACAAGGGATAAAAATTTTACGGTGGACTATTACAGAAAGGTTCACGGCCCCGGGATACAAATTATCGGCGCGCATACAAATGCACGTCCGAAAAATGAATCATATCCGGGATATTTTACTCAGCGGGACGATATAAAAGCAATACTTAAACTGTGTGCTATGAACCGAATAAGTCTTAAAGATATGGTAGATGAGGTTTATCTGCCCGAAAATTGCGGTGAGGTTTATAACCGTCTGATCAATGATAAAAATTTCCCTGTTGTTGTTCAGTTTGACTGGAGGGAGGCAGAACGAGAAAAATAAAAATAGCACAAATCGGGACAAGCCGATATTTTCTCACGAAAATGCCATTTTCGAAAGCTTAAAAAAGCAAAAAGAGAAATTCGAAATAATCGGCTGTGCCCTTCCGGAAAATGAAAGACAAAAAATTCCCGAATATATGCGTGTTTTTGGAGGTTATAGGGGAATAAACGCAGAAGAAACAAATATAATTTAAGGATATAAAAAAATGTACTTAAAATTCCAAATAATTTAAGTACATTTTTATTGTATAAAACTATCCTTAAAAATCTTCCCTGTTTGTTACGTTTTTTTATTGATCACCTTTTACCGTATTTAGCTCCGTCATTTTTTTCTTTATACACAAGAATGCCCCCTGAGGCGTTGAAGCATACATAACTGCCCGTTCCATAGGGCATATATCGGTATCTGTTCTGTTTCGTATCGATTCGACTTTAATGTCATACGTATGCCTAATACCATATTTGTCTAAAGTGTCGCATGCAGGCTTACTGATTACTTTGGCATATATTTCTTTAACATTCAAAATCACATAAAGATATGCCGCCCCGTTTCCTACGACCCTGTCAGCAACAGAATATCCGCTGTAATCTTTGTCTGCTTCAATAAAATCCACCAGCGGCTTTACGCCCCGCTTATCAGATACAATTATTTCATTATTCCTGCAAAAAACACAAGTTATCTCTTTATGTTCCAAAGCTTCTTTTGCTTTTAATATATCGCTGTTCATGCATTTATCCTTTTATCAAAATCTCTCATCATTTCCGATATCTTTATCTGCTGAGGACAAACCGCTTCACAGCTTCTGCAGCCGATACAAGCTCCGGGTTTTTCATCCTCGCTCATTGCCGACAAAGCCATTGGGGCAATAAAAGCAAAATCAACGGTGAAGCAATGTTCATTATAAAGATTGATCAGATAAGGAATATTCAAATGCTTGGGGCAATGGCTCATACAGTAATGACATCCGGTACATGGGAGTGACGTTGTATTTGTCATATGGTCTCCAATATTTATCAATAACTGCATTTCCTTTTCATTAAGCGGTTTTTCCTCAGAAAAAATTTTAATATTTTCTTCAAGCTGCCGTTCATCCGACATACCGGATAAAATCATTTTAACTCCGGGAATGGTCTGCAGGAATCTGAAAGCCCAGCCGGCGGCGCTTTCATCGGGACGCAGATCCTTTAATCTTGTTATGTACATATCATCCGGTTTTGCAAGTTTTCCGCCCCTTAAAGGCTCCATTACCCATATCGGAATATCATATTCCTTTAACAAGTCGATCTTTCCTTTTGCATCCTGAAACTCCCAGTCGATGTAGTTTAACTGTATCTGGCAAAACTCCATATATTTTCCGTATTTTTCCAGGAATTTTCTCATTGTTTCAATCGTTCCGTGCGCGGAAAAGCCCAAATGACGGATACGGCCGTTTTTCTTCTGCTCGATAAGATAGCTGTATGTTTTATATTTCTCATCGTCAAGATATTGATTTATGTTAAGCTCACATACATTATGGAATAAGTAAAAATCAAAATAATCGACCCGGCATCTTTTAAGCTGTTGTTCAAAAATTTCTTCAACCTTTCCGAAATTGCTTACATCATATCCCGGGAATTTTGTTGCAAGATAATATTTATCTCTCGGATATTTGCTCAAAGCTTTCCCCACAAACGGTTCTGAGTTTCCTGAATGATATCCCCAGGCAGTATCAAAATAATTTATTCCCGAATCAATCGCCTTGTCAACCATTCTTTGCGCAGTTGTTTCATCAATTTTTCCGTCATCCGAATCTATCACGGGCAGTCTCATTGTTCCAAGACCCAGCATTGACAGCTTCAAACCCTGAAAATCACGATATATCATTTTCTTACCTCCAGTGCTTTAAATATTTTTTTTCTGAATGTTTTTATTTGACTATATTATACTGCATATAGTATCTTTCTTGCAAGTTTTTTTTGAAAATTTACAGTTTTGTTACATATTAATTTTATTGCGTAATCGATCCTATTGCTGATTTTTATTGTCTTCTTTATCAGAATTAGCGGATTGGGTATTTTTTACCATTGTATGTATCATAATATTAAGCTTTTGGATCTCGGTTTTGTAATCATTTATTTCTTTTCTTAACTTATCGATATATCTTTTCAAGGTTAATATCTCTTCTTGTTTTTTTGTAAATTCATCTTCTTTTTTACACTCCTCTTCGCTTAAAAACGGATCAGCGTCGGTAAAAACCTTTAGCTTGTTATTTGTATAAATTCCCATATATTCCCTGCAATTTGTTCCGTTTGAATAAACATATATTGAAGGTTTTATTCCGTTTGAAATATATTTCATTGGTTTAATATTAAAATACTTTTCTTCATACGGTAAATATTTCACAAAATCTCTGTCCTGCCACATAAGTGTCAGCATGCCTTTGTTGTTTACAATGATCGGATGCTCTGCCGCCGCGTCTTTTGCACAGGCTTGTGCATTGACATAGATCTGATCCCCGTTTTTATATACGATATATTCCTTATTATTTATATTTAAAATATAAGGCATCCTGCCGCGTGCAATTTTAACAAAGTCATCGGGTTTTCCGTCGGAAAAATCTCTGCAGCCCAAAATACCGTCTGCATTGGAATAATATACTTTGTTTCTATTCACAAAAAAGCTTTCGCAATTCATCTTGTCTATAGTAGACGGCATTGCATGATTGCCCAAAACACAGTGAACAAGAATATGTTCCTGTTGATACTCTGCCGAATAAAAAAGATTCTGTCCGATACGAGACATTCCAATCATAACCTTTTTTACGATCATGTTTTCATTTATGCTGCATATTACATATTGATGCCACTCTTCATCTTTACAATTCATATAAATAAACCGGTTTTTCTTGTCTACGGTTATAAGATGGATCACCCCTTCATTGTCCTTGTATACAAAAAATACTTCGCTGCCTTCTTTGCAGATACATCTCGGCCCCGACATTCCCCCTGCTTTTTCGTTTACTTCGCAAATACCCTCATATGGCTTATATATAAAAATTTTCTTTTTATCCTTTGTTTTGATCAAAAATTTATACATCGTGCTCCTCCGTTCGTTTTTATATTATTTTACTACAATATATGTATTTCATATCATACATATTCTGAAAATACGTATATCAAATTTTTATATAATGTAATATTTTCATATCACAATAAATAGAATAGTAAAAAAACGATAAGGAAGTTCATATATGAAATTTATAAAAAACAAAAGATTTAAGACAATTATAATTACGCGAAAAAATATAATTTTATTTTTATGCATTGCGGTTCTTATCTCTTTTTGTATATTTGCGACGATCCATAAAAAAGATTCTTATTCTCCCGAGCAGTATACCTCTGCGGAGGATTTTCATAATATTATACTTTCCTCCGAGCTGCATACCGAGAGCGACGTATCAAAAGGTATAAAATATATTATCAATAAACTGCTTGGTTTTGATCTGTCCAAACCCGAAACAATTTTATACAATTACTCTTCGGAATTTGATGAAGCGGATGAAAACATCAATCCCCAAGACGTTATTTATCCTCAGCCAACCCCTTCTCCCGAACCCACGCCAATACCCTCGCCTCAGCCTGCGCAGGAAGAAGCAAAGCCGGTAGAAGAGATTTCTGTTGCTAAAGGATTGTCAATTTCAAATTCCGCAAATATCGCAGTAGACCCTCAGGAATTAATAAATGAAGATTTGGGATTTTCATTGGATTCCGACGGTCCTCAGATTTTGATCGTACATACCCATACAACCGAAAGCTTTACAAATGATGATAAGGCGAAATATACCGCAACCGACAGTGACAGAAGCACAAACGAAGATGAAAACATATCGGCAGTGGGAAAAGCAATGTGCGAGGTTTTTGATCAAAGGGGGATACAGTATGTACATGACGCAACAGTACACGACTACCCTTCATATAACGGCGCATATAACCGTTCAAAGGCTACCGTTCTTGCAAATCTTGAAAAATATCCGTCAATAAAAATTGTACTTGATGTTCACCGTGACGGTATAGTTCGTTCCGACGGAACAAAGGTCAAAGTTGCAAGTGATATAAACGGGACAAAAGCCGCACAGTGTATGTTTGTTGTTGGTTCCAATGTTGAACTTACTCATAATAACTGGCGGGAAAACATGAAACTTGCCTGCAAATTACAAAATAAAGCAAACGAGTTATACCCGGGACTTATGCGTCCGATAAATCTCAGAAGCGAAAGATTTAATCAGCAGCTTTCGACAGGCGCTTTGATTTTAGAGGTCGGTTCCAACGGCAACACTCTTGAGGAGGCAGTGACAGGAGCAAAATATATGGCTGATGTCATAGCGTCCCTGTTCGGGTATTAAAAAATGCCTGTATCGGCAGTTCATATATAACCGCCATACAGGCATTAAAATACTCAAGCCATATGAGAAATACAATCTTATATTTCGGCAACAACATATCCGTAGGGTTTAAATTCAACGGCATTTCCGATAATAACCGCATCAGATCGCATCAAGATATTATTAACGGTAATTTGGGTATTTACCTTAACCGGCTTATTTTTTGTGTTTACCGTTATCAGCAGTTTCTGATTTTCCGATACCTTTATATATGAAAGAACCTCATCAGGCGCATTATTATCCACCCATTTCATTTTTCCGTTTTTAAGAGCGTCACAGCTATGACGCAAGTTATGTATATTTTTTATAAATTTCATTCGGCGAATACCCTTTTCGGTAAAACCCGCCGACCAGTTGATACAGCTTCTTCTGCCGTAAAATCTGTTTGAAAACATATTATTTTCGGCATTATCGCAAACTTCATAACCATTCCACAAAAACGGCACGCCGTCAAAAGTATTTGTTACGACAAGCGCTGCCTCAACACCTCTGTCTGTCATTATAATCTCATTTCTGTCTGATCCGCAGTCGCTTGCAGTATCGTGAGTATCTACGGTTCTTGTCAGCCTTGAGATATTTTCTCCGTACATATCCAGTTCTTCGTAATATCTTTCTTTGAGCTTTGAGGCGCTCTCACCTCTTGCAAAAATATTAACAATACAGGAAGTCCATTCAAAACCGTAACCAATATTAAATACATCTTTTATGTATTCCGGATTTCTGCCCTCATTAAGGGTAATAAGATTCGGAAAATTCTTTCTCAGCCTTTCAAAAGAGTCTTTCCAGAAGTCAAGGGGAACAGAATCCCCCACATCACATCGAAAACCGTCAGCACCGTATTCTGTTATGAAGGTTTCCATATTTGTATAAAGATATTCGCGAAGTTCTTTACTGTCGAAATTTAACCTTGCAAATGGCCATATATCCGGCACAAGAATTGTTCCGTCTTCATTTCTCACCACAAAATCCGTATGTTCTTCTACAAATACGGCTCCTTTTCCACAATGGAGATACACCAAATCAAATAAAACCTTCAGTCCGCAGTTATGCGCTTCTTTAACAAATTCCTTTAAATCCTCGTTTGTTCCGTACTCTTCATCAACATTAAAGTAATCAGCAATTTTATAGGGATTTTTGGGATTTCCCGTCTCCGATGCAATCTGACGAGGACTCCACGTCGATATGTCATCGTCATTTTCCTCAACACAAAAAGGGCATAGATAAACTATATCAACACCTAATGACGCGATATGCGGAAGCAATAATTTTGCTGCATTCAACGTTCCCTCCGGAGTAAAGCTTCGCAGTGCAAGCTGATAAATTATCAAATTACTTGTTTTTACCATTTTAATCTCCATTCCGCCGCCAATGCGGCGGCACAAATCCTAACGTGTAAAAGAAGCAAGCAGATTGCCGTTTTGAGTGACGACGGCGTATGTGTATACTCCGAGTCACGAAAAAAGGTGAGATGCAAAGCTTATTTTTCACGTTATTCTCCTATCTGAATTAAATGTTTGTATTATGTTACAACATTCCCCGTTTTTTACAGTGCGGACTGTGTATCGTTGGGATCTCCGTTTATCGCGAGATCGTATTCCAGCGACCAGTCAAGTCCGCGGTACTGTGCGGCACGTTCGTCCTTTTCAATGAACTCCATAAGCAGATCAAGCATTTCCTTTGTCCATGTGTTTTTATCTATCTGCGCTGTTGTGAATTTATTAAGAGTAATCATCTCAAAACCAAATAAGTCTTTAACCTGAGTTTTAGCCGCGCCTCCTACAACCTCTTCAACAAGATGGCTCGGAATAAAAAGAACTCCTCCCCCTGCTCCGAAAACCACGTCACCGGGCAGGCATACAGCATTTCCGATTCTCGTTACCGTATTATAGCCTGTCATAATAAAATTACGGATAGGTGTAGGATCTATACCGCGGTAATATACCTGAGTATTTTCAACCTTTTTCATCTGTTCGGTATCTCTTATGCCGCCCCAGATTACCGCCCCGCCGTTTTCATTTTTTGTTTTGTTTTTCAGTGCCGTTGTGAGATTTCCTCCGAGAAAGGTGCCCTTATATATTTTATCGTACATATCTATTACCGGCACATCTCCCTCCACAAGATTATCAATTACCCATTGATTGTATGTACCGGTTCTGCCCTCTGATCTTCCTATATCCTTCACAACCGCATCTAAATCAGGGCGGAAAGGACAATAGGTTGCGGTAACCGCTCTGCCTATCAGCTTTCTTCCGTCATCATGGAGAATATGCAGTCTGCCCTCAAACTGACTTTCATATCCCTTTACAAATATAGGTTTCCACACCTCCTCTAAGGTAAGCGTCTTTAATGCCTTTAAATATTTGTCTGCAACCTTGGGACGACCGTCATCAAATCTTTCTCCCTTCCATTGAGGAGTCAGTGCTATTATTTCATCTCTGTCGTTAAAATGCATAATAAATTTTCCTTTCAGTTATAAACTCATACCTCCGTCCGCCTTTATATCTGTACCTGTAATATATCTGCCCTCATCAGAGCATAAAAGCAATACTGCAGGTGCAATATCATCGGGTTTTCCGATATAGCCGCAGGGAATACTCTCTAAAACCTTCTTTTTAAAAGCAGTATCTTTCAGTGCCTCTTCATTTCTCGGAGTGTCGATTGTCCCCGGTGAAACATTGTTTACCGTTATTCCGTAAGGTGCTAACAGGGAAGCAAAATTCTCTGTCATTTTCATCTGCGCGGCCTTTGAAATACCGTAAATGGATAATTGGGGATGCTGATTATATTGATTAACGCTTCCTATTGTCACAATTCTGCCCCAGCCTTTATTTTTCATGCCCTCCGTGTATTTTTTTATAAGGAAATAACTGCTTTTCACGTTGCAGTTCATCTGATTATCATACTCTTCCACAGAAAATTTATTCCATTCCCTTTTATATTGAATTGACGCATTCAGAACAAGTATGTCTATATCACCTGTTGTTTCATACAGAATGTCAATATCGTCAATATGCAGAAGATCAGCTCTTACGGGAACGGATTTCGGAATTTTTTTGCTTGCATTGACGCATTTTTCCATACTTGCTGCACCGTGCACAAAAATCTTTGCGCCCCGTTTTGCCAACAGGCTTGCAATTTCAAAGCCTATTCCCTGAGTCGAGCCTGTTACAAGAGCGCTTTTCCCCGTCAGATCAAACATTTTCCAACACCTCTGTTATATCATATTCTTTGTTATATTCCATTTCAAAACCACATTTAAGACGTGATGTATATTTTTTCGGATCTTCGGTATTGCTTTCAAACATTCCGTAATGATTTGGTATACCGATTTTTGGGTTAATTATTTTTGTAAGTTTAACAGCCTCATCAACATTCATATTGCCAAGTTTACCGTTAATGCATATAAACATAATATCTATATTATATTCAGACAGCTTTTCGAGCCTTTTATTATATTCCGTATCGCCCGAAAAATACATTGTTATATCTTTATACCTTACAATAACACCCACCGCAGGGACTGTGTGATCCGCATAGGTGGACTCCAGTCTGAAATTACCGATTGTGACGGTCTTTCCCTCATCAAAAGGCTCAAATTTTGTCACTCCGCATTTTGTAAGCTGATTTTCCGCATCGGCAGGAGCCAAAAAAATCATATTGTCTTTTTTCATAAGTGGAATCGCATCAATATCCAAGTGATCCAAATGATTATGAGTGCATATAACAACATCACTTTTTAATTCTTCCGGCAAAAACGGTGCATCTACCATTCTTTTACGCTGTGCCACACGCTCTACAACATCCGAAAGATAGGGATCAATACATATTTCCGTTGTGCCGTCCTTTAAAATATATCCGCTTTGTCCGATCCATTTTATTGTAAACATTAACTCCACTCCCTGTCATTTGCCCATTCACTGTTCCATTCGTCCGTGGGTTCCCAGATACCCGGATATTTATCGTGCACATGCTGTGCAATAAGCTCTTCATTTAAACTGTCAATCCCCAGTCCCGGCTTATTGGGAACATTTACAAATCCATCCTTAAACAGCGGATTTTCAATGCCTATGGCAAGATCATTCCACCAGGGGACGTCAACTGAATGAAATTCAACCGCAAGAACATTCTGTACTGCCGCCGCGGCATGAATTGCAGCCATGCAGGCAATGGGACTTTCCGCCATATGTATTGCCATTGCAACACCGTATTTTTCACACATATTTCCCAGCTTCTTCATTTCCATTTCACCGCCGACCGTCAATATGTCGGGATGAACCACAGAAACCCCTCCGTTTGCCATTAAAGGTTCAAAATTTTCCGCAAGATAAATATCTTCCCCTGTACAGATAGGTATATTGCAGCTGTTTGAGATTTTTTCATATTGACGGGTATAATGCCAGGGCGCAACATCCTCTATCCATGCTATATTGTATTTTTCAAGACGCTTTGCAAGCATAATACAATCCTGAACAGCTATGTGTCCGAGATGATCGATTGCAAGAGGTATTTCATAACCTATTATACTTCTTGCCTCATTCACGTAATTTTCCAGATAATCTATTCCTTTTTGTGTCAGATGAATACCTGTGGCATAATGGGGAACAGTAAAAACTTCATAATTTTTACCCAGCATCATATCCATATCAACAGACCCCTTCTGATGATTGATTGCCTTCATGGAATATTTCTTTATATCCTCCAAAAGTCCGGCAGGGGCATTTAAACATCCGGGCTCATCAAGCATAAGTTCTATACCCAAATCCATTTTAAGAAAGGTGAATCCCTGTTTCATTCTTCTTTTAAGCGCATATCCCATATCTGTTCCGGTATGCTTTCCCTCAACGTCTGTATCACAGTACATTCTTACTTTATCCCGGAACTTTCCTCCAAGCATTTGCCAGACGGGCACTCCCCATGCCTTGCCGGCCAAATCCCAAAGTGCAATTTCAATGCCCGATACTCCGCCGCCCTGACGGGAATGACCGCCGAATTGCTTTATTCTTCTGAATAATTTATCCACATTACAGGGATTTTCTCCGATAAGTCTTGATTTCAGCATAAGTGCATAGGTAGTGCTTGACGCGTCCCTTACCTCTCCATAACCTATTATTCCCTGATTTGTATAAATTTTAATAAGCGGACAATGTTTAGGCGCACCGTTTATATTCGCCACTCTGATGTCTGTTATTTTTAATTGCGAAGGCTCCGAAAATCTGTTTGCCTGTATCTCCATACTTTTCCTCCTTGACTTGTAAATCCGATTATGCTATACTGTAGCTATGTTTGATTTTATCATGTCATTATAAAAAATTCAACTATAATATTATGATATTTATCCACTATATTACGATAACATAAAAAATAGGCTATATTGTTGTCGGGGCTTTAAATATTACAGACAGCAATCCTATTACCTTTCCTTATATTTCGCTATGGGCAGAAGGGCGGAACTTAACATGAAATTTGATGAATTAATAATGTATGGAAATACAGGTAATATAATTTTAAAAACATTCCATTCTACGGTATCCCCTGTAAAACGTGCATATAATGCACATCATCATACAGAATGTGAACTTTCTGTATTTACCGAAGGTAGCGGGATATATTCCGGACAGGGAAGGGAGTATGAATTTGATAAAGGCGATATTTTCCTATTCGGAAGTAATGAGGAACACTGTATTACGGCAATCAACCGGGAAATAAATCTGTTAAACATTCAATTTGAACCAAGAATTTTATGGGAACATTCAGAAAATATTGAACTTTTAAAATTATTTACCGCACGGAATAAAAATTTTTCAAATAAATTTTCAAACTCAGATACAGATCTTTCAAAATATATATTTAATATTGAAAATGAATTACGTAATCAAAAGGCCGGATATAAGATAAAAGTAAAATATCTCCTTCTGTCTGCGCTCATACATATTTTAAGAAATTATCCTTATATAAATACGGACGCTGTGATTACATCAGCAAACTCTACAGATCAGCTTATGAATGCAATGCAGTATATAGATTCTAATCTGAATAATAAAATGACACTTAAAGATATTGCCGATACCGCCTGCATGGCACAGACATATTTTTCATATATTTTCAAAAAATTCAACGGCATCAGTCCGTGGGAATATATTACCATAAAAAGGGTGGAAAGAGCAATAGAAATGCTTAAAACGACCAATATGACAAAACTTGAAATTGCCGAACAATGCGGTTTTTCCAGCGCATCAAATTTCTATAAAGCGTTTTTAAAAATAACCGGAAAAAAACCGAAAGATTATTGCAATAAAACTTATAAACAGAATTAAAATGCTACGATTATTATTTCTGATAATATAAAAATGCCTGTATTAACGGTTCATGTTTAAACCCGCAATACAGGAAGTTGTTTATTTAATATGGTTCAAAAGCTGATAATATACTCTCGGGGGTAGTATCTTCAAAAATATTTTTTACTATCATTCCGTTAGCTTCGACAATTCCACCGTCATAAAGTGTAAAATACTCATCTAATTAAATACGCAGCTTTTTCAAAATCTTTTTTATGAACATATATTTTATATTCATAAGAATAATCCGGATTTATTCCAAAAATTCCGGTATGTGCCCTGGTATTGCCAAAAAACGGCGCAGATTGAAGATTTGTTGTTTTTACAATATATTCAATGCCATTTTCAGAAAGAATACTGCGTACCTCTGCCTGACGCTTCATCTCCATTGTGATAATCAATTCCTTGCGATTAAACAGAGTAATCATATCTATTTTCCTTTCATTTCAAGGTATTCGACAATTTTATAAATATAATAAAAAACCGAAGGATTATATCAATAAGACCTTTAAACAGAATTAACCCCTGCAATTTAAAATATAAAAAGTATGTATTCCGATTTATCAGAGCCGAAATACAGGCATTGTTTATTTAATAGGGTTCAAATGCTGATAATATACTCTCGGGGGTAGTATCTTCAAAAATATTTTTTACTATCATTCCGTTAGCCTCAACTATTCCGCCGTCATAAGGTGTAAAGGTTACACTGACCGCAAAATCATCGTCATACAGATACAGATATGTCATCTTTTCCGAAAGCCCGTCAAAAAGGAATATATCCTTATTGGAAAGCAATGATGCTGCGGCAATCATTTCAACACCGTCACGGGCATTTAAAATGCTTACCATATGAGAATTGAAATCATATTTTTTCTTAATTATATTCTTTAATTCATCATTAATTTCCAGTCCCTCCGCATTAAAGGCAAGGTCAAAAAGTTTGTCATATTCACCGCTTATCTTTACTGCTGTGACGGGTGTTTCATAATCCTGCTGTCCGATTTTATCCATAAGCTCCGAAACGCCGTTATCGGCATCCGTAATTGTACGGTATATATCAGACTCTGCAAGCATATCTATTGTTTTTGCAATTTCAAGGCCTTTATCATAAAGTGTTTCATTTTCCGCCGTTCTTTCGACAGGTTCAATATTTATGACTTCTTTTACCGACTCCGGCACACCGGAAACTATAATTTCGGTAGGGCCGTCCGCGCCGCCTATTATGCCTATGCTCGGTTGCTGTGCCGCATACACTCTCATTATGGTTGTAATTGCCTGTTCAACAGTGTAACTGTCATTAGGTGCAAAATTGTTTTCTCCCACACCGTTCATAACTCCCATATTACACATTACCTGAACGGCACTGCCTGCCCAGTCTGATATTTCATCTTCGTCATCAAATACAAAATACATTTCGGTAACCGCAACAGGGATTGTTTCATTTATCATACGGTTAAGAATTACAGCGGCTTCCTCACGGGTAAGATTGTCATTCGGTGCAAATTCCGTTTCAGTTTTACCGTTAATGATTCCCATTTTATTTAATGCGGCTATCTTTTCACTATCGGTATCAGTAAATGGCGAAGAAGCACTTTCGATGTCAATTTCAAGAATATTAATATAATTATATATCATATCGCAGAATTGTTCTCGTGTTATAGGTGCAGAATAAACATACTTTTGTGTTTGGTCGATGATACCCATGGCGTTTGCGGCGTCAATGCTTTTCATTGCCCATTCACTCGGTGCGGAAACGGCAACCTCAGAATCTGCCTGTTGTGCTGCGGCAGATTCTTGAAATTCTTCCTCCGTTGGATAAACTATCTTATATTCATAGTTATATTCAGCTTCTTCGTCAAAGGGCTTATTAAGCTCGTATTTTTCTATAAGCCCGGTTATCGTTCCATCTTCGATAAGCTGTATGACAGCATTATTGAAAAGGGTATATGTTGTAGGATCGGGATCTCCTGATGCTTCTACAATCTTTGATTTTTCAACCGAATTGTCGGGGAATACAATAGCATAGTTTTCAACCGTTGTTCCAACCGTTTCGCCGTTGTTATAGGTTACATCGGCAGTCAGATACGGTATTGTAAAGTCCATGTTCTTTTTCCTTTCGTCGGTAATTGTAAAGGCAGATATTACACAATCAATGTCACCGTTTGAAAGAGAAGGAACAAGCTCCTCAAAAGGCATATCTACATAGTCAATGTCATAACCTGTTATTTCACCTATTCTATTCATAAGTTCAATGTCAAATCCGGTCAATTCTTCATTATTGTAATATTCAAAGGGTTTAAATTCAGCATTTATTCCTACAGTAACTGTCCCCTTTGACACAGCCTCACCGTTTTCCTCCGCCATTGCTGCCGATGATGTCGTCAGAAAAGCGGCAATAGCTAAATATAGCGATAATATTTTTCTCATGGTCATACCTTCTTTCTGATAAATAATATATAAATAGCCATCCATTCTTTTAACTAAATAGTTATTATCTGTCTAACTAAAAAACCTTAAAAGTTACATGACGGTTTCCGGCTCTGTTATAGGGATCATATTTTCAAAATCCCATACAAAAACCTTTATTTCATCATACACTTCATTTGCATAAAATGGGATAACCGCACTATTGTCATATTCAAATTTGCCGATATAAGCAAGTGTACCGTCCTTATAGCATGCAAGCATGATACTGTTTCCCTCAGGTATACCCGCAGGAGTTATTATATATATCCCATTTATCTTTGTTGTCGTGGTATAAGAGGTTTTCTCCCATACGGCATATAAGGTTATATCCTTCATTCCAACCGTAATAGCTTCACCCGGCTGATACTCTGCTTCCGACATATCTGCCGCTTTAGCCCAGCCAAGAAAAGTATACCCTGTGCGAGACGGAACTTCGTTTGTTAGTAAAACATCAGAATCTATATTTACCTTTAACGTTTTCCATATATCCCCTCCGTCGTTAATACTGTAATTTAAGTTTATTTTTAAAGCATAATGTATATTTGCCTCTAAAACATATCCCTCATCCATACCAATAATAACATTGCTCCATTGTTCTTTGCTTCCAGTATAATATATATCTGTTAAATTTGTACAATTAATAAATGCACCATTTGCAATGCTTGTAACGCTGTTTGGAATTGTTACACTTTTTAAACGTGTACAGGAATCAAACACTCCTTCTCCAATTCTTGTAATGCTGTCAGGAATTATTATGCTTGTTAAGCTTGCACAACTACTAAATGCACACTCTTCAATAATTGTGACGCTACTGGGAATTATTACACTTTCCAAAGTTTTGCTGCCAAGAAACGCATTATATCCAATTCTCGTCACACTATCCGGAATAATGTAAGTTTTATTTGTTTTTCCGGCAGGATATGTAATAATGGCTGTTTTTTCTTTATTGTACAACACTCCGTTTATTTCGCTGTACTTAGGATTGTCTTCTTCAACATAAATATTTTCAAGGCTTTCACAAAATGAAAACACACCTTTTCCTATAATTATCACACTATCAGGAATTGTTATACCTGTCAAATTCCAACAAGAACTAAACGCACTTTCTGCAATGACCTCAGTACCGTATTTTATACTATATTCTCCCGTTAAATTTATAATATCTACTGCAATTAAATATTTATTTATATATAATACATTATTTTCCCAATTCGATTTGTTATTATAATATTCCGTATTATAAAATGCACCTATTCCGATGCTTTTTACATTACCTGAAATTTCTATACTTTTTAAGCTTGTGCAATTATAAAATGCATAATCGCCAATTCTTATCACGCTGTCGGGGACTTTTATATTTGTAATATTAATATTTGTCATATTGTACGAAGCCCGAAAAGCCCAGTCACCAATACTGATTGTTCCTGCTTTTACTTCGTATTCTCCTGACAGATCATTATTTGCACGAATTAGGTGATTTCCTATATACAACACACCATTTTCCCAGTTTGATTTATTATTATAATATGCCGTATTATAAAACGCATCCACACCAATGTTTGTTACACTGTCAGGAATTGTAATACTTTTTAAGCTTATGCATTCACAAAACGCACTGTACCCAATACTTATTACATTTTCGGGGATTGTTATACTTGTCAGATTGCTGCATCCATAAAATGCATCCACACCGATGTTTGTTACATTATCAGATATTGTTATACTCGTCAAACTTTCGCATGAACTAAATACACCATTTCTAATGCTTGTCACTCCATTCGGGATTGTTATATTTGCCAAACTTTTACAGCCTTGAAAAGCATAATCACTTATAATTGTTACATTTTCTGAAATTGCTACATTTGTTAAACTGCTGCATCCGGTAAATGCTCCATATCCTATACTTACTACACTTTCCGGAATTAATACACTTGTTAAACCGCTGCAACCTTCAAATGCAAAATTGCCTATACTTGAAATGCCATACGGAATAATTAATTCTGTGATAAGCCTATTGTTTAAATATAAATTTGCTCCATTAGATAAAGGATTGGCGTAATAATTTTGAAATGCTATTTTACACCATGCATTTAAATCGTTAATATATACATTTGTTAAACGTGTACAATTATAAAATGCATAACCATTTATTTTGGTCAAACTGTCTGGTATTGTAATATCTGTTAAGTTTATACATGATGAAAACGCATCATCACCAATACTTATCACACTGTCCGGTATTATAATATTTATCAAGTTTTCACATAAATAAAATGCATAATCGTCAATGCTTGTTACAGGGTAACCCCCCAATGTACTCGGAATCAAAATTGAACCTGATGCGGCGGAATCACAATCTGTAATCATCGCCTCGCCGTTTATAATTTCATACGTGTAAATTCCTGAAGTTTCCGAATTTACAGTAATTTGCATGGCTGTAATAATCACTGACATCATACATACCATCAACAGACAGCTTAATAATTTCTCTTTCATGTTTTATACCTCTTCTAGACAAATTTATCATTTTATTTTTATGCTTTATCTTATAATAATACGTGGAAAAACAGTCAATCTTACCGTTGTACAGCCGTAAGGTACAAGAGTTATCTCCTCTTCACCGCCCAAATTTTCGGCAACAAATTGTGGTGATGGTATTTCAGGAGTCAGAACAAGGTCTTCGGTAACGGTTGTTGCACCGCAATCTATCTGTCTCTGATCTATTCCTTCTCCGCCTTCATATCTGATCTTTGATTGATCTACCCGTATAAAATCCCAATTATTCAGCTTATGCGCCTTTATTTTTATTTCAAAGGGATAACCGTCCCAGAAAGGATTATCATTTATATTTTTTTCTTCTATTGTGGGTTGTTCATATCCCGAAACAGCATATCTCCATTCCGACTCGGGATAAATATTCAAAGCCGGAAAATCCTTTGTTTGGCGTTTTTCTTCCTTATCGACCTCCACCTTTGAATCTATCTTCAAGGATAACAGGAACGGTCCGTATGTATAGTAAATTCCGCCGTCTGTGGAGTGATGTGACAAAAATGCCTTTTTAAAGGTCAGCTTTAAAATATCCCCGTCGCTTACGGGATAAGTTATATATCCGTTGCACTCGTCCAAATCCATCGTTTTTCCGTTTACTTCAAATATAAAACCTTTACTCCAGCCCGGTATTCTCAATTTCAATTTATTATTTTCCTTATGATTCAAAGTAATTTTAAGTGTTATACTGTCACCGAACGGATATTGCCCGCTTTGTTCAATTGATATATTTTCACCTCTGTAGACGCTGTCGCCGTATAAGCTCACCGCTTCGCCGTCTTCGGTTTTCTGATACATTCTCATAACATAATTAGGCATTGCACGACCGATGTTTCCAACACAGCATTCAGGATAATGATGGGGCTGATATGCCATTCTCGCCGTATTTTTCCATGCCTCAATATGTGTTGAATTTCTTGCGCATATGACCTGATTTACACATGACAGATACTGTATTTGTTTAAAATACGGTGACATTGCACCGCACAGCGCGTTAAAACATGCCCGCTCGATCCTGTCTGCATATTTACCGTCCCCCGTTGCCTCAAGCAAATAGCCCGTCGACCATGTATAATCGCTTATATCGCAGGATTCATGCGTTCTGAACGTTTCATTTCCGCATGTTGCCTCACTGCTCGAATGAACGCCATCGGGCAGCATATGATAATTCTCGATTTTTTCATATTCATTTATACAGGCGTCAAGATATTCTTTTTTCCCCGTAAAAGTATACATGATCGCCGCAAGCTTTGCCTGTTCATTATGTGTGACTCCGTGTTCGTGGGCAATTTTATCACCGATCATAAACTCGATATTTGTCTGTGACGGTATTTTATTAAATTTTTCATATGTATTTATTGCCATATCATAAAGCTCTTTATCCTCATAATGTTCCGCAAGCTTCAGCATTGTTTCAATATTTACCGTATCCCTTCCTTCCTTTGAGTAATCATATTTGTCATTGAGATAGTGTTTTCGTATCCTGTCTAAATATTTTTCATCTCCGGTCTTGCTCCACAATGCATAAAGCGCTCTGAAATAAATGGCATGAGGCCATCTGTTGCGAGGCTCCTGTTTTTTCATTTCCAAAGGTCCGATAAACGGGTCGCCGTCATCTTCAAGTGACTTTTCGATTTGTTCCATAACAACCCCCAAAAGTTCTTCGTCATCGGTCAGTATTGCGGTACGTACTACAGAATCGATCCAATATGCTGTTTGCTCATACGGCCACCATGCATCATATCCTCCCTCTGTCATGGTTCTGTACTGCCAGCAGAATTTATCATACGGATATCCGATCTTATGAAGATTCCCCGGCATACCTTTCCCCTCATTGACCAAAAAATTATGTAGCCATCCATTGGGCGTTATCTGTGAGGCTTTTGCTTCCTGAAATTTGCTGTATTTTTGCATTCTTTTTTCACTCCGTTTCATTATGTCTTTATATGGTTTGAATTTTATCATAAAACCATGGTTAAGTCAACTAATTTTATATATGTTTGTATTTTTTAAAGCCAACATGAATACTTGTAATTAACCTATACAACAAATGTCAATATCATATAATTGCATACTGATAAAAAAATCTCTAAAATTCATTGATTATTTGAATTTAGAGATTTTTAATTATTTCTTTAATCATCTAATCATTTTAAACATTCCAGGTCCGTCCCATTCGCAAGGTCTTTCTTCAAATCCGTTTTTCTTATAAAAAAGAACTGCTTGTTTTGTGCTGATTAATTCTAAACTGACTGCCCAGTCAGCGGTAATGTTTTCTCTTATATATTTTTCCAAACTGTCTATCAAACTCGTTCCTATTCCCCTTGACTGATACGGCGGAATTACAACAAAATCTTTAATATAAAATGACATACCCCCATCCCCTATCAGCCTAACCATTCCCACAGCACAATTTCTGTCATAAGCCGTAAATGTCGCAATGGTATTTTCCAACGCAGTTATGACCTGTTCTATACATGGAGCATCCCAGCCGACTGATCTATATAGTTCCAAAAACAATTCAGGTGTTAATGTATTTATTCTTATTTCCATTTTCTCTCCTTAACCAAAGACTATATTAAGATAAATTCTATTTTAACTTTTTCATTTGGATTCTTTTATTTTACATAATTTTACTACTATATATGTTTTACTTTGAGTTTATCATAATTGTCCTATCTTCTGCTCTCCATAACACATCACAGCCGGAATACTCACTTATAATTCTAATCGGCACATATGAAGTTGAGTCAATTAATTCAGGTGCCACATCAGAGTATACTAATTGATCATTAACTGATATTTTCGTATTGCCAATCTGTAATTGCATAGTCATATCCGATTTTTCAGCAAGTATTGATTTATCTTCACCGTTCCACAAAACTTCATATCCCAACGCTTCAAATATTTGTCTGAAAGGAACCAGTGTTCTGTCGTTCTCAATAATAGGCGCATTATCAAATAATAATTTTTCTCCGTTCAGTATAATCTCAATATTGCCGTCTTTATCTGTTAAATCAATGTCTATAGGCAATGATATCAAATCATTGTTTATAACCACATACATTTTGCTTTCATTTTCATCTACCCACACATAATCATTATTGTAAATCATTACAGGTGATTTTTTTAATTCTGTATATGTATACCTTTTAGCATCAAATACTCCCACAGAAAACTGATCTCCTAATACGTAATATTTGTACGGCACAGACGTTGGCTGTAAATTTCTTCCTTGAAGCATTGTTAAACAGCCAAAATCACCTGATACATGCTCAATAGCATCATTTCTTATATCATACATATAATATCCGTTTGTGTCATCTATAGGTATATAAGAAATCAAAAGTTTATCATTGAGATACATTTTTGGAGAAACTGACGTTGCTTCCGGAAAATCAATATCTGTTTTCTCAAAGGTTTTCAAATTTATTTTTACTAATTTTCTTGGGTTTTCCCACCCATTCTCTGCTTCTTCGCACACAACAAAATCCGTGCCGGGAATAACAACAGCATTTGCAAAAGTTCCTTCACAAACAAGAGTGGGTTCTTCATTCTCTTTTGTAAGAAATAATCCGTAGAGATTTTTGTTATCTTTTATTTCTCTCCATACTTTTACCGTATAATCACCCCATGTTGTAAGCCACGGATAGTTATTCAGATGTTCTTGGCAAAGTGCATATTCCGGAATATCATCCCAAGCTTTCTCCAATGTAAATATATCAGGCTCATCAACAATACCTCCAACAACTCCGTTGCGTTTTGTTAAGTTAAATGAAAGTTGAGACCTTGAACTCCTTATGGTATAATGGTTTTATCACAAACCCGAATACCTCCCTGAAAATCAGAGAAAGGAGCTCAAGATTTCATGGATAAAATTATACC
>CALXWJ010000066.1 GCA_944392335.1 uncultured Clostridia bacterium
AAATCGTATTTTACATATGTTTTCTCATCAAAAAGCAACAAATGAACAAGCAGCTGCCTGATGACAACTGCTTGCTGCAAAATTTCATTTTAATTATTTTACCCCAACTATTGACAAAGAGCCAAAAAAAGGAGAGGTATCAAAACCTCTCCTTATCAATTCTTATTTTACCATTCAAAAATGATTGTATCTGTAGGATTTACACCGGCACTTTCAAGAGCTGATTGCATTTCACCATCTATAGTTACAGGATCGCTTGAAGCGATAACATCATTAACTTCAATCATTTCGATGCTTGCCATTGGCTTTTCATAAATTTTCATTATTATTACTCCACCTTTCTTACTTGTTTACTACTTCAAATGAGAAGTTACCGTCTGCGTATGTGTCAGCAGCTATTACACCAAACTGAGCTGTTACAGAAGCGCCTACATCACCTTCGATTTGAAGATTTTCAAAATAGGTCTTTCCGAACAACTTAGAAGCGCCGTCTGCCGCGCTTGTGATTTTAATATGATCGCTTGTTCCGAATGTGAATGTCTTTTGCTCGCTGTCAAGGAATATAGCTTTGCCTTCTGATCCGTACGGGATCTTTGTTGCAGGTTCAGTAACAACTTCTTTAGCACGAACTGTTACAGTAGCAGTAGCAGTCTTTGATTCGTCGCCGTTAGCTGTAGCTGTAATTGTGATAACCTGATCTTCTTCTGTTGCTGCAGGAGCTGTGTATGTATTACCATCAAATGAACCTGCTGTTGCACTTAATGTATAAGTACTATCATAATCGCCTTCGCCTGTAACTTCAACTGTGAATACTTGTGTTCCTTCACCATCTAAAGTAACTTCTGTAGGATCAATTGTGATGTCTGTGATTGTTGGTTCTGAAGATGGATTAGCCCAATCATTATATGAAGGAATTGTACAACTTTCAACATCTATTGTTCCACCTAATAAAGAATATGACCAAACTTCACTTTCTTCTGAATTTTTACCATCAACTGTAGCATTTGTAATCGTAAAATCGCCCACTTGATCAAAATCATTAACTCTAAATGCTAATTTTATAGTTGTTACTGCATCAACTATATAATTTTCAGCATTTGTTGTCGGTCCAAAGGCAAGTGCTTCTCCTGAACTACCAACAGTAATATTTGAAGGTATTACAGATTTAGCCTTTGTGTAAGTAAAACCTTCTGGTGAAGTCCATGCTACACCCATTGTTGTAATACCATTTCCTTTTGTTACTTCTTCCCATGTCACCTCATCCAATTCAAGTGAATAAGGCACCAAAGTCTCAGCTTCTGTCATATCAATTGCAATGTTTACATATGCAAAAGCGACAGTATCAGAAACCTTTTCATAGCTATCAAATGTAGCTGAAACAAATGGTTTTCCACCTAATGAAGCAGCATTTGCTACAGTTAATGCTGAAAACATTGTTGCTGCTATAGCAAAAGCACTTACAATAGAAACTACTTTACTAAATTTCATAGTCATTATCTCCTTTATAAATTATTTTGATTGTACAATGAGAGAATCGCCTAAGAAATGATTCAATACCGCAGCAGCATCACCCATATCTATTGATGTATCCAAATTTACATCTGCTGCTAATAATGCAGCTTCTTCTGTTATTAGCGCATCACCTAAAAAATGATTTAAAATTGCAGCAGCATCACCCATATCTATTGATGTATCCAAATTTACATCACCTAATGTATAAATAGGACCTACAGGTGTTGAACTAACTGTAAGTGGTATTTCTATAAGCTGTCCCGGATCTGTAATTGTTTCGCCGCCGATACGAACTATGTATTCACCATCAGTCAATTCGGTCTTTGTTCCCATTCCGTCTGTCCAGAATGCTTCGCCGTTTGTACCTTGGTTAATATAATACAAATCTTCTGCTACCAATGTAGAGTCCGCCTTATCGGCAGAAATAACTACAACAGTCCATTGATGTTCGGCATCAATAGGAGCATCTGCAAGCTTAACAAAACCGTCTTCATATGTTGCAGTTGCAGCAAATGCAGAAACGCCGAATGTCATCGCAATGGCAGCTGCTGACAAACAAGCAACAAGCTTTTTGATTTTTTTCATTTTCCTTCTTTCTCCTCTCTACCTTCGCTTTTTAATTAATATAAAATTTTACGTTACTAACGTAAAAGTTTCTTTTCGTTCCTTATAATCAATACACCCCTATTACATACGAAATTTCAACATGCTGCGAAATATTTTTCTTGTTCTTATTCATTCACACTTATTAAGTATTTGAGGAACTTACATTCACCATGCTGTAAGTTAAGCGTCTCTGAATCACATTCACACAATCAGACGCCTGCATTTTTACATTTCACACACAGATTATTTCTTAATACCCCATGTCAAGAATACACTCACATCCGATTTTGTCCCCGTATTACTTAAAAATGTCAGCATTTATCAAGATCGATGCTTCGCTTTGCTTATGGCTTTTCGCTTAATATAATGATCAATTTAAGGCTTTAATATGAATCACACGATTCATTACCGTTTTACGAAACCTTACATTAGAAACCAACACTCCACATTCACTACTATTTATTATAAAACAATCGCGCGTAATTTGCAAGTGATTTATTACAGGAATATATAACTTTTGTTAAAGTTATATTTTTTAAAAAGTATTTTTGTACAATCTTTACAAACTTGTACACATATTATAGGAAAAAATTTGCAATAAAATATCAAAAAATTACATATCCTCAAATTTTATTATATATTTTTGCAATCAGCGTTGTTTCTTCACCCCAAACCTACATATAAAATTCCGGTTTTTCACTAATATATATGAATTAAAGAAATTCATCTTTTGTATTTAAAAGCATTTTTATCTTCCCGTCTTTAAATAGCTTAATGAATACATAAATCCGTCAAGGCTGACCGTCATAACATCTCCCGCAACAGGTTCTCCCGCCACACACAATATGTTTGCAAAAACGTTTTCCCCTCCCGTATCTTCGGGAAAATTCATAACGATATATGTATACCGAACGGCTTTCCTTCCTTTATATTTTGCAAGGTCCAATCCTGCCGCCTTTTGAAGCTCATTATAGTTATTATACACTTCATCAAATACTTCAGGAATTTCCAAGGTTACTTTTTCAGTATATTCGCTATCAACCTCCCATCCGTATTTTTCTAAGAATCTAATGTTTAGCTCTTCATCATCACCGGCAAATACAAGACACATTGCTCCAATCCCGATAATGACCGCAACAGTAATAACATACATTATCATTTTTTTCACGACCTCACCTCTCATTTAAGAGCCTATATTATTTTTAAAAAATTTTAAAAAAATTTATCCCTTATTCTATGCCCTTTTATTATATTAAAATTTTATTTTATATATTACTTTGTATAAAATAAAAAAATACGGGAAAAATTTTATTATAACCCAAGCAAAGATGTTCCACGCCGTTATCGGCGGCAGGTTCCATTCATCATTTCAGCGGGAGTTATAATCTCCCACCGAAACGCTGAGGAGCAAGCTCCCTTTGCCGGTTGCGGCGTTTTCACGCTCAATTTCAAACAAGCTTGATGGAGCATTGCTCCGATTAAAAAAGGAGGTAATATTGATGATTGATAATATTTCTTTAATTCTTGTTATAATAGGCGCTCTCAACTGGGGAAGCATCGGTATCTTTGGATTCGATATTGTAGGAGCATTATTCGGAGGTCAGGGATCTGTTGTTGCACGCATTATATTTACTATTGTAGGTATAGCCGGTTTATGGGCAATAGGTATGCTGTTTAAAGACAAGGAAAAAATTCAAAATCACTGATCTGACAAAACAATCGGTATGTTTTTATTTTTACATGCACAAACAAAAATATATTTATGGTTTAATCCACAATAGTTATATTTTATGCGTTTAATTTCTTAAACCATTATTAAAAATATATCAAGCCATACAATCTTTATATTTTTAGAATATATTTATTGTTCATTTTTAACATTTTATCTTTAAGTGCAATAAAATTCCAACAAATCAATTGACAAACAGACATTATAGTGATATACTATATACGTAAATGATTTAATATTTATGTTTGATTAGATATTTTCATTCTTTCTCAATAAATTATATTAAAGGTGTCAAGACTGTCATGCTGACGACAATTTTGACACCTTTAATATTTGTTTTTATTTATTATCAAAAATTGTATTCAATAAGATTCAAGATTCGGCTGATTTACACATAAAAAACCCCTTACGGACTTTATACATTCCGTAAGGGGTTTTAATGATCTGTTTTTATTTATTAATATACTCTTCTTGCACCGACATATGTTGAATATCCGCAAATCGTAGATAATGCAACATAACATACCGTTTTACCCGGTCTCGGTGAATGTATGACCTGTCCGTTGCCCGCATATATACCAACATGCGATATACCGCTTCCCTTGGAGAAGAATACCAAATCTCCGGGCTGCAAATTACTCTTTGAAACCGCAACACCATTACTGTATTGTGCTCTTGATGTCCTGTTTACACTTATTCCAACCTGTTTGCAAGCATATTGAACAAGTCCCGAACAGTCAAATCCCGATGGGGATGATCCGCCGTAAACATATTTTACTCCGATATATTTTGCAGCAGCATCTACTATAGCCTGTCCTTTTGAACTCGGTGCAGGATTTGAATTGCTTTCCGACTTTGTAACTGTCTTTGCTTTTGTTGTTGATGATGATGTTGTTGTTGACGTTTTCTTTGCCGTACTCGTATTATTTTGTGTACTTGCAGTACGCTGAGCTATCATATCATCATATGCGGCTTTTGTCATAACATAATCAGATTTAACATATCCTGTGCTTCTGTATGGTCCGTAAGCAATTTTTGTCCATTCCGAACCTTCGCTTACTATAAGACACTTATCACCGTTTGAAAACGTGTTTATTACATTTGAATCCTCGGTGGGCATTCTTTTGCATTCAACAGGCGTCGAACCGTTCAATACAAACAAGCCCTCCTCCGAAATGGCATTTATCCTTTCAATACGGCTTTCTGCTACTTTATCTCGGGAAACCATTCCGCCGATACTTACATATTTTGACATTACATATCCGGTACTGTAATTGGTTCCGTAATATACCTTCATCCATTCATCATCGACCCGATCCAGTACGACAATGCAGTCACCGTTCGCGATCTGATCTATGATCACCGTTCCTTCAGTCCCGGCGCCGCTTCTTACATTGAGTGATCCGCCTTCAACCGTGACAACACCGGATTCATACATTACGTTTTCAAGCAGTATCTTTTTTGCTTCCTCATATGATGTTGTTACATATTCTTTTAATACATATGCCACTCCGTCATCTTCACCGTAAGGTATAACGTACCAATCATCTGTTTCATCTATAATATCGATCATCTGTCCGTATTCAAGACTGTCAAGGATTTCTGAATCAAGACTTTGCGCGGCCCTTATGTTTAAACCACCGGTCGTTGTTATTACATAACCGGAAACCGGTTCAAACGGCTTTGATTTTTCGATCACATTATCTGAAAATTCAAATTCCCCTTGTCTGTAATCAACAATCTCAACACTTTCTTCCGCCTCTTCCATTTCAGCTTCAGTCAGCTCCGGCGTTGGCTGCGCGTCTTCATCTATGTATACTACATCTGAAATTTCTTCTTCATTTGTATCGGATACTTCCAATAAATTATCATTGTTTATAATATTATTTTTGTTCGCTTGTACAGAAGTTATTTCAGCCGCCTGGCTCACTACCAATGATCCTATTAATACAACTGCCATAATACCGGCAATCGTATGCTTAAGATTTCCCATCTATGCGTCCATTCCCTTCTTTAATTCTATTTAAAAAATATGTTACTCAAATATTACACGCTTATTATACTATATATTTTTAGATTTGTCAAACTTTTTTAGATATTTTTTTTAAAATTATAAAAATTTTTCCAAAAAAGTCTTTAAAAACCTCACAAATATGCGGTTTTTTTAATTGTTACAAAATTGTAAACAAATTATTCCGTATTTTTTATCCGATGAGAAATTGTTAAATTTTTTGTATTTTTTGTAACAATTTCTTAAAAAATATATGCCGCTTTATTTGTCATCTACGTAATATGTCGCTTCCATATCCGCAACAGACAATGCATATGCAAGAGGATATTTTTCAAATACCGTCCCTACGGTCCTTGCATCTTCGGTTCCGGAAAATCCCATATGATACCTTATCGCAAATGCCTCACACGTTTCAAGGCGCATGTATCTGTTGATAATATATACCGATTTTTCCCCGTGACCATACGGAAATTCATCATTTAATTCATATACCGGCACGCTCTGCCATCTTCCGTTTTCATCCTTAACGTTCCTCGTCCCGATTTTATAACATTTAATTTTACACAGATCATGCAGCAGCGATACAATAGCAATACTCTCTTCGCTGTAATTCATCTTATATAGGTTTTTTGCTCTGTCACGCTTTAAATAGTCCCAAAGACATTCATATACATTTAAGCTATGCTGCAAAAGCCCTCCCGCATATGAGCCGTGAAATCTTGTGCTTGCAGGCGCGCTGAAAAAATCGGATTCCGCCGAAATAAGATATTTCCACAGCCTGTCCGCACCCTCTCTCGTTATATATGTCTTATATATTTCTTCAAATCTTTTTTCATTATCCGTCATAATACACCTCATTTTTCTTACTGTTTTTCGGTCAGTCATCTTTTTTTATTGATTCATACGTCAAAAATTTATTTGCCCTGCTTATTATACCGTATTTACCTTCCTTTTTCAATACATTTTTTATTTTTACAAATTCTTTGCGCATCTTACACTTTTTTTCTTCATATTATTTTTGATTAAAAAGTATTGAAAATATATGCGTTTTATAGTATAATAAGTAATAATTAAAACATTGTACCACGTTTTTACAAAAGGAGGTGTTCCGTATTATATGAGAAAACAAGAACGCGCTGAAGGTGTAATGAATATTCTTGACCGTATCTATCCCGACGTACACTGCACTCTCAATTACTCCAATCCTTTGGAAATGCTTATTGCCACGCAATTGTCGGCTCAATGCACCGATGCGCGGGTAAATATCGTAACAAAAGACCTATTTAAGAAATATCCCGACGTACATGCTTTTGCAAACGTCGATATCAAAGAGCTTGAACAGGATATACGTTCTACCGGTTTTTATAAAAACAAAGCCAAAAATATTATATCGTGCTGCCAACGCTTAATTGATACATACGACGGCAAGGTCCCTGATACCATGGAAGATCTGCTCACCCTTGCAGGCACCGGAAGAAAGACCGCAAATCTTGTTTTGGGAGATATTTTCCACAAGCCTGCCGTAGTAGTGGACACGCACTGCATACGTCTTTCAAACAGGATAGGTCTGACATCAAACACCGATCCCGTAAAAATAGAGTTTGATTTGAAAAAGCTTATTCCTCCGGAAAAACAATTAAAATTATGCCATCAGCTCGTCAATCACGGCAGGGCACGCTGCAATGCCAGAAAACCAGATTGCGAAAACTGCGAATTAACCGACTACTGCAAATATTATCAAAAAACTTATAAATCCGCAGTAAAATAAGTATAAATTCAAAAAGAGAGGTTATTATAAAATGAAAGATTGCTTATTCTGTAAAATTATTAACGGTGAGATACCTTCAACCAAAGTATATGAGGATGAATTTGTTTACGCGTTTAACGATATTGAACCGCAAGCCCCTCATCATATCGTAATTGTACCGAAAAAACATATTTCATCAGCCAACGAAATAAATTCCGATAACAGCATTTATGTTTCAAAAATTTTTGAGATAATCCCGAAAATCGCGCAAAAACTGGGATTTGACAAAAACGGTTACAGAGTGGTCAACAACTGCGGTAAAGACGGTGGACAAACCGTTAGTCATCTTCATTTTCATCTTATGGCGGGAAGACAGTTCGGCTGGCCTGCAGGTTGATTTTGTTTGACATACCGTTTTTGTTTAAATACCACAAATTTTAATTTTTTTAAAAAAAAAATTTTGAAATTTCTTGACAATGCTATGTAAAATATTGTATAATAGTGTGGTAGCAGTTTAGCTTGTAATTTCATTTTCATCAGACATCCGGAGAAATGACCAACCGGAGGGAGGGAAAATAAATGTCTGAAATTCGTGTTAAAGATAATGAATCATTAGATAGTGCTTTAAGAAGATTTAAACGTCAATGCGCCAAATCAGGTGTTATGTCTGAGATCAGAAAACGTGAACACTACGAAAAACCAAGCGTAAAACGCAAGAAAAAATCTGAAGCAGCCCGTAAGAGAAAGTTTAAATAAGGAATAAAAAAATGACACTTAAAGAAAAATTGGCAGAAGATCTGAAATCTGCAATGAAGGACAAAAATACTGTTCGTAAAAATGTGGTACAAATGGTAAGAGCCGGCGTACTGCAAGTGGAAAAAGACAATAAAATAACTCTTGACGATAATGGGGTTTTGGATGTTATAGCAAAACAGCTAAAACAAAGACGAGATTCCCTACCGGATTACGAAAAAAGTGGTCGTGAAGATTTAATAGCCGAATTAAAGGCTGAAATGGATGTATTGATGGAGTATTTGCCCGCGCAGCTTACAAGAGAAGAGCTTGAAGCTATTGTTGCCGAAGCAGTAACCGCAACAGGCGCTTCTTCTATGAAGGATATGGGTAAAATCATGGCCGCGGTTATGCCTAAAACAAAAGGCAGGGCTGACGGTAAAGTTATTAATGAAATAGCAAAATCCATGCTTACAAATTGAATATAATTACTGCGCAGTCTTTTGCCTGCGCAGTTATATATGTTTTTCTTCTCATTTGCTGGTGTAGCTCAGTCGGTAGAGCAGCGCATTCGTAATGCGCAGGTCGCAAGTTCAAGTCTCGTCACCAGCTCCAAATTTGCATATAAGGGGTACTGTGTTAAACAGTGCCCCTTATATGTTTTGGCTTTTTGTCAATAGTTGTGGTAAAATTAATTAAAATGAAATCTTGGTACAGTCAATTGCCATCAGGCAGCTACTTATTTTTTTGATGTTTTCTCTACTTTAAAATATTTCTATATAAAAAAACAGACACATCATCATGAATTTTTCAGATAATATGTCTGTTTATATATCTGTCTTTTTTACACACAGTTTAAATTCTTATTTATTCATTGCTTCTTCAACAGCAACGGCAACGGCAACGGTCATACCAACCATCGGGTTATTGCCCGCACCGATAAGTCCCATCATTTCTACGTGTGCCGGAACTGATGATGAGCCCGCAAACTGTGCGTCTGAATGCATTCTTCCCATTGTATCTGTCATTCCGTATGAAGCAGGGCCGGCTGCCATATTATCAGGATGCAATGTACGTCCCGTTCCGCCGCCTGACGCAACTGAAAAATATTTCTTTCCTTGTTCAATACATTCCTTCTTATATGTACCTGCAACAGGATGCTGGAATCTTGTCGGGTTTGTTGAATTACCGGTAATTGATACATCAACGCCTTCCAAGTGCATGATCGCAACACCTTCACGTACATCATCTGCGCCGTAGCAGCGTACTTTTGCCCTTTCGCCCTTTGAATATGCGATTTCTTTTACTATATTAACTTTACCAGTATAATAATCAAACTTGGTTTGTACATATGTAAATCCGTTGATCCTTGATATAATCTGTGCCGCGTCTTTTCCAAGACCGTTCAATATAACCTTTAAATCTTCTTTTCTTGCTTTATTAGCGCTTTTTGCAAGTCCTATTGCTCCTTCAGCTGCTGCAAATGATTCGTGTCCCGCCAAAAATGCAAAACATTTTGTTTCTTCTCTCAAAAGCATAGCACCGAGATTTCCGTGACCAATACCTACTTTTCTGTCATCAGCAACCGATCCCGGAATACAGAACGACTGCAATCCAAGTCCTATCTTTTCAGCAGCATCGGCAGCCTTTGTGCATCCGTCTTTAATTGCTATTGCAGCACCTACTATGTATGCCCAGCAAGCATTTTCAAAACAGATCGGCTGAATGCCTTTTACCATGTTATAAACATCTATACCTTTATCATCACAGATTTGCTTTGCTTCTTCGATTGAAGATATACCGTGCTTTGCAAGCTCTGCATTGATTTGATCTATTCTTCTTTCATAACCTTCAAATAAAGCCATCTCTTTTTACCTCCTTATATCATTATTCATGTCTCGGATCAAGAAGCTTAACAGCATCCTCAACTCTGCCATATTGTCCGCTTGCTTTTTCCAATGCTTCGTTTGCATCCATTCCCTTTGAAATCATTTCCATCATCTTTCCGAGATGTACAAATTTATATCCTATAATCTGATCCTCATCATCAACAGCTATCTTGGTTATATAGCCTTCTGCCAATTCCAGATATCTCGGGCCCTTTTTCAAGGTCGCATATGTAGTTCCTACCTGTGAACGCAAGCCTTTTCCCAAATCCTCAAGACCTGCTCCGATTGGCAGTCCGTCTTCGGAAAATGCGGTTTGTGTACGTCCGTAAACAATTTGAAGGAACAGTTCTCTCATTGCTGTGTTTATTGCATCACATACAAGGTCGGTATTTAATGCTTCCAAAATTGTCTTTCCAATCAATATTTCCGAAGCCATAGCAGCTGAATGTGTCATTCCCGAACATCCTATGGTTTCTACCAATGCTTCCTGGATAATTCCTTCTTTTACGTTTAATGTAAGTTTACATGTACCCTGCTGAGGCGCGCACCAACCCACACCGTGTGTAAGGCCTGAAATGTCTTTGATCTCTTTTGCCTGTGTCCATTGTCCTTCCTGTGGTATCGGTGCAGGTCCATGATATGCCCCTTTAGCTAACGGGCACATTGCTTCAACTTCACTTGAATATTTCATCGTTATTACTCCTTTCACCATTTACAATATACTTTTTTCAATCGGATACTTAATCCCTAAAGTATATTATATCATATTTTTTCATTATTGCAACAAAATTTTCCAAAATTCCTCCCCTGATACAAAAATATTAAAATATTATGTTATTTTTTTGTCAAATAATTCAAAACCGTTTATTTGATTTTTATTATTCGTTATGCAATTTTTTAATTTTGTTATTGTATTGTTGCGCAATATCTCTTTTATAATTACGTATATATTTTGCATAGCAATTGTATTGTTGCATTGTGCAAAATATATAAATTGTAAAATAATTTGCACTACGCTATTGATTTTTACTGCATTTTGTGCTATAATACTCAAAAATCATGATTTTTTTAATTTTATAAATTATTGCATAACGCTTAGTGTCTTGCATTATATGTTATGCAAAAATTTTTATCATTGTTATAGCGTTGTGCAATATAGAGGTGATTTATATCTCAATTAACAATGAAAATATAATTTTATTGATCAAGTATATGACACGCGACGGGTTTAGCGAAGCACAAATAATAAAACGATTGGGGATCACACAATCAAAATACAATTCTATTTTAAAAAAAAATAAAATATTAAAAGAAGAATTAAAGCATACAAAAATGCTTACCGATTTTGCGGTTGAAGATGCTCTTTTGAAAAAGGCCCTGGGCGGACAGACGACCGAAATCAAACAGACCGACAAAGGAGCCAGCGTTGAAACCGTTAAGGTCACAAAAAATGTTCCGGGCGATACGACAGCCATGCAGATATGGCTCAAAAACCGATGTCCCGAACGCTGGAGCGACAAAGCCGAGACTAACCAAAGCACTGAGAATCTGTTAAACAAAATATTTGATTCGATTTCCTCTCAGGCAGAAGAAAAAAATAACAAAACTATACAGGAGTAATCATGAAATTCAGCGATAAACAACTTGAATACTGGAAATTTGCCACGCACAGATGGAATATAAAGCAAGGTGCGACAAGAAGCGGCAAAACATATCTCGACTACTATTTAATTCCAAAAAGAATTACTTCCTGCAAAGGAAACGGACTTATACTGCTGCTTGGTAATACAAGAGGAACGCTCAACAGAAACATCCTGGAACCCATGAGAAATATTTGGGGCAAAGATTTGATCGGAAACATCTCCATCGACAATACCCTGAATATGTTCGGGCGTAAGGTTCATACATTGGGTGCCGATAAGGTTTCACAGGTTCAAAAATTACAAGGCGCGGGTATTGAATACTGCTACGGTGATGAAATAACCACCTGGAACGAGGACGTGTTTTCAATGCTTAAATCACGTCTTGACAAGCCCAATTCAATTTTTGACGGGACCTGTAATCCGGATTCCCCCAACCACTGGTTTAAAAAATTTCTGGACAGTGACGCCGATATATTTCTTCAGCATTATGTGATAGATGATAATCCCTTCAATTCAAAAGAATTTGTGGAAAATTTAAAAAAAGAATATTACGGCACGGTTTACTATGACAGATTTATCCTCGGCAAATGGGCCGCCGCAGAAGGTTTGGTATATCCCATGTTTTCTCCCGAAAAACACGTCAAAGCTTTCAAAGAAATCCCTCTGGGCGAATACTATATTTCCATTGACTATGGTACAATAAATCCCACATCAATGGGGCTTTGGTGCAAAACAGGAAAAAAAGCCGCAAGGATCAAAGAATTTTACTATGACAGCAGAAAAAAATTGAAGCAGCTGACCGATGAAGAGTATTACGAAAAGTTATGCGAGCTGGCGGGAGATTTAAATATAAGATATGTCATTGTGGATCCATCTGCCGCAAGCTTTATTACAACAATAAGACGCCATGGAAGATTCATGGTCAAAAAGGCTGACAATTCCGTTCTTGACGGTATAAGACTCTGCAGCACTCTTATTGCAAACGGATCTATTGCTTTTGATTCTTCCTGCCATGATCTGATCCGCGAATTCGGTTCCTACTGTTGGGATGAAAACTCAACGGAAGATGCCGTAATTAAACAAAATGATCACGCCATGGACGATATGCGTTATTTCTGCCAAACCATTATGAGAAAAAGCCGTTGATAAAAATACGGCTTCCATCATATCTATTTCTGCGTTTGAGAAAGGACTGATTGTATTTTTGAATAAAATATTAGAAATTTTTAAAAAAAGAAAACCCATTCATGAAATACCTCTCAATAAAATGTCAGCTGCTATCAACGAATGGACGGCTCTGTATGAAAACAGATATTCGGCTGTATCCGATGAAATAAAAAATCTTAATATAGCCGCCGCAATTTCTTCCGAGCTGGCAAGACTCACAACTATTGAATTTTCATCCTCAATAACAGGCTCCAAAAGAGCTGACTTTTTGGATGAACAGTACCAGCGTTTGATCAAAAAATCAAGAGTTTTCGTTGAATATGCCTGTGCCAAGGGCGGTGTTATACTAAAGCCTTATCTCGAAAACGGTAAAATTCTGGTCAGTATTATTCAGGCCGATTCATTCTATCCTACCGACTTTACCAGTGAAGGAGAACTTTGCGGCGCCATATTCTATGAGTCTTTCAAGGAAGATGAATACTACTACATCCGTCTTGAGGAACACAAGCTTATAAACAACTGCCTTATGATCAAAAATACTGCATACAAAAGTAAACATCCCGATACTCTCGAAAAGGAAATACCTCTCGGCTCGGTAGACAAATGGGCGTCAATAACCCCCATTTGCAGGATCGAAAATATAGATAAGCCATTATTTGCCTATCTTAAAATGCCTATGGCAAATACCATTGACTCGTCATCTCCTCTGGGAGTTTCCGTATTTGCAAGAGCAACCGATCTGATACGTGATGCTTATTCTCAATATTCAAATTTATTATGGGAATTTGAAAGCGGCAAAAGAGCCCTGTTTATCGATGAATGTGCCGTAAGACGCGATGAAAACGGAAATGCGTCTCTTCCCGAAAAAAGATTGTATCGTCTTTTATCCACCGGCGACGATTCATTGTTTGAAGACTGGTCTCCTCAATTTCGCGAAGCAAACATTTTATCCGGTCTTGACAGGATCCTGCGTTCAATTGAATTTAACTGCGGACTTGCTTACGGAACTTTATCGGATACTCAAAATGTGGACAAAACCGCAGAGGAAATAAGAGCTTCCAAGCAAAGGAGCTATGCTACCGTATGCGATATTCAAAATGCATTGAAGCTGGCTTTGGAACATCTTGTCTGGGCAATGAATGTTTACTGTGACATGTACTCATTGATCCCGAAGGGAGATTACTCGATTTCCTTTGATTTTGATGACAGTATCATTACCGACCGTTCCGCCGAATTTGCAGAAAAAATTTCACTGCTGGACAAGGGAATTCTCTCTGCATGGGAAATGCGTTCGTGGTATTTCAATGAAGATGAAAAAACCGCAAAAGCAAGGATTGGTGAAATAAATGAAATTCGAAACAGCAACAATATGGCACAAAATCAATAATACCACTTATGTTAAGACAGTTTGCTATCGTTCTTTTATTTGTCTTGTGAAAAAGGCAAATGTAAGCGGCACCGATATGACGGCTGATAATTCCTTGACTGTCAGATGTTTTACTTATTCAAAATTTCCGGTTTCCCCCGGAGACAGAATATGCTGTAATCTGATTTTATCAAAAGATCCCCCCGCCGACGCTTTTATTATTAAAGAAATCAAAGAAAATTTTAATTCTTCGGCAAGATTACGGCATTACAGATTTGAATGTGTATAAAGGAGGTGATGACATGGATATTGAATTCTTGACAAACCTTGGCATAAGCGAAGAAAATTCCGCTGCCATTCTTGAGCAAAATGACCTTGAGCTCTCAAAACTCAACATCAAACACACTCTCGAAAATGAATTCACTAAAAGAGGGGTAAAAAATCTTAAAGCAGCAATGCAGCTTTTCGACAGCAGTGAGTTAACTTATTCCAACGGTCAGATCGACGGCCTTGATGAAAAGCTTTCCTCTTTTATGAAGGAAAATGACTTTTTGTTTGAGACACAAAATCCTCCCATGTTTTCTGCACCGGCAGGCAAGGTTGACAATAACGGCATAAGCCGTGAGGAGTTTTCCAAAATGGGATACGCAAAAAGGCTCAGGCTCTTTAATGAAAATCCTCAAACTTACAAAAACCTTACGGAAAATAATTGATTTTTTCCGATAAAAACACTTAAATATGAAAGGAATTTATAATTATGGCAACTACAAAAATATCAGATTTGGTAAATCCTATTGTAATGGCAGACAGTATTTCTGCAAAAATAGAAAAAAAGATCGTCGTATCTCCGTTTGCACGAATCGATGACACTCTTTCAGGCGTTCCGGGGGATACAATATATGTCCCTCAATATACATACATCGGTGACGCGGCAGATGTTGCAGAAGGAACTGAAGTAAGCACTACAAAGCTTGTCGCTTCAACAACATCGGCAACCATCAAAAAAGCAATGAAGGCCGTTGAGCTTACCGATGAAGCCGTTTTATCAGGCTACGGGAATCCGATAGGCGAAACAAACAATCAGCTTGCTTTGGCAATAGCTTCCAAGGTAGACGCAGATGCTATGGACGCCCTCCTGGAAGCAACCCTTGTATATGACGGCACTGATAGTATCATTGATTATGACGGCGTTGTTGACGCCATCGATGTTTTTGAAGAAGAAACAAACACTGAAAAGGTTATGTTTATTCATCCCAAGCAGATGACTCAATTACGTCATGACGAAAACTTCATTTCAGCTGACAAGTACCCGGGCGCCGTTGTTATGACCGGTGAGATCGGTATGATCGCCAATACAAGAATCGTACCGTCTAAAAGAGTTCCTCTTATCTCTTCTGAAGAGTCGGAGCTTGAAGTAACGCATTATGTTAATCCGATCGTTAAGATAGAGCAGGATCTTGAGTGCGAGGATGAATCCCCCGCATTGACTATCTACTTAAAAAGGGACACAAATGTCGAGGTAGAAAGACAAACATTAAAGCGTGTGACCGATATTTCTGTGGATAAGCTCTATACCGTTGCGCTTTCAAATGCGTCTAAAGTGGTTTTGGCTAAGTTCAAAGAAAAATAAAAACAAATAATGCTTCGGTTAAGTAAGGAATTGTCCGCAGTTATATCTTTTTCATAAACATTAATTGACAATACAGATCTGATACCGAAAAAGCATTATAAAACGTGCAATTGAGAGATAAAATATTGCTTATTTTTAATTCTCTCAATTGCACGGCATACAAAAAATAATTCAACGCCAAAGATAAATGAAAGGAATAATCATGTCTTTCGAATATATAAAAAATATATTTGCTTCATGCGAATTATTAAACGGATTTAACATCAACACCGATTATCTTGCCGATTCCCACAACAGTATTTCAATTATACCCAAAGATTCTTATACAGTGGTACGCAGCTACAGTGACGGCGAAAAGATACTCGGATTTGAATTTGACATTATTGTAAGACTCCCAATGAATTCACACGACAATACAAGAAACTATGATCTGCTTGATAATCTTGTTGTATGGATCGTAAACTTTAATCCTTCGGCGTCTGTATGCCCTCCTGAAGGCTTTGACTCATATATCCCTTTGAGGATCAAATTTCTTGAAGGTCCGGTATTGGCAGATGATAATATTCACAGCGGCAAATATAAAATCAAATGCAGATTGGACTGTATTTACAAGCATTTTATTTAATATCATGAAAGGAATTAAAATATGGATAAAATAACTAAAAGAAATGACAAAGTTGCTTTTATGGAATTGACACAAAACTCCGGAACTTATGTAAGAATGAGAGGTTTCACGGAATTTTCCTTAAGCAAAAATCCAGTGGAATATTCAAGAAGATATATTGATGAAAAAACCGAACGTAACGACGTTGTGGCCTATTCCCCTTCTATTTCGTACAGCTTCGATAAATTTTCCGATGATGATGTCCATTCCGAGCTGGTAAGTATTGCTGATTCTGAGATCGTAGGAGATGAGGCAGTCAGAAATATAGTAATCGTGAATTTGTCCGATTCGCAGGATTCAAAAAGCGCCTACTCGAGAGAATGGACCGTTATCCCGGACAGCGAAGGAGACGACACCGATGCATATACATATTCAGGGACACTTAAAGCTAATGGGGAGATATGTCTCGGAACAGCAACATCAACCGATAACTGGGCTACATGCTCATTTACGCCCAATGAAGAAGAATGATTGAGATTTTCAGAGATCTGCCTCATTACATCACTTCAAACGGAATTGATTATGAAATAAATACACAATTTAACGTTTGGCTTGAAATTATTGAATATCTTTCAAACAACAAAATGTCTGATACGGACAAACTGATCTGTCTGCTTATGCACGGATATAAAAACGATATCCCGCCTGATATTAATGACGCCGTAAATGGATTATTTTACTTTTTATCCCGTGGAAAACAAACTTCCGATAGTTCCGGAGAAGCTCTGATCAGCTTCTCTCAGGATGAGGGCCTTATTTATTCGGCATTTTTACAGCAATACCACATCGATCTTTTTGAATCCGATCTGCATTGGTGGAAATTTCTATATCTTCTTGATGCTCTTGATGAAAACACATCTTTTATGAAAATAATATCATACAGAAGTGTTGACCCGGGTAAAATAAAAGATCCTGACAAAAAGAAATTTTACAGGAAACTGAAAAACAAATATTCTCTTCACCACACCATTGATGAACACAAGGTTGCACAGGCTCTTGACGATATTTAATCTTTCGCTAAGGGGGGATTATTAATTAAAAGTATCAATATTAATGAAATCAGAATAATAAACCAGCAACACGAAAAAGAGCTCGAAGCTTTAAAAACCGCCTCTGAGGAGGCATATAAAAACAACTCCGACACCATGATCGAATATTATAAGAACGTTGCTGAAAAAACAATAGATATAAATGAAGATTTAAATACGCGGCTTATCAAAGCTTCCGCATTCCGTGCGGAATATGAAGAATTAATGAATACCAAACGGCTCAGGGAACTGACTTCTGCCGAATCCAAATGGGCACAAACCTTAAAAAGCAATATTGAGTATTACGAAAGCCTTCGTGATAAGGATTTTGAAAATTTGAAAACACAACTTCAACTGCAGCAAATAACCGAAGAAGAATATTATGCCAAGCTTGCTGTTTTAAGAGATACCTATTTTGAGGAAGGTTCGAGCGAATGGGCAAAATACACTATCGAAATTTCAAAATACAACTTAGAAGTAATAGAAGAACAAAAGAAAACTTTGATCAATATGTTTGAAGATATTAATTCAGAATATGATAACAGCATTGACGCTTTGCTCTCAAAGCAGGAAAATATGTATGATAAATTAATGGGTATTTCCGATATTTACAACAAAATAAGCATAAACGGCGCAAAAGACGGCCAAAGCTATACCTGGCTTCAATTATCAAATATTGACGCGGAGCTGGCTGCTTTGAAAAACTATAATGACGCTCTTATACGGGCTAAGGAAAAAACAAATTCCATATTTGACAGCATGAATCTGGAGGAAAATTCAGCCAATAAAATAAAAGCTTTATTTTTTGAACAGCTGTCTGAATTAACCATTGCAGACGCAACAGGTTTTGCAAATTATCTTTCAAACATGGACACATCAAAGCTTTCTGATTATCTGACCAAATGGGTGGAAAAAATTGACTTAAGTAATGCAATAGCAAAAAATCTGTATTCTGACCAAGCAAACAACCTCATTAATGCATACACACAAGAGATATCGGACACCTTCACAACGGAATTAAATAAAACTTTTGCATCTGTCCCCGACTCCTTTTTTGAGAACGGCTCATTATCTGCCGAGCAATTTAAAAATGGATTTGTTGATGCGATTGACAATGTGATGATCGATATATCCAACGAAATATATAAAAGAATGAATCTTCTGCTCCCTGATTTTTCTTTGGGGCAAAATACAAACAATATTGTCAATAATTCAAACTATAATATATACGGGGCATCTGATCCGAATCAGACCGCTCTTGAATTATATAAACAAGAAACAAAAAGAAGAATGTTGGTAGGTGAAAATTGATGGAATTGGAATATTCTAACGGCATAGGGACATTAAAATTATATGGTTCCGGCGGTCATTATTTCACAATTTGCGAAATTGAAGGGCTTGAACCATGCGAAAAAAACAGATCATTGAAAACATATGTGGGAGAAGACGGCAGTTTTGAGGACAGTTCTCAATACACCTCAAGAGTCATTACCATATCCGGTGATATAAAAACAGATGATAATTTCATGCAGCTGTTCAAAAACGCTTCAAGAGTACTTTCCAAAGAAGGCACTCTGACCGTCAAGCGCAATGAGATTTTAAGACAAATAACCGTGAATTCCGCCTCCATCACAATCGGAAAACGTTATAATGCATATTATACCTTTGTAATACAATTAACCTGCGACTATCCTCATTTCAGGGATATAAATACAACTTTCATTCCAATTTTTAATTTAACCAAACTACTGACAAGCTCTTCTGTTTTCCCATCCGTACTCAGCAAAAGAACTTCATCAGGGACAATAAACAACTCGGGAGACCTTAAAATATATCCGATAATTACAATTAAAAAAAATACTGATATTTCAGGAACAAATAAAATTGTAATCAAAAATCAAACCACCGGCAAAGAAGTGTCATTGGAAAAAGATCTTGCAAAGGATGAAATTATTACGATTGACACCAAAAACAGAACAATAACAAGCAGTATTGACGGTAATATCCTCTCCACATTAAGTTTTTATTCTTCTTTATCGGAATTTTGGTTTGAATGCGGAATTAATGAAATCCTTGTTTCCATCAACGGTCTTTATTCCGATATTACCGTTACCGCACAATATTATAATGAATATCTGGAGGCGCTATGACAGACATCAGAATTTATGATTTTGAATTTAATCTTTTATGTATAATGAGCAATGTTGTTTCTTCACAATGGCATATACTCTATAACGAAATAGGGACTTACGAGGGTCATTTCAGGATCAATGATTACATTTCAAATATAATCCTTGCAAATAAATATATTGTACTGACGCAAGGCGATAATCAAGCAATATGCACCGGCAAGATCGCATCTGATGAGTTGATCGTGTGCGGAAGAACCGTGAACTGGATATTGTCAAAACGTGTCAGGCCGCCGTTTAAAACAAAAGAAATATTCGGTGAAGAATATACCGATCCCGAAACAATTTTATTATACTGTCTGAAGAAGGGGTTTACCGAACCGCCCCAAACCGATGAAAACGGACTTGAATTGCCCGATACGGTAGATACCGACAGAAAAATAGATAATTTCATTATACCGGAAGCAATAGGCTCACAACCGCTTACAAGCCATTTTTGGAGGATAACCGCTCACGAAATATCAAATCTCGTGATACAGATGTGTGAAAAGCTTGACAGGGGACATGAAGTTGTTTTTGATATTAAAAATCATAACTGGCAGTTTAATTTCCTATACCCGAAAAATAATAATATTTTAATTTCAAAAGAATCCAAAACCACCTATGATCTATCCTATACCGAAGATCTTTTGAATTTTTCCGAAAACGGATGGTACTCGGAATATGACTCGGAATCGGACTATGATCAAAATACATGGCATCTTTTAAAAACCGGCGATTCATCCGGTATTTATTCATGGGACAGTGTTTTGGACGCATCAGGCAAAAGCGAAGCGGAAGATGAATTAAACAAAAAACGATATACGCAAACTATAGAATCAAAACTGAGAAATTTATCCTTTCGCAAGGATTATAATCTCGGTGACATTATTCCGGTATATGCAAAATTCGGCAGTTTTGAAAAATTGGAAAAATATAAAATAACAGGCGTCAATATAAAAATAACTCCGACAGACAGTTATGAAGAACCAATACTTACATTATATAATAAATAATAAAATCAAAGATTGGAGTTAGTTTTAATGCTCAAGCAAATACTAATTTTTTTATCAGAAAATTGGGCTCAATGGCTTACTTTATCGTTTTTCAGTATATTCGGTATTGCTTACCGAAAGCTTCTTTTGGCTGTCAATGCCGAAAAAGCCAAAAACAAAGCTATGGCTCAGGGAGTTGAAGCTCTTCTTCGGGACAGGATAATCGAAAACTACAATAAATATGAAAAAACCGGTTCCTGTCCCATTTATGCAAAAGAAAATGTTAAAAGAATGTACGCTCCTTATCATAAATTGGGCGGAAACGATGTTGCAACGGAGCTTGTGGAAAAACTTCTTGAAATGCCTTCAAATTAATTTATCACCGGCTTGCAGTTATTTATTATGACTGCAAGCCGTACAAGGAGTGAAACAAATGGGAATAAGCTATAAATTTATGGATGACTGCTCATACGGCGCCGATGATATTAATTCGGTTTTTTCAAAGCTTACAACACAAGGCGTATCTTTATTTAATTATTCGGATAATGACAATCCCTTAATTGAGCTTAATACTGCCGTGAGCAATTTCACCAATCCGGGAATTGAATATTATAATATTAACGCCTGTATGCTATCATACACCGAGCCAGATTCCGATAATACCTTCGGCACTTTTGAAATACTTCCCGGAAATGCATTCATGTATGACGGTTCGATCATTACAATAGATGATAACAGGTATGACTTTACCGATCAAATTCGTTCACTGCGGCTGTTAAGCGACGATGATATATACGTTTATTTTTACCGAAATGTCCCTTACAACACAATCGATATTATGGTAACTTGCGATACATCGCAGCTGGAAAATGAAGAAACCGTTTTACTCGGTATTATAAATTCGGAAAACAAAATTACCGACAAACGATCTTTTGCTACCAGTAAAATAGCGCCTTGCTCCGGCAATATCGTAATTTTCGGCCAAACAGATACCGGGGTTAATGTCAGACCTGTTGAAACCGGAGCTTCCAGACTGCGTTTTACCTTTAAAAATATATTTCCGGGCGCCAAATACTTTAGTATCTGGAATAAATGCCTGACCATACAACAAATCGAAACAGTTACTGGAGACGAACTGTCTTATGATGAATATCCTACTGAATTTGCCACGGTTTATGTTGCCGTAAACCGCGTTGGCCCGGATCTGCAGCTATGGATGTATACAATAAATACCTCCGCAAGTTTCGTTTTTTTAAAATACATTATATTTTAAAATGATAGTTAGATAAGGGGCTGTCCCGTCATGCATCGTGGATAAGAGCGAAACAGGCGATTCGTGAATCGCCCCTACGGCGCTTTGCTGTAATCAGTGGGAGATTGTACTCTCACTGATTACAAATATGGGACCCGCCGCAAATTACTGCGTGGGACAACATATTCGCGGTTATACATAACATGTGATCTGAAAATACAATTAAATTATATAATGAAAGGAGTCATTATGACTGTAACCGAAAAGAGAGATCTGCTTGTAAGCAAAGCTCTGACAAGAGAAAAAAAGAATCAATATTCACAGGATATCAGCAAAAGAACACTTATTGAATCAGGCTGGGGCGACTGCTCCGGTACCGTTTGGTATTGGTATTACAAACTGTTCGGATTGGATATAGGCGCAAATACACAAGCCCAAATAAATTCTGACAAAGGCATACGGCTCAACATGGTCATTCAAAACGGTATCCCCGATGAATCTGTTATGAGAAAAGGCGATCTGCTGTATTTTAGAGGCAGCGATAATTCAAGAACAGAGGGTGTCGGGCATGTGGAAATGTATATTGGGGACGGTAAAATTTTCGGTCACGGATCGGGTCTCGGCGGGACGGTAAAAAATATGAATGACTATTGCCGCATGCGTTACAGCTCATCGTCAACCGCATTATTAAAAAACAAAGGACTTATCTGTGTAAAAAGATTTCTCGGAGATGATAATATGAACAGTTTGACCGAATTGACCTCGGTAAATGATATTGTATGGGAGTTTGCACACAGAGGAATCATTACAAATTCAGATCTGTGGATGCAAAAGCTGCAAACCGATACCGATTCTTATTGGCTTGCACGAAAAACCCTTCATTTTATCAGAGAACTCGAGGTCAATGACAAATAAGCAGCCTGCATTTAATAAAAACGCAAACTGCTTATCATATTTGTAGATCAAGTAGGGCTGCTCGATTTTAGATGCAGGGCGGACGAAACGAAGGTTTGCATGCAAACCCTTTCCCGAAGACGTACTCCGTGTACGCCGAAAGGTTCGTTTCGTCCGCAGCCACGATATGCGGCGGTCTGCGCTAAAAGCGACAGTCTTTTTATATTCTGTATCCCTTTAACATTTCCTTTGTTTCTTTATCTATCCTGTAGCTTTCCACTGCTTTTTGTATTATTTTATTATTGATCCATTTATCAAATTTATGTTCTTTTATATAAGGGATGGTCTTATCATATTGTTTTGCCAGCGCCGTAGCAAAATACCATGCAATCATCATATTTACATAATACTCATCAGACTTTACATCATTCACCATTTTATTGTATTCGGGCTTAAAATCCTCATCCAGATAAAACTTCATCAAAAGTCCTATTGCATATCTCACCGTATAAGTTCGGTCGGATTTTATCCATTTTTTTATGTATAAAAGCAATTTTTCTTTATTGTTCTTATACACTTTGGGTGAAAAGGTATCACATGTTGCCCAATTATCAATATATGGAAGAAATCTTTCGGTTTCAAAAATCACTTTATCAAAATCTTTTATTTGTTCTATCAAGAATGCATGAATATTATTTTCTTCATAATATTTATGAGGCAATTGCTTTAAATAGTTTTCATATTCTCCGCTTTTAAAATAATTCTTTGCAATTTTTCTCAATTCAGGCATTCTTACACCGATTATCGATTCTTTATCAACTGTAGGTATGAGCTTATAATGAAATTCCCTGTATTTATCATCCCGCATTTTAAATAATTCTTCGCGTAAATCCATATCCGTTGCCTCCATATTGATCCGCCGGTATCTGTTTGTATGCTTACAGGATAATCCTCGTAACTGTATCATATATTATAACATACATGATATCCTTTTTCAAGTTTTTTCGGCAAAGATAACGCCTTTCAACGCTCCTCATTTTATCCCGCAAGCTTAACCAAAATCACTCTGACGATCCCGTCCTCCGATGCCTTTGCATCAGAATACAGTCTTACGGAGGAAACATTGCTTGCACTAAGCTCACTGATCGACATGGTTTTATAATTTGTGACATCGGTTACATTGACGATCTGAACATTATCGTCCATCTTATAAACCTTGTTGTTAAGCATGATCCTTCCGCCTTCAACAGCATCTACCGAACTGTATGACGCAATTTCATACAAAGCCTTCATATAAGTAACACTGTTTCCGCTCGTTTTGTACATTACAGGTCCCAACGCAACGGTATATCTTCCGTCTATTGAATATTCAACAAGGCTTCCGTTCGTATATATACTGTAAGTTGTCGCTTCAACTCCTTCTCTTTCCACCGTTCCGTCATCATTTATTATCTGCGATTTACCGTCATTTCCTTTATATACTCCGAAAATATAACTCGAAGGCATGTTTTTCAAATACAATATGGCAATATCTCCGAAATTGTTTGCACTCACCGATGTTATCAGCTGATCATTTGTTATGCTTGTGACATCCAGCTTACTGAAATCAAGTAATTCAACTTCCGCAGTCTCCGACTCATCATCGGATAATCTGCTGAACACAACAACATCTTTCAAAACAGTTTTTCCGCCGAGAGTCCTGTTTGCAACACTCAGTTCTCCGTATGTGTTTGATGATACTGCACCTGACATACTTACAACGCTGTCATTTCCGTATTCAATATAAACCAAGTCGCCTATATAATCACTGTAATCCCTGCTTGTTCTGTATTCATATGTATTTCCGTCGGCCATAAAGATACTTGCCATTATCTGTGTTGAACCTTCATTTTCACCGCTTGTTGAAATTTCTTTATACGTATCCAGTACAACTCCATAGTCAAAGGTATTAAATCCTGTTAACTCAACGGCAAAGCATACTTCATCATTCTCTCCCAATAAAAGCGTTACTCTTTCACCTATCTCAAAGCTTCCGTTTGAAGCATCAAGGCTTGCCGTACTTACGTTTTTGTTGATAGTGTATACATTGCCGCCGACATTAACGCTTGTCACATATGCTTTTGAGGGCAGCGCCTCATTGTAAATCCCCGAAATTTTCTTATTGTATACATCCATTATATTGGTCGCAGTATTATAGTAAACAACATCGTTTATCTCAATATCGGAAATAGATACGGTTGTATTATTCTTGTAAATAATAAGTCCGTCAAAATTGATCGGAGTCCCCTCAAGGCTCGTATCATTCTCCGTATAATTCTTTGTTGCCCTGACAGGTATAACACTGTCTGCTGTTTGCGTTATGACAGCAAAAGACCAATCACCATAACTGTCTCCGTAGAAGGTAAGAGACGTGCCTACCTGGATTTGCTGCGAAACGGACTGGTATGTTGTTTTATTGTTGTCATAATATATAACAAAATTACTGTTAAATGTAAAAGTCCCCTTTGATCCTGTTTCGGTTTTATACTCGATCGTATCGGAGCTTGGCATTTTTGTTACTGCCGCACTCATTGATTCCATCGGGGATTCTATAAACATTACGGCTCTTTGCGATGAGTTCAAAACCAATGTACCCATACAATTTACTTTATTTAAAATATCGGTATTTTCAACCTCGTATACTCCTGATGACGTTCGTATCTGATAAGCTGTCAAGGAGCTTTCCTGTGCTTTTGTTGCCGCAATGAAGCAATCTTCAATAATTGTGTATCCTATTTCTTCCAAGGCAAGATAATCTTCCTTGGTGGATAAAGAATCAAAGATTGATTCGGTCGTTTGCGGCATAAACAATACTATCTGATTGTTATCATCCAGTACCAGTGTCCCTTTTCTTCCTACCATATCATAGGCACTTGTACTTAAGGTTTTAAATTTCCCCTCTGATGTTCTCAGTTCATCAGACCTCACATCGGAATCCTCATTTGATGTAGCAATAATATAACTGTCCTCGTATACCTTATATCCGATAGATTCCAGATATGTAGTCTGTTCCGCGTTATTAACATATGTAAACAATGCTTTATCAACAATAATTGCAGCTGCAGACCTTGTTATCGGGTCCTCGGCGCCAAAGGACATCCCGCCGTCCAAGCCCAATGCAGCCGCTTCGTTCATATAGTTTGACGGCCAGCTGTAGCCTATGCTTTCTTCGGTATATCCCAAAATCCTGCATATAATAGTGACTGCCTCTGCATATGTTATCACATTATCGGGCTTAAAGGTTGCATCGGCATAGCCCTTTATTATCCCGTTTGACGTCAGATAATTTACATAGGGAATACACCATTGCACTTGATTCACATCATCAAATGCGGATGTCGGAGGCGTCGATTTTGCTTCAACGACCTTATCCATCATCGATACAATTATTTTTGCGAATTCAGATCGTTTAACATAATCCCATGGCTTATAGCTCCCATCGTCGTATCCGTCAATGATTCCCAATTCGCTTAACCTTATCACCGGTTCATAACAGGCATAATCCGTTTCCAAATCGTAAAATTCCCCGCCTTGAGCATATACGGTACAATATTGCGATAAAATTGTCAAACCGCACAGCAAACACATTAATATTTTTATTTTTTTTATCATATAACCATTTCCTCTCCGATATAAAATCTGATATATTTTATCTGTCATTCCGATCTCAACGCATCTATAGGATTTAGCTTGGCTGCCTTTTTTGCAGGCGCAATACCGAAAAATACTCCTATTGCAAGAGAGAAACAAAACGATATAAGAACCATATTTAACTGAACCGCATATTCCATGCCGGCAGATTTCACTAAGGGTCCCAAGCCCAGACCCAGTCCGACTCCCAAAATACCTCCGATTGCACTCAGTATTATGGACTCTATAAGAAATTGCAGCAAAATATCTGTTGTCCTTGCTCCTATTGCTTTTCTTATACCTATTTCTCTTGTTCTTTCACTGACGCTTACGGTCATGATATTCATAACACCTATTCCACCGACTACCAACGATATTGCTGCTATACCCGCAAGCAATGACGTCATTGTATCAGTTATCTCATCCATTGTATCCAGCATTTCCGACACACTGGACACACTGAATCCGGAATCTGATCCTAATTTCCGAGTAATGTACGTCTCCACATTATCAACAGCAATATCTATTACATCTTCCGATGAACCTTCAAGATAATATGTGGATATAGTTTTATTTTTTAAAAACCTTTGCGCCGTTGTATACGGGATCGTGACCTTATTATCCTGGGAGGTTTCGGTTGAGTCACCTGTTTCACTGTAAACACCTATAATTTTAAATTGCTTACCGTTTAGCTTTATTGTTTCACCGATCGGGCTCATTCCCCCAAATAAGGTTTGCTGTATATATGTCCCTATTATAGCTACATATGAATAATTATCCACATCGCTTTGATTGATAAATCTGCCTTCGGTCAATGTTACACTTTTTATCGATTCATATGCAGGATCGGTGGCATCCAAGGATGTTGAAAAATTAGTGCTTCCGGATTTTACCTGAGCCGTTCCTGAGATATATGGTGTTAAATTGGATAACAAATCGGGATTGTCTTCAACATATTCCTTCAAATCATCATAATCAACGGTTCTTGTTGTAAATCTTCTGTTAAAAGAAACCGTTATAAGTTTTGTTCCCATTGCCGAAAGCTGATCTGTTATGGTCTTTGTCGCTCCTCCGCCTATTCCGGTAAGAAGTATTACAGAGCCTACTCCTATTATGATACCAAGCATTGTAAGCGCCGAACGGCCTTTATTGCCTGTAATACTCTTCATTGCCATTTTGATCGACTGGATCAGTTTAGTAAAAAATCTCATTCTGACAAAATCTCCTTTTCCTTAATTTCCGGCTTCTGTATCAACACTTTTCAAATTCTCATTATCGCCTATATCGGAGCTCTTTACATTTTCCGCACCTGCCATATCATCGCGGTTATCCATATCCCCTACAATTTTCCCGTCCCTGATCGTTACTATGCGTTCCGCTTGTTTTGCTATATTTAAATCATGTGTTATGATAATTATTGTATTTCCTTCTTCATGCAAATCATGCAGCATCTGCATTATTTCTATACCCGATTTTGAATCGAGAGCTCCGGTAGGTTCATCGGCCAATATAAGCTGCGGATGTGAAGACAGTGCACGTGCTATTGATACTCTTTGCTGCTGCCCCCCCGACAATTCACTTGGTTTATTATATATCTTTTCAGCCAGACCTACACGCCTTAGTGCCTCTTTCGCCAGCTTTGAACGTTCGGAAATCCCGATACCTTTATATATCAACGGCAGTTCAACATTTTCAATGGCTGACAGCTTGGGCAGCAAATTATACTGTTGAAAAATGAATCCCAGTTTTTGATTCCGGATATCCGCCAGATCGTTATCGCTCATTTTACTGATCTCCACTCCGTCTATCCAATACTGTCCGGAAGTAGGTACATCAAGACAGCCGATAATGTTCATCAAGGTGGATTTTCCCGATCCGGACGGTCCGATTATTGCAACAAATTCATGTGGTTTTATGTGAAGGTCAACACCGTCCAATGCCCGTACTTCTGTATCTCCCATCTGATATACCTTAGTGACTTCATGTAATCTGATCATTTATATATCTTCCTTTCAGTAAATAAAAGCTTATTTGTGGGACAAAGCAAAAAGTATTCAATTATCTCATGCCTCCCATTCCGCCTCCGGACATTGCACCGCCGCCGGACATTCCGCCGCCACCGGGCATTGCACCTCCGTCTGGCATTGCGCCGCCTCCGGGCATTGTGCCCATACCCTGCATACGGTCAGATGAACTCGTTGAAGCGGAAAGCTGTTGGACCTGATCCCCTTCTGACAAACCGCTTTTTATTTCTATATATTCATCATCTGTTAATCCTGTTTCCACTATCACTACCACAAATCCGTCCGGAGCTTCGGGTAATCTGCTTTGTCCTCTATTTCCCGCATCATCGCTTTCGGTATTTTCCTGCATGCCCTCTTCGGAATCTCTCTGATTCTCCGCTTCCGCTGTTTCTGACGAACCCTCGTTGTTTGTCGGTCTGTTCCCCCCATCTTGGATATCCTGCCGATCATTTACCGCATCCGTATTATTTTCATTCGGCATGCCTTGTATATCTGCCATGCCTTCTTGGGACGGAATATCCCCGCCTGTTTGAATAATGTCGCCCTCTTCGTCATTTTGTAGCATATTTTGTCTTGATTGGCTTTGCATTGCAGCCATAAAATCTTCCTCTGTCGCTCCCTTCGTTCCGGTTTCATCCTTTAAAAATACATATGAAACACCCATTGCCGTCTTGACATCTGCCGATGGGACCATTAATACATTATTGGCTGAATCTACGATCACACTTGCATCAACATTCATGCTCGGTCTTAAATTTCCCGGATTATCTATAATGACCTCAGCTGTATATGATGTTACCCCGTTTGTTGCAGTACCTTCAACCGATACGCTTGTTATGACGCCGCTGAATTCTTCTCCGGGCAGAGCGTCACAGGTGATCTCAACAATTTGTCCCTCATTTACGGAGCTTACGTCAAGCTCGTCTATTTCCATGCTGAATTTTAACCTTGATATATCGGCAACGACCATTAATATTGTGGAAGTATTTGTTCTGTCTATGGTATCTCCGGCTTTTGCATTCTTTGTTATAACAGTACCTGAGATGGGTGATTTTATTGAATAATCGTCCAGGCTGTCCTTTGTTTCCTGCATTGAAAGCTCCGCGTTTTTCAGATTAAACTCACTGCTTGTGATCGATCTTTCCTGACTTGATAAAGAATCGGCGGATATTGTGGCTATTACCTCACCGGCATTAACATAATCTCCGTTATTATAATTAACACTTGATATCGTACCTGCCGATTCTGCTTTGGCTGTGCCGCTTTGAGAATATTCGACCGTTCCGTATCCCGGGCTCTGCATTCCTGACACCTCTGCCCCAACGGTTAATCCTTCGGTAAAGGATCCTGGATTTGTAAATTTGATTGTTACATTGTAAACGGACGAACCGTCATCCTGTGCAACCGGATATGTACTTATACTGCTTACAGTTCCGTTGACACTGCTCATATGTGCAGAGCTTGACACTGTTGCGGCTTGACCGACATACATAGTATCCACCTGTGCTTTGGAAAACGGAAGAGTCACCTCCATTTCAGCAGTATTATCAATTTTTGCTATCGTTTCATTATTCGATACGGATGTCCCTTCCTTTATTGTCAATCCTGAAATAATACCGCTGTTTGGCGCCGTTATATTTAATTTACTCTGTGCATCTGCCAGATCCGATCTTGCATTTTCAAGACTGTTTTTCGACTGTTCAAGGGATATTTCCTGTTTTTCGATGCTAAGCTGCGCAGATGATGTATCAAACTGATACAATATGTCTCCTTCCTCTACCATATCGCCCACGTCATAAGGCGAACTTATAATATCACCGCTTACCATTGATATTATTTCATATCTTTCATACGGCTCTACGGAAGCTTCGCCGGTTATTAATACTTCAATATCTCCTCTGGTGACTATATCAACATTTGCAGCATCAGCTCCGGAAGCTGATGTTTTTTTCACGCGATACCATTGATAACCCGCAAAAATTCCGATTAAAACTGCCGCTGCGGCAATAACGGCAATAACCGCTTTCTTTTTTAATTTAAATTTCTTTCCTCTTCTTGACACAAAAAATTCCTCCCAATTTATAAAAATAAACTCTCAAAAATGAAATTGTCCGGCCTTTGATCTGCTCAGATGGAAATAACCCTTTTGCATAAGACTCAGTCAAAGCTTTCCGGCCACAAGAACATGATATTTTTATCTTATTATATCTATTATAAAAATTCTGTGTTTCAAGCTTGTGTTATTCCCTTTTTTTTTGTGTGAAAAAATTGTGAATTATTTGTAAACATGTCCCTAATCATAAAAAATGTGCCGTTATTTTTTAATTTTTTTATTTTCTAAAATCCACTAATTACCAACATAATAAAAAAATAAAAACAAAACATAATAAAGACAAATTTGAAAGGAGATATTTTAATGAAAACAAAAACAATTACATCATTGGTATTATGTCTTTGCTTCTGTTGCTCGGCTGCGGCAAAAGAATGCGATACATTGGACGTCTTTGAAGAATATGCGCAATTCACCGATTCGGTATGTAAAACTTCTCCCGTTACCCTTTCGGTGCCGGTAAACACCGCCACACCGGGAAACTTCAATATAGAATGCTATGACAGCTATAAGGTCGAAATAACATCTTCACCGCAAAAAGGTAAACTCAAAGTGTTTAAGGATAATAAAAGTTTTGAATATACACCTTATAAGAACCAAACAGGAACAGACTCTTTCAGTTACAAAATTACTACCTCCGAAATGTCATCAAATATTTCTGTTTGTTCAATAAACATCAAGAACAGCTCCGAAAAATCATTTTCAGACACAGAATTTTCTTATGCGGATATAAATGATGACGAGATCGAAAACGCCGCTAAAAAACTCGTTGAGCTTGATATAATAAAGGGAGAGCGTGTAGGTGAGAACTATTATTTCTATCCCCAAACCCCTATAACAAGGGCTGCCGCGATATGTTATCTTAATGCTGCCGCAGACGTTGAATTCACTGATACCGAAAATAAAGAGCTGCCTGTATTTTGTGATTACAGCAAATTGAGCGATCAGCTTAAAGAAGAGGTAAACGCCGCATATACCGCAAAAATCATAACAGGTAAAAAGATAGATGATAATTTATATTTATGTCCCGATGAATATATTACAAAAGCAGAATTTTTTTGCATGCTTGACCGTACTTTAGGCAGTAAAACAAGCAGCGAGACCGAAATAAAATATATTGACAGGGCAAGTATACCCGATTATGCAAAAATATGTGTAAAAAATCTTATTTATGCAAAAATCCTGACCAATTCCGACAAAGAAGCGCTTACTCCGAACAACACTCTTACAAAAGCCGATATTGCGGTTCTACTGACACGATACATCAAATACAACGAAAGCAATATTGTAAAAACAATATCACAAAGAATAAAAGAGGGTTTTTACGGAAAAATAATAACATAATACAATACCTAATACCATAAAGACACTCAAAAATACAATTCCTGTCACATAATTACTCCGTTGATAGGATGGATATATGATCATTATAATGCCGATACGGAGCGGCGGAACGGAGATGCTATGAGTCAGCACAAAGGCAAACAAACAATAGAATTCAAAAATCCTCCGACAATTTTTGAAACTGCTTCAATAGTCGGGAAAAAAGAAGGCGAGGGGCCGCTGAGTAAATATTTCGATCGGATATTGGAAGATGAATATTTAGGTGAAAAATCCTGGGAAAGAGCCGAAAGCAGGCTCCAAAAAGATACCGCCGAGCTCGCAATGCAAAAAGCAAGGATCACAGACAGTAATATTGATTATATATTGGCAGGCGATTTAATAAATCAATGTGTCGGTGCAAACTATGCTATGAGAGACTTTGATTCCTCTTTTTTCGGTCTGTACGGCGCGTGCTCAACAATGACAGAGTCGCTTACTCTTGGGTCAATAATCATAGGCGGGGGGTTTGGCGAAAAAGCATTATGTATAACTTCAAGCCATTTTTGTACCGCTGAAAAGCAATTCAGATTCCCTCTTGAATACGGCGGGCAGCGAACACCCACCTCGCAATGGACAGTCACCGGATCCGGCTGTGCAATACTCACCGCACACGGTGAGGGGCCGTATATTACTCATACTACTACAGGCCGTATAGTTGATATGGGAATTTGCGATGCAAACAATATGGGCGCCGCAATGGCTCCGGCAGCCGCAGACACTCTCACCGCTCATTTTAATGATACCGGACGTACTCCTGATGATTATGATTTAATCATGACCGGGGATTTGGGAGTTGTCGGTTCCGATATTCTTATAGAGCTGATGTTAAAGAATGGTTATGATATTTTCGGCAAACACAAGGACGCGGGCAAATTAATTTTCGATCTTGACAGTCAGGACGTACATGCCGGCGGCAGCGGCTGCGGCTGCTGCGGAAGTGTTTTTTGCGGATATATTTTCAAAGAGCTTAAAAAAAGAAAGCTTAATAACATTCTTATAATGGCAACAGGCGCGCTGATGAACACAATGACGGTACAGCAGGGTGACTCTATACCGGGCATTGCCCATGCCGTTGCGATTTCAACAAGTATTTAAATAAAAATAAAGAAAGAAAGGTCAATATGATATTTTTAAAAGCATTTATAGTCGGTGGTCTGATTTGTGTTATAGGTCAGATTTTAATCGATAAAACAAAACTCACCCCTGCAAGGATACTTGTGTCGTATGTTATCGCAGGAGTAATACTACAGATTTTCGGCTGGTATCAAAAGCTGGTAGATTTTGCCGGAGCAGGTGCCACAATACCTTTAAGCGGGTTTGGATGTACCCTGGCAAAAGGAGTAAAAAAGGCTGTTGAGGAAGACGGTTTTTTGGGTATCTTCACCGGAGGGCTGACTGCAGGCGCGGCAGGCATAGCCGCAGCAATTATTTTCGGTTTAATTGCATCAATTATTTTTAAACCTAAATCTAACAGCTGACAACATATAGCTTTAATAACAGCCCTTAAGGCTGTTGCATTAAGGATTTCATAGGGCTGCGCGATTTTAGATGCGGTATGGGCGCAACGAAGGTTTGCATGCATTACCTTGCCCGAAGGCGTACTCTGTGTACGTCGGGAGGTTCGTTTTGTTCGCAGCCACACTATGTGGCGGTCTGCACTAAAAGAGGCAGCCCAATTATTATTTTTTGTTGTCATATTTATTTTAATATGTTATAATATAAAAAAATCAGTATATATGAGGGATTTAAATGAACAGTGTACTGCTAAACAAATTAAATGAAATAACAAATGAAGAAAATGATATTCTTTCAGGTAAAAATGAAATTGACAGAAGTATTTACATGCATGAAAATTCTCATGTAATAGACAGCAATCTGCTTCTTGAACAAGGCAAACTCATAACCGTACGACCGCATACACGCTTTGTCCATTTTCCTCCGCACACGCATAACTACGTTGAAATGATATACATGTGTCAGGGGCAGACACGGCATATTATAAACGGTACAGAGGTAATATTAAAAAACGGGGAATTACTTATATTGAGCCAGAATGCCGTTCAGGAGATATATCCTGCAAAAAAAGAAGATATTGCCGTAAATTTTATTATACTACCTCAATTTTTTGATACCGCCATACATATGATTGATGATGAATCCAATCCCGTACGTGATTTTTTGGTAAATTGTCTTTGCAACAACAAAAAAAATGTTAATTACCTTCACTTTAACGTATCCGACATTCTTCCAATACAAAATTTGCTTGAAAATCTCATATGGACACTTGTTAACCGTCAGCCAAACAAAAGAAGCATAAATCAGCTGACAATGGGATTATTGTTTTTACAGCTTACAAATCATACCGAAAACTTAAAAATCAATTCTGATGTATTTGAAAATCAGCTGATACTTGATGTGTTAAGATATATTGAAGAACATTATTTTAACGCAAGCCTTAAAGAACTTGCAAAAAGCCTGCATTATAATATGTGCTGGTTAAGCAGGGAAATAAAAAAACAAACAGGAAAAACCTTCACCGACCTTATTCAGGATAAACGTCTTAATCAGGCGGCATTTTTATTAAAAACAACAGATATGAAGGTTTTTCAAATAAGCAGCAGTGTAGGTTACGAAAATTTAAGCTATTTTCATCGTATCTTTCGAAAAAAATTTTCCATCTCACCATATAAATATAAAAAGTGCAAATAAGGACACTTTTTTCGGTCATGATAATAACTTTTTTTATCGCTGTTCTTTTTATAAAATATATATTAATGATTGCAAAATATGTTGTTTCAGGTTATCATAATATTAACTTTTAAGGAGGATCAAGATGAATACACGATATGAAAGCGCAAATGAAATATATGCAAAATGGGGCGTTGATACCGATGCCGCGATTGAAAAACTTAAAAATATTCCGGTATCTCTTCACTGCTGGCAAGGTGATGATGTTACCGGCTTTGACCATGACGGGCCTTTAAGCGGAGGGATACAAACAACCGGCAATTATCCGGGAAGAGCCACAAATCCCCAAGAGCTGATGCAGGATATTGACAAGGCAATATCGCTGTGTCCGGGAAGAAAAAAACTAAATCTTCACGCATGTTATGCCATTTTCGAGGACGGTGAATTTGCAGACAGAGACAAATTGGAACCGAAGCATTTTAAAAAATGGGTTGAGTTTGCAAAAGAAAGAAATATGGGAATAGACTTTAATCCCACCTTCTTTTCTCACCCCATGCAAAAGGACGGACTGACATTGACAAGTCCTGACGAAAATATCCGTAAATTTTGGATCGATCATGGAAAAGCATGTATAAGAATATCCCAATACTTTGCAGAGCAAACAGGTATCCCCTGCGTTATGAATATATGGATAGGCGACGGATTTAAGGATATCCCTGCCGACAGAATGGGGCCAAGAATGTTATACAAGGATTCTATTGAACAGATATTATCTGAACCCTTTGACTTTAATATGGTAAAACCATGTGTTGAATCAAAGGTATTCGGTATCGGTGTTGAAGCATACACTGCCGGATCAGCTGAATTTACGTTAAGCTTTGCTGCCGAACATAAAGATAAGTGTTTGCCTCTCATGGATAACGGGCACTATCATCCAACCGAAGTAGTATCTGATAAAATCCCGGCTCTTTTATGCTTTTTCCCTGAAATAGCGCTTCACATAACAAGAGGAATTCGATGGGATTCCGATCATTCCGTTCTCTTTGATGACGAAACAAAAGAAATGGCAAAGGAAATTGTAAGATGTAATGCATTGAATCGTACATATATGGCATTGGACTTCTTTGATGCAAGCATAAACCGGATCGCGTCATGGGTAGTAGGATTCAGAAGCTGGCAAAAGGCATTGTTATCCGCAATGTGTCTGCCAAATAAATATCTTGCCGATCTGCAAAACAGCGGAAAATTCACCGAATTATTTGTAAAACAGGAAGAAATGAAAATGCTGCCATTTTCAGATGTGTGGAATAAATATTGTGAAGAATGTAATGTCGCGCCGGACTCTTCATGGTTTGATGAAGTTATGCGGTATGAAAATGATGTTCTTTTGAAAAGATAACCGAATAAACAGCCGTCTTATTAAAATTAATTTATTTTATAAGACGGTTATTTTTTCTTGTTATTTTCCAAAATTTATTGACTTTTGATCTTGTATATGATATGATTTCTAAAAAAAGAAAAGGGAGCCAGAATATGAATTACAGCGTAAAAGTAAACGGATCGGACATTCCGGTTTTTATTGAAAATGCATTCCAAAAACCATATAATAAAACGGTGGATATTGAAGTAGTTTCCTTTGTGTTTGATAACGAGGCAACACTTGAGATATCATCCCAAACAGAAATAAGATCAGCAGTTGTAAGACCGCTGAGTTTCGGAATAGTACCGGAAATTATCAATGGAAAGATCATTATCAAATTAGATCGTCCCAGAAAATTTTCTCTTGAAATAAACGGAAGCTGGGAAAACAATCTTATCGTTTTCGCGGAACCGGATAAATATTCCGATTTTGATGTAAATAATGAAAATGTTATGTACCTTCCGAAAGGAAATCACGCTCAGGATGTTTTACATATAAATAAAGACAATACAATCTTGTATCTTGAAGAAGGCGCTGTGTTTACGGGAAAGGTGTATTTTGAAAACTGCAATAATATAAAGATCTGCGGTTACGGAAAAATTACCATGAGGGGTATAGATAATATCCCCGATAACAGAATGAGGGCGCTCGAAATATACAAATGCCGTAATGTCAAGGTCGAGGATATTATGATCGCCGACAGCAGAAACTGGAGCTGTAAAATCCATGGCTGCGACGATGTAGAGGTAAATAATCTTAAGATAATAGGCTGTAGGGGCAATTCCGACGGTGTGGATATCTGCGGCTCGAGAAATGTAACGGTAAGCAATATATTCACAAGGACATGGGATGATTCATTTGTATTAAAAGCCTTTGATACCGGCGACTGTGAAAACGTGATTTTTAAAGATTCCGTATTATGGAACGATTTTGCCCGTCCCATTGAAGTGGGCGTTGAATTAAGAGCAGAAAACGTAAGAAACATTACTTTTGACAACATTGATATTATCCACTCCACCACCGGTTATCCTCTTATAGGTATACATCACGGCGACAGGGCGAAGGTTCGCAACATAACTTTTTCAAATATCAGAATAGAAGATACTCCCGGAGCCCAGCTGTTTGATTTTCGTATTACCCATTCCGCATGGAACAGAGATACAAAAATGGGAGATATCAGCGATATTCACTTAAAGAATATATATTACATAGGAAAACCGGGGATGGAATATGCTTTGTCAAAATCGAGAATACAAGGCTTTGATGAAGAACACAGTATAAAAAATGTAACCATCGAAAATATAAACCTTCTCGGGAAAACTGCAAAAACCCCGGAAGACTGTGGGCTTAATATAATGGATTATGTGGATAATGTAAAATTCATATACCCTGAAAATGCTGAAAAAATCAATCTTATTTCTTCAAAACTTGACGTTTGCAAAGATTTTGTCCTAAATAAGAACGGTTTATATGAAGGCAGTATTAAAGCTGTTTTGAAAAACGAATCCAATATCAAACAAAAAAGCAAAATATGGCTTCAAATTTCTCCTGTAAATACTGCAAAACAACAAGACGGAGAATTTAATTTTGAAATTGAACCTGGTGCGGTAATTGAAAAGGAATTTAATGTATCAATGCCTGCCGGAAAATATGTTGCTCAGGTCCAGTCAGACGACATCAATATAAACGGTGATTGGAAGCTTATTGAGCTTGACATGATAATTGATAAAAATGCATCAAAAGAGAATTTACCCGACTATATTTTCCATAATTACTACAACACAAAAACAGACAATATCAAAATAGGTGTCAAAGATGACAACCTTGTATTGTACACCGATATATTGAAAAACAAAGAAAATAAAATTATAGTATATGCCGCAATGCCTGTTGAAGACAGCGAAAATCAGGTAAAATTCAGTGTTGAAGAAACCGATTTCGGCGAAGCTCCCGCGGTGATGCTCGGGCTTCATGGTCCTGAGCTTGCACCACAGTTAAGATGTCCTGCCGAAATTACATATGTATTTAAAAATGAACCGAAGGTTAAAGAAATTCGTAAAATAGAAATCAACGGCGGAAAAGGCGATTCTGCTGTAATTCCATTTTCCGACTTGGGTGTTTCCGGAAACAATTTCTGGCTCGAAATACAGGCAGACATCCCGCAGGCAAGGGAATACAGATATCCGTTTACGTTGTTCCATTCAGTTGTTCCCAATGCTATTGCACATATGTTTGCAAACGTTATTATAAAATGATTTTAAGTCCTCTGTCATTTGAACAGGGGACTTATTTCTATAAATAATTTCAAAAAAAGTTTGCGAGATATTCCCAAACCTTTTTGATAGTTTTCTTCATCTGCTTTAAGTGATAATTAACACTTTCTGTCTATTATCCGGTATTCGGTTTTAAAACATACTTTTGTCGCATGTTTTCCCCATTCATAAAAGGCGCGCAAACATTTTGTTTTGTAAATCTGATTTGAAAAATCCATAAAACTTTTTCTGTTACTATGACATCAAAAAACTCATTTTCGCATCAAACTAAAAAAATGTTAAAAAAAGGCTTGACAAATACGACTACTGTCGTGTATAATAAAAATACGACAATAGTCGTGGAAAGGTGATGTAGCTGCAATGAAACACTTTGAAAAAAGACTTCCGGACGCGGAACTCGAAATTATGAAAGTGATATGGCATAATCCATATCCCATATCAACAAGTGAGGTGAAGAAAAAAATTGATGAAGAAACAGACCACGAATGGACACAGCAAACGCTGCAAACACTTTTGAATCGTCTGATCGCAAAAGAATATTTGGCAAAAGATAAGCAGGGTAAAGAATATATTTACACACCGCTTGTAGAAGAAAAAGACTATGTAGAATACGAGAGCGAACAGTTTTTAAAGAAAATGCACGCAAACTCCGTTGTGGGCCTTATGAAAACCCTATTCGACAGCAGAAAAATAAGCAAGGAAGATATAAGCGAGCTTGAAAAAATGTTAGAGGAAAAGAAAAAATGATAGATTTATGTAAAAATATTTTGATTAACCATGGCGTTTCATCGCTGAAGTTATCGGTTATTATAATTCTCCTGCTATTACTTACCAAACCGATAATGAACCGATATACGGCGGGATTTCGTTATTACTCATGGCTTGCGGTAATGATTATTTTTCTGATCCCGTTTCAATCTTTGGGACTTAATTATAAGGTTGATATTACGCCTGAGATCGTAAAGATCAAAAACGAAACTCAAAATATAAGGGAATGGTACTATTCACATATACTCGAATATTCTGTTACCGAGGAGGTTACAACACGTGAAACAAAAAAGAGCGGCGAGGTGATTTTAAATACAGAAAAAGTAACCGTTTATAAGCCGATTGATTTGTTTGTTATTTTAACGTTTGTATGGATTTTGGGATGCTTGATTTATTTTGTCTTGCACTTTAAAAGATATGTGTATTACAAATGTACAATCAAACGCTTTTCAGTCAGGATTTGCGATGATGAAAGCACGCGTGTTTTGGAGTATGAAAAAAACAGGCTTAAAATCAAAAAGATCTGCCGCTGAAAAGATCGGATGTTATCGATACGCCTATGCTGCTTGGGATTTTTCATCCTGAGATTATTCTTCCGCATACTGCATATGAAGAAGATGAATTACACTTTATACTTCGGCATGAGCTTTATCATTATAAAAGAAAAGATATATTATATCAGTTTATCACGCTTGTTTTTGTGTCGCTTCATTGGTTTAATCCATTTGTTTATTTTATGGCGAAAGCTATTGAAATAGATGGAGAAACATCATGTGATGAAAAAACGCTGACAGAAAATACATATGAAGAAAAGATTTTCTATGGTGAAATGCTGCTTAATTTTCTAAAAACTACTTCGCAGAAAAAATCCTACATGACAACAACATTTTTTGGAGGGAAACGAGGTATGAAAAAACGATTAACTTTAATAACAAGTAAAAAGGCAAGAAAAAAGGGAACTGCCGCCATGGCGGTTATAATGCTGCTTACGATAATGCTTTCGGTTTGTGCGGCTGCAATGAGCAATGAATATTTTGACTCTGTATTTGAAGGTGACGCCTCATATCTTGCGGACTTTGTAAAAACAGAGAAAAAAGCGTTGAAGACGATAGATTCAAGCTGACACTGGAACAGTATTTGGTTGCCGAAAATCAAGCTGTGCTTATCTGTTCAATTGAGGCAAAGACAGAAGACGCTGTACAGGAAATGAATGCAGTCGATGAAAGAGGCAACTCTACATTCACAGGCATAGATTTTTTGAATTTCGGATGCACAGATCATGACAAAGCGTCTTGCTACAGCTGGGGCTCCTTCTCTCTTGGCAAAGGAAAATTCGATACCGAAAACAAAAAATATTATGTATTGCAAAGCAACTCCATTGAGAATGAAGAACGAGTTGATTTTTATATTTCCACAGACAGAATAAAGGATATTCCGAAGATCATTATTCCTATGGACTGCAATATAGAAACAAAAACTACAGCGCTTGACGGTGATATAAATATCAAATATAATCCCATATCGATATATGTTACCTTGCCTGTCACAGATAAAGCTGCAGATTGCGATAAGTGTTATTGGAACGGAACATATTTCTATTTCAGAATGAAAAACGGTGAAGTGAAAACATTCACACAGCTTTATTCTTTTAACAGCGTAGACTTTTCAAATGATGAAAACGGCAATGAAATATCACGGACGATTTCAGCATGGGCACGCGGTGTTATTGAACCCGATGAGATAAAAAGTATTATTGTAAATGATATCGAATACCCTGTTGATGACCCGTCCGATCCAAAGCCGATAACGATTGATGAGCATATGAAGCCGTTTATAATAAACCCATACGTAAAAGGTCACTTATGGTTACCATTGAGAGATTTTTGTAACGGTATAGGCGCAACAATCGAATGGAATGACGAAACGCGGTCGGCGGAAGTGAAATATCGCGGTTCAACTTATGTATTTACCGTTGGCGGCACACAGGTTCAAATCAACGGTGAAACGGTTGACTTTTACAACGAACTATATGATGATACTACATTTATTGACGAATACGGCAGGATGATTGTCACTCCAAGCATTTCAGCATATATGGACATTGACATTCACGGCATCAATCTGTATGATGAAAACGGATCGGTTAATAAAAATGCATTACTGCATATTATACCGTAATTATGGAAAGACAAGTACAACAATCGTGGTGTGTTTGACTCAATGAAAACAGCAAAGTTATTTCACTGAAAAAATACCAAACGCTAAGCCGCTGTATTTTAAAAACATGGAAACGGGGCTGCAAATTCTGAATTCCCTTGTCACAAAGGGATATAAGATCGGGTAAACAGTATCAAATTTAATAAATTTTATAAGAGTGACCATAAAACGGCCACTCTTTTTATACAAAGAAAGCTTTGATTTTAATCTTTTGATTTTATTATGATACCCATACCGGATTTAATATTTATCCGGCAGATATTTGATGTCATATAATTGCTTACACCGCGGCTCTCACCGAGTACAAGGGTTTCATCATTCAAGGGATAGCTTAGTCCGTTTGTGGTAATACCGCACAGATTGCCGGTAATCGGAATAATTGAAACAAGATCGCCCTTTTTACCGTAAACGGTATTTTCAGCACCTGCTATCATTATATCATTATGCTCATCTATAATATGAGCCTTTTTCCCTTCGTCTGCAATCTGTTTTAGTAAAAGAATATTTGTAAGAGTATGATCCATGCGTGTTCCTATAAATCCAAGCATAATTATTTCATCAAAATCCTTTAATAATACGTATTTTAAGCATATCTCCGAATCGGTGAAATCCTTTCTTATGGGAAGATTTATAATTTCGCCGTCGTAATCATTATCCTCGATGGAATCCATATCCCCTATTAAAACCGCCGGCTTTATTCCGAGTGCTTTACAGTGTCTGTAGCCTCCGTCGGCACAAACAATATAATCACTTTTGTTCAGTTTTCCTTTTATGTAACTGTAATCCTGCATACTTCCGTTGCCTATTATAACCGCTCTCATATTTCACACTCCCTGATAAGAGCCTTTGTTGATCCTGCAATATTATCATTAAAAACCGCGGAGCCGGCAACAATGATATTTGCACCAAGCCCAACAACCTTTTTTATATTTGACATATTGATACCGCCGTCAACCTCAATATTAAAATCTTTTCCCATTTTATCTCTCAAAAATTTTATTTTTTCATTAACGCCTTCTATGTATTTCTGTCCGCCGTATCCCGGATGAACACTCATAACCAATATCATATCCGTTTCATTAAGATATGGCAGAATTTCATTGACATCCGTTTCGGGATTTAAAGCCAACCCTGCTTTTAGACCATAGCTTCTTATCTGTTTTAAACAATCCGAAACCTTTTTAGTTGCTTCAACATGGATCGTAATACCGTCCGCTCCAGCGTTTTTAAAATCTTCAAGATATCTTTCCGGCTCCGTTATCATAAGATGCACATCAAAAAATAGTTTTGACTTATCTCTTATTGACTTATATACACAAGCCCCAAAGCTGATATTCGGAACAAATATCCCATCCATAACATCAATATGAAGCCATTTTGCTCCGGCTTTTTCTGTCAATTCAACACATTCCCCCAATTTTGAAAAATCGGCAGATAAAATTGAAGGTGATAATATCATTTGTTACATTCCTTTCAACATCATCAAATATTTAGATGATTTTTACATCAGTCCCAGTCCCTATGATTTTTCAGTATTTCATAAATCCTGCAATAACTGTTATACCGCTGCCGGGAGATCACGCCGTCCAAAACGGCTTCTTTTACCGCGCATTCCGGCTCATGAGTATGCGAGCATCCATTAAATCTGCATTGATCTTCATATTTTCTCATCTCAGGGAAATATGACGCCAACCGGCTTTCATTGATCTCGTCGGGCTCAAACGAGCTGAATCCCGGAGTATCGAGAACAAATCCCCCGCCTGTAAGCTCAAACAATTCAATATGTCTTGTGGTATGCTTTCCCCGGCTTATTTTTGTGCTTATTTCCCCTGTTTCCAGTTCATTGTCAACCATACGGTTCAATAAGCTTGACTTACCCACACCCGAAAGGCCCGCAAATGCCGTTGTTTTTCCTTTGAGGAAATCCATAAGCGTATCGATCCCCTCATTTGTCTTGCTGCATACGCAAAATATTCTGTATCCGGTATTTTTATAAACCTCCATAAACTCATCGGGAGAATTTAAATCGGTTTTTGTTACGCAAATTATCGGTTTTATTCCTCTTATTTCGGACATAACAAGAAGCTTATCCGCGAGATAAAAATCGGGCCGCGGATCCGCCGCCGAAGAGACCATCGCAAGGGTATCAATATTTGCAACCGGCGGACGTATAAGCTCCGATATTCTTTTTTCTATCTCGCAGATAACTCCCGTATCACCTTCAATGTCTATCAGGACATGATCACCTATCATGGGTTTTATATTTTCTTTTCTGAAAACGCCTCGTGCTTTGCACTTATAAATTTTTGAATCTTCGGCTTTAACAAAATATAATCCGCCGATTCCCTTAATTATGGTTCCTCGCAAGCAAAAATCAAGTCCTTTCTAAGCATTGGGTTTTAATTCCGACAATATTTCATCGCACATCTTGATCCCCTGTGTGTTTTGAGCCTGTGTAAACTGTTTTTTAAGCATATTTGCAACGCTTAGCGCAAGTTCCTTTGCCCCCCATTTGATACCGTTGGCAAGCATGGTCTTTTTTATCTCCTCAAGAGACGGTTCGTCAAACTGTTTTCCTGCCTCCTGTTCTATCGCATTTTTACAGTCCGAAAACAATTTTTCACTTTTGTCAAAATATTTGCTGGCATATGCAAGGATAGCCGCCAAATCATAATTTTTGATCTGCATATAATAATACGCGTAATTTCTGTAAATCCTTGCAATATCAATCTTACGCACAGCATAAACATGAGCGCGCTTCATAAGATTCAGATATGTTTTTAAATATCTCTTTCCCTTATATGCATCGGCAAGGGCAAAAAGCATCTGAACATTTACCGGGCTTGTTTCAACAGCCTTCCACAAAATATCTATCGCCTTGTCATACTGCTGCTTTTCAAGCATCATTGCCCCATATACAAGATATGCGGATGACAGATCTATCTGCATACCGTCAAGCTTCTTTCTCGTCTTTTTTTTGTAATTGTAAGGATGAGTATGATTTGCGTACAGCAAAACTTCAAAAGCATTTCTGAATGCATGATACTCCTTATCCTCCGTGTCAATATAATTTGCGGCTTCTTTTCTGATAACATCTTTGATCAGCTTCAATGCCTCGTCGCGTTTGTCCTGCTCCTTGAATTTCTGAACCTGCATAATAGCATTCATATATATCTGAGCGTGCTTTTTGACTTCCTGCGGATCGGTAAATATTCCCGTCGGTTTGACTTCCTGCGCAAATAATTTATCTATTATGTTTGTATATTTTTCCTGAGTGATTTCTTCATCCTCTATAATTTCACAAATTATATCCGTTATATCTCTGTCCCCAATATCGTATTCTTCATGCTCTGAGTCGATCCAGCTGCCCATTTTATCTTTTCCGTCAGCATCTGTTTCTACCGTCAGATACAAAAACTTTGTATACTTATCGTTGTATATGATATATACGCTTTTACAAAGAGTCTCACCGAAATTTTTCTCCGGCATATCTATTTTTAAAGCCTTAACACCGCCTATTTCAAACGGATCCGAAACAGTAAAATCTTCATTTGAATAAGGATTTTCCAGTTTGTTCTGCGTGTATATACCGTTATAGAAGCTGTTTATATAAGCTCCCTTATCGGCAGCCAGCGCCGTAATAATATAAATAGGGTCGTCGTTAAGCTTTGACGGTAATATCTGGTGTTCAACAAGAAAACGAATCTGAAAGTCCACATTATTCATTTTTTCTTTGAATAACCGTTTTACTTCTTCCGCCTCGTTAACGTCTGATGTGTCTCCTGTTTTCGGAATATTCGCATCTTCATTTTGATACTCGTTGACGTCACCTGCTTCTTCGGCGTCGGTATTATCGATCAAGTCTTCTTTTTCTTTTATGCTGATTTCTTCATTACTGTCTTTTTTTCTGAAAATATCTTTTAGTCCCATATTATTAATTCCTTTATATTTTTATTTTTTTATACTTTTGTTATTTTATCATTTCAATCGGATTTTGTCAATCCCGGCATAATCTTTGCAAGATCCTTGTAAAGATAAAGCGATCCGCAGATCACATTTAATTTTCCGCGATCGTCAAAACACTTTATCGCGGATCTTATATCCATGCGAGAAACAGCATTATATCCCTCGTTTTTCAATATTTTTGCCAGCTCCCAAGAGCCTTCGGCTCTTGGATTATCCTTTACCGCAACGGTGTAAAACATCGTGTTTTTCGTACATACCGGTTTCAGCTCTTTAACGGCGGATATAATATCTTTGTCCTTCATAAATGCCATGATAAAATTGATATCCTTATCGGGAAAATACCTTTTTATTGCTTCTGCCAATGCATGCATACCGTTTTTGTTGTGCGCGCCGTCAAATAAAATCAACGGCTCCTCCGATATTATTTCCAATCTTCCGATATTTTTTGCTTTACATATCCCCGACTTAATATATTTTTCGTCAATATTTAATTTTAATGCACACTCAATCGCCAAAGCCGCATTTTCCGTCTGATGTGTCCCGAGCATTGACATTTCTATGTTGTAAATATTTTTATAATCAAAAATTTCATGTTTTCCGTTAAACGGATGCAATATTACCTTATCGGTAATAATAAAATCATTATTACATTTTTTTGCCGCCTGCGCAAAGACCCTGCATATATCCTCATCCTGTTCCAAAGTAATGGTACAGCCGCCGTATATGCTGTTCTTTATTATTCCGGCTTTTTGTTCTGCGATTTCCTCCAATGTATTTCCCAAAAAATTCATATGATCCTTTGCGATCCTTGTGATAACGGTTATGACCGGGTTTTTTATAACATTTGTTGCATCTCTTACCCCACCCAGACCTGTTTCCAAAACAACATAATCACAGTTATTTTTTGCGTACCACAAGAAAGCGGCCGCTGTCCATATTTCAAACTGCGTAGGCATATCTCCCAGCTTTTTTTGTACGTTTTTTGCCTGCTCTTCCACCTGAAAAAGAAGCGCGTTTAAGTCATCGTCCGAAATTTCTTCCCCGTCAATTGTAATCCTTTCATTTACTCTGAGCATATTCGGCGAAATAAATTTTCCTGTTTTATATCCGGCGTCGGTTAGAATATTCTGCAAAAAACAGCATACCGATCCTTTGCCGTTGGTTCCCGCCACATGAATAAATTTCAGTTTATCCTGAGGATTCCCGAAAAAATTCATGAGTTCGGTTATGCTTTCAAGTCTGAGTCTTGCAACGGCTTGAAAAGAATTAGCGTATTTTATAAATCCCTGTTCTGACATTTTGACAATTCCTTTCGACGAAAAAATGATTCTTTGCGAACAAATAAATTTCGTGTTTAATAATATAAATGGCCGCAGGCCGTCCGCAGATAAATTTATAATCCGGTATGTTTACCGCAACTTGTTTTTGGTATACCTGCGGACGATTCCTTATTGAATCATGCATGTTTTAAATATTAAACACAAAATCAGACTGCTTTATTCCGGCATATCGGGAATAAAACAGTCCTGATATTAAAATTATTCGTAGTATTCCATTATACCTTTAACAATACCGTCGGCGATCAATCCCTGATATTCCTCATCAAACAATTTAGCTTCATCATTAGGATTTGTCATGAAACCCATTTCAAACAGGACTACGGGAACGGTTGACCAGTTAAATCCGGTCATTTCTGTATTTGTGTATGTTCCTCTGTTTATGGCGCCGGTCAGTGCCACCGCATTTTTTAGAATAGCTCTGCCCAGACGTTTGCTGTCTGATAACAGCTGATTATCGGTAATATATTTATATCCCGGAACAAGCATTGTCATACCGGAGCCGCCTTCTTGAGTTCCGTCGGCATGGAGCTTGATAGAAATATCGGCATTGTTATCATTTGCATATTGCGCTCTTTCAATATTTGTCATGTTGATATACGCATCGCTTCTTGTCATGATAACCTTTGCGCCGAGCTCCTCCAATTTTGTCTTAAGCTTTAACCCTACTGCCAAAACCGCATCATCCTCAATATGGCTTGACCCTTTTGTCCCGGTTTTAAATGCATCCTTTGTAACACTTGAATTGGGAGCGATTTTTTCTTTCTTATTCTCCGTAAAGATACCGTGTCCCGGATCTATGCATATTGTTTTCCCGGAAAGATCCACGCTTTGTTCTCCCGAATCACCGGCCGATGATGATACCTGTTCGGAGCCGGTATTTTGCGAAGTATTATTTCCCTGTGCTCTGTTTTCAGAACCGCTGTTTTCAGTTGCCCCGCCCGATGGCGACGATGGGTTTTCTTTTGTCTGTGTATCGTTTGTTTCTGCCGGCGGCTGAGTTAAATTCGGCGGTTGAGTAGTTAAATCCGGCGACTGAGTCGGTTCAACATAGTCTGAAATTTCTATATCCACCTTTTGTACCTCTTCAAACGGAGTTTGTGAGCCTTCCGGTGCGTTTTGCGTTTCTGTTGTACCGCATCCCATCAAAGTGAAGGATAAAATTAAAATTACCAATAATATTTTTTTCATATTCTTCCCTTTCTTATTGTAGCTTTATTAAATATCGGAATGTATAACTGATGGCAAGACCGCCCCGCCTCTGCAAGCGATGGGTTCTACATCTGCACTCAGCGTGAAAGTCTGATCTATATCTGATTACAATACTGCATAGCTGCGCTCTTGTCATCGTTTGATAACGGGACAAGCCCTTATTGAATCAAGTAATAAAACCTTATTGTCTTATTTGACCGTTGCCGTGAATTATATATTTTATTGAGGTAAGCTGCTCAAGTCCCATAGGCCCTCTGGCATGCATTTTCTGTGTGCTTATTCCTATTTCCGCTCCAAATCCGAATTCAAATCCATCGGTAAATCTTGTGGATGCATTTACATATACTGCCGCCGCATCCACCTCATTCAAAAATTTTTCGGCTTTTTCCTTATTTTGTGTAATGATCGCCTCGGAATGCTTTGTATTATATTTATTTATATGGCTGATAGCTTCATCGATTCCGTCTACGATCTTTATTGAGATTATATAATCATTGTATTCCGTATACCAATCCTGCTCATCGGCTTTGATTATTTCGGGGACAATTTCTCTGCATCTGTCACATCCTCTTACTTCCACATGATTTTCCGATAATTTCCTGTATATTTCAGGAAGGAACTCCGATGCGATCTTTTTATCTATCAAAAGTGTTTCAACCGCATTGCATACCGACGGACGGCTGACCTTTGCATTCAGAAGGATATCAAGAGCCATTTTTTTGTCACATTCTCCGTCAATGTATATATGGCAATTGCCCGCTGCGGTTTCTACGACCGGAACGGTCGCGTTTGAAACAACGGTTTTAATAAGACCCTGTCCTCCCCGCGGTATAAGCATATCCACATATCCGTTCAGTTTCATAAGGCCGACTGCCGTTTCTCTTGAAGTATCCTCTATCAGGTTAAGCGTTCCCTCCGGGATACCGTTTGAGTAGGCCGCTTCCTGCATTATTTTCATAAGCGCCATATTGGAATTGATTGCTTCGCTTCCTCCTCTTAAAATAACGGCATTAGAGGTTTTTAACGTAAGTGCCGCCGCGTCGACCGTTACATTCGGACGGGCTTCATATATTATTGCGATAACTCCCATCGGAACTCTTTTCTGCGCTATTAAAAGTCCGTTGGGACGGGTCCATTCTTTGATTATTTCTCCGATAGGATCGGGAAGCGCCGCAACCTGTCTGACGCCTTCTGCGATAGCATCGATTCTTCCTTTGTCCAGCTTCAGACGATCCAGCATGGCTTTTTTCATGCCTTTTTCCTCTGCCGCCTTCAAATCCTTGTCGTTTGCCTCTATTATTTCATCTGCACGTTCCTGTAATGCATGCGCGATTTTTAACAGTGCATTGTTTTTTACTTCGGTTGTCAGTGTTGTTAATTTAAATGCCGCATTTTTAGCTGCTTCTCCCTTATAGATCAACTCATCCTTCATATATAATCTCCTTTTACTCATGAATATAATTTTTTGAAACAAATAATGTTCCTACAGGTTTTCCCTCCAGAATATCATACAATTTTTCAATGTTATTTCCGTTTGCAATAATCATATTGATGCCGTCGTTTGCTGCAAGTTCAGCTGCGTCAAGCTTCGTAACCATGCCGCCCGTACCTTGTTTTGTGCCTGCTCCGCCCGCAAGGCTCCTCACGCTTTCTATGTCTTCCACAATCGGGATTATCTTTGCATCACGCTTTACATGAGGATCCGAATCATAAAGCCCGTCAATGTCAGAAAATACCACAAGCAGATCGGCATTTACAAGAGACGCCACCATTGCCGAAAGATTATCATTATCGCCTATTTCTATTTCGTCGGTGGATACCGTATCATTTTCATTGACTATGGGAATGATCCCCATATCAAGAAGCATATTAAATGTGCTTTGCGTATTTCTTTTTCTTTTCGGTATGGCTATATCATCTTTTGTCAGCAATATCTGTGCGACCGTGTTATTGTATTCAGAAAACATCTTATCATAAAGATACATAAGCTCACATTGACCGACTGCGGCAAGAGCCTGTTTGATATTAGTTTCGGTTGGCTTTTCGGATAGACCGAGCTTGCCTACCGCGATTCCTATAGCTCCCGACGAGACAAGGATAATGTCCTTTCCGCTGTTATGCAGATCGGAAAGTGTACGTGCAAGCGTATCTATTCTTTTTATATGCATCTTACCCGTAGGGTAAGTAAGTGTCGATGTTCCTATCTTAACCACAATTCTTGAGGCTTTTTTTATATCATCATAAATTTTATTCATTGTAATATCCGCTATCCTTTCACAATATCTGTCTTAAAATCAGCACAATATTTTGCCGGTCCAGTGTAAAGTTATTTCTTTTCGCCGTCTTCCTTGTTTCTTGTCACATAGACCAATTTTGAGAGGGTGACCGTTATGTCGTAGTTTTTATATCCCGCAAAATATCCCAGAAATGACGCGGCAAAAGGCAGCAGATAAACAAGCAGATGCCCCGATACCGACATATAACCGTCTTTTAAAGTCATAAATCCCGTATACGGGAAAGTCCATATTATACATATAAAATTGTTTATCCAGCCCGACAAACCCACAATTACTCCGTCAATAGACATAAACCGCCAGGACACAAAATATAATAAATATATAACAATACTTAAGATCAAATATCCGGTCGGCAGCAAAAGCCCTTTAAAGGCATACGGCTTCTCCCGAGTATAGCTTTTCATATCCCTTTTTGCAACTTCAAATGCCTTTGAGTATATAGCAAAAAAATATATTATTGTCGCAACGATCGAAAAGATAACTGATCCTACCGCGCTTGTTATAAGTCCGGCAAATATAAGTATGCCGAGAATAAAAATGGGGCAAACCGTAAAAATGTGAGTTTTAATAATTTCAATGAGTTGATTTAAAGTTACGTATTTAGACATGTTTTTTGCCTTTCTTCAAATAATACTATACTGTTTTATCTGTTTATGAACACTATAAGAGCCATACGCTGAGATCATTATTATTCCTGCTTGTATTGTTATCTTCCTTATTTTCTTGTGTATTATCTTTATCTTCCTCAGAAAGAATATCTTTTTTCTTTGCCGGCCGGGATACGCTGATGCCGAACAGGCGGCAAAGCCTTGCCCTGCTCAAGTTTGCCGAAGATATTATATCGTTTATGATCTCAAGCTTTTCCGGCTTTTCAAGTTTTTCGATATCCTTATTATATGTAATCGAAACAATATTTTTCAATTCATCATCATCCATATAATTATAATCATCAGTCATCAATCTTATTTTTGACGGCTTTAATATCCCCGCCAATCCTATTTTCTTTTTTACCGACTCTACCGAACAAATAACACTTTTTTTCTTATATTCATTAATGCTTGTCTTTGCACCGGGTTTCGCGTTTATAAAAACGATAATGTCTCTTAAGTCATTCTCGTTTTCTATCGGCACGCTTATAAATCGGTCGTAAAAAATTTTACCGCTGTTATTGTATGTCCTGTTATAATATCTGGCATAGCTTGTACACAGCGGTTTTATAATGCTGTTTATTGTTCCGTTAATATACAATGCCATATGCACCTTATCTTTTTCTATACTGTATGCATAAATCTCACTGTCGGGTGAGAAAAAATATTTTTTTAAAAGCTTATAAAATTCTTCCGTATCAGCGTCTGATATAAATAAATCGTCATATCCACGTATGATAACATGATATATACCTGTTTTGCTTATTTGTCTGCTTTTCCTCGCCATAAATAACACCACCTGTAAAATATGTAAATTCCCAAACAGATATATCTTCGCAAATACATCATATTCTATCATATTATATCATTATATTTCAAGTATTTCAATAGAGTTACAGAATTTTAATATTTCTTTAATTATATGGTAATTTCAAGCAATAATTCCAGACAAATTTTAAATATGTACTATTTTCAACAATAAAGTAAAATTTTACATAAATAATTATTAAAATTTGTTGGGTTTTGTTTAGTTTTCCTTGGGTTTAGTCAATGTTACTAATAAATTAATTTTAATTTTGTGAATAAAGAATCTTACAATTTACCTTTAAATATGTTATTATATAGATGTATTAAAAATGCCCCAAAGAGAGGAGAAATAATAAATGGCAGATTTACAGTTAAAAGGAATTTATAAAAGATATGCAGGGAATGTAACGGCTGTCAGTGATTTTACACTTGATATAGAGGATAAAGAATTTATTATCTTGGTAGGACCTTCCGGCTGCGGTAAGTCAACAACATTGAGAATGATCGCAGGTCTGGAAGAAATCAGTGAAGGTGAATTATATATCGGCGGACAATTGATGAATGACGTTGCCCCTAAAGACAGAGATATTGCAATGGTTTTCCAAAACTATGCATTATATCCGCATATGACTGTTTATGAAAACATGGCTTTTGGTCTTAAATTGAGAAAAACACCGAAAGATGAGATCAACAAACGTGTTCATGAAGCCGCTAAAATTCTTGATATCGAACATCTTCTCGACAGAAAGCCAAAGGCTTTGTCAGGCGGACAAAGACAGCGTGTTGCTTTAGGTCGTGCCATTGTTCGTAATCCTAAGGTATTCCTTATGGATGAGCCTTTGTCAAATCTCGATGCAAAGCTGAGAGTTGCAATGAGAACCGAGATCAACAAATTACATAAAAGGCTTCAAACAACCTTTATTTACGTTACCCATGACCAAACAGAAGCTATGACAATGGGTACAAGGATCGTTGTTATGAAGGATGGTATCATTCAACAGGTCGATACTCCGACAAACCTCTATACAAAACCGTGCAATATGTTTGTCGCCGGATTTATCGGAAGCCCTCAAATGAACTTTATCGATGCAAAACTCGTAAAGAGAGGCGACGGTACATACCTTGAATTTAACGGAGAAGATATAAAGCTTCCCGAAGGAAAAGCTTCAAAACCTGAATTACAAAATTATATCGGAAAAGACGTTATTTTGGGTATCAGACCTGAAGATATCCACGATGATGAAGCATATATTTCAAGCTGCCCGAATGATGTTGTTAAAGCAAAGGTTGACGTAACCGAAATGATGGGCGCTGAAACATATTTATACCTGACAATCGCAGGCAAACCGTTTATTGCAAGAGTCAATCAGCGTTCGACAGCTAAACTCGGTGATTCTATTGATGTAGTATTTGATACAAATAAACTCCATTTATTCGATAAAGAAACAGAGCTCACAATTATCAACTGAAATTAAATATTAAAAATGCATCTTAACAGATGCATTTTTTATTACCTGACAGGATATCTTACTTTCAATCACAAATATACGTGTCATTCAGATGAAGACACAGAAAATAACTTCATAGATAAAACCACGCTTATATTTTAGTTTTATTGACATGTTGTTATTTTATATCAGTGACAATCAATACTTATAAATGACTAGACATTTTCTAAAAAAAATTATTACACAAAGGAGACGCCATTATGTGGAACGGTAAAAACAAGGCGATCACGCTAAGCTATGACGATGGTGTGATGCAAGATAAAAAGTTGGTAAAAATTTTAGACAGCTACGGTATCAGAGCAACATTTAACATCAATTCGGGGATGTTATATAACGAGTGTGTGTGGGTAAATAAAAATGTTACGATAGTTCGCATGACTGCCGAAGAATTAGTTGATAATCTGAGCGGTCATGAAATAGCCATCCACGGTCTTACCCATACCGATCTGCGTAATGATGATTACAATCAAACAGAAAGACAAATTATCGGCGACAGGGCAAATCTTGAAAGAATTTTTAACCGCAAAATATACGGAATGGCTTATCCGGGAGGATTTTGTTCGGAAAATGCCAGAAAGGTCTGTGAAAAATTCAAAATTAAATATGCCCGCCTTGCGGGAGAAAGCAAGAGCTTTGACATACCTTCCGACCTTTTAAATTTCAACGGTACGGTAAAACACAATTCACCTGATTTTCTTACTCTGACAAAAAAATTTCTCGATATTGAAACAGATAAGCCCGCTATGCTTTATGTATGGGGACATAGCTATGAATTTGACATTGACAACAACTGGAATGTTATAGAGGAATTCTGTAAAATGGTAAGCGGCAATAAAAATATATTCTTCGGTACTAATCACGAAGTTCTGTCGCCATTTTACAAATAATAAAATACCTATTTAAAAAGGCTCTTTGTCAATAGTTGGGGTAAAATAATTAAAATGAAATTTTGCGGCAAGCAGTTGTCATCAGGCAGCTGCTTGTTCATTTGTTGCTTTTTGATGAGAAAACATATGTAAAATACGATTTCT
>CALXWJ010000067.1 GCA_944392335.1 uncultured Clostridia bacterium
GTGCTTTGGCACGTTCATTTTACCCTTGACAAATTTCAGTCGAGCATTTAAAAGCTATTTGGCAAAAATCGGCGGAATTTTGTGAAATCATTATGCTATTTTTTCATTTTAACTTTACAAAACCAAAAAAAATATTCTTCTCACATTTATTTTAATATTTTGATAAAACAAATAATTGTGACAAATTTAATCTTTAGATTTTGAAAAATAAATTTAATCCAAACTTAACAGAAATATAAAATTTATTGATCGTTTTATATAAAATCCCCCTCATTTTATATATCTTTTTCTATTATATCACCAAAATGCATACTTTTCAAGTACATAATTGAATTTTATCCATATCCATAAATTGCATTATAAAAATCAACAAAATATATCATTATAATTTATGATAAGTGTCTATTAATATAATTTTTATCATTCTCCGCCCGTATAGAACAAAAATATTTTCCATACAAACCTTTTTTATAAAATTTTATGATATACATTTATACGTGTCAATATACACGGAAAAATCTTTAAAAATATTTTTTTCATTGATTTATTATTGTTCATTCAATAAGGGCTCGTCCCGTCATTTGACGAGGATAAGAGCGCAGGCTGTACTTTGTTCTAATCAGTGGGAGATTGAACTCTTGCCGATTTCAAATATGGAACCCGCCGCCGATTACGGCGGGAACAACATGTTCGCAGTTATATTAATATTCATATTGTAAAGTTTTTAAATTTTCCGCCTTGTATGCACAAAAAAAACGCTAATTTCTTTTACAAAATTAACGTTATTATATGGTGGAGATGACGAGAGTTGAACTCGTGTCCGAAAGCAAATCCTCCGGTGCATCTACAAGTTTAGACTATGGTCAAGATTCCCTCATGTGCCGTCCCACAGTCAAGGCTTCACAATCGGTAGTTTCTGATTCATGATAAACGTCGAAACATCCGTTTATTCACGTTCACCGCTGGTAGTCGCCTTATTCTAAGCCGCGGTCCTCAAAGATAAGACGGTTGCCTGATTAGGCAGCTAAAGCTAATTCGTTGTTAGCGTTTATTTTTAAAGTTTAAGCCGTTTAAAGTGGCACTCAACACTACTTGCAGCTCCGGATTCCTCACCCCCGTCGAAACCGTTGCATCCCCGTATTAAATTGTAATTTACGTTATCCGCCCATGTCAGATATATTTATATACTTTCTATATTAACATTATGGCAAATCACAATATTATTATACCATATCGGCAGATAAAATCAAGTTTTTAGTACAAAATTTATAAATTATTAAAAATTACGGTATTCAATAATGAAAATATGTGTATTTATTGAGTAAAAATGTAAAAATACATATATTTTTTATATTTTTTCACTAAAGTAAATAAAACAATTGACATATTATTTTTTTTGTGTTAAACTTAAGTCGACAAATTAATATTTTACACAGTGTGGTTTTTATGATGTGTTACGGTCATAATAACTGAAAAGGGAATCAGGTTGGAACCCTGAACGGCGCTGCCGCTGTATGTGCCGAATGTTTTATATTCGTTGATGAAAGTCAGTCACTGGGAAACCGGGAAGGCAGAATATGAATACGCCGGACAGCTGTCCGATACGGCATAAGTCAGAAGACCTGCATTGTATTATTCCGTTAAGATTGTTTTAAAAGGAATAATCTTTTATTTGCGTGTGCGAATAAACATAAAAATACGGAAAAAGCAGCTGTGGCAACCGTAAATTGTCGCAGCCTTTTTGTTGTACAAGCATGCTGTTTGCAGCATCCGTTTGCGATTTCAGACTGTACTGCCGGATCCGGCTCTTATATTTATGGGGGTGTATATAATGTAAGGAATAATCACAAATTGTTTGAAATAAAAAAAATTATAAGGAGAATAAACAATGAAACAAAAGCGAATAACATCATTTTTGATAACAATTTGTATGCTTTTTGGATTGATCCTTCCCGGTACATATGTATCTGCAGCATCAAATGAAGCTTCGATAAGTGCACAGATGGAAGGAGCAATGCTGTTTGCGCCCGGAAGCTATACGGTTGAAGCAGGGCTTGCGGAACAATACGGTTATACATATGACAGTCAAATAACTGAAGAGGATATAACTGTTCTTGATGCCTTGGTAAAAGCTCATGAGGAAATCTTTACAAATGATTTTACCCAAGATACAGCAGATGATTATCTGGTTATAAACGACGGTGCTGTTTCTAAAATTTTTGGCGTCGATACAATGAATATAGGCTATACCGTTAACGGGGTTATGCCCCATACCGATGATCCTCCTCAGGAAACACCCGGAATGCCCGACTCATATATCGGTTTAAACATTCAGCAGGCTAAGATCAATCCCGGCGACAGGGTAGACTTTTTCGTATATCAGGACGATATGTGTATGGATTACTATACTTCTTTTGAGTATGACGGTGAAACGGCATATAGTATAAATGTTCCTGAAAATAAGGATTTTACGCTTTCTTTAAAAGGCTATTGGGTCGCATGGTACGGATTGGCTGATGAAGAGTTTATTCAAGAAAATTCAGAGTTTTTGGCAGATTGCCAAATAGGAACGCTTGACGAAAACGGCAGCTTTACCGCCATACAAAACGCCGTGACCGATGAAAACGGCAGTGTGACACTGAATTTAGATAAGGGAGAATATGTAATTTCCGCAATAGGCGCAGAGGACGGCTATGAAACAATAATTTCACCTTATCTGTATGTTAGCGTCAAAGAAGAACAATCAGACGAAAAAAGCAATGAAGAGATCGCAGCCGAAATGGCTGAGGCTATTTCATCAGGCTATCTCGACACACAGGATCCTTGGGTAATAGCCGAAATGGCAGCATACGGCAAAACGGCAGAGCTTACCATGAAAAATGAATTTATTGCATCGGCAAAAGAAGCAGCTCCGGAGTTGAAAAATGTGATCGCTCTTACTGCTTTGGGTGAAGATGCAGCCGCGGTACAAAAAGCTGACGGCACAACGGTAAATATGATAGCTGAGCTGTCAAAAGGCTCTATTCCTTATATTACCTCGGCAGCATATCTGCTTCAGGCATATGACAGCGGTAATTATGAGGTGCCCGAGGGCACGGCGGACCGTGAAAAATTGATCGCATATTTTCTTGAAGAACAGGCACAGGACGGAAGCTGGAGCGGAAATTTCGGAGCAGATACCACCGGTATGGTATTATCCGCATTATCACCGTATACCGACCGCGCTGAGGTACAAGCTGCGGTAGATAAAGGCGTACAATGGCTGTGCGAGGTACAAACCGAAAAGGGCGACTATCAAAATGCCAATGCCACCTCACTTGTAATAGTAGCGCTTTCTGCCTTGGGAATTAACGCGGATACCGACGAAAGATTTATAAAGGACGGTATCAGTGCAATTGACGGTTTGTTTGCTTACCGTACCGACAATAACAAATTCGGCTGGATGGACAATACATCGGACAATGCGATAGCAACTGAACAGGGCTTCCGTGCCTTGGTTTCATGGCTTGGTATGATACAAGCAAACGGCGCATATAATATTTTTTCCTTTACTGATAAAGAAGTGCAAAAAACCGTTACAGTCCGCATTGAAGGTATAAGCGAAAATAAACTTTATATAAAAGATATGCCTTTGGACGATAATATTGTTACGGCTGCCGATCTTATAAAAAGCGTTGTTCCCGCGGAAGATATTGTTATAACCGATGGCTCGTGGGGCGCATATATTTCAAGCATTTACGGTGAAGCTGAAAACACTTTTGGCGGAGAAAATTTTGACGGCTGGCAGTATATGGTAAATAATAAAGCCGGAAGTGTCGGAATTAGTGACTATATTGTTCAAAGCGGAGATGATATAGTATTTTATTACGGCGGAATTAACACTGTAATCCCGTCAGAACCGGTTATAACCTACCCGGCATATGGCAGAGCAAAACTTGTTTTCACTGCCGAAGTTACAGAATATGGTCCCGCTCCCGACTACACACCAACAGTAAAAAATGTACCTATTGAAGGTGCCACAGTTACCATTGGCGAAGGAAAAAATGCAATTGAAAAGATAACAAATTCAGAAGGTTCTATTACAATTAATATTGAAAAAGGAACATACCCCATTCAGATAGAAAAATATGATACAGTTGAAATAGAAGGAAAATATTTACCGCTTACCGTAAGATTTACACCTGATAAAACTGTACAATTGGATATTACCTCTGAAGGCGGAAGTTCATCCGACACCGATGATTTTATTGATGTTTCATTTACCCTTATCGGCGACACCAAACACAAAGAGGGTGAACACAAATTATTTAAAATATGGATTAATGAAACGGATTATACTGTAGAAAAAGGTTCAACTGTAAAAGATATACTTTTAATGGCTCTTGACGAGGCAGAAATTGAATATGAATTAGACGGAGAAAGCTATATTAAATCTATAAACGGTCTTGCAGAGTTTGATAACGGTCCCGATTCAGGATGGATGTATAAGGTAAATGAAGAACATCCAATTAAACCTATGAATGAATATACATTAAAAAACGGCGACGACATAATCTTCCATTACAGTGATGATTATACCAAAGAAGATACTGATGATGATGATGAAAGTGATCCAAGCAATCCCGGAGGAGGCGGCGGATCGGACGGAAATTCCAGCAGTTCCACCGGAGGTTCGTATCTCGGAATCGCTTATACTACCGTCACTTTCACATTGATCGGCGACAGCAAACACGGAGAAAACCCACACGAAGCGTATGAAACCTGGATAAGCGAAAAAAGTTTTATCCTTCCGGTAAATGCTACAATAAAAGTACTTCTTGAAAAGGCTCTTGGCGGTGCCGGAATTGAATATGTTATAGATTCCGACAATTATGTGACATCAATAAAAGGGCTTTCCGCATTGGATAATGGGCCGAATTCCGGTTGGATGTATAAAATAAACGGCGAATATTCACAACAACCGATAACTTCATATACCCTCAAAAACAATGATAAAATTGTATTTAATTATGTTGATGACTATACAACTGAAACCAATATATCCAATAACGGAAAATATTTCTTTAATGATGTTCCGCAGAGCCATTGGGCAAATGAATACATATATTATCTTGCAGACAAAAATATTATTAACGGTAAATCAGAAAACACATTTGCTCCCAATGATAACATAACAAGAGCAGAATTTGTAACTATTTTATACAGGATGTACGGACAAGAAGCTGCAGCATCAGAATTGAATTTTAGTGACGTTTCATCAGATGACTGGTTCTATGATGCAGTATCATGGGCAGTTGAAGCCGGGATAACAAACGGCATTGATGAATACACATTTGCTCCCAATAATAATATTTCACGTGAACAAATGGCTGTTATGATTGTAAGGTTTGTTAATTACATGAATTATACACTTGAAGAAAATGAAACAACAACCGCTTTCAGCGATCAAAACAATATATCTGATTGGGCGGTTGAGGCAGTTTCTAAAATGCAGAATTCCGGAATTATAAGCGGAAAAGAAAATAATATGTTTATGCCCGGTGAATACGCAACAAGGGCAGAGGCATCAAAAATAATTGCTTTGATCCTGCAAAGCCAGGAAAAATAATTTGATTTTTGTGACTGTACTGCAAATAAAAAATAAATTATATCATATAATAATATCATAAAATTACTGATTCTATAACTAACCATTTGCGGTATTTGACTGATCGGCAATATCCAAACATGGTATAGCGTATATCCAAACGGATATTTAAACTATAACACTATATACTACAAGGAGGAATTTTATCATGAAAAAATATGTATGTCCCTGCGGTTATGTATATGACCCTGAATTAGGTGATCCCGATAACGGTGTTGCACCGGGAACTGCTTGGGAAGATGTGCCCGAAGATTGGGTATGCCCCACATGCGGTCTTGGCAAGGACGCGTTTGAAGAAGAATAATTTTAAGCTCTCATATCCGGCGTGATCTTTACATTTTATGAAATAACAAATTAAAGATCATATCGGATATGACGAGCAGTGCAAAAACCCTAAAACAAACAAGGATCTCGATTTTCGAGGTCCTTGCTGCATTTTAAGGAAAAATTCAATATGGAATTGTCACGTTATTCGACGATAACAAGAGCGCTGCTGTACGGTGCCGTAATCGGCGGGATATCGCACCCACACTGATTACAGATGCGCAACCCGCTGAAGGCAAACGGCTCGGAACAGCTTATCCGCAGTTATACTCCCTGTTTTTATAAAATATAATCGATAAATACCAGGATAATACATATAATGCGATCCCTGCGACACAAAGCAGCGGCAAAGCCATGTTTAGTGAAATATTTTTTTGTACTTCCAATGTGTAAACATTTGTTGCAACTGCACCACCGGCACAAACAATACATATCAATACATAATAAGCAATACGTCCCTTTTCCACACCCAGCTTATATATAAATGGCAGGCAGACTGACGACGATACACAAGATAGGATAAAAACCAATGACATAAGCACTATATAATCCTTCCATACAAATTCCCCGTCAATATTCATTCCGACTGCACGGGATACGGCGATCAAAGCAAACACAAAAAGCTGTACGATCAGTCCGAAAAGATATTTTTCCGTAACAATTTGGGATTTTTTATACGGCAATGTCCCGATATATTCATTCCATTTGCTTCGTTCATCATACCCCAGCAGTGTTATCGGAAGCATCGTGGATATCATACACGGATAGAATATAAAAAAGAAATTTTCATTACTGAACAATGAAATCAATATAAAAACCGCTACTATGATCAAATACGACCTGCAATATTTTATCGTCATATAATAGTCTTTAAGAAGAAGTCCTTTCATTACTCTTCATCCCCCTTTACCATAAATACAAATAATTCCTCGATACTGACCGGACTCACGGGCATTCCGGCGGGAACCATACTGCGCAAAGCTACGGCCTCTGCCCCATAAGGCGATACTTTTTTGAATTTAATAAACCTATCATCAAGTATTTTAAGCTGCTCACTGCTGCAGTGAACCATACAATATTCGGCAAGAAGCCGATCCTTTTCTTCGCAAAGAAGAAGCCTGCCCTTATGCAAAAACGCCACGTAATCACACAATTTTTCAAGATCGCTGACAATATGCGAAGAAATAAGAATTGCATGGTTTTCATCACGTGTAAACTCGATAAACATATCAACGACCTCATCACGTACAACCGGATCAAGCCCGTTGGTCGCCTCATCAAGCAAAAGCAGCTTGCTTGCATGAGACATGGCAATTGCAATGCCAAGCTTCATCTTCATGCCTCTTGAAAAATCCTTAAAAGGCTTATCGTCCGGCAGCGACAGCTTTTTTATTATTCTGCCGTATTCACTGTCATCCCAGTTTTTAAAAGTATATTTCATTATTTTCCCGACCTGTTTAGTATTCAAACATTCCGGTATTCCGACCTCATCCAAAACAACGCCTATATCCTCTTTTGTCAAATTAATGCTTTCTTCATTGTCTTTCCCCAAGATTTTGATGCTTCCGCCTTCTTTATGAATAATATCCAATATCAATTTGATCACCGTGCTTTTGCCTGCACCGTTTTCACCGATTAATCCCATAATACATCCGCTTGGCAGAGTGAGATTTAAATTATCAAGTTTAAAGCCCGTAAAAGTTTTTGTCAGATTTTTGATTTCAAGTGCATTCATTTCCATTCCTCCAAACTAAAATTAACCATTGCCAGCACTTCTTCTTTGCTCAAATTGCATGAAGCCGCAAGCTTCAATATCTGTTCAATATATTCTTCGATCTTTTTTAAATTTTCTTCCCTTATCAGCTCCACATTTTTAGATGCAACATAGCAGCCCTTTGCCGGTACGGTATAAATAAAACCTTCCTTTTCAAGCTCGTCATAAGCATGCTTTGTGGTAATAAAGCTGATTCGCAGATCCTTTGCCAAACCGCGTATCGACGGAAGCATTTCATTTTCTTTCAATGCCCCGCTTATTATTTGATCTTTTATCTGCGAATAGATCTGATCATAAATAGGGGCTCCGCTTTTATTATCGATAAATATATTCACGTTATCACCTCACTGTACAATAATAACCGGCCTGCTGTTATAACTGTATATTTACATTATATACAGTTATAACAGTTTTGTCAATAGTAAAAATAAAAAATTTATTTTTTATGCATTTTTTAAGGCTATCCTATTTTTATGTAAAAAATAAAATATAGATATATAAACATTTGCAATTCCCTGAAAACCAAAAATCCGTATCTCTGTCAAGGCTTATTTTATCATGCATTTTAACCTTTACAGTGATACGGATTTTGATATAATATATAAAAAGTTTATATAAACAGAAATAAGATTTACCCAAAATCGGGGATTTTCTCAATTATTATTTGCTTGTGCGATAACTGCTGCAGCCTTCCCCGTCAAGCGAATAGCATCTGATCGTAAGTTCTTTGTCGGCGGGAAGCCTTGAAGTAATAAAAATTTTAAATTTCCCTCTCTCGTTATCTCCAACAAATTTATGCAAAAATTCTCCTCCGTCAATTGAAATTGCATATTTGCCATGCCTGTATGTACAGCTTCCTTTAGACAGATACATTGATTGTTCGCTCTGTGCCGTCATGAACATATCCCCCGTATATACCTCTCCCGGAATTTCAAAACTGAATTCTATTGAGTACGGAACTCTTTCAAGGCCGCCGCATGAATTAAGGTTGATTTTTATTTCGTCACCGGCTACATCCATTTTCCATTTGAAAAACAGATCAGGTCTTGGCGAGCGTTCTCTTTGATCTATTATATGATATGGCAATTCATCAAATGAAACAGGCCGTCCCAAAGGCTTCCAATATCCCGGCATATGATACGATTGTTCCTCATTATATGTAGGGATAAAATCTACTTCCAGTCCATTATCGGCAGGAGTAAGATTTTTTGCTTTAAAGCACGCTCCCGCATAATAACCGCAATGAATTGAAATATCACTCAATATAACATTTCCGTAAGATACTGAAACGGCTTTCTCTTTATCCCGCACAACCCATAGTGACAGATCATCCTTTTTATATCCCCAAATCCCGCTTTCTTTCATGAAAACGGTTCCGTTTCCGTTAAACGGTTCGAGGTCAAATTCATAATCCTTCCATTGTGGATATCGTGCAAATACATAAAGTAATTCAGCATTGTTTACTCCCGCCATCTTGACAATTTTATCAAGCGCGGATAAGATGATCTCATCGTTTTTTATAATCCCTGTTATAAGAAAACATGATAAAAATTCTATAGGCAAAACTCTTTTTCCGTTATCCTGTCTTATTGAAATGGTTGTAAGCAGCGCGCCGTCACTGTTCATAAGCTCCAATATGCAGCGGCAGTTTTTATGTATATCATCAAGAATTTTTTCATTATTGTATGTGTGATAAACGTGCATAAGCTTATCATTTATATATGCGCTGTATAAAAAGCTTTTTTCCGAATACAATCCATCGGAATTAAGATCGATCGTTTCCTTTAAGAACATATTGATCGATTCGGTCAGATCCAATTCGGGATACAGCTCCTGTGCCAACGATAATGCACCGCTTATGATCCATCTGTGATTCGGCGTATGAAAACCCATATCCTTTTTTATCGCCAAAGCGGATCTTTTTACAAAACCGCCCAATATTCCCTCCAGCTCTTCTGCATTGTATGCTCCGTCAATATGTCTTGCCATATAGATCAGCTGCGCCGCCTTATCCATTGCAAAAGCCGTATCGGGCGAAGAATCATAATTCCTGTCTCTCAGATCGATCAATCCCGACGGTCTTGTAAATCTCTCAACAAAGCCGATACAAAGAGATATCCTGTTTAATATATCCGCGCTTGCAAAAAACTCCGATCCTTTACTGCAATATCCGCATCCCAAATACCAACAAAATTTCATTGTTTCAGTGTGTGTTTGACTGCAAAAACCGAGTTCATCGGTATATAATCCGCCATAGCTTTCGGAATTTTTGTCCAAAACCTGAAACGGCAATAACTCTTTTATTGTCGTATCTACATGTTCTATGCTTAAGTTATATAAATCCATACATTTCATAACTGCGTTTGCCCCTTTTCTTTAAATGTATATTTTCTTTAATTATATCATACCATTTTCCTTTTTACACACAATTCTTGCAAAAATTTATTGATTTAACAACATATCTTGCAAAATTTTAAATGGTTGGTTCTGCTCCTTATTAAATAATTGAAAAAAATAGGGGTGTCGCATTAAGAATCTCATGGGCTGTTTTATTTTATGTGCAGAACGGGCAAAAACGCACCCGATGGCGTACTTCGTGTACTCCAAACAGTGCGTTTTGTTCGCGGCAGCATGGCTTTTATGCCATGCTGCGGTATATGCGCAAATCGACAGTCTCATATCAAATTAATGTTCAAAATAAGAAAATAAGCAATAAAATTTATTTTTTCTTTAATGTTTTTATAAATTCAGCATCTTTTTCTGAAAGTGTAAGCTTTTCAAGCATATCCGGACGTTTTTGATATGTGTTTTTCAATGCCTGTTCGTGTTTCCATTCCTCTATTTTTGCATGATGTCCCGAAATAAGGACATCTGGGATTTTTACCCCCATGAACTCCTCCGGCCTTGTATATTGAGGATATTCCAAAAGCCCGTTGAAGTGGCTTTCGTTTGTATAAGAATTTTCTCCTGCCAAAACGCCGGGTATCATTCGGCTTACAGCGTCAATAACTGCCATAGCCGGAATTTCTCCTCCGGTCAGAACGAAATCGCCTATTGAAATTTCCATATCCACGATCATATCAAGCACGCGCTGGTCTATTCCTTCATAGTGACCGCAAAGTATTACAATATGCTTTTCTTTTGACAGATCGACCGCAATCTGCTGATCAAATACTTTGCCCTGCGGCGACATATATATTGTAAGCGGCTTATGATCCAGTTCCTTCACTATGCTTTGATACGCGTCATAAACAGGCTGTGCCGCCATAAGCATACCGCCTCCGCCGCTGTATGGGTAATCGTCGACCTTTCGATGTTTGTTTTTTGTGTAATCCCTTATATTGACAAAATTAAGCTCAAGTAACCCTTTTTCCGCTGCCCGACGGATTATACTGTCCCCCAAAACAGCTCTGAACATATCAGGAAAAAGCGTTAAAACATCAAATCTCATCATAGCTCATCAAGCCCTTCTATAAGCTTTACGTCGATCCGTTTATTTTTTATATCAACATTAATGATCGTTTCATCAATAACGGGAATAAGAAGGTCCTTGTTTTGAGGACGCGAAACCGCATATATATCTTTTGCTCCGGTATTGAAAACATCACTGATTTCTCCCAGTTTATTATTATTTTCATCAAATACCTCGCAGCCTATAAGGTCCGCAATATAATATACCCCTTCGGGAAGCTCGCCAAGCATATCTCTGTCTGCCGTCAATATACTGTTTTTAAAGGTTTGCGCCTCATCGATGGAGTCAATTTCCGCAAATTTGACTATAATATTATTTTTTTGATATTTAATATTTTTGACGGTAAGTTTGATATCCTCTTTTTTTCTTTTTGCAAATACATATTCCAGGTCTTCAAACACATCCGGCGAATCTGTCCATGTAACTATTTTAACTTCGCCTTTAAGTCCATGTGTATTAATAATTTTTCCGACTTCCAATCTATTCATGGTACCTCCGATTTACAGTTTAAATTTAAATACTATCCCTATTACAGCTGTAATTGCGGTAAATACTCGCGATGCCGTTTTGGTTTTTATGAAAATATCCGCTTTATTTAAATTATTATACCATTATTTTCATTATATATCAACAGTACGTATATTGCTTATTTTATAATTTAGTTACTTTGCAATATAAATATTTTTTAACATATATACCATTAAAGTAACATTACACAAAAAAATAAAATATTTTTGTATATATTTGCAATTTTTATTTTATGTAAATTTGTGTAAACTGCCGAAAAATTGTAAATAATATAAAGTTAATATTAACAAATCAAATGTTTGTGTATATAATATGGTGTATGCAGATATATATGCATTTTGAGTAATTTGTTTAACCGCAGATACTCATCAGAAAAAAAATATTTTATAGAAAAAGGAGTAATTGAAAATGAAAAAACTTTTAGCATTGATTTTTGCGGGTGTTATTGCTTGCAGTATGGCAGGATGCGGCGATACAGACTCAGATCCTACCACCAGCCCTGCAACATCACCGGTTACTGAAAGTGTTGAACCTTCATCAAGCGCAGCAACAGATGCTGATGCAACAGATACAGATGCTGACGCAGACACTACAACAGAAACTGATGAAAATGCAGAAGAAACAGCTCAGACAGAAGCTGAATAATTTCAGAGATTTAATATTGGAATACATATGTACTGCGGCAGGTTTTTTTGCCGCAGTCTTTTATTGTGTAATAAAATCCGAAAGCTCTTGTAAGCTCTTTAAATCAAATTCTATGCATTTTTATTCTCTTGTTATTTCGCATTTCTTTTATCCTTTTTCATATTACATTACATAATTTTTATTTTATCTCAAAAAACAGATAGCTGTATGGCGCTTTCCAATGTGTCCGCCTTTATTTTATTGTTTTGTTTTATAGTTGATCCTGACCTAAAAAAATATCAGATCATAAAAACGCTGCAAAAAATAAAAAAATTGAGAAAAAAGTATTGACATTTTGTAATAAATCTGTTAGAATATATACCGTTGTAAAGCAAAACAACTTTACAAGAATGGCGGTGATATTAATTGAGTAAGGATTTAACAATAAGTGTTTTAATGGATTTTTACGGCGACTTGCTTACGGAAAAACAGCGTGATACTTTGGATTTGTATTACAATAAAGATTATTCCCTTGCAGAAATTGCAGAAGATCTTGATATTTCAAGGCAGGGCGTACGTGATTTTATCAAGCGCGGCGAAAAACAGCTTTATGAATTTGAGAATACGCTTAAGCTGGCCGAACGATTTGATGTAATAACAAAGCAAGTTCAGGCGATTGAGATTCTTCTCAATGAAATGAATTCCGTCAATGCCGTCACAAAAAAGGTAAATATTATGGAAAAATTAGAAAAGATAAAAAAAGCATTGTAGTAAATAATACATAGATTACATCAGGTGGTGAGAGTATGGCATTTGAAAATCTGGGTGAAAAACTTTCCGATGTTTTTAAAAAACTTAAAGGAAAGGGCAAACTTACCGAAAAAGATATAAAAGAAGCAATGAGAGAGGTTAAGCTGGCTTTACTTGAAGCCGACGTAAACTTCAAGGTTGTAAAAAATTTTATAAGCAGAGTATCAGAAAAGGCTGTAGGGCAAGAGATTTTGGAATCACTTACTCCGGCACAGCAGCTTATCAAGGTCGTAAGAGATGAGCTTGTTGAACTCATGGGCAGCGAAAACGAAAGACTGGAATTTTCAAAAAGCCCTCCGTCGGTATTTATGATGTGCGGCTTGCAGGGCGCCGGAAAGACGACAGCCTGCGGAAAGCTTGCATTGCATATCAGAAAAACCATGGGGAAACGTCCCCTAATGGTTGCCTGTGATATATACAGACCGGCAGCAATAAAGCAGTTACAGGTTCTCGGCGCGCAGATTGATATTCCCGTATATACCATCGATGGCGAAAAAGATCCTGCTTTAATAGCAAAAAAAGCAGTGGAACATGCAAAAATACACGGAAACGATCCGGTTATTCTTGATACGGCAGGAAGACTTCATATTGATGAGGTCCTTATGGAGGAGCTCGTCAGAATTAAAGAAGCAACTACACCGGATGAGATACTTTTGGTAATTGACGCGATGATAGGACAGGACGCCGTAAACGTTGCACAGCATTTTGATTCAAATCTTGATATATCGGGTATTATTTTATCAAAGCTTGACGGTGATACAAGAGGCGGCGCCGCGCTTTCGGTTAAAGAAGTTACGGGTAAATCAATAAAATTTGCATCTGTCGGAGAAAAACTTTCCGATCTTGAACCGTTCTATCCTGACAGAATGGCAGGAAGAATCCTCGGAATGGGCGATGTTATGACGCTTATTGACAAAGCGCAGGATGCAATTGACGAAAAGGAAGCAAAAGAGCTTGAGGAAAAAATAAAAAAACAGACATTTGATCTTGAAGATTTTTTAAATCAGCTTCAGCAAATAAAAAAATTGGGTTCAATTACTCAGATCATGAAAATGCTCCCCGGTGTGGATAAAAAAATGCTGGACGCCGTTGATGAGCAAGGCTCTGAAAAGAAGCTCGTCCATATTGAAGCGATCATAAAATCAATGACGCCGCAGGAACGTCAAAAGCCTCAGCTCATAGGTGCAAGCAGAAAGGTAAGGATTGCAAAAGGAAGCGGGACAAGAGTTCAGGATGTTAACGACTTGTTAAAGCAATTTGAATCAATGAAACAAATGATGAAACAATTTTCCGGTCCCAAGCAGCAAAGAATGATGAAAAGGATGAAAAAAATGTCAGGCAAATTTTAGTGATATTGGAACCGTATAACTTCGGTTTTACAATATATTTTATAATTTAATTCGGAGGTGAATAAAATGTCAGTTAAAATCAGATTGAGAAGAATGGGTGCAAAAAAGGCCCCGTTTTATAGAGTGGTTGTCGCAGATTCAAGATATCCGAGAGACGGTAGATTTATCGAAGAAATCGGAACATATAATCCTTTGACCGATCCCGCAACAGTAAATATTGATGCAGATTTAGCAAAAAAATGGATCGGAAACGGTGCGCAGCCGACAGATACGGTTAAGGCTCTTTTAAAAAAACAAGGTATTCTATAAGGAGTGTTTACCATGAAAGAAATTTTAATGACTATAGCTCAGTCACTTGTTAATCATCCGGAGGATGTTTCGGTTACGGAAGTTCCGGGTGATGACTCAGTAACATTGGAGCTTAGAGTAAACCCTGAGGATATGGGTAAGGTCATAGGCAAGCAGGGCAGAATTGCCAAGGCTATCCGGACCGTTGTAAAGGCAGCTGCAAGCCGCGAGGACAAGCACGTTGTCGTTGAAATTATATGATTAAAGTAAGTGTCTGAAACGGCACTTATTTTTTTATGCTTGAATAGTTTAATAAAGTATTCTCCCGTTATTCAGCAAGGATAAGAGCGCTGCTGCACTGCAATCAGCGAAAGATCGCACTCTCACACTGATTAAAGATATGAAATCCTCCGCCGATAACGGAGGGGGACATCTTGTCCGCGGTTATAGATGTCAGCAAGCATATCCGTTTGGTGTTCAAAGCGCAAAAGGCGTAAAAAACCGGTATGAAGAGCTATAAAGCCGCTCCATACCGGATTTTATATTGCTGTCTAACTTCAAGATACTCGGCATATGTATTGTTTGTAAATTTTAATGCGATCGAATCACGGTTGTTTTCCAATGTATGCAAGGATACCGCCGTCAACATACAGAATATGTCCGTTCACAAAATCAGAAGCCTCGGAAGCAAGGAAAACCGCAGGTCCCATAAGGTCTTCAGGAGTGCCCCAACGAGCGGCGGGCGTTTTTGAAATGATAAACTGGTCAAACGGATGACGGGAACCATCAGGCTGAGTTTCTCTCAAAGGCGCTGTTTGGGGAGTTGCTATATATCCCGGGCCGATACCATTGCATTGGATATTATGTTCTCCATATTCGGAACATATATTTCTTGTAAGCATTTTCAAACCGCCTTTTGCCGCTGCATATGCAGAAACAGTCTCACGTCCGAGTTCACTCATCATTGAACAAATATTGATTATTTTTCCGTGACCTTTTTTGATCATACCCGGTATAACTGCTTTTGAGACAATAAAAGGTGCATTCAAGTCAACATCGATTACCTGCCTAAATTCTTCTGCCGTCATATCGCACATCGGAATTCGTTTAATAATACCAGCGTTATTTACAAGTATATCGATCGTTCCGATCTCTTGTTCAATTTTCTCCACCATGTCTTTAACCATTTCTTCCTTTGTTACGTCACATACATAACCTTTAGCAGCAATGCCGTCCTCTTTATATGAATTAAGGCCTCTGTCAACAAATTCTTGCTTTATATCGCAGAATACGATCCTTGCACCGGCTTGAGCATATGCTTTTGCAATGGCATATCCTATTCCGTAGGAAGCACCTGTTATAAGAGCAACTTTCCCTTCAAGACTGAATGATTTTAAAATATTCATTTTTCTTTATCCTTTCTGTGTATAGTTTAATTAATAATAAGGGCTTGTCCCGTCATTCAACGACGACAAGAGCGCAGGCTGTGCTTTGCTGTAAGCAGCGGGAGATTTTACTCTCACCGATTACAAATATGGAAGCCGCCGCCGATTACGTCGGGGGGGGACATCTTGTCTGCAGTTATAATTATAACATACTTTGTAAATTATAGCAATAATTTTTTTCAAAACAACATTACTTTTTCGGAATAACCAATAATGTATCCTAAACAATGATGTCCCCCCGCTGTAATCGGCGGGCATCTTTGCTTCGGTTATAAGATAATACTGAAAAACATTAATTGTTTGGTATAAATTTAAAAGTACCATAATCAAAAAAAATATAAAAAATATTGATAAAAATATTTGTAAATAGTATATACAAAAATGATAATTTATGATATAATAACAATAGTTTTTTGAGTAAAATTGTGAATGGATAAAAAAATATCCGATAAATTTTCATAAAACTATTTACAAAACCAGAAAAGTGGTATATAATCAAGTTAAAACAAAATAAAACAAAGAAAAACAAAAAAATAAAATACAGGAGGATGCACAAATGTACAAATCAGATTATGAGATCAAAAAAGAAATTTGTGAGATTGGGAGAAGAATTTATAATGATGGATTCGTGGCTGCAAATGACGGTAACATTTCCATTAAAGTGGATGAAGATACTTATTTTGTAACACCTACCGGAGTAAGTAAGGGTTACATGACACCTGAAATGATATGTAAGGTTGACAAAAATCTTAACATGAAAGAGCCAAACAAATGGAAGCCTTCATCAGAAGTTAAAATGCATTTGAGAGTATATCAAGAAAGACCGGATGTTAAAGCGGTTGTTCACGCTCATCCTCCTATAGCTACTTCATTTGCTATTGCGGGAATTCCTCTTGACAAGCTTATTATGCCTGAAGCGGTAATTTTCCTTGGAGCCGTTCCGATTGCTGAATATGGTACACCTTCAACAATGGAAATTCCCGATTCATTAATGCCATACATACAGGATTATGATGCAATATTGCTCGCAAATCACGGTGCATTGAGTTTTGGTGTAGACCTTAATACAGCATTCTTCAGAATGGAATCAACTGAGTTTTACGCTAAGCTTATGATGTATTCGACACTTTTAGGCGGTGCAAAGGAAATTCCTTGCGGTGAAGTTAAGAAGCTTATTGATTTGAGGAAAGATTTCAAGGTTCCGGGACATCATCCTATGGAAAAAATATGCCCAAGCTGCTATAACGAAGGTGCAGAGGACTTGACGCCGACAGAAGCTGCCGAAAAGTATGGCGACAGCTGCAATTGCAAATCGGGCGACGCCAAGATCGAAGACATAGTAGCGGAAGTAACCAAAAGAGTTTTGGAAAAATATAATAAATAATTTAAGGAATTGATATAATGAAAAATTCCGGACTTTATACAGGGCATGGCGACAAGGGCTATACCCGGACAGTAAAAAACATACGAATATCAAAAGCTGATGATTTAATCGGTCTTATAGGAACAATTGATGAATATTCGGCATCATTGGGAGTTGCAAAAGCCAACTGCAAAGATAATAAACTTAAAGATGATCTGGGACGGGTTCAGAAGAAACTTGTTTCCATTATGGGAGAACTTGCGGGCGGTGATGTCAGTGTTACCGAAGAATGTGTAAAGACAATTGAGGAAATGACAGATGAATATATGCCGGAGCAATTCACGGAATTTACGCTTCCGGGAGAGAATATTGTTTCTTCTTATCTTGATTTGGCGCGAGCCGTAATCAGAAGAGGAGAAAGAATTGCGGCAAAGGTAATGCAGACAGGCAGAATAAGACCGGTAACTTACATATATTTGAACAGACTGAGTGATATGACATATGCAATGGCAAGATATACACAGACGCAGAACAAACCGAGTACAGAAAATAATTTCGGCGCTGTTTCACATAAGTATGATACATTGAATCTTGACCTTGCAAAAGAAATTGCATTGGCTGTTGAAAAGAGAGCAGAAGCAATGAATAAATGTGTTGTTGTGGCAATACTGGATGCGGGAGCAAATCTTATGCTTCTTCATTCAATGGAAGACGCTTACATTGCAAGCTGTCAGATAGCACAGGATAAAGCATATACGGCTGTATCTTTAAAAATGCCCACTCACATTGCCTTAGCAGAATCGAGAGGCGGAACTCTTGACGGACTCGTCCCTACCGACTCAAACCGTCTTATGCTTTTAGGCGGAGGAGAACCTTTGATTATTAATAATAAAGTGGTGGGAGCAATCGGAGTATCCGGCGGAACTGCAGAAGAAGATATTGCTTTTGCGGAATTCGGAGCCATGTATTTGGAAAGGAGGCTTAGTTTATGATAGATGAAAAACAAATAAGTGAGATTGTCAGAAAGGTTATGTCTGACATGAAACCGGAAGATAAGCCTGCGAGAAAACAAATAGGTGTTTTTGATACCATGGAAGAAGCGATTGAAGCTTGTAACAAGGCTTATGAAATTTTCAGATATTATAACAAAGAGCAGAGAGAAAACATAATAAAAGAAATAAGAAAACTAACCCATGCCGAAGCTGAAATAATGGCAAAATTGGCTGTGGAAGATACAAAAATGGGTAATGTTTATCATAAAACATTAAAGCATCATTTGGTTGCGGACAAAACTCCGGGAACCGAAGATCTTGAAACAAAAGCATTATCGGGTGACAGAGGGTTAACACTTGTTGAAATGGCACCATATGGTATTATAGGTGCTATTACTCCGAGTACTAATCCAAGCTGTACTGTTATTTGTAACAGTATTTCAATGCTTGCCGGAGGCAATGGGGTATTATTTAATCCTCATCCTCATGCAAAGAGAATATCAGCATATGCGGTTGATTTGGTAAACCGTGCTGTATTGGCGGCAGGGGGTCCTGAAAATATTGTAGCTACAGTTGCAAATCCGACAATGGAAACTTCAAATAAAATGGTTAATCATCCGTCGGTAAAAATGCTTGTTGCAACGGGTGGCCCGGGAGTTGTTAAAATGCTGTTGTCATCAGGTAAAAAAGCAATCGGCGCAGGTGCGGGTAATCCCCCTGTAGTTGTTGATGATACGGCTGATATAGAAAAAGCCGCAAAGGATATTATTGATGGTTGTACCTTTGATAATAATTTGCCTTGTATTGCTGAAAAAGAGTGTTTTGTTATGAGCAATGTTGCCGATCAGCTTATTGAGGGAATGCTTAAAAACGGAGCATACTTTATAAATTCAGAACAGGTAAGAGAACTGGAAAAAGTTGTTCTTGTTGAAGCGCCTCCAAAAAAACCCGGAGATTTGCCGAAGAAAGTTATAAATAAAGATTGGGTTGGAAGAGATGCAAAGAAAATCCTTGCTCAGATAGGAGTTAATGTGGGTGACGATATCCGCTGCATTATTTGTGAAACGGAATTTTCACAGGCTTTTGTGCAAACAGAGTTGATGATGCCTATTCTTCCTATTGTAAGATGTCAGACCTTTGAGGAAGCTATGGAAATGGCTGTCAAAGCGGAACACGGAAACAGACACTCCGCACATCTCCATTCTAAGAATGTAGATCATATGACTGCATATGCAAAAGCAATCGGAACAACAATATTTGTAAAGAACGCACCAAGTTATGCAGGTATCGGCTTTAACAGTGAAGGTCATACAACCTTTACAATAGCAGGACCTACAGGTGAGGGTATTACTTCCGCAAGAAGCTTCACAAGACAAAGAAGATGTGTTCTTGTTGACAGTTTATCAATTATATGAGGAGGATAGCGCAATGGATATAAATGAAAAAGATATTGCTCAATTGGTTCAGGCAGTGATTGATGAAATGAACGGAAAATCATCCAAAGCTTCTGCAACATCAGCATCAAAGAATATTCCTAAAACTGCAAGAGTTGCAATGCTTACATCTCTTGAACACTTTGATATAAAAGAATATCCTATTCCTGAAGTGGGAGATGATGATATTCTGGTAAAAGTCGAAGGCTGCGGAGTGTGCGGAACCGATGCACATGAATTTAAAAGAGATTCGTTTTCACTGATTCCAGTTGCACTGGGACATGAAGGTACCGGTGAAATAGTGAAAATGGGTAAAAATGTAAAGAAAGACAGCGCAGGCAAACCTTTGAATATAGGTGATAAGGTTGTTACCTGTATGATCTTTAAGGATAACCCTGATATAACAATGTTTGATTTAAACAAACAAAATGTAGGGGGAGCAGATGTTTACGGTTTGTTGCCGGATGATGATTATCATTTAAACGGTTGGTTCAGCGATTACATATTAATCAGGGGCGGATCTACAGTATTTAATGTAAGTGATCTTGATCTTGATTCAAGAATTTTAATTGAACCGTGTGCAGTGCTTGTACACGCTGTGGAACGTGCAAAAACCACCGATATATTGAGATTCAATTCAAGAGTTGTGGTACAGGGCTGCGGACCTATCGGACTTATCTGTATTGCAGTTTTGAGAACAATGGGTATTGAAAATATAGTTGCAGTTGACGGCAATGAACAAAGATTGGAATTTGCAAAGAAAATGGGCGCAGGAGCAACGGTTAACTTTATGCAGTATAAAGGTATAGAGGCTTTATCCGAAGCAGTGAAAAATGCGTTCGGCGGATATTATGCCGATTTTGCTTTCCAATGTACAGGTTCACCGGTAGCTCACAGCAATATATATAAATTCATAAGAAACGGCGGAGGCTTGTGTGAATTAGGATTCTTTATAAACGGCGGAGACGCAACAATCAATCCTCACTTTGATTTATGTTCAAAGGAAATCACATTAGTAGGTTCATGGGTATATACATTGAGAGATTACGCAACAACTTTTGATTTCTTGAAGAGAGCACAGGCAATCGGTTTACCGATGAAGGATTTAATAACACATAAATTTGGTCTTGATGAGATGAATGAAGCATTGGAAACAAACCTTGCTCAAAAGGGATTAAAGATTGCTTATGTAAACAAGGATATCTAAATTAATTTGAAAGGATGTTTTTGCAGATGGAAGCAATCGGAATAGTTGAAATGTTTGGATTTGTGTGTGCAATAAAGGCAGCGGATGCGGCTGCAAAAGCTGCAGATGTAAAGATTATAGCAATTGATTCCAACAAGCCCGCGAATGCAGATACGGTTGAAGTACCGCTTATCATGTGTATTAAAATGCAGGGAAGTGTTGCAGCCGTGGAAGCTGGAGTCGAAGCGGCGGCAGCGGCAGCGGAATCATGTACAGGCCTTATACAGAAACATATAATAGCACGCCCTACTGAGGATTCACAAAAAATGGCGCTGCGTTCAAGTGTCGGAAGAGATATAGTGGGAAAGATAAAGAATAACGCGTAGTAAAAATGAAAGGTAGGTTTATAATATGGAAGCATTAGGTATGATCGAAACAAGAGGTTTGACCGCGTCAATTGAAGCTGCGGATGCAATGACAAAAGCGGCTAATGTAACATTGATCGGAACAGAAAAAATAGGATCAGGATTAGTAAGTGTAATGGTAAGAGGAGATGTTGGAGCCGTTAAGGCTGCTGTTGAAGCCGGTGCAGAAGCTGCTTCAAGACTGGGTGAATTGGTAGCAAAACACGTAATTCCTCGTCCTCACCAGGATGTAGAAAAGATTTTACCATCAATCTGATCAACCGAAATAAATACATAGAAAGGTTGGTATAAGCGATGGACTTTTCACTTGGTTTAATTGAAGTTCAGGCTCTCGGACATGCAATTTATGTTCTTGACGCCATGACAAAAGCAGCAGATGTAGAATTTGTTGCAACCGAGCGAAGACTGGGCGGAAGATTGGTTACATTAGTTGTTAAGGGTAATGTGTCCGCTGTAACGGCTGCTGTTGAGGCAGGTAAGCAATTAGCTTTGGAGTTAAAATGTTTGAAAGCAGCGGAAGTTATAGCAAGACCGCACAGCGAGATATTAAAATTTCTTCATCTTGATGAAGAAAAAACGGTAGAGCCTGCAGCTGAATCTGCAGCAACTCATGTAGGTGAGGATTTGCCAAAAAAAGAAAAGGCTCTGCCTGCCAAAAGAGTTTCTAAAACTGTAAAAACAGTTTCAGATAAAAAAACCACCTCTACAAAAAGAGGAAGAAAATCATAAGTAAAATGTAAAAAAGCACATATGTGCAAATAAAAAATAGGAGGAAATTAAAATGGCTGTAGAAGCATTAGGAATGGTAGAAACAAGAGGTTTGGTAGCTGCTGTAGAAGCTGCCGATGCAATGGTGAAAGCTGCAAATGTTACATTAATCGGAACAGAAAGAATCGGTTCAGGATTAGTAACAGTTATGGTAAGAGGTGATGTAGGCGCTGTTAAAGCTGCAACAGAAGCAGGTGCAGAAGCAGGTTCAAAATTGGGAGAACTTATTTCAGTACACGTAATTCCAAGACCTCACGGAGATGTAGAAAAGATTCTTCCTGCAATTAAATAATTCGGGAAATTCACAGACATGAAGCGGGGCAGATACTGCTTGCAATATTTGCCCCTTTATACATTCAAATTAAGCTTTGCAAAATGTTTACGGTACTGTTTTTGTACTGAAAGTTCCTGAAAGGAATGATAAAATAATGGATGAAAAGTTAGTAAATCTTGTAACACAAAGTGTAATTGAAATATTGAATAAAACTCAGAAAGATGATGGGATAAAAGTTGGAGTGTCTGCAAGACACGTACATTTATCACAACAGGATTTGGAAACCTTGTTTGGAAAAGGTTATAAATTGACACCTAAAAAGATGTTAATGGGAGATCAGTTCGCAGCAGAGGAATGTGTAACACTTGTAAGCCCTTCTTTGAGAACAATAGAAGGTGTAAGAGTACTTGGACCGGTAAGAAAAGATTCTCAGATTGAAATTTCTCGAACTGATACATTTAAGTTGAAAGTAAGTCCGCCGGTACGTCCGTCGGGTAATATAAAAGGAAGTGCACCTATGGCCTTGGTAGGCCCAAAAGGCAGCGTGTTTTTAAATGAGGGTTGCATCATTGCAAATCGTCATATACATATGACTCCGGAAGATGCTGAAAAATACGGTGTTAAAGATAACGATGTTGTTGATGTGGAAATTCAGAATTCAAAACCGACACGTTATTATAATGTGCAGGTAAGAGTACGTGAAGATTTCGACACAGAAATGCATATTGATACCGATGATGCTAATGCTGCTGCCATAAAACAAGGCGATCATGTTGAAATTATAACAAAGTATTAAACTTCCAAGTTTATGAAAGGAAGAAAAGAATATGATCTTGGCACAAGTCAAAGGAAGTATTGTTTCCACAAGTAAAAATGAAAAACTTGTCGGCTATAAGTTTATGATTGTACAGCCGATTGAAAATGATAAATTAATTGATAAGTATTTTATTGCGGTAGATTCCGTAGGTGCCGGAATTGGCGAAAAGGTTCTTGTTGCTACAGGAAGTGCCGCAAGATTGGCATTGCCTAATAAAGAAGCACCGGTTGATGCGGCAATTGTAGGAATTGTTGATGAAAAACAGGGTAATTTATAATTAATTGGTGTTGCATATATAAATGTTCTGTTAAATTTTAACTGTAACATACGGCGTTTTAATTTTTCAAGGAGGGAAAGCTTGTATGACATTGGAAGAATTGCAAAAAATAATATATGATGCCGGAATAGTTGGTGCCGGCGGAGCGGGTTTTCCCACACATAAAAAATTATCACAGGGAGTTAAGCAGGTAATAGTAAATGCTGCCGAATGTGAACCTTTAATGATGGTTGATCATCATATATTCAGAAAGCATTTTCAATCAATAATAGATACTTTGAATGTTATTCTGGATGTTTTAGGAGCTGAAGAAGCAATTTTTGGTATAAAAGGCAAAAATATGTACTTGCTTGATTCAAAAATTCTTGCAGATCTTAAAGGAACAAGAATAAGTGTTAAAGAAATTCCGGATGTTTATCCTGCCGGTGATGAAGTTGTGCTGGTATATGAAACAACAGGGAAAATTATTCCCGAAGGCGCAATTCCTATTAATGTCGGAGTAATGGTTATTAATACTGAAACACTTTATAATATAAAAAAGGCATTGCAAGATGGAGAAACAGTTTGTGAAAAATATGTTACTATTGCCGGTGATGTAAAAGAAGATATAACAATAAAAGTCCCTGTAGGAATGAAAATAAAAGAATTGTTTGCGGATATAGGCTATCCCGATTTGACGGGTAAAGCCGTAATAAACGGTGGACCTATGATGGGAAAACTTGTAGATATCGAAAATGATGTTGTCACAAAAACCACAAAAGGTTTGTTAGTTTTCCCGGAAACACACAGTGTTATTCAAAGAAGAAAAATGCCGTTGAAAACAATGTTGAAAAGAGCATCAGCTGCTTGTTGTTACTGTACGATGTGTACAGATGTATGTCCGAGATATTTACTTGGACATTCAATACAGGTACATAAAATATTAAGAGCAGCATCTCATTGCGAGGTTTCGGATACAGAGGCATTTTTGCAGGCGTCGCTTTGCTGTGGATGTGGAGTATGTACAGTTATGGGATGCCAGCAGATGTTGAATCCTCAGGAAATTTCAATGAATGCAAAAGGCGTTTTGGCAAAAAAAGGTTATAGAAGAACAAATAATATAGCACCTTCTGCACCAAGACCTGAAAGAGAGGGACGTTTAATACCCTCTGATACGCTTATTGACAGGCTTGGAATCAGAAAATATGTTAAAGATAAAGTTGAAAGGGTATATATGGACTTCTTCCCGGAAACCGTTTATATTCCCATGTCACAGCACGTAGGTAAGCCTGCGTCACCGATAGTGAAAGTGGGAGACAGAGTAAAAAAAGGACAGCTTATAGCAAAGACAGATGCCAATGCATTGGGAACTACAATACACTCAAGCATAGATGGTGTTGTAAAACTTGTAGATGATAAAAAAATAGTAATTTCAGTAAAATAAAAGATTAATTGACCTTAAATAACAGCAAATTTAATTGAAAGGATAAGGTAACGTGAAAAATAAGTTTATTTTTCACGTTGCGTATTTTGTGCTACCGTGTGGCGGCAGAATGGAGGGTAATATGAATTCTGTTGGATTGATAGAAGTTAAAAATGTTAGTAAAGGTATAAAGGTTACAGATGAAATGTTAAAAAGTGCAGGCATTACTTTAATTCAATCAGGTTCAGTATGCCCTGGTAAATTTGTTACGGTTATAGGCGGAGAACTATCTGCGATACAGTCAGCAGTTGAAAGAGCTGCATTAATCAGTGAAGATTCGCTCATAGACAAATTTGTTATTGGTAATTTGGGTGAACAGGTTTTTGAGGCAATGTGTGGAACTGCAATTGTAAAAGAAAAAAAAGCTTTAGGAATCGTTGAAACTTTTACGGCAGCAGCTGCTATTGAAGCAGCAGATGCAGCCGTTAAAGCGGCAGTTGTATCTTTAATTGAAGTACGTGTCGCAAGGGGCATGGCAGGAAAATGTTTTGTAACAATGACCGGTAATGTGGCTGATGTTCAGGCTGCAGTGGACGCAGGAGCTAAAATCGCCGCAAAAACAGGTGTTTTGATAAATACAGAGGTTATTGCAAATCCACACCCGGAATTATGGGAAGCTGTGCTGTAATTGTTAACTTAATATTGAGAAAAAGGTTACTGTATAATGGAGATTCATCCGTATCTAAAGCAGTAGCCTTATTATATATATGAATAGAGGAGTTAAATATGCTTGCTGTTGAAAGAAGAAGTATAATTGAACAAACAATAATAAAAAATAAAAGTGTCCTTGTACCGGAATTGGCGAAACAATTTGATGTGACAACTGAAACAATAAGAAGTGATCTGGAAAAGCTTGAAAAACAGGGAGTGCTTGTAAGAACCTATGGAGGTGCTACCTTGGTTGAAAGCGTAGAGGCAGATATGAGTATACATGAACGTGATACTGTCAATTTTGAAGGAAAACAAAGTATAGGAATACGTGCGGCACAGATGATAAAAGACGGAGAAACAATATTTCTCGATGCAAGTACATCAAGTTTGCATGTTGCCAGAAATATTAAGGATAAAAAAAGTATTACGGTAATAACCAATGCAGAAAAAATTGTTATGGAACTTGCAGGGTTGTCCGATATAAAAGTAATATCTACCGGAGGTATGCTTCATGCAAAAAATATGTCTTATGTGGGAAGAATTGTTGAGGAAACAATAAGATCTCATTATTTTGCCAACAAGGTTTTTTTCTCATGCAGAGGAGTGACTTTGGCAAGAGGAATGATGGAATCTACCGAAGCAGAAGCAGAAATCAAAAAAGCAATGATAGATTGTTCTGAAAGTGCTATTTTCCTTTGTGACAGAAAAAAACTTGGAAGACTGGGTGTTCCGGTTATATATGAGCTGAATAAAATAGATTGTTTTATAACAGATATAAAGCTTGACGAGGAATGGAATAAGGCTCTTATTCAAAATGATGTACGTATTATAACTGTATAAGATGTTATATGGAAGGGTTTTTCATTAATATTAGATCAAAAAAAAACAGACACTGTAATTTAATGGAGTGTCTGTTTTTGTATTTTCATTTTATGTGTGATGTGTAAATGTTTTTTAATATTAATCATTATCAGGCATATCCCAATTGTGATATATATCCTGAACATCGTCACTGTCTTCAAGCAAATCAATCATTCTTTGCATTTTAAGTATGTGATCTTCATCTGTAAGAGTAACCATGGTTTGTGGAACCATTGTAATTTCAGCAGATGCAAATTCATATTTTTTTTCTAATGCATCTCTGACAGCGTGAAAATCTTCAGGAGAGGTTGTAATTTCAAAACAATCATCTTCTACAGAAATATCTTCGGCACCTGCTTCCAATGCATCCATTGTTATTTCATCTTCATCAATATCATTTTTTTCTATAACAATAATACCTTTTTTATCAAACATAAAGCTGACACATCCGGTTTGTCCCATGTTACCGCCGAATTTATCAAATGCATGACGTACATCTGCAGCAGTTCTGTTTCTGTTATCGGTAAGGGCTTCAACAATAACCGCAACACCATTTGGGCCGTAGCCTTCATATGTTATGTTTTCATAGTTATCGGTTTCTGTATCACCGGCTGCTTTTTTTATGGTTCTTTGTATATTTTCATTGGGCATATTATTGGCTCTGCCTTTTGCTATAGCGTCTTTAAGACTTGAATTATTATCGGGATCTGGACCGCCTGATTTGACCGCTACAACAATTTCTCTTGCAATTTTTGTAAATATTTTTGCTCTTTGGGCATCATTTGCACCTTTTTTTCTTTTAATTGTACTCCACTTTGAGTGACCTGACATTTAGTTTTCATTCCTTTCTTTGCCGTTAAAATACTATTTGCCAAACTTATATATTATAAATCAGATTCATCTTCGGATATGTTTTCTTCTGAATGACTGCGTGCATAGCTTTCAAAATCCGAATGTTTTTTCTCATGTATTGCATTTAAACCTGAATTATAGTATGCAGGCTTTTTATGATAGGACGGCTTAACAGGATTTTTTGGGGCGATAACAACCTTTCTGTATGGATCTTCGCCAATAGAAAATGTTGTGACGTCAGTATGATCCTGAAGGCATGAATGTATAATTCGTCTTTCGTATGGATTCATAGGCTCCAATGTATATTTTTTTCCTGATTTAGCAACTTTAGATGCAAGACGCTGAGAAAGCGCTACAAGGGCATCATAACGTTTTTCGCGGTAATTTTCAGTATTAATGGTAACCTTAACATAATTGTCGTTGTTGCGATTTACAACCAATGATGTAAGATACTGCAGACTATCAAGCGTATCTCCGCGTTTTCCGATAATTATACCCATATTTTTTCCCGATAAATCTATTAAAAGATTATCATCTTCGAGCTTTGTGGAAATATCAACTTTTAAATTCATATCTGAGAAAATTTTATTTAAAAACAATTTTGCTTTATAAGATGTTACATCCTTTACCTGACCGGTTACAACGGCATCTTTGGAACCTAAGCCCAAAAATCCTTTTGTGCCTTCATCAATAACCTGAATATCAATATCATCTTCGGAAAGACCGAATTCTGTCAAAATCAATTCTTTAGCTTCATTTATGCTTTTTGCCGTTTTTTCTATTTTTGTCTGGAAGTTTAACAACGAAATCATCCTCCTTGCTATCTAAAACTTTATTTAAAATATATTGTTGTACCATTTGTATAATGTTTGATGTGATCCAGTATACCCCCATTCCGGAAGGAAGGGTAATAGAGAAGAAACCCGTCATGAGGGGCATCATTATATTCATTGTCTTGGACATCTGAGCAGTTTGAGCGTTTGATTGATTTTGTGTCTGACCGCTCATTTTTTGTGTTTGTTTCATTGATAACCAGGTTGTACAGATTGCAAGTGCAGGTATCAATAAAAGTGCTATAATACTCAGTTGTGAAAAATTGGCTTCTTTAACCAACTCAAGAGCATCATATGGAGCCTTTGATAAATCAAGTCCAAGAAAATTAAAATTAATACTCCAGGCGTCGACTTTGTCAAGAACCTTTTCACTCCATGTTGCAAGCTGAATTTGCGCTGAATTAAAGATAGTTTTAGCAGTTGAGTTTGCGTAATTTCCAAGTTCACTAGGAAATTGTTCTTTCATCAAAGTAACAATTTGCGTAATTTTATCACTTACACCGGGATCGTTAAATTGTATGTGCAGCAGATATCTTATAGGTGATTGAATAACTCTGTAAAGACCTATTAAAATTGGGAATTGAATAAGCATTGGAAGACATCCGCCCATCATACTTATATTATTCTCTTTATATAATTTCATCATTTCAGTCTGGAGTTTTTGCTGATCATTGGCATATTTTTTTTGCAGCTCAGCAAGGATCGGCTGGATTTTTTGCTGCTTTTTCATTGCTTTTTGTGACCGCAGATTAAGCGGGATTAAAACCAGTTTGATTATAATGGTGAAAATTATTATCGCCAAACCGTAGTTTTGTACCAGTCTGTATATAATATCCAATATATATCCCAGCGGTATTGTAATTATATCAAATAAATTAAGCTCCATAGTCTATAACATTAACTCCTTTGTAAAACTAAGTTTGAAACGGTGGGGGTATGACGGTCGAATATATCAGTTCAAAGGGTCATATCCTCCCTTATGAAAAGGATGGCATTTAAGTATTCTTCTGACTGCAAGATACGAGCCTTTAAACGCGCCGTATTTTTCAACTGCCTGTAGGGCATATTCAGAGCATGTCGGCACAAACCGGCAGCAGGAATATCTTTTGAGCGGAGATAAATTTTTCCTGTAAAATTTAATCAACATTATAAGAAATTTTTTCATCATCTTTTATCAACCCCAATTTAGTGAATGCAAATTCCAGATCTTTTAGAATATGTATACATTTGCATGAAACAGCCTTTGTCCTTGCCACCAAAACGATATCGTAGCCTATGTTGATCTTATTCTCCAAAAGACGGTAGCTTTCGCGCATGAGACGTTTTACACGATTTCTTTTTACTGCTTTGCCTATATTTTTTCCGCACGTCAGCCCGAGGGTATTATACCCTTTTTTATTGCGCTGAACATATACCACAATATTGATCCCGACGGTGCTTTTACCTCGGTAATATAAACGTTTAAAATCTTTGTTCAGCTTCATAAATTGTGTATTTTTCATTGAATTTCCGCCTTATAGATTTTCACAAGTTAAAAAAGGCAAAAAGTCAGAGAAACAATGCTCTCTATACTTCCCGCCTCATCCGTCACATTGTTTACGCTGAAAGTTTCTTTCTGCCCAAGCGTCTTCTTCTTGATAAAATCTTTCTGCCTGATGCAGTACTCATTCTTTTTCTAAATCCATGTTCTTTGCTTCTTTGACGTTTCTTCGGTTGGTAAGTTCTTTTCATTTTCTGCACCTCCTAATTATTAATAAGTAAAATCGTCAATATTGGAAAATCAATACATCATTGAAAAAGACTTTCCTATTATTACCGAAGCTTCAATACAAAAGCATCAAATAATAAAAATAGACATCGTACCTATTATATAAGTTTTTTCAAGCCTTGTCAAGAGTTTTGATACTATTTTAATTATTTTTTTTCTTTTTTATATAAATTAACGGTATTTTTATATACAATATCTTATTTAACTTCGTTAAAAATAAATTCATATAATAGAATAAATAATTAATAACAACAGCTACTTTGCCTGTTTTAATAAATTCTCCAATTCGCTTTTTTTAAATATATATTTATTGTCACAGAACTGACAGGTCAGTTCTGCATAGCCCTGTTCATCGATTAAAGATTGCAGTTCGTCTTTGCCGATTGAGATCAGGGCTTGTTCCATTCTTTCTTTTGAGCATTGACACCGATAGCGCGGAGTTATTGTTTTATTTTCCATAAGCATATCGTATCCTTCACAAATCCTGAATAAAATATCCTCTGCCGACATGCCGTTTTCAATCATTTCAGTGACCGGAGGCAAGGTTTTCATTTTTTCTTCAAGATCTGCCGCCACTTCTTCACTTGCTTCCGGCATAAGCTGGATCATAAAACCACCGGCACACTTTACCGAATTATCGGGATTGACCAATACACCAAGTGCAATCGCTGTAGGTATCTGTTCGCTTGCGGCAAAATAATAAGTCATATCTTCAGCGATTTCACCTGTTACAATAGGAACTTGTCCGGCATACGGTTCCTTCATACCCAAGTCCCGTATCACATTTAAAAAGCCCTTTCCCACAGCGGCTCCCACATCGAGCTTGCCGTTCTTCTTCCTGGGGATATCAACGTATGGATTTACCACATAGCCTCTTACCTCCGATTTATTATTACATACCGCAACAATGCTTCCGATCGGCCCGTCTCCTTTAAACTGAATGGTAGTAGAATCTGTTTCATTTTTCATACCGGCGCCCATTATCGCCGAAATTGTCAATACTCTTCCCAAAGCTGCGGTAGCAGTGGAATATGTTTTGTGTATTTTTTGTGCTTCATTGACCAAATCTGTTGTTATGGCGACAAAAACCCTTATGGCTCCGTCAATGGAGCTCCCCCTTACTAAAATGTCTGACAAGTCCTTCACTCTCCGTTACATTATATTTATATTAAAATTTTTACTTTTTGCTGATAAAAAACTGTATTGCACATTTTTCGCGGAAATCATGTTATTCTTCAATGATAACATTAACAAATACTTCGGTATCTTCAATTGTAATATCTTTTTCCGAAGTAGACGGTTTAACGCTTACTGTCTGTTCGCCCGTACCGGACACGGCGTCAAGGTCCAATTCCGCGCTTATGTTATCCGAAGTGAGTTTTTCTTTCGGACCGGATATGGAAACCTGTACGGTATTATTTTGTAAAGTATATGTTTTATTTTCTGAATTTTTAACATTTAAAGGTACTTCGAGAGTTTTTTCTTCTTTTTCAAATACTTCAAGTTCAACCGTGATATATTGGCTTTCGGCGGGTAAATATATTCCGTCAGGCTGGATAAGCTTGAGTTCATATTTATTTGTGCCCGGAGTTATATCATTAAATTCGTTTGAGTTTGTAATGCTTTGAACAGCTCGGCCTTCCTCAGATTTTATTCCTACATCGACCTTATCAACATCCTGAGAGATCAGTTCTACTGTATATTTATTATCAATATCTGACGGTATTGATAAAACTACATCAAGAGAAATTTTTTCATATACGTTATTTTTTACAAGTATGGTCTCATCTGATATGATCTCATTTAAAGGAAGTATTTCGGAATTATTCTCATCCTCCAGAGCGTACGAGTATCTTTCCGAATTGGTTTGTGTCATTGATGAAGCATCTATGGAAATACTTGCGTGATCAATACTTTGAATATCTTCATAAGTGCCTTTTACGGTGATGGTACTGTTCTCCGGTATTGATTCCACAATAAAAGATTTGTTTTTATCCGCATTTTTTTGATTTATTGTTATCGGGATCGATTTTTCCGCCATTTCTTCAACGGTTATTTCGATATAACGCGTGTTGCGTTTGGAAATATAAACAGCATTTGAAGGTATGTCAAAAACCGGCTGAAGTCTGTATACTCCTGCTTCTGAAATTTGCGATAGATCAATACTTGCCGATATATTGCCCATAACTGATATTAAATCCTGGCGTTTCCCTCTTATAACGATGGAAGCATCTGAGATGGAATTTTTATCTACGACCATTAGATTTTTGTTTAAAAGTGCAGCTTCATTCACAAGCTGTACATCTATTGCACTGAGCTTAACATCGAGAGAAGGATTTTCGGAGTATATGACAAAAATCCATACAAGTATGGCTATAAGTACGGAAATAACCTTTGATATCCTTTTTTTTGAACCGTTTTCTTGTTTCATTTTGATGCCCCCTTCCAGAATTTGATCTTATTGGATTCCGAAGGAGCAGCTTTGGGTGTCAAAGCTCTTTCAAGGGCATTTTTTAATGTCTCCCCGTTTAGGTTTCTTGTCAGGCTTCCGTTTATGGCAATTGATATTTTTCCGGTTTCTTCACTTACGACTATAACCATGGCGTCGGAAACCTCACTCATTCCCAACGCGGCTCTGTGGCGTGTGCCGAGCTCTCTTGAAAGATTTGTGTTTGAAGTTAGAGGCAGTACGCATGCCGCGGTATATATTTTGTCTTCGCGTATTATAACCGCGCCATCGTGCAGCGGTGTGTTAGGAACAAATATATTTTCAAGCAGGGAAGAAGTAACCTCTGCATTAAGAATTGTACCCGATTTTACTATATCTCCAAGCTTTGTTTCTCTTTCAAGTACTATCAGAGCACCTGTTTTGGCTGAGGAAAGATTAACGGTTGCAATAACGATCTCATCTATTAAATTTTGTAATTTATTATCACCGATTTGCGGTGAGCCGAAATCAATCAATTTTCCGACTTTTGAACGGCCGACCCGCTCAAGCATACTTCTGAGTTCGGGTTGAAAAATTACAACAACGGAAAACAAGCCTATTTGCATGACGTTTTTTAATATGTAATTTACGGCGGTCAGATTCATCCAGGCGCTTATAGGTACAAACAAAAACAGTATGGCAATGCCCTTGACTAGCTGCAGTGCCCGTGTTTCCCGTATCATCTTAAGCAGCTGATAGATAAGAATTGCAACAATAATAATATCGATAATATCAGTTATCTTTATCAGTTGTATAAATTTTGAAAAATAATCAAAAATCTGTTCCAAATGAATACCTCCGATCTGTTGTATTAAAGACGTACAAAAATAACAAGTTATCTAACAAATTATATTATACTATATTTCTTAATATATTCCAATATTTTTTTGAATTAATTAATAAAAATGTAACAAAATGAAGGATATATATGTTTCCTGTTTTTCAAAATTTATTTGATAAGGGCTTGACCCGTTATTCAACAAAGACAAGAGCAAAGTAAAGCTGGCGCTGTAATCAGTTAAAGATCATACTCTCACGTATTACAAATATGAGCGCGCCGCCGATTACGGCGGGGGATATTCTGTCCGCAGTTATATATATTTCTTTTTATATGCACGTTTCGGGATTTTGGAAGCGCCGCATAAATTATACTTTATATAACAGATCAAGAAAACGGAGTAACCCGTTATGTATAGACCGGTTTTTATTGTTTGATATCGTTTCGGCGTTTACGCAAGATTAACCCTAAACTGCAAAACCCCTGTTCAATATAAGATAGAACAAGGGTTTTGGAAATTTAATGGTAATCGTTCACGGCCTGCCTTTACTTGATAATTGTATACGAAAAAAGCAAAAATACACAATTAAATTATTTTTATCTTTTATCGCATTCCGTTAAAGATACTTATTTTTTTATCTTGCATAAATGTATTATTCCTACAACTGAATTATCTGTAACAATATAATGCTCGCACAAGGGAATTCCTATTATATTCAAGGCCTCATATGCTGCTTTTGTTACTTCAATATCTTCATCTGATGCGGCGAGGACATTATTCGGATGATTATGAGCAAGTAATGTTATTGAAGCTTTATCATATATTGCCAATTCCAAAATTTTTTTGATCGGTACAATAGATGCACTTTCCGTTCCTCTTGATATAACATGGGTGTTTATTATGCCGAAATGATTATCCAAGGTTATCAATACCATCTTTTCTTCTTTTTCACCGATGAATATTTTATGCAGCTTATCATTTATGTTATTTCTTGTAAGCTTTCGTTCATTTCCTTTATCAAGATTTTCTTTTCTAAGCCTTATATACAATTCTCTTAAAAGTTTTATGAATTCCGCGGATTTTGTCCCGAGCCCGTTTATTGTCCGAATATAATTTTCATCTATTTCCAAAACACCGTTTATATTTCCGCCCTTTTTCAGCAGGTCATGTGCCTGTTCGTTTGTATTCCCCATAGGAATAACATAATATAGCAGCATCTCAATTATTTCGTGATCAGACAGCAATGCAGGATTTTCTCTGAATTTTTTTCTCATCCGTTCACGATGCCCCTCATGTCTGTTCTTTTCATTACAGCCGTTTTCCGTCATTTTATCCTCCGTTATATTTATTTCTTTACTCTGATTTTACATATAATTTTTATTGTTTAAACTATGTATATCGAAACGTCAAATTGATCTTATATTCCCTCCGCATTCTTTTTTATTGGATATCGGCAGCTTCTGTATCCGGAATTTCATCCAACGATGCAAATTCATATCCCTGCTGCCGAGCATAATCGATAATGTCACCGAGTGCCTGTGCATTATCGGCGGATACGGCATGTAAAAGCAAAACCGCGCCGTCATGAAGATATTCTGTAACTTGTTTGAATGCATAGTCCTTTCCCTTTTGGGCATCAACCTCCCAATCCTTGTATGCAAAGCTCCAAAAAACTGTCCTGAAGCCCAAGTCTCTGCTTACTGCCAGTACTCTTTTTGAATATTCCCCCTCAGGCGGACGCATATATTTCATGTCATAATCATACATTGTTTTTACAATGTCATTCATTTCGGTAAGTTCTTTTATCATTGCCTGCACTGATTCCAATTTTGGCAAGTTTGGATGATTTATTGTATGATTCCCTACTGTATGCCCTTCATCGATCATACGTCTGACCAACTCTGTCTCATTTTTTGCATATGGACCGGTTATAAAAAACGCGGCTGTTACTTTTTTTTCCTTAAGCGTATCAAGTATTACTGAAGTATATCCGTTTTCGTAACCTTCATCAAAGGTGAGATAAAGTTTTTTGGGATGGGTATTATCCATGTAAAAAGCATTATATTCCGCCAAATCGGATTTTTGCGTATCGGTTACTTCCGGTTCCGCTCCTTTTACTTTTTTCAAACCCCAACCTGAGCTTTTATTGCTTACAGTACTGTAATCCATAACATCAGAAGATGCCGACTGCTCGCTGATTTGGTCTTCTTCTCCCACACAAATGCCAATCCCCACTGCAGCTACCGATACAAAAATCAACATCAGTACGCGCGGTAGGACCTCCTTTGATAACAGGATCATTTTTATTATTTTGAACGGTTGTATAAATTTTTTTATTAAATCAATATATTTTTTCATTATAACCTCCATATATCTGATTTTTTTGTTGAAATAAATAGATATTTGTAGTATAATGAGAATATAAGGATGTGAGGTGTTAATATGTCTTCAGAAATTAAATTCCGCCAAAACCTACGCAACAGACAAAAGAAGAGGAAATTCAGACATAACATTATTATAACAGTATTACTTTTTATTATTATAACTGTTTTTTTATTTTGTGTAAAGAGTATTTTTCCACAAAAAGATAATAACGATGATATTGAATTTATATTTAACGGATATGTTTATCCGCAGCCCCCTCAAAAGAGTACCAATATTCTTTCGGATTTAAACAGCAATGACGGTATAAAAACCGCATATCTGACTTTTGATGACGGTCCTAATGAATCGGTTACTCCTCAAGTTCTTGATATATTAAGAAAATATAATGTAAAAGCTACATTTTTTACCGTTGGCAGTCTTATCGAGCAAAATCCTTCCGTGGCAAGACGAATATATGATGAGGGACATCTTATAGCAAACCACTCATATTCTCACAAATACACTGAATTATATGCAGATACACAATCATTTATGAATGAGATAGATTATACAAATGATATAATCAAAAGCATAGTATGCAAGGAAAATTATCCTAAGATTATTCGTTTCCCGGGAGGCAGTTTTGAAATCGGGTCTCATGCTGAAGTAAAAAAAGAAGTTAAAACGCTGTTAAGCGAAAATGGTTACAGGTATTGTGATTGGAACGCACTAACCGGGGATGCTGAAAGTAAATCTCCGTCATCTGAGGAGCTTATGGAAAAAATAAAATCTACCTCAAACGGAAAAGAGGATATAGTGATCTTAATGCATGATTCCGTTTCAAAATCTATAACTGCCCAGACACTTTCACAAATTTTGGATTATCTTATAGGGCAGGGATATACATTCGACACGTTGGATGAAATATAACCGCAGACAACAAGACGCCCCGACGTAATCGGCGGGGCGTCTTGTCTGCAGTTATAAAATATCAAACTATATATTTCATATCTCAAAACATTGATCATATTGCAAGTTGTTTTGCCAATTTAATCAAATCCTTCGAAATATGTTTCTTCATATTTAATCCTTCTTCAATATCGACGTCAACAATTTCGTTATGCTGCATACATACGATTCTGTTTGATTTACCCTCAAGAAGCAATTCCACAGAACGTGCGCCCATCTGGCTTGCAATAACTCTGTCGCGGACGGTTGGGCTTCCGCCTCTTTGGACATGTCCCAAAATCGTTGCTCTTGATTCGATACCGGTCTCTTCTTCAATTTTCTTTGCCATTTCAACCGTTCCTCCGACACCTTCGGCAACGATAACTATACAGTGTTTTTTACCTCTTTTTTTCCCTTGTTCGATAATGTCAATAACATCCTTCCTGAAATCAAAAGGCTCCTCAGGTATCAAAACGACCTCGGCGCCGCACGCGATTGCTGCTTCAATTGCTATATATCCGGCGCCCCTGCCCATAACCTCGACAACGGAACATCTTTCATGTGATGAGCTTGTATCTCTTAACTTATCGACCGCCTCTATAACAGTATTCAAACATGTATCATAACCCACGGTATATTCACTGCAGTTTATGTCATTATCTATTGTTCCCGGCATCGCGATCGTGGCAAGACCTTCTCGTGTAAGATCTCTTGCCCCTCTGAAAGATCCGTCACCGCCTATAACTATCAGTCCGTCAATAGAATTTTTCTTCGCGATTTCAACTGCTTTTTTTACACCCTCCGGCGTCTTGAATTCAGCACAGCGCGCCGTTTGTAAAATCGTACCGCCCTTTTGCAGCGTTTCACCGACACTTCTTGCATCCATTTCAATAAAATCTTCATTCAAAAGGCCGTTATATCCTCTTTTTACACCAACAATCTCCAAACCGTTAAAAACAGCTGTTCTGACAACGGCACGTATTGCGGCATTCATACCCGGAGCATCTCCTCCGCTTGTCAAAACTCCTATTTTCCTTAATTGTACCATAATTAATTCCTCCCAAATTAAAATTTCCATCATATAACAACATATGTCAAAGCAAAAGACAGAACTTATATTTCTGATTCCAAAATCACATTTTGCGCAACGGACAATTCCGCCGCAGGCACCATAATCTCAAAATACATTCCGTGTTCTTCATCGGAATTATTGCTTTCCCTTATACGGCAAATTATTTTATTTTCATCCAAAATTGCTTTAACTCTGAATATTTCCTGAGATTTTTGTGCCACATATACTACTGTCCACATAAAATTATCTCCTAGTATTATCTTTATTTTGTCTACGCCTATTTATTGTATAACAAAATATGAAAAAAATCAATAATAATTTTACATTTTTATACTTATTTGTAAATTTTTATTAATTTTATTTTTTTACAACGACATTTTCTTCTCCAAAACGTCTTTTTAACTCATTGACAGCTTCTTCAGACAGCATTAATTTCATATTATCGGATGCAGATAAGCTGTTCCTTGTATCCTCAAAAAAAAGACAAACATTGCCGTTTCCCGGATATTTTAATGCAACTTCCCTGTATAAATTAAAATTTTCGCTGTTTTTTGTGTTCATTCTTATAAATACGGTTTCTTTTTTTGCAGGAGGATTTACCATATCCAAAGATACCGCTCTTTCCAAAAGCAGCTTAGGCTCTTCATCTTCCCTGATACTTACCTTTCCTTGCGCAACTATAATATTTTCTTCCTGCAAAATATTTGAAAATTGTGTAAGGATTTTCGGGAATACCAAAACCTCAATACTTCCGTATTCATCTTCCAGCTTTAAAAAAGCCATTTGACTGTTGTTCCTTGTAGTTTTATTCTTTCGGCTTGAAATAATTGCACATATTTTTACCGTTTCACCGTCTTGTATCCCGCCTTTGGCAATTTTATATGAACCATCTTCATTTTTTTCAACGGAATCTAAAATACTTCCTATATTATATTTAGTTATACTTTTTATTTTATCTTTGTATTCACCCATCGGATTTCCCGAAAGATACATTCCAATGGTTTGTTTTTCCATTTTCAAAATGGTTCTTTTGTCAAATTCTTCTATATCAGGAAAATCTATTTCCTCTGATACATCTTCATCAAACAATGTCATCTGCCCGTTTAAATTTCCGCGCTGTGAATTAGCCTCGTTATCTATAGCATTTTCAAAAACTCTCATAAGCTGTGAACGTTTTATGCCCAAAGAATCAAACGCCCCGCACATTATCATTCCCTCAACAGCCCTTTTGTTTATATCTTTGCCTGTCATTCTTACTATAAAATCGGAAAATGATTTAAACGCTCCGTTCATTTCACGTTCTGCTACAATTTTCTGAATAAATCCTCTTCCCACGTTTTTAATTGCAGTCAAGCCAAACCGGATAGAATTTCCTTCAACGGTAAAAGTATCGGTACTTTTGTTTATGTCGGGAGGATATATTTCTATCCCCATATTTCGGCTGTTTATTATATACTCGTTTATCTTGTCGGTATCGCCGGCGCTCGATATTAAAGACGCCATAAATTCTACAGGATAAAAGGTTTTTAAGTATGCCGTCTGATAACATACATAGGCATATGCCGCAGCATGGGATTTGTTAAATGCATAATTTGCAAAATCATATATTTCATCAAAAATTTCAATTGCTGTTTTTTCGTCTATGCCTCTGTTGATGCACCCATCTATGATCTGATTTCCGTTTTCATCTTTTTTACCATAAATAAAATTCTGTCTTTCCACTTCCATTTGAGCCATTTTCTTCTTGCTTATAACACGGCGCATCAAATCTGCTCCGCCAAGAGAATACCCGGCAAGTACCCTTACTATTTCCATTACCTGCTCCTGATATACCATACACCCATATGTGACATCCAAAATATTTGCTAAAAGCTTATGCTTATAAACAACTTTTTCAGGATATTTTTTGTTATATATATATGTGGGGATCGAATCCATGGGGCCCGGTCTGTAGAGAGAAATTCCCGCGATCAAATCTTCAAGCTTATCAGGTTTTAATTCCTGCATAAAGGATTTCATTCCCGGGCTTTCAAGCTGGAATACCCCGTCGGTATTTCCGGACGCGATCGTTTCATATACCTGCGGGATTTCATAATCTATTTTATCAATGTCGATTTTTATACCTTTTGTTTTTTCAATGATTTTTACGGCATTCTCTATGATAGTAAGGTTTTTCAATCCAAGAAAATCCATTTTCAATAAACCCAGTTCTTCTACCGTGTCTTTTACAAATTGTGTTGTTATAACATTATCATTGGTTTGCATCGGTATATAATTCACAGTAGCCTCCTGGGTAATAACAACACCCGCGGCATGTGTGGACTTATGTCTTGGAAGACCTTCCAATGACCTTGCCGTATCTATAAGCCTTTTTATTTTCGCATCATTTTCATACATTGATTTTAAGTCATTGCTTATCTCCAGTGCCTTATCAATGGTCATTTTTAAATCATTAGGTACGGCTTTCGCGACTCTATCTACCTCCGCATAAGGAATATTTAAAGCTCTGCCCACATCCCTTATTACAAGCTTTGCTTTTAGGGTACCGAAGGTGATTATCTGTGAGACCTTATCCTCTCCGTACTTTTCAACAACATAGTCTATAACCTTTTGCCTTCCCTCAGGCTCAAAGTCAACATCAATATCCGGCATTGAAACTCTTTCGGGATTTAAGAATCTTTCAAAAATAAGATTGTATTTTATCGGATCAATACTGGTTATTTCAAGAGAATATGCAACAATGCTTCCCGCAGCGGAACCTCTTCCCGGGCCTACCATAACGTCATGGCTTCTTGCAAAATGAATAAAATCCCAAACAATCAGGAAATAATCCACAAAGCCCATTGAATTTATAACCGATAATTCATATTCCAATCGTTCAACAAGTTCTTTACCGGGATTATCATATCTTTTTTTCAGCCCGTCAAAACATAATTCACGAAGATACTCATATGCGTCTTTTCCATCGGGTACATCATATGACGGCAAATGCCTTGTATTAAAATCAAAATCCACATGACACCGCTTTGCTATTTCTACCGATTTTTCAATAGCTTCCGGCACATAGGAAAACAGTTTTTCCATTTCTTCAGGAGATTTCATGTAAAACTGGTCGGTCTCAAATTTCATTCTCTCGGGATCATCAACCGTTTTATCCATTTGTATACACATAAGAACGTCCTGTGCCTGTGCGTCTTCTTTATTTACATAATGAATATCATTCGTTGCAACAATCCCAAGTCCTAACTCTCTTGCAAGTTTTATTAAAAGAGGATTTGTCTGTTTTTGCTCCCTTAAACCATGATCCTGTATTTCTATAAAATAGTTATCCTTTCCGAATACGTCGGCATACTTTTGCGCCGTTTGCTTCGCTCCTTCATAATCATCATTCAGCAATAAGGTTGGTATTTCTCCCGCAAGGCACGCCGACAAAACTATAAGCCCTTCTTTGTATTGCTTTAATAAATCAAAGTCAACACGGGGTTTATAGTAAAATCCTTCAATAAATCCTGCAGAAACAATTTTAATTAAATTTTTATATCCCACATCATTTTCGGCAAGCAGAATAAGATGACTGTATCTTGAATCATATTCGTGGGTTTTGTCAAATCGAGTTCTCGGTGCGACGTAAACTTCACATCCTATCACCGGATTAATTCCCTGTTTTTTTGCTTCCTTATAAAAATCCACCACTCCGTACATTGCACCGTGATCTGTTATTGCCAAATATTCCATTCCAAGTTCTTTTGCCTTTGAAATCAGATCTGAAATTCTTGCGGCGCCGTCAAGAAGTGAATATTCACTGTGGGTATGCAGATGTGCAAAAGGTATCATTTATTTCCTTTCCGTTAATGTTTTAAACTTTTTTTGGTGAATTTTTTAATCTCAAAATCCAAAAAAAGTTTGCGGTAATGCGAAGGGGGTTATCCCCTTCGTCAAAACACAAACATTAAACTTATTTCATTATTTTTTCCAAAGTATTGTTAACCTCAATCAAAAATGTTTCGGTATCAACCGTTCTCTTATTTTCTATTGACGAAAGAGATGCCAAATCCCCTGTCATTATACCACTTTCAATGGTCATAATCGTTGCCTTTTCAAGATCATCGGCAAATTTAATAAGATCCGGAAGATTATCAAGTTCTCCTCTTTTTCTTAAAGCTCCGGTCCATGCAAACAATGTTGCAACCGAATTGGTAGAGGTTTTTTCTCCTTTTAAGTGCTTATAATAATGTCTTTGAACAGTGCCGTGTGCCGCTTCATATTCATAAATTCCATCCGGTGAAACCAAAACAGAGGTCATCATAGCCAGCGAGCCGTAAGCAGTTGCCACCATATCCGACATAACATCACCGTCATAATTTTTACAAGCCCAAATATATCCTCCGTTTGAACGGATTACTCTTGCAACGGCATCATCTATCAATGTATAGAAATATTCAATTCCTGCTTCTTCAAATTTTTCTTTGTATTCATTTTCATAAATCTCTGCAAATATATCTTTAAATCTGTGGTCGTATTTCTTGGATATTGTATCTTTTGTTGCAAACCATAAATCCTGTTTTGTATCAAGCGCAAAATTAAAACAAGCTCTTGCAAAACTTTCTATTGACTTGTCCTTGTTGTGAAGTCCCTGAATAATACCGCTTGAATCTCCAAAGTCATAGATAGTTTCTTTTGTTACGTTACCGTCTTTATCTGTTACCACAAGTTCGGCTTTGCTGTCTTTGGCCACTTGCATTTCAACATTCTTATAAACATCGCCGTATGCGTGTCTTGCTATTGTTATAGGTTTTGTCCATGACGGAATATAAGGAGTAATACCTTTTACAAGAATCGGTGTTCTGAAGACCGTACCATCCAATATTGCTCTTATTGTACCGTTAGGAGATTTCCACATTTGTTTCAAATTATATTCGGGCATTCTTGCGGCATTTGGTGTGATTGTTGCACATTTTACCGCAACTCCGTATTTTTTTGTTGCTTCGGCACTGTCAATTGTAACCTGATCGTCAGTTTCGTTTCTGTGTTCAAGTCCCAGATCATAGTATTCTGTCTTTAAATCAATATGCGGTATAAGAATTATGTCCTTTATCATTTTCCAGATAATTCTGGTCATTTCATCTCCGTCCATCTCAACAAGAGGTGTCTTCATCTGTATTTTTTCCATAGTCTGCAACTCCTTTTTTATTTTTACCATTTTACCGAAACATTATGAAAATCCTTGCCGATAAAGCCAACTTGAGCAAAGTCCTCCATATTGTTTCTTATTATGTAATCTATATATGACATTATCATTTTTGCCGTCAAGAGATACCCTGCCGGATTCATATGTCCGCCCATATAAAAATTCTTTTTAAATTCTTCATCATATACCGGCGCATATTTTCTGAAATCGAGAACATAGGTATAATCAAATAATTCCGCCATATCGTACATCAATTTCTGATGAATGTCCTCAGCTTCAACACGGTCATTTCTACCGGAATCAGGGCAGGTCATAAGAAAAAATTTTGCCTTCGGCTGATTTATTTTAAGTCTTTGAATTATTTGCCCATAATATCCGGCAAATGTTTTTTTATTATTCCTGTAATCGGAAATATCAATATCGGAAACACTGCCCAAATCATTACCGTACGCAGAAATATCATTAACACCCAATGCAATAATATAAGCCTGACATCTCTTTTCGGGGCTCCAGAAATCATTTGCTGAAGCAAAATTTTCACAGTATTCTTTTGCACTCATTCCGCCTTTTGAAAAATTGTATACCTTTGCACCTATAGCTCGTGCAATAAACTGTCCCCATGAATATTCAAAATAGTCATGATAGCCTTTATTTCCCTCCTCATCAAGCGATTCAAACTCTCCTGATGCGAGGCTGTCTCCCACACAGCCTATGGTTCTGAATATTGCACAGAATCCGCCGTCATCACAAATCCTGTCTAAAGGTTTTTCCTTTTCATATCCCAATATATCTTTAATATCCATTTTACCATTACCTCATTAATAGTATTTTTTCACAAATTCAATTATCGGAGTGTTGTCATTTAACCCATGAGGGTGATGATCACATCCAGGCTTTAATACAAGCGTTATGTTACAGCCCGCTTTTTTATATGCGTCATATACAAGTTTTCCGTTTTCTTCATAAGGCACCGTTTTGTCACTGTCACCGCATACAAGAAAAACAGGTATATTATTCTTTACCAAATCCGGAATATAGTCAAGAGGATGCTTTCTAAAACTTAAAAGCTCCGATAATGTCATGTGTCTGTTTTCCTCAAATTCCTTAAACATTGAACCATCAGAACCTCCCAATCCCGCAGGACAGCTGAGAAGGTTTACAACAGGCGCGTCAATGTACATTGCCGGAACAAGTTCGGGATATTTTGCTCCAAGATATATTGCCTGCATTCCTCCGCAGCTCATTCCCACCGGTACACATTTGTTTTCAAAGCCATACTCATTATGCAGATATTCCACAAAATCCGCCTGTCTTTTTGTATCTTCATCAAGACACCAGCGTGTGGTATTGTCAACATGAGCAAGATTATATCCCAATTTAAGCATTTCAATTTCAAAATCAGGAAATGCACCGAAATATTCCGTTTTCAAAAGCCATTTGTTTGTTCTGTTACTTTTATCCGCAAAAACAACCTTTGCATTTTTTCCGTCGAATATAAAATCCTTTGTTTCAAATCCAAACCAATTTTCACTCATAAAAATATCCTCCGAAATTTTCACATGACTAAAATTTATTTATTCTGCTCTTTTGTATAATTCAGAAGTCCGCCTGCATAAAGCATATCCTTTTGTCTGTCCGATACAGACAATATTGTGGTAAATTCGCAATTTTTATCAGCATTTTTAACCATGATCTCATTTCCGGCTTTTATTTGTTCGATAACATTTTCAATAATTAGCTCGTCACCCTGTTCAATCATGTCATAGTCAGCTTCATTTTTAAAGGTCAGCGGCAATATTCCTGCATTTATAAGGTTTGCCATATGTATTCTTGCAAAAGATTTTGTAATAACAGCCTTAACACCAAGATAAAGCGGTGCAAGAGCCGCATGCTCTCTCGACGATCCCTGCCCGTAGTTTGAGCCGCCGACAATTATTGATTTACCCATATCAAGTGCACGTTTATAGAAGTTTTCATCACATACTGCAAAGCAATGCTTTGAAATTTCAGGAATGTTTGAACGCAAAGGCAATATCTTTGCACCGGCAGGCATAATATGGTCTGTTGTAATATTATCGCCGACTTTCAGACTGCATTTTGCATCAATTGTTTTGCTCATAGGTTCCGATACAGGGAAAGGCTTAATATTCGGTCCTCTTAATATTTCAACCGTATCCATCTTTTCTTCCTCAATCGGCGCAACTATCATATTATCATTTATGTCAAATCGTTCAGGAAGCTTAAATTCCGGCATTTCTCCCAATTCTCTTGGATCGGTAAGATATCCTGTCAATGCAGAAACAGCGGCAAGCTCAGGAGATACAAGATAGATTTGTCCGTCCTTTGTTCCGGAACGTCCTTCAAAGTTTCTGTTAAATGTTCTTAAAGATATTCCCTTTGAATTTGGTGATTGTCCCATTCCTATACAAGGTCCGCAGGCACTTTCAAGTATTCTTGCCCCTGCATCAATCATAATTGCCAACGCGCCGTTTTTGGCAAGCATATTTAGTACCTGTTTTGAGCCCGGCGCGATCGCAAGGGATACATCGGGATGCACTGTCTTACCCTTTAAAATATGTGCAACCTTTAACATATCTAAAAGTGATGAGTTTGTACATGAACCGATACATACCTGATCGATTTTAATCTTTCCTATTTCCTCAACGGTCTTTACGTTGTCCGGCGAATGAGGACAAGCTGCAAGAGGTACAAGTTCCGATAAATTTATATTAACAAACTCATCATATTCGGCGTCTTCATCAGCTGACAACGGAGTATATGCTTCTTCTCTTCCCTGTGCCTTCAAGAACTGTTTTGTTATTTCATCTGACGGAAAAATTGATGTTGTTGCACCCAATTCCGCACCCATATTTGTAATGGTGGCACGTTCGGGAACAGACAAAGTCTTTACACCCTCTCCGCAATATTCTATAACCTTTCCTACTCCGCCCTTTACAGACAATCTTCTTAATACCTCAAGAATAACGTCCTTTGCACTTACCCATGGGCTTAACTTTCCGGTTAATTCTACTTTTACAACTTTAGGACAAGTGATATAATATGTACCTCCGCCCATTGCAACCGCAACGTCCATACCGCCGGCGCCTATTGCTATCATTCCGATACCGCCGCCTGTAGGTGTATGTGAATCAGATCCTATTAAAGTTTTACCCGGGATTCCGAATCTTTCAAGGTGTACCTGATGGCATATTCCGTTACCCGGTCTTGAAAAATATATTCCGTGTTTTTTACATACGCTTCCGATAAATCTGTGATCATCTGCATTTTCAAATCCGTTTTGCAATGTATTATGATCAATATATGCAACCGAACGCTCGGTTTTTACTCTGGGTACTCCCATAGCTTCAAATTCCAGATACGCCATTGTTCCGGTTGCGTCCTGGGTTAAAGTCTGGTCTATTCTTATTCCTATTTCCGTTCCTTTTATCATTTCTCCTTCAACAAGGTGAGCAGATAAAATTTTTTCCGTTAAAGTCTTTCCCATAAAAATCTCCAATCCGCCGTACCCACCGGCATAAAGTAAATAATTCTTTTCTTATCTCGGGGCAGGAATACGATAAGAATTTAACATTTCTCTTTTCTATTAATAAAAAGAGTTTATATTTTTACGACTATACCGCAGTATCAATCTTTATCATATTTGTTCCGTTCGGTACAAATTATAATCTACGGCACTTTATCATAAAAAAACATACTTATATTTTACAAAAAAATATTATTTTTGTCAAGTAATCATTCCCTTTATATATGTACAAATCATAATCATATTTATGTCTAAACTTGGTAAAAATCACAATACTTTTGTACAACATGACATTATATTTGTCACACAAAATCACAATAACCATATATTAATAATAAGATATTAATTTTTGGGAGGAGATCGTTATGCTAAAATCGCTTTTAATGTGTGTTATCTGTATATTTGCGGTTTTCGGGCTTATCTGCTTTGTTTACGCCATAATGAAACAGACCCTTTCACATACCCCCATGGTAATCGGTGTACATAATAAGGAAAACTCCATTGAATGTGAATTAAGGCAGTTGCTTATGCAGCATCCATGCTCGGAAATAATTGTGGTAGATATGGGAAGTACAGATAATACAAAATCAATTGTTGATAAAATGTGCTGTGACTTTCCGCGAATCAGACTTGTCTGTACCGACTGCGAAGATGATGTCACAAAACTTATAAAAGAATACCGGGAAAAATATACAAACAAGGATAAACAATTGGTTTGATATGTTTCACTTTTTACTTAATAAATATATATACCCACATCTTTAAAAATATCCTAATCAAAAAAAGTGGCTTAATTTCAAAATGAAATTAAGCCGCTAGACTGTCAAAAAAGTCATCTAAAGTAAAACTTTAGGTGGCTTTTTTGACAGTCTGAAAGAAACACCGTTTCTTTCTTTTAATTTATATAACCATATTCTTTATTGATAGTTATGTTTTATCATATTTCAACAAATATTTGTGCCTAACGCTGGAATGAATTTGCATATTTTGTTCATCTAATCATGAAAAAAATGACATATATCTTCTAAAAACTATCAATTTAGTATTTTTTATGTACAAAAATAGAGTTTTAAATTAAATAGATAGAAACGCAGATAGTTTATAAACATTGATATTTCTATTGAGGGCTATTGCAATCATTATTTTCTTACTAAAAGTGATTGGCGATCTCTTATATGTGCCTGTTACTATGATAAAACTATTATGATTCTAAATTAACCAAGATAAAAAATTAAAAACCGTTATGCAACTACTAAAGATAGTAATTCGCATCACGGTTTTCAAAGATATAATAGCTTAACGAAAAACATTTTTACACGCCTCAACATATACCAATAATAGATTTTCAGCATATAATTGTTCTTTTTCATTTAATTCTGACAACATTATATTAACAGCATTATTATTATTTTGGTTTTCATTTTCGATGCCAAATAAAATATAATCAGCAGAAACATTTAAAGCCTTACAGATACTTATCAAAGTTGAAAGAGATATACCTGTCATTCCTCTTTCTAATTGACTTAAATTTTTAGAACTCATATTTATCATTTCTGCCACTTCGGCTTGTGTATATCGTCTCGCTTTTCGTGCCTGCTGTATACGCTTTCCCATATACCCATAATCATATGGATTTATTTTCATTCTATCACCTCCAAAAATCCATCTGGTACATATAGTTTATCCCATTTCAGATAGATAATAAACAATGCATACACACGATATATCTATGTGTTGAATTGACTTTTTAAAAATAGTATAGTATAATCAATGTAGTAAATTTAATATTTAAGAAGGTGAAATAGTGAAAAAATTTTTATCATTGTTTTTGATATTCGTAATAATAACATTCTGTTTAACTGCCTGTGGAATACCAGTGCAAAATACCGTACCAACAAATCCACCTTTAGATAGCATTTATACTACAGCAACAACGGAAAATTCCAATTTTTCCGTGCACTATATAGATGTAGGACAAGGTGACGCAGCTTTGATATTATGCGACAATAAATCAATGCTAATTGACGGCGGAAAACCAAAAGCCAGCGACATCATTTATACTTATCTCAATAAGCAGGGCATTACTCATTTAGACTATATCATATGTTCTCATGCCGACGAAGATCATGTGGGCGGTTTATCTGGTGCATTGTCTGCTGTATCGGTAGGTGCAGTTTACGCCCCGGAAACGGAGGCGGATACAAAGACTTTTCAAAATTTTAAGAGAAAGGTACATAAACAAGGTTTAGAAATTCAACACCTCGAACATGGTAGCAGCTTTACATTTGGCAGTAGCACTGTTCAGGTGCTCGGCCCAATTACCGAAAATACCAGCGAACGAAATAATACATCCATTGTTTTAAAAATCTTATATGGTGAAACTTCATTTCTTTTTACGGGAGATGCAGAATTTGATGAAGAACACGATATATTGGAACAAGGATATGACCTGTCTGCAACTGTGTTAAAAGTGTCACATCATGGTTCTGCGGGAGCAACATCTTATCGTTTTTTACGAGAAGTCTTGCCTAAATATGCGGTGATTTCTGTTGACAAAGACAATGCTTATGGGCACCCTACAGAGGAGGTGTTAAGTAAACTTCGTGACGCAGATGTTAAAGTATATCGAACGGACATGCAAGGTGATATAATCGCTGAAAGCGATGGAAAAAACTTAACTATCACACCATCAAAAAACTCAGATGCAGATACACTTACAACAAAAAAGAGTACTGTGACCTCCAAACCTGCGACAAATAAAAATGAATCTAATCCTAAAAATATAGTGAGTTATATAGGTAATCAAAACTCTAAAAAATTTCATCTGCCAAACTGCCACACGTTACCAGCAGAACACAATAGGGTATACTTTTCCACTAGAGATGAAGCAATACAAAAGGGATATAACCCTTGCCAAAATTGTAATCCATAAAAATTAATAAAGGGACTGTTTCAAATGAGTATTTTTTAGTTACTCATTTGCACGGCTCTTTATTTTTTGCAAAAAAAACAGTACCCATTCGTAAAAATGGGTACAGAAAATAAACCTGCTTTGTTAAGGATTTTCTATGTAAATCAATTATACCATGAAAGCAGAAATGACTCAACCCTTTTAAAGGAATTGAGTCATTTCTTTTTGGTTACAGAGCTGTTTTAACGCAACAGCCCCATTTATATACTGTTAAATTCTATTATTTTTCAATTATTTCTTCTGCCATTTCTACTAATCCGTCTTTATCAAGGTCACCGTCTATCTGAGTCAGATTATAATGTATTCCGTCATCCTCCCATGAAAGACCCTGAACTTCAGAAATATTAACTTCATTACTTCCGACGCTGAATACTATTTCTCCTGTTTCCTGTGCCTTTTTGTCCTCTTCTGTCATTTCATATCCGGGCGGTACTAATTTATTTGTATAGTTTATATAATACAAATCGCATCCGTTAAATGAACCGATTATATCTCCTTCCTGCGGCTGTTTTGTTTCATATTTCATTGCCGATAAAATCACTTCATCATCATCTTTCGAATATTCTGCAGAAATTGACTTGAATTTTTCTATAGCTTTATTATTATCGTCATTCAGGCTGTTACTAACTATATGTCCACCGCTGAATTCATAACCATTCTCAAATTCTTCTATCAATACAGGTGCATATCCTATATCCTCAATGCATTGTTCCTCAGTGGGTAATTCCTTGTAATCCGGTTTGGAAGAAGACCCTGAGTGCCAGCTTGAAACAATTTCGCTTCCGGCATATACCGAAAATCCCATAACCAATACTGCTGCCGCTATTAAACATATTTTTTTCTTTGACATAGTTCCATACTCCTTTTTTTCATAATTCATCACTTTATTCATTATCCGTTTTTCCGATATGTCATTTAGCTTAACATTTTCCATTACATTCAATAAATCCTGTTTTTTCATACAATATCATCCTTTCCATACTCAAGTTTAAGTAATTCCCGTCCGTACTGAAGACGTTTTCTTACTGCAGACGGAGAAATATTTAAAATTTTTGCTATTTCTCCACTCTTGTATCCGTCAATATAAAATAAATGTATCACAGTTTTATATTTATCCGGCAGCGAAAGTAAATTTTCAAGTATGTCTTTATCCTCTTCATCTTTGCAAAATTCCGAGATGTCATCTAAATTTATATAATTATGCCTTGCATTAAAACGATGCTTATCCTTACAAATGTTCGCCGACGTTTTAATCAACCATGCTTTTTTATGTTCACTGTCATTAAAAACAGGCGACTTTGAAATATATCTTAAAAAAGTCTCCGATACCGCATCCTCCGCATCGGCACTGTTAGATAACATTGTAAAACACAGTTTAAAGAGCATATTGGAATATTTTTTTACCGTATCCTCTATTTCGTCATCAGTCGGCCGTACTGCTGACTTTATCATCTCTATCAGCCCCTTTCACTATATACACGTTTTAAGTCTTAGAAATGTGATAAAAATCAAAAAAAATTACGTACATTTTTTAAAAGAGTATATACTTTAAAACCTTATGCACAGCCTTATGCTTTAGACTGTTCTGAAAATGCAGAGAATATTGACAATGTTTATTTTGACAACATTAAATTTCACGAAGTAACAAACAAGGGATTTTCTGATTTACCTGCAGGCGGATTATTCGAGGTTGGCTCCGATACTACCGATATGAGGATTGACAATATAATTATAAAAAATATACTAGATGATTTCAGAAAAACCGGAATTAATGTAATAAAAACATAACCTCTTTCTCTCGGATCAAACAAACTTAATTAATCCGCTTCTCTATCTCGCTTTAACTGGTTTTTTATATATTCTTTTATAAATTTTATGTTTTTGTCTACTGTTCATAGGCAGTAACCTTTTTTGAGCCACGTTCCTATTTCATGGTTTTTATAAACAAACAACCGGGCAACCTCTTTTCGAGCTGCCCGGCTGTCTTTTTGGACTGTCTTGACGCGACGTCCTTATTGACAAATACCATTGGATAAGGCAAGCAATATGGGCTTTTGAAAATGTGAGAAAGACTGAACAGAAAAAACTCAGTCCAAAACTCAGAAAATATTTTAAACGCTCTAAATCCCTGCTGATTAA
>CALXWJ010000068.1 GCA_944392335.1 uncultured Clostridia bacterium
GTTTGCAAAGCTATTACGGAGAAGATGGGAAATGATAATTTACACTATTCGTCCTCCGTAAAACACCGACAAATATTGTGCATATTTATTTGATAAAATGTGGCACTTTTTATATTGAAATTTATAATTTGGATGAAGGCGGGGAAAAAATAATTGATTCATTTTTATCAAATTACCGGGGATGATTTTATAATAACGCGAAACTGCCGCAGAATGTCATCTGTGGCAGAAAAATTTTTAATATAAATAATGTTTTGCGATGTAAATATTTATTTGTGAGGAGATAAATCATGTTATTTAAAACAGACAGATTCGGAATGTTTATACATTTCGGGATTTATTCAATCAATGCATGGCATGAACAGGAACAAATGCGTTTGAATATACCAAAAAGTGAATATATAAAGAATGCGGATATTTTTGATCCATATAATTTCAATGCGGAAGAATGGGTCTTGTTTGCAAAAGAGAGCGGAGCGCAATATATATGCTTTACAACAAAGCATCATGACGGGTTTTGTATGTGGGACAGTAAATTTACCGACTATAAAATAACAAATACTCCTTTTAAAAGAGATCTGTTGAAGGAATTGGCGGATGCATGCCAAAGGCATGGCATAAAGCTGGAATTGTATTATTCATGCCCTGATTGGAATTATAAGCACAGCGTAAATAACGGAGGAAGTCACCAGCTGCCCAAACCTAATCCGGGTGATGAACCGAATGAAGCTTTATACATACAATATGTCAAAAATCAAATTACCGAGCTTTTAACAAATTACGGGAAAATATATGCATTTTTTTGGGATATACCTCCCGTACGCCGGGATAAATCGGTAAACGAGCTTGTACGGTCGCTTCAGCCGCATATATTAATCAATGACCGCGGTTATGATGAGGGAGACTATTCAACACCCGAACGGGATGACAGCGCGTCAAATTTCACACGTTTATGTGAGGCTTGCCAGTCGGTAGGATATCAGAGCTGGGGATACAGAAAAAATGAGGATTATTTTACCCCTCAATCATTAATTTCCTCTGTTTCAAAAATATTAATAAAGGGCGGAAATTATCTTTTGAATGTAGGACCTGACAGTACGGGAAAAATTCCCCAAAAGTCTGCAGAGATTTTTTCTGCGGTCGGCAATTGGTATAAAAAGATATATAATAGTATTGTAAATACCAAATACATAAAAGCAGGAGACTTTGAATATACAACAAAAAATAATTCGCTGTTTTTACATCTTCCGGCAGCGTTTGGATGTTCGGGAGCGGTTTTAAAGCCTATAAATATTCTGCCGAAGGCATTAACTTTTTTAAACGGTGATGAAAAAATTGATTATAAAGTTGAATATACACCGGTTGATTATAACGGTAAGGACAATTCATCTCATCTGCATTTATATAACATTCCCGCAGAAAAATATATCGGGGAAAATATGGTAATACAAATGGATTTTGATAATATCGCGGAGGTTCTTGATTTATTTAAAAATGAAACAGATGATAGAATTTTATAAAAAGAAAATCGGATATAGTTCATATTATTTAATTCCCGGTTGTTATACTGAAAAATGTATCGGACTTTTAATAAAATTATTGAATAATATTTAGTTAAAATCGGAGCAATGCGCTCCATCAAGCCTGTTTGAAATGGAACCCGACGACGATTACGGCGTGAACATCTTTGCTTAGGTTATATACACTTAATTTTATATTGCATTTTTACGATGACAGCTGTAAAATAAATTTGGGTTCGGATTGTGAAATTAATTATACATATTGTGTATTGTCAAGAAGAATATAAAATGATATTATATAAAATATAGAGGAAAAAATTTACGTTTATAGTTATTTTCTACAAAAAAATTAAAATATTTTGTTATAACCTAAGTGCAGACGTCCCCCGCCGTTTTCGGCGGCTGGTTCCATTTCAGAATTTCAGTGGGAGTTATAATCTCCCACTAAACCCCTGAGGAGCTAACGCTCTCTGCGCAGGTTGCAATCTGTCGCAATCTCTGCTCCTTGCAAGCAAAGCAGGAGCGTTGCTCCGATTTAAAAGTTTTAGATGTTTTATACTTAATGAATGAAATTCAGAAAAATGTATTTAAAACAAAGAATGCTGTTAAACATCAATATAAACGGATAATTAGAAAAAATACGGTATCTTGCTAAAGCAAAGCATTATCGGATTGATAAAAACTTTTAATTAATGACTGCGTTAAAAAATAAATAAAGACAGAGTATTATCTTTATACGCTGTCGGTTAAAATTTAAGGAGGAGTTTTTATGAGAAAAAGAATGGTAACATTGTTTGTTACTGCGTCAATGCTTATTTCAAGCGTTTCGGCATTTGCACAAGAAACATATTATTGGAAGGTTTATGCAGTATCCGATTCGGCAAATTCCAACACTTCCCTTGCGGCATCCGGAAATGAGAAAATTGTGTTTGTTCAGGAAGACTGGAAAGATTACGAAACTGAGGGGAGTATGTTTGATTCTGCCGAGCCCTTTAACGGGGGTTTTGGATGGGCAGGCCCTTGGTCATGTTCAAAAGACAGTATAGTAACAGAGAATAAAGACCTATACATTGAGAATATTTTAACTTATCCGTATGATGTAAATGCAAACGTGCCGGATGAGAATAAAGCTTTAATGGGAAGCAAAGCGGGATTTTGGTCAAACGGCCCTTCAATATACAGAAACCTTGCAGCGCCCATCGGCTTTGATGAGGAAAATGAGTTTTATTTAACATGGACGTCTTTCGGACAAAGTCTTAGCGCGGACAATACTTTTGTCGGGGCCGCGCTAATTGGCGACAGTATGATTGAAGTCGGTGCAACAGGATCTTCTGCTGACTCACAAAATAAAATAGCAATCAAAACACCTGACGGAAATGTATCAATCGGCGATAAGAATATGATTATCGGAAACCATCCGTATGTGTATGTTGCAAAAATCACAGTTGATCCGGACGGAATGGATAAGATTTCATTAAATGCTTATTATTTCGGTGTTGATCTGGTTGATTATCCGACAGAGTGGGATCTTGAAGTAGAATATGATATTGACAATTCAGATGAAATCAGAATACTTGCATATCAGTCAAATTCAAGCAATACATATCATGCGGGAATGTATTTATACAAGCCTCGGAATGAGTTTACAGAGAATGAAACCGAAAGCTATATAAAAACATTGATCGCAACACTGCCCGCGGCAGATGAAATTGAAATAACCGACATCGCAAAGTATGAGGATGTGGTCATAAAAATAGATGATGCACTGACATGGTTTGATTCGGATGTAACAGCTCTTGACACTGAAGGAAGATATGAAGCTTATAAGATAAAAGCAATAGATGCGACCAAAATATCCACACCGGTCAATATAAGAGCTGATATGAATACCCGTATATACAATTATGATCCTGAACGTGCCGCCCAGGGAAACGACGCTAATGCTCTCATGTATGACTGCGGCGGAAATAATGTCGGTTGGCGTGAGGATATTGTAAAAGAGCTGCCGGGATGGGAACAAGACTGGAGCACCGTTGACGGTAAGTTTAATATTTATAATATTGACGGCGTAAAATATGAACTGAAAGTCGATACTGTACCTTCATACAGCAGTGACGGTCAGGCGGTAATGGGAACAACCGATCCCGAAACACTGTATTATGAATATGATATAGATAACGGTTATTATTCATCGATAAACGTACTTGCGTCAGAATATAACACATTCTATTCATCTTTGAGTAAATATACGGCGAAATTTGGAATTATTTTAGTTTATGAAGACGGAAGCAAGGAAGTAAAGCTTGATCAAATTTACCCAGCGTCTGAAGACGGCACTAAATACGGTCTTGAACAGATGTCTTCTTCGCTTTGGAAAAGAGACGGTACAGACGCTCAGACAACAGGATATGCACATGTACATGAATTTACGGTTGATCCAAATAAAAAGCTTGACAAAATACAGTTGTTAAAAGCATATACGGAATTAAATGAAGATTTGACCGATATAAATTATGATAACGGTTTGGGCGGTATGTATTGGACTTATTATGCAACCTCCGAAGAACCGTATGAATATACAAATGAAGCGGGTGAAGAGGTTACAACAACGCTTGGTGAATACTTAATGTCTAAATATGCACCGGAAGGAGATCCGAATTCATATTATCTGTACGGAAAGACCTTTAGGGCAAATGTCTTTGCGATTTCAGCTGTAAGTACAATAGATGACAGCAAGAAAAATATTATGGATATTATTAACAGCTGGCCGGAAGCTCCAACAACGGAACAAGCGGCAGAGCTGGTAGAGCAGTTTGAAAATGTATCAGAAGCCATTGAGGACATGAAGAGCTTGGGCAGCGATGTTTCCGATCTTGAAGCAAACAGCAAGTACATAGCAATGAAAGAGGCAACAGCGTTGTTAAAACCGATACCGGTAAGGGTAAATATCGATTCGCTGTTTAATACCCTTGCATATGGAGACGATTCACTGGAGGGAATAGGTCAGAACCCCAATCTTACAACAGGCCCGAATACCGGATTTGAAATAAATTCGTTTAAAAATAAAGATATATGGAAATATGAATGGGGCGAAGAGGATATCTTCAATGTATTGGAGCTTGACTCAAATGAATACAGGATGAAGGTTATGACCGGTATAAACAACAATGATCCGGTATATAATTCGGTTTGGAGAAATTCAAGCGATAACACTGTGGAAACAATAGATGTTGAGGATGGTGTATATACTAATCTAAGCGTTATTGCAAATTCTGATACCAAGTGGTACAGCACAAATCATAACACGGGATATATTGCATTTAATCTTGTTTATTCGGATAATACGAAGGAATTTGTTTACAGTACGATATACGGCGCTTCGGAGGATGTTTCAAGCAGGGGAATGGCACAGGTAAGCGCTGCGCAGATAAGCGCCGGCACGGTTGATAATGAACCAGACGGCACCCTTTTAACGGATGGTACGCTTTATGCCCATAAATATGATTTCCCCGTAAATCCCGATAAGATATTGACGTCGATTGAGGTTGTTCAATATAAAGCGGTATTTAATGATGATAGAACCGGAATACAAGATGAAATATCCCAAGACCCTGATATCCAAGATTTCAGGTCCACGATATTTGCCATCACGTTGTCCGAGTATATGTCGGATTACATTGAGGATGTTAAAGCAGAAGTAGAACCTTTGATCGCCGCATTGCCGGAGACGGTTACTTCCGAAAATATGGAGCAGGTAGAACAAATCAAGAATATAATCGATGAAGCCATAGGATACGGCGTTGATCCTTCGGTAATCGAAGGATATGAAAAATTTGAAGCAATCAGATTTAATTTCACCGAAATTTCTTCAATCGATAAGCATTTGCAAACGGACAGCATTACACTGAATGTGAACCTGACTGCGCCTACAAAGACAGAATATCTGACAAAAGATAATATTGCTTTGTATGAAGGCGAAGAGCTGTCCGGTGAAGATTATACAATTACGGCAATTGACGAAGCTGACGGTTTGGCGGGTTCATTCAGTATTACATTGCCAAATGCGATCACTCCGAAATCGTATACGCTGAAATTAAATATCGGATATTTAATTTCAAATTATACTTATGAATTTGAGAGCGGCTCGCCGGTACAGGTGACTGCACAGGCGATAGGCTCCGATGAATCGGTTCTTGAAAATATCTCCGATATGGCGGGAGATCTAATGTATGTTTCTGTTGACATTAATTCGGAAATAGAAACAGAGTATGCGGTAATAGTTGCAATTTATGATGAAAACGGTAAAATTTATTCTATCGAAACAGTTAAAGATGATGTGCTCAGCATAGGCAGCACAGAATTCGATACAGAATATTTTGAAATACCGGAAAATGCAACCGAAGAATGGAGCTATAAGGTAATGACATTTAATAATTTAGACAGTATCACACCTTTGGCAGCAACCGTTAACGGATAATCATATTTTAAAATTTTTTAATGGGGCTGTAGCAATGATTCAAAAATCATTTTGCTACAGCCCTCTGCCATATCTGTAATCAGTGTGAGAATACAAGCTATCATAAATTACGGTACTGTATGGCGGTTTTGCGTGTATCTGCTTTTATTTTACCATTGTGCTTGACCGAAAGTAACAAGATTAAGATAATATTAAAAGCTATGGTTCGCTAACGGATTTATAACAAATAAAAGAGCATTAAATATTTGACTATTTCATGATTTTATGATAAACTAACATTTAAAGACAATCGATAAAACATTGCATAAGAGGTAAGAAGATATGATATATTATGGGAACAGAAATTACGGCTGCAGATTTAAAGAGGTTTTGTTTCACAACACAAAAACCATTATTCTTGAAAACGAGAAAATCAGTGTTATGATACTTGCGGACAGGGGAACGGATATTATATCCTTTAATTATAAGCCGACCGATACCGAATTTATGTGGTTAGATCCTATCGGGCTTAATATACTCGACAAAATGAATTACACCCAATGGGACAATGATTATCAAAAGGACAGCTATTACGGTGGGTGGTTTGAATGTTTCCCCAATGTCGGACCTGACGGGAAATATAAAAATTCATTTTTTACTGGCAACGCGGAAATAAAATATCTGCCATTTGATTATTCAGTACAAAAGGATACAGAGGAAGAAGTGACTTTAAAATTTTTCGCAAGATGTTCAAAAACACCGTATACCCTTGAAAAGTATATTACGATAAAATCAAATCAGCCTACGTTATTTATCAGAGAAAAAATAACAAATCTATCAAATGAACGCTGTGGTTTTTTGTGGGGACATCACCCAAATGCAGGGGGAAGATTTCTTGATGATGATATTATAATAGATATGCCTGAATGCAGTTTATATTCTTTGGACGAATTTGAAAAGAAAAGCAGAGTTTCAGACTGGCCTTATGCATATATAAACGGCAAGCTGACCGATGTGAGAGATATAATGTCAGGCGGAGAAGGAAATGTTCATTATCTGTTTTACTTAAATGACATTAAACAGGGGTGGGGAGCTTTCAGAAATCCTAAGAAAAAACTCGGCTTTGGGTTATCCTGGGATACCGATATGTTCAAGTCTGCAATTTTATGGATTAATTACAATAAAAGTCAGGTACACTGCGATTATGACGGCAGAAGACTTATAACAATTTTCCCAAGGACGGCTGATGCGGACGGAATTGAGGATGCGCAAAACAAAGGTATATTATCCTATCTTGAACCGTATGAATCAAAAGAGTCATGGATTAATGCGACTGTTTTTAACGGGGAAAAAGAAGTCTGTAAAATAGATCAGAATGCAAAGGTGTTTTTTAAGTAAAATTATCAAATATTTCTATATTATATGTTGCAAAAAGTGCGTAAATATAGTACAATTACAATATGGTATATTATGGATATTTATATAAATATCCTATATAAAGGAAAGGATATTTGGATTAGATATGAAAATTATAGCGGCAACCTCAAATCAAGGTAAGGTAAGGGAAATAAAAAGTATTTTTTCGGGGGAAGCTTTTGAAATTCTTTCAATGAAAGAAGCAGGGATCGAAAGAGATATTGAAGAAAATGGCACAACCTTTGAAGAAAATGCCCTTATAAAGGCAAGAGCAATCGCGCGGCTTTGCGATTGCGCGGTTTTATCGGATGACTCGGGATTATGTGTGGACGCGTTAAACGGTGCTCCGGGGATATATTCCGCGCGTTACGCGGGTGAAAACGCAACCGATCAAGAAAGAGTCGAAAAGCTGCTTGAAGAGCTTGTGAATGTAAAAGACAGAAGAGCAAAATTTGTGGGTGCATGTGCTTTGGTATATCCCGACGGAAAAGAACTTGTGGGAATAGGTGAAGTGTATGGAACAATAGGATTTGAACCAAAGGGGGAAAATGGTTTTGGCTATGACCCGATATTTATTTCGGATGAACTTAAAAAAACTTTTTCCGAAGCAACTGAAGAAGAAAAAAACAGTATCAGTCACCGTAAAAGGGCATTAATGGATTTGTATAATAAAATGAGAAATGAGGAATAAAAAATGGATTTGTTTTGTGAATATATTGTAAAACGTAAAAAGTCACCGGTTGACTACCTTATAACTGTAGCGGGATATTTTGCTGCATTGATACTTTCTTATATTTTTCTGATGCTTAACAGTTTACTGTTTGGTTTTGGACTGCTGCTGATAGCCGCTTCATGGTATGGAGCATATATTCTTATGAAATCAAGGTATGTGGAATATGAATATACTCTTACAAACAGTGAAATGGATATTGATAAGATATATGCAAAAAGAAGAAGAAAACGACTAATTTCTGTGGATTTTCGCCATGTGGACATATGTGCAAAAATAGATGATCCGATTTATTCCGGTGAATTTAAAAATAATACTCCGTCAAAAATATATGATGTTTCGGGGCTTAGTGAAAATGATATTTATTTTGTGGACTTTTCAAAAGATGCTTCTAAAGTAAGAGTTATTTTCCAGCCTACCGATAAAATGAAAGACGGATTGAAATTAATTAATCCGAGGGTGATACACATAGTATGATTTACGGTGTGGGTACGGATATTGTTGAGGTTGACAGAATGAAAAAAGCCATTGAAAATACAGGTTTTTTAGAAAGATACTTCACAAAATCCGAAAACGAATATTTTATGTTAAAAAAATATAATCCCATGACAATTGCGGCTTCTTTTGCAGCAAAAGAAGCCGTTTCAAAAGCTTTTGGAACGGGATTTCGAGGTTTTAAGCTTACCGATATTGAAATTTTGAGAGACAGTCTTGGAAAACCGTATGTCTGTCTTTACAATAATGCATTAAAAAAGGCAGACGGTGCAAAATTGCATTTGTCTTTATCTCATACCGATTCCTATGCAACAGCATTTGTTGTGATGGAAAAATGACTGCGCGCATGTTGTCCCCGACCGTAATCGGCGGCGGATATCTTTGCTTAAGTTATACTTATTAAGGGGTGATAATGTGAAGGCTTGTACATCCGCTCAGATGAGAGCAATTGACAAAAGTGCTGAGGAACTTGGCGGGATACCGTCGATAGTACTTATGGAGAATGCCGCAATTGCTTGTATGGAGGAAATAACAAAGGATAAAAGCATAAAAAAAGTTGCAATTTTCTGTGGAAAAGGCAATAACGGCGGAGATGGCTTTGCACTTGCAAGACATCTTTTTAACAAAGGATTACATGTATGTGTTTATCTTGTTTGCGGAAGTGATTTTTCGGGTGATGCCCTGATAAATTTTGAGATAATATCCAAGATGGGAATAAACATAATCGAGCTTTACGATGCAGATATGTCAAAATTTGAGTTGAAATTCTATGATATGGTAATAGATGCAATTTTCGGTACCGGAATAAAAGGAAAAATTGAAGGTCTTGCAAGTGAAATAATAGAAGCTGTTAACGAAAATTGCAAAAATATTTTAAGCATTGATATTCCAAGCGGAATAAATGCCGATACGGGAGAAATATGCGGTGTATGCATAAAGGCAGATAAAACAGTTACCTTTGCAGCTTATAAATTGGGCTTATTGTTATATCCGGGAGCGGATTTTACCGGTAGAGTGATTGTAAAAGATATTTCGATACCGGAATATATAATTGAGGGACAAAATATAAATATTAATATAATAGATAAAAGAATGATCGAAAATATTTTACCCCAAAGAAATGAAAATTCCCATAAGGGTGATTACGGCAAGGTTTTAATTGTGGGCGGATCAACAGGCATGTCAGGAGCCGCTGCAATGGCGGCGCGGGCATGTGTACGGTGCGGCGCCGGTCTTGTGACTGCTGCTGTCCCGGAATGTATTAATACTGCACTGGAGGTTAAGCTCACCGAGCCTATGACAATTGCACTGTCTTGCACAAATGGACAAGTTGATTTGAATTGTATTGAAAAACTATGTTCTGTTATTAATAATTATGATGTTTGCCTTTTTGGACCCGGAATAGGAAGAAACGAGTATATTCCACAGATTCTTGAAAAAATTCTTGAAGTATCACAAATACCGGTGATAATTGATGCTGATGGTTTGTTTGCTTTGGCTCAAAGGGATGATATTCTTGACAAGTGTAATTGCAATATTGTTTTAACACCGCATGAAATGGAAATGTCAAGAATTTCAAAATGTAGTTTGGAATATGTTTCAAGTAACAGAATTGAGTTATCTCAAAGCTATGTTGCCGCACACGGCGTGACCTTAATTTTAAAAGGTCCTCATACAATTGTCACATCAATGAGCGGTGAACAATATATTAATATTAACGGGAATAACGGAATGGCGACCGGAGGAAGCGGTGACGTCCTTGCCGGCATGACCGCGGCCTTTATCGCAAGAGGCTTGGATGAGAGCGATGCTGCTTGTCTTGCGGTATATCTTCATGGGCTTGCCGGTGATATATCGGCAGAACAATTGGGATATGATTCAATGCTTCCCACCGATATAATTAAAAATATTTCAAATGCCCTGAAATTACCTATAGATTAATTGTGAATAATATGTTATAATAAATACATAAAAGAAACAAAACCTAACGGTTATGAACCTGATGTGTTTATTTATACAAATTGAGGTAATTAAAATAACGGTTAAAATCCAATTTATATTATGGCAATTAACGAAGGAAATTTTATTCCGTTGCTCGTTTGATAAAAACAAAAGATAATAAAAAATGGTTTATAATTATAAACGGAGATGGATTATATAATGAATACAAGAACCTGGGCAGAAATTGATCTTGACGCTTTAACCGAAAATATAAGGGAAATCAGAAGAATAACGAATAAGGATTCAATGGTTATGGCGGTAGTCAAATCAGACGCTTACGGTCACGGAGTGGTTGAATGTGCAAACATTTTATTGGAAAACGGCGCGGACAGACTCGCTGTTGCCTGTATTGATGAGGCAATGCAGTTAAGACGGGCCGGAATAAAAGCACCGATACTAATTCTCGGCGCATCCTTTGATGAGGAAATACCCGAGCTTGTAGAGTTTGATATTATCGCTACGGTGTTTAATTTGGATTTTGCCGAAAAGCTGTCATGTGAGGCAAAAAAACAGAATAAAAATGCATTGGTGCATATAAAGCTTGATACCGGTATGTCAAGAATAGGATATCTTGCCGGGGTATGTGATGATGAGATTACCGATGAAATTATTAAAATTTCAAAACTTGATAATATTATAATCGAAGGTGTTTTTTCTCATCTGTCCACTTCGGATGAAAAGGACTCGGGCTATACACTTATGCAGTTTGAACGTTTTGTAAAAGTATGTGATATGCTTGAGCAAAAAGGGCTTAAAATCCCCGTAAAACATATCGCAAACAGCGCCGCCATAATGATGTATCCTCAGATGCATCTTGATATGGTGAGAGCAGGTATAATCTTGTATGGTTTATATCCATCAGATGATGTTGATAAAACAAAATTAAAATTGAAAAGGGTAATGACATTAAAATCAAGAATAACACGAATTGAAGAGATAAGCGACGACAGGGGAGTCAGCTATGGAAAAACGTACATAACCAAGGGCAAAACAAAAATAGCTACAATTGCCGTTGGTTATGCCGACGGATATACGAGAATGCTCAGCGGTAAAGCAAAGGTTGTGATAAACGGTCAGATCGTTGATGTTATCGGAAGAATATGCATGGATCAATGTATGATTAATGTAACAAATGTCAATAATATCAATGTAGGTGACGAAGTTATAATATTTGGTGCTGATACCGTTACGGCAGATACTTTGGCCATGTGGCTGGGAACAATCAATTATGAAATAGTCTGCATGATCTCAAAACGTATTCCAAGGGTTTATATTACTAACGGAAGGATGGTGAACTCTCTGAATTATCTCTCCAAGCTATAATAAAAAAATAATAAACAACGGGAGGCCTGATTACTTTGTCACAACTAAAAAAGGTCATATCCGGTCTGTCTTTCAGTAAGTCCGAAAAAAATATGAATAATTTGCTGAAAATTATTAAAAAATATAATCGGATTAATTCACTAAAGGAAGGCTATGCCGAAATGGCTGAAATAAATCTTTCCATAGCCAAAATGTGTTTAGATGCCGATAATGAGGTTTTTCGGCAGTGTGAGGAAAAACTGACGGAGTGTGAATAGTGGTGATTGTAAAAAGAGGAGATATTTATTATGCTGATTTAAGTCCTGTTGTTGGTAGTGAGCAGGGGGGTATAAGACCTGTGCTTATTATTCAGAATGACGTTGGAAATAAATACAGTCCAACTGTGATAGCAGCGGCCATAACCTCTCAGATAAATAAAGCCAAAATGCCTACGCATATTGAGCTTCCTGCTAAGGATTATGGTTTAAACAAGGATTCTGTAGTTTTACTTGAACAGATAAGAACCATTGATAAAAAAAGACTTCGTGAGAAAATCGGTCATCTCGACAATTCTCTCATGACGACGGTAAACGACGCCCTGTCAATCAGTTTCGGGTTGTCGGAATTTTGAACCTTTTAAAAGTATAGAGAAGATTTTAGGAGGTATAATATGGTGAAAATTAATTGGATATATGTAATATGAATTTACATATATCGTTAAGTATAAACCCTGCCGCGTTTTAAACGGCAAAATAAAATCTCTGCTGATTTGTACGGCAGAGATTTTATTTTGGCAGAAATTTTAAATAAATCTTCCAACACTTCGACACGCCTGTAATTTTTCGGATTTATCTTTCGTACACTGTCGGACAATATGGGGATATATCATGATTTTTAAACTTTTTGTTTCAAACAATAATCCTGTCTGATCTAACCATGTTATTTTTATTTCCTCATCCTCTGTTCTCTTTTAGATTGATGCTTATATATTCTGTATTGTCTTTACAAGTGTCATGATTTTCAACAATTAACAGCAAGGCGTCTTGACCGACTTTAATATTATGCCAAACACCTTTTTTAACATTATACATATTACCTTTTTCCATTATTATCTGCTCTGCTTTTTTACCAACTAAGAGCATTGCTCTTCCTTTAAGCAAAACAAAAATTTCATCTGTTTTTAAATGTTTTTCAAGGTATGTTATATTATCAAATCTTTCTGCATAACTAAGATAAGCCACTCTTCAATTATTAAAACTATGTACAATTTTGTATCCGTTTGAAGAAGGGGCATAAATATCAAATTCCATCTTTGTTACCTCAACTCTATTACATCTACATTTTGTGCTGGAATTGTTTTTCCGCAAACCTCAACGGCTTTATCCGAGTCGTTCCACACTGTCATAATTTTTTTCTCAGCAAGTGAATACTCTGCTCCTTTTACACCGTCTGGCAATAAAATATTCGGCAGATTGAATTTCCCATTTGTAAAAAATTCAATATAATTTTTTCTGAGACCTATCAAATTTTTCACATAAGCAGCGTACTTCGGCACAACATTTATAGAGTCGGCTCTGCCTCTATATATAGAAACATCAAAAATTAAGCCAAAAGTAAACGTATAATTCAAATGTCTTTTCCAGCCTTGCTTTTCATCATGTATAAATCTGTTGGAAATTAAAACGTTTGGAAAAGCATATCTGAAAATATACGGGTATGCATCTTCGGAAAAAAATTGTCCAAAGCCACAGCCATGTATAAAATCCATTTGCGCCGACAATCTGTCAACCGTCCATTCGGTTCCAAAATATTCGTTATCATTTAAAATTTCTTTCATTTGTTTAACTGTTTCCAATCTGAAATCAGGTTCTTCATCTATTCGATTCCCATGCTCGTGTGTATCGTCAAAACAGAAATTGAAGCAAATACCTATTTGATCAAAAAAAGTTCCGTTCGAACCGAGCGCCAAATGCTTCTTTTCTATTTCCACCAATTTTTTTCGCCATTCTTTCGTCCCATAACAACCGGCCGCAAAAGTTTTATGACCACTTTTCAACAAAGTCCCGTTGTTTGAAAATTTATAAAATTCCCGGTATTCATTTAATTCGATATCTTTCATCGTATATTTTATGCCTTCGTTTTTATAATAATCGGTAGCTACATCAATTAAATGCCCGTTGGCATATAATATCACAATACCTCCGAGTGCATTTATTTCTCTGATTGCTTCTTTTAGCTTTTCAGCTCCGCCGAGAGCAGGATCCGGCTCATAATTCGGATAACCGTTATCCATCCCCTCTTTCCACCATGCAAAAAGCAGGATCATATTGATTCCATATTTGGCGCCCTCTTTATATATTTTGGGCAACTCATCATATGTATGAAAAATCTCTCCGTATTGATGCTTTAAAATAATCCGCTGCCAGCCCATAATATTTTTTATGCCGGCTTTTGGGGCAGGCTTGTTCCATGCTCTATCCGCCCACAAGCGATAGAAGTCAACGCCCTCCCGCCAGTCTGTATCAAATCCCGCAAGTATAAAATCATCATAAACAATTGACTCTCCCGGTCTCAGCGCAGGATATGAAGATATCGCGCATATAAAATACTCTTCCTCCGCCCCGCGCGGCTCTATGCCGTTTACAAAAGATAACATACGCCATTTTTTGCTGTGGCAGCCAAAATATAAATATTTGTCTTTGCTATGTACACCCATCCACGGCATTGAAAACTGACCGGGATATGAAAAAACATTCCATATATTTTTATAGTCTGCCGCCATATATTCAGTATGTGCACAAGCAGTATTTTGGTGAGGATTTATAATTTTTTTACCCAAGCCATCCGGCGTTATCAGTTCATCACAACTGAGCGGACCGTTAATTTGATTAAATTCAAAAAATGGATATTGAAGTTCGTTTAGCCTTACATTACTGTTATTTACCATATTTGCGGAAAAATGAAGCGCCCCATCTGCTTGCGAAATTTTAAATGAAATCTTTATATTATGCTGACTTTTATCCTCTGCAATAAGTGAATCATAAATTATCGTTATTTCATTTCTCTCTTTTATTATCTCGCAGGGATTTTGCTGATGAGAATATATACCAAGTTCATGATTCATTCCTTCTTTTTGATAATCAAGGTGCGCACGCCAAAAATCACCGTTTTTCCTGAGTTTTAAATCAAAATCTTCAATAGTAAGGACAGGTTTTGTCCCGAAATCAAATTTTATGTTCTTCATCATTATAATCACCCTCAAAAAAAATTTATAATAAAATTATATATTTTAATAATGACAAAGAGAATTGATTTTTTTGACCGATTTTATGTATTATTTTGAACCATGAAATCTCCTTGTCAGTTTTATATTGTGGTGATCATATTCTTATACCATGCAGTAACTTTTTCTTATATCTTTTTCAGTCTCAACTCCATCGTAACACATCACTGTTTTTATGTATTATTTGAAACCGTGTGTTGACAACACAAAGAATAAATGATAGTATAATAAAGAAAACAAAAGAACAGAAACCGAGGATTTATTATGTTTACTTTTGATTTTGCTCAAAAAACAACGGTCACACATTTCGGAAAAAACAAACAACTGACAAAATGGGAGCATAGCGAAAGATGCTTAGATGTAAATCTTATTGTATTTGCAGTGTCAGGTCAGGCATGTTTTGAGTTTGCAGGGGGAAAATATACATTGTCAGAAAATGAATGTCTTATAATCCCTAAAGGGAATTTATATAAAGCCGACACTTCCGATTCTTTTGAGTACTTCTTTTTTCACTTTACAGGCAATATAATACAAAGTGCCTATAGATACGCCGAGCCGATAACCGTAGATAATTATTTAAAAATCCCTATGTTCGCTTTTTCTTTGCCTGAAACAGAATTTATCCAGAGTTTTTCGAATTTTAAAATAAATTACAGCAATAAAGTGCTGACGGTTATTAGAGAGTGTGAAAAGCTGCATTTTGAAATGAATCAAAAAAACAGACTGCTGATAGACCTAAAATTTCAGGAAATTTTACTTGAACTGACCAATCCCGGTGAAAAGAGAAAGAAAACTAAGCTCATTTCGGAAGTTTTGGATTTTATTCATGAAAGATTTACTGAAAAAATAAGCTTGGCAAGCATATCGACACATTTTTATGTGTCAAAATCATATATCGCCAGGATTTTTAAAAAACATATGAATGTAACCGTTGTAGAGTACATTTTGTTTTTAAAACTTGATTATAGTGCCTCACTTCTTATCAACTCATCAATGACAATAGCGCAAATTGCAGAATACTTAAATTTTTACGATGAGTTTTATTTTTCAAAGCAATTTAAAAAACGTTTTGGTATGAGCCCCAGAACATATTGTGAAAAAATGAAAAAATGATAAAATTTGAGAAAGTCTGAAGTTTAAAATTTAATATTCGGATGAGAAATGTTCCATCCTCTTGTGAGATCTCTTATTCTTACTCTTTGATACTGCTATATTTAATGCGAGTTCTATCATTTGCGTGAATGATGTTTGACGCTCTTTTGCCGATATATTTTCATGGGTTATTATATGATCCGATACGGCACATATTGCAAGTGCTTTTTTCTTTGCCTTTGCGGCGTTTATATATAATGCCGCTGTCTCCATTTCAATAGCGAGCACGCCCACATTCTTCCATTTGAGATAAATATCGGGGTCTTCATCATAAAACATATCGCTTGAAAGCAGCAATCCTGTATGGGTGGTCAGATCCATTTTATCGGAAAGCGTTTTTGCCGTTTGGAGCAGATCAAAACTTGCAATTGCACTGTAATTCCCGGGCAGACCGAATTGATGAAAATATGCTGAATTTGTACAAGCTCCCATACCAAGTATTATATCGTGTATTTTGATATTTTCCTGTATTGCACCGGCAGAGCCTACTCTTATAATGTTGTCCACATTAAAAAAATTAAATAATTCATAGCTGTATATTCCCATTGACGGCATTCCCATACCGCTTGCCATTACCGATACACGCACACCCTTATATTCACCCGTATAACCTTGTACACCTCTTACATTGTTTACCGGCTTTGCGGACGTAAGAAAATTTTTTGCAATATACTCCGAACGTAACGGATCACCCGGCATTAAAACCGTTTTTGCAAAATCATTTGGTTTTGCGTCAATGTGCGGAGTAGGATATTTCACATTTTCCATTATTACCCCTCCTGATTTTGTATTTTATATCGGATTGACTGCTGCATAAGTTATGCTTTTTAAAAATTATCATTACCGGCGAAGCCGAATAAAAAGTTTTACTTGATTTTTTCAAAAAATCGCAGGATCAAAGGACATAATCCTTTGTCGCTTTTAGAAATGCAAACCTCCATGCAGCAATAAATCCAATAAAAAAGAGTATAAAATAAAGATGATCACTTCATTTTATACTCTGAATTTCAACAAATAAAATTATCTTGCAGCCTTGGCTGTTTCAACCAATTTTGTGAATGCAGCAGGATCTGCAATAGCAATTTCTGAAAGCATTTTTCTGTTAATATCAATATTAGCTTTCTTTAATCCGTCCATAAATGTAGAATAATTCATACCATTCATTTTTGCAGCTGCACTGATTCTTGAAATCCATAATCTTCTGAAATCACGTTTTCTGCGTTTTCTTCCGATGTATGCATTTTGCATTGAACGCATAACCGCCTGGTTAGCTGTTCTGTATATTCTGCTTTCACCGCCTCTGAAGCCCTTTGCAAGCTTCAAAACCTTTTTATGTTTTTTTCTTGTATTTAAAGCGCCTTTAACTCTTGCCATTGGTTAACTACCTCTCTTTCGACTTATTTATAAGGAATCAGCTTTTTGATTACAGCTGCATTAGCTGGTGAACAATAAGCTTGTTTTCTTAAGTGTCTCTTTCTCTTTGTGGTTTTCTTATTAAGAATATGTCTTCTGAATGATTTGTTCATTTTAACCTTACCTTTTTTTGTAAGATTGAATCTTTTAGCTGCTCCTCTGTGTGTTTTTATTTTAGGCATTTGTAACACTCCTTCCAAATCGTTAAATTATTAAGCTATCGGAACTAAAAACATAATCATGTTTCTGCCTTCAAGCTTAGGTGCTTTATCCATGCTGCCAAAATCCTTCACTGTTTCAGCGAATTTAAGCAACAAAGCCTCGCCAATCTCTGAATGACTTATTTCTCTTCCTCTGAATCTGACTGCAACTTTTACTTTGTCACCGTTTTTTAAAAATCTGACAGCATGATTACATTTGGTGTTAAAATCATTGGTATCAATAGACGGTGATAATTGTACTTCTTTGGTGTTGACAATCTTTTGATTCTTACGATTTTCTTTTTCACGCTTTGCAAGCTCAAACTTATATTTGCCGTAATCCATTATTTTGCATACAGGCGGTTCTGCATTGGGTGAAATCTTTACAAGATCCAATCCTTTGTCAAATGCCATATCATATGCTTCTTTACCGGACATAATACCGAGCTGGTCGCCCGTATTGCTGATAACCCTGACCTGTGCATCACGAATTTCTTCGTTGATTTGCAATTCTTTGTTAGCTATATAAATCCCCTCCGAACTAAAATTATTTTGTGCAACAAAAAAAACGGATACAAAACTATCCGCAAAAATACACCTGGGTATACATAATTCCATCAGGACAATATCTACCGTAAAACTTTCGTCGGACGGTGAGAACGGATAAGTTCTGCTTGTTTAACGATAGAATTATACCATAGTTATATTGGTTTGTCAATACTTTTTTTGAATTTATATCTGTATTTTTGTGCTACATTCCTGCCGTTTCATAATGATGAGTTTGACATTGTTATCAACCGTCATGGGAATTATGTCCCTGCCGAACTGCATCGTATATTAAAGCCGGGCGGCATTTTTATAACAGAGCAGGTAGGTGAAGACAATGAGCGTGATCTTGTCGAATTGCTGCTCCCCGGAATGCCTAAGCCTTTCCGCTTTGGAGCTGTGTTTTTTTAGCAGGTCTTTTTTCATGGTCAAAATTAAAAGATATTCATTTTTAGCCGGTGCAATTTTAACTATGACAGATTTACATTCGTTATGCCGATATACCGAAGTATAAAGAATAACAAAATAACCGGCAAAGAAGATGATTTTAATTAA
>CALXWJ010000069.1 GCA_944392335.1 uncultured Clostridia bacterium
AATAGTAACTGATTTTCCAAAAGCGGGAATGTCTTTAATTTTTTGTGTTCGGTAGTCGTGAATTGTGTTAGTTTTGGTATTACAATGAGGGCAAGTGTGTTCTTTTCTTTCCAATTCTACATAAATAGTTATATTTTTTTCGTTATTTTCAATTTTTTTGATAATTACCTCTTGCAATCCGAGCAAATCTTCTGTAAAATAAGTATAGAGCATATTAGGTTCCTCCGTTCATGGTTTCTTGCTAATTCCATTTTAACGGATTTTTACCAAATATGCTCTACTTTTTTTAAAATTTATTAAAATTTTTTTTCGAACTCTATTTGGTTACCCCAACATTTATTATAGAGCCGAAATTCATAGAATTTTGCAGTATAACTAAATCATAAGTCAAAATCAAATTTGCGCCTTAATAATCAAGTAATTATCATAAAAGATCTGTATTTACAGACTTTATTTCATACATTCGATCAGATTATTTCATTATAGTTGTGTGGTCAAACTGAGACTTTGTTTGATTTTGTTTTTCTATTACAGTCTTTTCACATCAATTTATGCCGTCACGATCTTTTTCCATTGTTCATATGCTTTATCCCATGCATCGGAATCCTGTGGTTTATATTCAGTGATGTCAAAAGAATTTTTAACAATTTGTCTGCCTTCTTTTAAATCTTTAATTGCTCCCATACCGATACCCTGAACAATTACGTTACCGATACTTGTTGCCTCAACTGGACCGGCGTTTACGATCCTTTTTGTCGCATTTGCGGTAAATTGGCAAATCATTTTATCTTTTATGCCGCCGCCGACAATATTAATAACGGAATATTTGTTGTGGGTAACATCTTCCATGCCCTCAACCGTTTGTCTGTATTTGAAGGCAAGACTTTGTGCAATGCATCGAATGATCTCGCCCTTTGTTTCGGGCACCTTCTGACCTGTTTTTTGGCAGTATTCTTTGATTCTTTTAGGCATATTTCCGGGAGTCTGAAATGCCGGATAATCAGGGTCGATAAAGCTTTCAAAAGGAGCAGCGTCATTCGCCATTTGTTCAAGATCGTTAAAACCGAGTTCTTCACCTTCGCGTTTCCATTGACGGCGTGATTCCTGAATGAGCCATAGACCCATGATATTTTTTAAGAACCGAATAGTTTTATTGACGCCGCCTTCATTTGTGAAGTTATATTTTAATGCATCAGGCGTGATATTAGGAGCTTTTAATTCAACGCCCATCAAAGACCATGTTCCGCTGGATATATATATAAAATCATCATGATCTGTTACCGGAACGGAAGCAACTGCGGAACCTGTGTCATGTGAGGCTACAGCCATTACCGGAATTTGACCCACACCAAGCTCTTCTGCAATTTCGGGAAGGAGTACGCCTACTTTTTCCCCCGGATAGATCATAGGTGCAAAAATATCTGTGGGTAAATCAAGTTTTTTCAACAGATCGACTGCCCATGTGTGAGTTTTCGAATCAAACATTTGTGAGGTCGATGCAATCGTGTATTCACATCTTTTTTCGCCCGTTAAAAGGAAATTAAACAAATCTGGCATGAATAAAAGGGTTTTTGCATTTTCAAGTGCAACATCATTTGATAATTTTGCTGATAGCAATTGGAATAAAGTATTGAACCAGTTAAACGCGATACCTGTTGAATTATAAATTTCTTCTTTGGATATATGCTTAAAGGCTTCTTCATACATGCCGTCAGTCCGCGTGTCTCTGTAATGATAAGGGTTTGACAATAACTTATCATTTTTGTCCAAAAGTCCATAGTCCACGCCCCAGGTATCAATACCTATACAATCGATATCTTTATCACCGGAATTAACACATGCCAATATACCTTGTTTTATTTCATGGAACAATCGCATGACATCCCAATAGAATCCGCCGTTCATAACGACAGGATCATTTGGAAACCGATGTTTTTCTTCTAACGTTATTTTTGTACCGTCAAAAGTGGCAAGCATGGCACGGCCTGATGACGCACCAAAATCAAATGCTAAAAATTTATATATCTTGCTCATTTTATACATCCTTTCATATGTAATTTTTTAATTTAATGCTGGTTTACAGGTAATATTATACTCTAAACGGATATTTATGTCAAGAAGTTATTTTTTAAAAGGATGTTATGCAGTTTTATGTTCATAAAACAATATCGGAATAATATCCCCGGCATTAATCTCTATGATTGCGGATAAGAAGTTCCCCGTCGTGATAGGCGCAGGTTCCATAATTTGTAGTCAGTTTGAGAATACAGTATCCCACCGATTACAGCGAAGCTATGCTGCACTGTTGCCTTCATTTAATAATGGGACAAGCCTTTATTAAATAATGAAAAAAATTATAAAGCCGGGCAAACGAATCAAAATTGCATTTGCCCGGCTTTTTAATTTAAAGAATTATTCTTTTATATCGGCAGTATCGGAAATTTCTGGAAAATAATTTTTACAATCAATGCAAATATCATCCTCAGACGCGTCAATACATTCCACATAAGTGTCTCCGACTGTTGCCACCGCACCGAATTCGACCGGCACTTCAACACAGATATTTTGAGATATTGTGAAAACGCATTGTCCGTTTTTTATCCCTCCGCAGGTAGATATCCCTTGAGTAACGGTCGGGGCACCACAGCATTTGGTAGCTGTTGCTCCTGTTTTTGCAAAAGGTGAAACGGTAACGGGAACGCAGACGGAGGACATCTGATATGCTACCGCAGGACATGTTTGATCATGATTTTCAGTATTTATTTCAGCCATAAACAACACCTCCTTATTTGTTTGTAGGAGTACCGAATCAGTACTCTGTATTATAATATGATACAGAATGATCAAATGTTAATAAAAATGTTATGTTAATCAGAATGTTATCGGCTGTTTCATGAAATATCCGATTCGTTTATGCCGTCAAAGCAGTCTGGCTGTTTTTTTTGGCAGTCGCAGTCTATAAAAGCTTCCTCCGCCTCAACGCTCGCGCCGAATACAACAGGGATCTCAACACATATTTTTTGCGTTATTACATATTTGCAGCTGTCTTCAGTGTCGGGGCAGTGATGCGAGTTGTTTTTGCAGATGATAGAACCTTCAAGACATTTAGTTTTTACGTTGCCTATTTTTCCAAAAGGTTTTATTGTAACGGGAATACTTACATTAATATCCTTATAACAGGTTTCTGTACACCCTATGTTATTTTCGTCATCACAATGTTTTATCGAATAATCATTCATACTTATAACTCCTTTCGCTGAATAAATAAAAAGTTTTATATAATAACAATATGTTAAAAGCTTGTTATATGTGCAGGATATCTTTAAATAAAAAAATGTGATCCGAAAATATCAAAAAAATATGAAATTTATGATAATTTTTAAAAAAGTTGGTAAAAAATATAGTAAAACCCTTGACAAATGCAGTTTTTTTGTATAGAATACTTAAGAGGGTTGCAGACAGAACCTAATAAAACGAACAGGAGGAAAATTTTATGAACAAAACGGAATTAATTGCCGCTGTTGCCGAACAATCTTCTTTATCAAAGAAAGATGCAGAAAAAGCGGTATCAGCTGTAATTGCTTCAATTACAAGTGCTTTGGCAGAAGGTGACAAGGTTCAGTTGGTTGGCTTCGGTACATTTGAAGTAAGAGCAAGAGAAGCAAGAAAGGGTAAGAATCCGAGAACCGGCGAAGAAATCACCATCGCTGCATCAAAAGTGCCGGCATTTAAAGCAGGAAAGCCTTTAAAAGAAGAGATCAACAAATAATTGTTGGTGCTATTGCTTTTTTAATCAAAAAATAAAGGGATTGACAGAGAAGAATTTTATTTTGTCCTTTTCGGTCAATCCCTTTAAATTTATAACTGCGTACGTGTTGTCCACCGGTGTAATCGGCAACAGGTTCCATAATTGTAATCAGTGAGAGTACAATCTCCCGCAGATTATTTGAATGTACACATGGTGCAGTGAAAATTGGCAGTGAATTTTTGATATTTGATTTTTTGATTGTTAATGCTTTACATAAATATTAAAATGTGTTAAAATATTTATTGATAAAAAAGATATTTTATTTGCGGTGAGAATGCAAAAGTATTTTTATGCATAACGGAGTGAATCATGAATTACGGTGGAAGCAATTGGGTCACGGTTACGGGGACAGTGACGGAGATCATTTTTTTCAATGAAGAAAACGGATATACCATTTGTGATATTACAAGTAAAGAAGAAGGAATGTTTACGGCAGTGGGATATATGCCGTATGTGAGCGCGGGCGAAAATATTGAGATGGAAGGCTTGTGGGTCGTGCATCCGGAGTATGGGGAACAATTTTCGGTTAAACAATATAAAACCGTGCCGCCTTCGGATAAAAAAGCAATTCTTCAGTATCTGTCGTCGGGGATCATACATGGAATAAGAGAAGCAACGGCAAAAAAAATTGTTGATAAATTTGAGGAAGATACGTTGAATATTTTGTTAAATTATCCTGAACGCTTAAGTGAAATAAAGGGAATAACGGAGCAAAAAGCGGCAAAGATAGGGGAGGAGTATCAAAAACTCCGATCCATGTCGGGAATCGTAATGTTTTTACAGCGTTTTAACATTTCTACGAAGATCGCGGCAAATGTGCACCGCATTTTAGGTGTGAATGCCGTGGAAAAGATAAAGGAAAACCCGTATATACTTGCAAACGAAATCGACGGGATAACATTCAAAACGGCGGACAATATAGCGGTTACGCTTGGTATACCGAAAAATTCCCCCGAGAGGATAAGGGCGTATGTAAAATATGTTTTGCTTAAGGCGGCATATGGAAACGGACATACATATCTGCCGAAAGAAATACTTATTGAGCAGACAATTTATAATCTATCGGTAACAAAAGATGAAGCAGAAAGTGCAATATCATCTTTATCATCGGGCAAGGATCTGTTTTTGGATGTGGTTGACGGTATTGAGGTATGCTATCTTATGAGTTTGCTGACTGCTGAGATATATGTTGCAAGAAGGATATGTTCTTTGTCCGGGGCGGATCAAAAATATACAATGACAACAAAGGAAGCGGAAAAGGCGATCAATGAAATTGCCGCATCTGAGGGTATAATTCTTGTAAAGGAGCAAAAAGAGGCGGTTTTAGCCTCTGTTTTGCATGGATGCGTTATAATAACGGGAGGGCCGGGAACAGGTAAAACAACAACAATAAATACCATTATAAGGATAATGCGGAGCATGAAATTAAAAATAGCTCTTGCGGCACCTACGGGACGTGCGGCAAAACGTATGAGTGAGCTCACGGGGATAGAAGCTAAAACGATACATCGACTGCTTGGCGTTGTCAGGAATGACGATGAATTTAATGCTGCTTTTTCAAAAAATGAGGAAAATCCTCTTTCGGCGGATGTAGTAATTGTTGATGAAATGAGTATGCTGGATATAAATCTCATGAACGCGCTGTTAAGAGCGATAAAACCCGGAGCAAGGTTTATAATGGTGGGAGACTGTGATCAGCTTCCGTCGGTGGGGCCCGGAAACGTATTGAGGGATCTGATGGCTTCGGATGTTGTACCGGTCATAAAACTGGAACATATATTCAGACAGGCACAGGAAAGCCTGATAGTTGTGAACGCACATAGAATAAACAGGGGAGAGCTGCCTGTTTTCAAGAGCGATAACCCGGATTTTTTCTTTATACGCAGACAGGATGCAAATGTGGCGGCGTATACGATCGCAGATCTTTATAAGAACAGACTGCCGGCAAAATACGGAGTAGATCCGGTAAATTCGATTCAGATACTATCGCCTTCAAGAAAAAATATTTTAGGCGTCGTATCATTGAATACGATTATCCAGGCAGAGGTAAACCCGCCCGATTATATGAAAAGCGAATATGCTCACGGAAAGATTATTTTCAGGACGGGCGACAAGGTGATGCAGAATAAAAATAATTATGATCTGGAATGGATCAGAAGCAACGGAGAGACCGGAATGGGTATATTTAACGGAGATATAGGAATAATAAAGAGAATTTCTGCTGTTGATAAAGTCATGGAGATAGTTTTTGATGACGATAAGACCGTGTCCTACGGCTTTGCCAATCTTGATGAATTGGAGCTTGCTTATGCGATAACCGTTCATAAAAGCCAAGGAAATGAATTTCCTTACGTTATAATTCCCATCCATAACTTTCCGGATCTTCTTATGTTCAGAAATTTACTGTATACCGCGATAACCCGGGCAAAGGAAATGGTAATTATTGTAGGGATGGAGCAAAGTATCATTAAAATGATAAAAAACAATGAGAGATCAAAACGTTTTTCGGGGCTGCTCCAGAAGCTGAAAAACATAAAGGAATTGCTTGACAGTACAGAATAAAGGAGAAATCAAAATGGAAACATCAAAGGTATTGAAAGAACGCAGAACAATAAGAAGGTTCAAACAGACAAAGATAAAAAAGGAAGATTTGATACAGCTGGTCGATTACGCAAGAGTTTGCGCATATGCTGCAAACATTCAGCCGCTGAAATTTGCCGTGATCGATGATGAAAAAATGCTTGACGAGATATTTCCTTTGACAAAATGGGCGGGATATCTTCAAGACGGCGCACCGAAAAAGGGTGAAGGGCCGGTTGCATATATTGCGGTATTTGGTGACAGGTCGGTCAAAAAAACTTTTGAAACGGAAGCGGGCACGGCGATCGCGGCAATGATGTACGGCGCTTGGGATATGGGGATCGCAAGCTGCTGGCTGGGAGCGATAAACCGTGAGCAGCTTCTCAAACTGTTCGGGCTTTCGGAAGAAAGATACGAAATGTTATATTTGCTTGCTTTGGGATATCCGGATCAAAGGAGCAAAATATGCGAAATGAAAGATGACCCAAAATATTTTTTTGATGATGAAAATATTTTGAACGTCCCAAAAAGGGCATTGCATGACATATTGATCGAAATCTGAAAATATTGGAGAATTGTCTGATGAAAAACGTATTGATCACAGGAGGCACAAGAGGGATAGGTGCAAGCTGTGCCGAATTGTTTGCAAAAAAAGGGTATCGTGTTTTTGTTGTCTATCATAAAGACGCAAAAAGCGCCGAAAAATTATGCGGGAAGATAAAGTGTATTTCATATTGCGCGGACATTTGCGATTATGAACAGATCGAAAATACTGTAAAGGATATTATAAAAAAATACAAAAATATAGATGTACTGATAAATAACGCAGGGATATCACAGCAGAAGCTGTTTGTTGATATAAACAGCAGCGATTGGAATAATATGATAAACACCGATCTTACAGGCGTGTATAATGTAACGAACGCGGTTGTGAAAAATATGATTAAAAACCACAGTGGTTCTATTATAAACGTATCCTCAATATGGGGGGTCTGCGGCGCCTCCTGCGAGGTACACTACTCTGCCGCAAAATCGGGTGTGATAGGATTCACGAAGGCTTTGGCAAAGGAACTGGGACTTTCCGGAATAAGAGTCAATTGTGTCGCGCCCGGAATTATCGATACCGAAATGAACTCTCATTTATCAAAAGAGGACATTGATGAAATATGTGAACAAATTCCTTTGGGAAGGATAGGAAAACCGGAGGAATGCGCACAGCTGATCTATTTTCTTGCCGGTGAAAAAGCACAATATATTACGGGTCAGATCGTGGAAATAAACGGCGGATGGAATATATGATTCAAGCGGTCATTTTTTTTCAAAATAATATTTTTTGTAACATTTCTTTGATTTTTTTCCCTTAAAATAAAAAAATACTTGACATACAGGTAAAAATCGTATAAAATATAAAGGTGCTTTATATTTCTTTTAACTATTAATCCGGAAATGTTGAATTGCAGGATTAATATGTATATATAAACATAAAATATCTAATTCAATATCTCCGAATTTAAGTTGATTTTGACTTAAGCATAAAATGTTTGCTGCCATATATGACAGACAATGCTTAATTTTCGGCAAAAATTCAAGACTGCCGAAAGTGTTGAATAAGGGGATTAATCCCCTGAGATTTATTATTTTTGGAGGTGATTAAGATAGATACTTTAACTATTGTATTTATAATTCTTGCGGCAGTATTTGCAGTTTTGAATATTGCGTCTTTTAAATTCGGAATTACATACAGAAAGAATATTGCGGAAAAGGCTTTTGGTTCTGCGGAGGAAAAAGCAGAAGCGATTGTTGAGGATGCTAAAAAAGAAGCAAAAGCAAAAAAACGTGAAATATTGCTTGAAGGAAAAGAAGCCGCTCAGAAATTAAAAACCGAAGCGGAGGCCGAAATAAAAGAAAGACGCCGCGAGATAAGCGTACAAGAGAGAAGAATTAATCAAAAAGAAGAAAATCTTGATAAGAAAACAGATGCTTTGGAAAGAAAAGACAATGCATTAAGTCAAAAACTGAAGCATCTGGAAGAAAAAGAGAATGAAGTTGTACAGATAAAACAAATGCAGCTTGATAATCTTGAAAAAATTTCAGGAATGACAAAGGAAGAGGCAAAAGCAGCCATTATTTCCGATATTGAAAGTCAAACAAGGCATGAAGCCGCAGTCATGGTAAAAGAAATTGAGCAGCAGGCGAAGGAAAATGCTGAGAAAAACGCCAGAAATATTGTGGCTATGTCAATACAAAAGATAGCGGCTGACCACGTTGCTGAAACTACCGTTTCGGTTGTATCCCTGCCTAACGATGAGATGAAAGGAAGAATTATCGGCAGAGAGGGAAGGAATATAAGAACTCTTGAAACGATGACCGGGGTTGATCTGATAATCGATGATACGCCTGAAGCTGTGATTTTATCAAGTTTTGATCCAATCAGAAGAGAAGTTGCAAGAATCGCATTGGAAAAACTTATTGTGGACGGAAGAATACATCCTGCCCGTATCGAAGAAACAGTTATGAAAGCTCAAAAAGAGGTAGAGGCTACAATAAAGCAAGAGGGTGAATCTGCATCATTTGAAACAGGTGTGCACGGATTACATCCTGAATTAATTAAACTACTTGGTAAACTGAAATACAGAACAAGCTATGGACAGAATGTTTTGAAGCATTCCATAGAAGTTGCACATCTTGCCGGAGTTATGGCAGGAGAGCTGGGTGTTGATGTCAATTTGGCGCGCCGAGCCGGTCTGTTGCATGATATAGGAAAAGCGGTAGACCATGAAATTGAAGGCTCACACGTGACGATCGGTGCCGATATTGCCAAAAAGTACAGGGAAAATAAAGAAGTTGTACATGCAATTATGGCTCATCACGGTGATGTCGATGCCGAAACTGTAATAGCACAGCTTGTTCAGGCGGCAGATGCGATCTCAGCTGCAAGACCGGGCGCAAGACGGGAAAATCTTGAAACCTATATTAAACGTTTGCAGAAGCTTGAAGAAATAGCAAATGAATTTGAGGGTGTTGAAAAATCGTTTGCGATCCAGGCGGGTCGTGAAATCAGGATAATGGTCAAGCCTGAAGTGATCAGTGACGACGGTATGATTTTGGTTGCAAAGGATATTGTTAAGAGAATTGAAGCAGAACTTGAATATCCGGGACAAATTAAAATCAGTCTTATCAGAGAAACCAGAGCTGTTGATTATGCAAAATAATTTGGTTTTAGGTTATTTGATTTGATTGATTAAAGATAACTGAATATGGTAAATGCCCCGTGCTCATTTGAGTATGGGGTGTTTGTTTTTTTGATGATATGGTGATGCAAAAATTATAAAATATATTGACATATCTTGCTGATACAATTATAATTAATGGGAGGATGTTTTTATCGATACAGTATTTGACAAAACAGCAGCTGTTGCTGAAGAAAATATCTCAAAACAGAAAACGGGGGATTCTTATGAAAACCATAAAACCGTATTACGTAGATGAAATAACAAGAGTCGCAAAAAAAATAAATGAGGAAAAATATGATTTTTTGTTCGCGCTTGCCGCCGATTCACATCTGGATAATTCATTGGAGGATTTTCTGATAAATATATCGGAGGTGGACAAGCTCGTAAATTTTAACTGTCTGGTTCATATGGGAGATTTTTTAAACGGGAATATACCGAAGAAATATACCGTGGGAATATTAATATCGCAAATGATGAAATATAAAAATGCGGTCAATAAAAGATTTTATCCTGTTCAGGGAAATCATGACGGATATTGGGATAATATTTATTATTGTAAGACTGATATAGCAATCGATGAGGATTGGTATGAGGCGACCGATTTTTTAGAACAATACGATAATGTGACAAGAATAAAGCCAAAGCCGTATTATTATGCCGACTATCCCGAAAAGAAGATACGTTTTATTATATTGTGTTCTTTTTATTATATAATGGATGATAATAATTTCATAAAAATTTACGGGACAGATGAAGATCAGATAAGCTGGCTCAAACAAGACGCCTTAAATGTGGACGGCAGCTGGACAATTTTGATATTTTCCCATGATACGCCTTTTGAAGAGTTTGATCACGGCAGATGCAAAAGCGACACATCAAAACAGAACGGACAGCTTCTTATGGATACCGTTTTATTTGAAAAAAACAAAAGGCAGTTTGATTTGGCAGGCTGGTTTGCGGGTCATTATCACGGAGATTTTATAGGCAAAATAAGAGGGATAAACTTTATTTTAACAGGCAGTCAAACCGCATATGTACCGCAGCTGTGGCAGATGCCCAAAGGCGGCGGCTTTGCCGAAAGAATATTGAATACAGTCAGTGAAGATCTGTGGGACAGTGTTTTGATCGACAAAAAGGAGCGGAAAATAAAATTAATACGCTTTGGAGCGGGGAAAGATAGAAGTATAGAATATTAATAAAATAATATAATAACGAAAGGAAGAAGAAAAATGAGTGAATGCACACATAATTGCGAATCCTGCAGCTCAGATTGCAGCGAAAGAACGGCAGAAAGCCTTTTGGCGCCGATAAATAAGGATTCCTCCGTAAAAAAGGTAATTGCGGTTGTAAGCGGAAAGGGAGGAGTCGGAAAATCAATGGTAACGTCTTTGATAGCGGTTTTAATGCAAAGGAGAGACTATAAAACGGCTATACTTGATGCGGATATTACAGGCCCGTCGATCCCACAGGCTTTCGGCTTAAAATGTAAGGCTGAAAGCACGGGCGAGGCATTGCTTCCGGTAAAATCCAAAATGGGAACAGAAATAATGAGTATTAATTTACTTTTGCAAAATGCTTCCGATCCGGTTATATGGAGAGGGCCCATTCTTGCAGGTACTGTAAAGCAATTTTGGACAGATGTTATTTGGGGCGATATCGACTATATGTTTGTTGACATGCCGCCGGGAACGGGAGACGTACCTTTGACAGTATTCCAGTCTCTTCCCATTGACGGTATCATAGTTGTTACATCTCCTCAGGAGCTTGTTTCGATGATCGTGCAAAAGGCAGTCAATATGGCACAAATGATGAATATACCGATATTGGGTATTGTTGAGAATATGTCATATTTTGAATGTCCCGACTGCGGTAAAAAGCATAAGATATTCGGGGAAAGCCATATAGATGAAACAGCCGAAAAATACGGTATCAAAAATGTTGCAAAGCTGCCTATAAACAATAAGCTTTCTGCGGCATGCGATGCGGGAACGATCGAGCTTTTCGACGGCGGCTGGCTGGATAAAATGGCTGATTGCATAGAAAATCAATAAAATAAAGCTGCTGCGCTAAGCGTACCTTAAAACGCTTATTCGCAGCAGTTTTTGTATATGAAAAGCTTACTTCCGAGCTTGTAGTTCAACGAGTGCTGCATAATGCTTTATATCAAATTCTTCTGGCGCTATTTCTGAAAGCATTTTTAGATGTTCGGATTCCCATTTTTTCAATTCTTCTTTAGAAAGAGATGCACCTACACCACGACAAGCCTTCATGCGTCCATTCCATGTATCTCTGGAAAAATGCACATTCAAGAGATATTCCTCATGGTAAACCATATCAAATTTCGATTCATAGCAATCTGGAATTTGAATTGGATGGAGTTTTTCTCCTGAGCCACTCCATTTTGGACTATACTTCAAAACAAGCTCTTCGCTTTTTCCTGCTATTTTATCCTCATAGGGGAGCCACGCCATATACAAAACCAATAATTTACCATTAGGCTTTAACATTCGATACAAATTGGGCATAACTTTTTTGTGGTCAAAATACCAGAAACATTGGCACGCTGTAATGACATCAAAAGATTCTGCTGGGAAAACTATGTTTTCTGTCGCCTTCACATAATAATCAATATCCATTCCTTTGGATAACTTTTGTGCCTGCTGGATTTGCTCTTTTGAAATGTCTGTGCCAACCCACTTCGCTCCGTAAGAATACAGGTTTCTTGGTAGAACACCGGTTCCCGTACCAAGGTCTAAAACTATTTGTCCGTCTTTACACAATCCCAGATCAAGAATTTTTTGATAAAATTCTTGTGGATAAATATCTCGATATTTTGCATATTCCGAAGATACTTTTCCCCAATCAAAACCTTTTCCACCGTCTATTGTTTTATTTTTGATAATCAAAAAAACACCTCCGTAAATTATATTTTATCGGTCAAACCGAAATTTGAATAGCGCGGCAATTAGCTGTTGTTTCACATATTTCTCAACCTCGGCGTTGACCTGCCCGTGTATTTTGGAAAAATAGCGGATATATCCGGCGTAGTGGGACAGAACGGCGTTTATTGCGTCCGGGTCGCCCTCATGCGCCTTGACGATTGTTTCATAGGGGAGAA